>NZ_JABBXF010000099.1 GCF_013030945.1 Streptomyces morookaense | reverse complement strand
GCGGCCGGGCCGTCGCCGTGCTCGGCGCCGGCCCGCACGGCCCGCTCGCCGTGGACCTCGCGGGCGACGGCCCGCACCTGCTGGTGGAGGGCGGGCCCGGCAGCGGCAAGACGGAGCTGCTGCGCTCGCTCGCCGCCTCGCTGGCGGCGGCCGACCGCCCCGACCGGCTGTCCCTCGTCCTCGTCGACGGCGCCGCCGCCGAACGCGGCGAGGGGCTGCGGATGTGTACGGACCTGCCGCACGTGTCCACGTACCTGGCCGCGTCGGACCCCGTGCGCATGCGGGAGTTCGCGCAGGCGCTCGGCTCGGAGCTCAAGCGGCGCGCGGAGCTGCTCGGCACGCTCGACTTCTGCGCATGGCACGACCGGAACCCCGCGCCCGCGGCGCCCGACGCCCCCGGCGTCGTGGGCCCGCGCAACGGCGACCTGGAGTCCCCGCCGAGCGGCACGCTCAAGCTGCGGACGCAGCGCGGCGGTCCGACGCGGACGGCGGAGACGGCGCTGCCCCGGCTCGTCGTCCTCGTGGACGACTTCGACGCCCTGGTCGCCCCCGCGCTGGGCAGCACGGGGCGTCCGGCGGCCGGTTCGGTGGTCCGGGCGCTGGAGGCGGTGGCCCGTGACGGCGAGCGGCTCGGCGTGCATCTGATCGCCGCGTCCGGGCGTCCGGACCGTACGGCCGACACGGCCGCGGTCGAACGGGCCGGGCTGCGGGCCACGTTGGAGATCGCCCCGGCGGCGAAAGGCGGCGCCGGTTCCGGAGCCGACGGCGAACCGGCGCCCGGCCGGGGCCGGTTGCAGCGGCCGGACGACGGGGTGGTGACGCCGTTCCAGGCGGGCCGCGTCACGGGCCGCATCCCGCGCACGGCGACGCTCCGGCCGACGGTGGTGACGCTGGACTGGCAGCGCATGGGCGATCCGCCGGCACGGCGGCCGGTGCGGGAGCTGGGGAACGGGCCGACGGACCTGGCGCTGCTCGCCAGTGCGCTGCAGCGCGCGGCGCAGTCGGCGGGGGTGCAGGCGGCTCCGCCGTTGCTGTAGGGGTAGTTGGGGCCCGCTCCCTGAAGCGCCGGGCGCCTTCAGCCCGTCCGGCGCTCGAGGACGAGCGGCGGAGCCGCGGCAACGGCACCCCCGGGGGGGCGGCAGCCTCCGGGATACGGCACCACCCTGCACGCGGTATTGCGGCCACAGCCTCTCCGGCGTAGGACTGTCGCACGGGAGTGCGGTCACGGGGAGGTACGGTCATGCGTACGGCACCATTGCTCGCTCTGGTCACGGCAGCCGTCCTGGCCGCCGCCGGCTGCAGTAGCAGCAGCAAGAACGACAACAGCAAAGACGACGGCACGTCGAGAAGCACCGTCCCCCACACCCTCCAACTCCCCAAGCTCACCGGCCAGAAGCTCAAGGTCACCGCCGTCTGGACCGGTGTCGAGCAGCAGAACTTCACCAAGGTGCTGGACGAGTTCCACCAGCGCACCGGCGCCGACGTCTCCTTCGTGCCCAGCGGCGACGACATGGCGTCGTTCGTCGGCTCCAAGATCGCCGGTGGCGATCCGCCCGACGTCGCGATGCTGCAACAACCCGGTGTCCTGCGCGAGTTCGCGCAGAAGGGCTGGCTCAAGCCGCTCTCCGCCGGCACCGCGGCCGAGCTGAACAAGAACTTCGCCAAGGGCTGGCAGGACCTCGGCTCGGCCCAAGGCAAGCAGTACGGCGTGTATTTCAAGGCCAGCAACAAGTCGCTGGTCTGGTACAACGCCAGAATATTCGCCGCCGCCGGCGCCAAGGAGCCCGGAACGTGGGCGGAGTTCCTGCGCACCGCGCAGGCCGTCGCCGACTACGGGGTCTCCCCGGTCTCCGTCGGCGGCGCGGACGGGTGGACGCTCACCGACTGGTTCGAGAACGTCTACCTGTCCCAGGCGGGCCGCGAGAAGTACGACGCCCTGACCACCCACAAGATCAAGTGGACGGACCCGTCCGTCAAGGACGCGCTGACCACGCTGGGCCAACTGTTCGGCAAGAAGGAGCTGCTGGCCGGCGGCAACGAGGGTGCGCTGCAGACGCAGTTCCCGACGTCCGTCACCCAGGTCTTCGCCGACGGCGACAAGGCCAAGGCCGCCATGGTCTACGAGGGCGACTTCGCCGCCGCGAACGTCACCGCCGCCAAGGCTGCCATCGGCACCGATGCCAAGGTCTTCCCCTTCCCCGCGGTCGGCGCCGAGCCCCCGGTGGTGACCGGCGGCGACGTGGGCGTGGCGCTCAAGGACGGGCAGGCGGCGCAGGCCCTGCTGACCTTCCTGGCCTCGCCGGACGCGGCCGCCGTCTGGGCCCACCAGGGCGGCTTCGTCTCCGCGAACAAGAACCTCGACCTGTCCGTCTACCCGGACGACGTCCAGCGCTCGATCGCGAAGGCCCTCGTCGGCGCCGGCGACAACTTCCGCTTCGACATGTCCGACCAGGCGCCCGCCGCCTTCGGCGGCAAGCCGGGGCAGGGCGAGTGGAAGGACCTCCAGGACTTCCTGAAGAACCCGTCCGACGTCGCGGGCATCCAGCAGAGACTGGAGGACGACGCGGCCAAGGCGTTCAAGAGCTGACGGGAGCGGTCCCGTGGCCTCCACCACGCAAGGCACACGCGTCACACGAACCCGCAAGGCCCGCGGAGCGCTCGGCACCCGCCCCTGGGCGGCCGCCTGCTTCCTGCTGCCCGCGCTGGCCCTGCTCGGCGCGCTCGTCGTCTATCCCATCGGCTACTCCGTCTACCGCAGCCTCTTCGACGCCTCGGGTCATGGCTTCGTCGGCCTCGGCAACTACCACGAGGTCTTCTCGGACGACCGGATCCGTACGGCCCTGAAGAACAACGTCATCTGGGTCGTCGTGGCCCCGACCGTCGCCACCGCCCTCGGCCTGATCTTCGCGGTGCTGACCGAACGGGTGCGCTGGGGAACGGCGTTCAAGCTGGTGGTCTTCATGCCGATGGCCATCTCGATGCTGGCCGCGGGCATCATCTTCCGGCTGGTGTACGAGCAGAACCCCGACCGCGGCGTCGCCAACGCCGTGTGGGTCGGCATCCACGACACGTTCGCCTCGCCGGCGCCCTACCCCGGCGCCCGCCCGCGGCCGAACGCGGATCTCGCCGCGAGCGGCGGCGGTGCGTACACGACGCGGGCGGCGGCCCGGGCCGGCACGCCCGTGCTGCTGCCCCTCGTGGCCGTGAAACCGGAGGACGTGAACGGTGCGCACCAGGCGGCCCCGGCGAAGGCGGTGCCCGGGAAGGTCACGGGGACGGTGTGGATGGACTTCACCCGGGGCGGCGGCGGGACGCCGGGCCGAATCGACCCGGGCGAGAAGGCCCTGGCGGGCCTGAAGGTCGAGGCCGTGAAGGGCGGGACGGCCATCGCCTCGGCCACGACCGCCGCCGACGGAACGTTCACGCTGCCCGCCTCCGCCGACGGGGCTCGACTGCGCCTGCCCGCCGCGAACTTCGCCTCCGCCTACGGCGGGGTCGACTGGCTCGGCCCGTCCCTGGTGACGCCGTCCATCATCGGCGCCTACATCTGGATGTGGGCCGGCTTCGCCATGGTGCTGATCGCGGCGGGCCTGGCGGGCGTGCCGCGCGAACTGCTGGAGGCGGCGCGGGTGGACGGCGCCAACGAGTGGCAGGTGTTCCGCCGGGTGACGGTGCCGCTGCTCGCGCCCGTGCTGGCGGTGGTCGTCGTCACGCTCATGATCAATGTGCTGAAGATCTTCGACCTCGTCTACATCATCGCCCCCGGCTCCAGCCTCCACGACGCCAACGTCCTCGCCCTCCAGCTGTACCAGTCGTCGTTCGGCACGGACGTCAACCAGGGCGTGGGCAGCGCGATCGCGGTCTTCCTGCTGCTGCTCGTCCTGCCGGTGATGTACGTCAACCTCCGGCGGATCCGCAGGGAACGGGAGCAGCGCCGATGACCACCACCCACCCGCACACCGCCGCGCCCGCCCGGCCGTCGATGCCGGCCCGGATCGCTTCCCGTGCCGGCGGCGGACTGCTGCGTCTCCTCCTCGTCCTGACCGGCCTGTTGTGGCTGACGCCGACCGTGGGCCTGCTGCTGTCCTCGCTGCGCGACCGGTCGGACATCGCGGCCTCCGGCTGGTGGCAGGTCTTCGTCCACCCGGCCCAGCTGACGACCTCCAGCTACAGCACGCTCTTCCACAACTCCAAGGTCACCCATTCCCTGCTGACCACCGCCCTGATCACCGTCCCGGCGACGGTGCTGGTGATCGTGATCGGGGCGCTCGCCGGATACGCCTTCGCCTGGCTGGACTTCCCGGGCCGGGACGGGTGGTTCATGGTGGTCGTGGGGCTGCTGGTGGTGCCGGTGCAGGTCGCGCTGATCCCGGTGGCGAAGCTCTTCAACGCGCTGGGCATCTTCGAGACCACCCTCGGCGTGGTCCTCTTCCACACCGCCTTCGGGCTGCCGTTCGCGGTCTTCCTGCTGCGGAACTTCTTCGCCGAGATCCCCCGCGAACTGCTGGAGGCCGCCCGGCTGGACGGGGCCGGTGAACTGCGGCTGTTCACCCGGGTCGTGCTGCCGCTGGGCGGTCCGGCCATCGCCTCGCTGGGGATCTTCCAGTTCCTGTGGGTGTGGAACGACATGCTCGTCGCGCTGATCTTCGCGGACAGCGGCAACCCGCCGATCACCGTCGCCCTGCAGCAGCAGGTGCGGCAGTTCGGCGACAACGTCGACATCCTCGCCTCGGGCGCCTTCCTCTCGATGGTGATCCCGCTGGCGGTCTTCTTCGCCTTCCAGCGGCAGTTCGTCAGCGGCGTCATGGCGGGCGCGGTGAAGTGACGCTCCGCGCCCCCGGGTCCGGCTACCGCCGTACGTACAGCGACACCGCCCCTCCGTGCACGTACACCGACGACTCCTCCCGGTACATCGCGCCCAGCACCCGCGACTTGGCGTACTCCGCCCGCTGGGCGCGGAACCAGCGCGTGCCGACCGTGTTGGTGTCCCACACCACCCACACGCGCTCGCTCGGCGAGAGCCGGGCCAGCCGGGTGCGGAGCTCCGTGCTGCTCACGTCCTCGCCGAAGAGGGTGCCGGAGGCGGCGGCCGTGCGTTTGAGGGTGAGGTCCTTCAGCCCGGTGAAGTCCCGCGGATAGAAGAGCGCTATGCGCCGCTCGTAGTGCGGCAGGAACAGCACCGCATCCCCCGGCCGGGCCACCGCGCCGACCGCCGTGGCCACCCGGGCCGGCTGGTCGCCCCGGCTCGACGGCAGCCGCTCCCGCTCCTGGAACGGCAGTTGCCACACGAACGCCCCCGCCACGGCCGCCACCCCCACCGCCGCTGCGACGCCTCTCCACGGCAGCAGCCCGAACAGCCGCTCCGCCCCGGCGGCGGCCAGCAGCGGCACCCCCGCCAGACAGAACAGCAGGTAGCGGTCGAGGAACAACGGCTGCTGCTGGGACGCGACGTACAGCAGGACCGGCGGCACGACGGCCAGCGGCAGGGCCACCGCATGCAGCGGAAGCGGCCCGGTACGGGGCAGGGGAAGCAGAACCCCGACGGCGATCAGCAGGAGCGTCACGGCCAGGACCAGGTTTCCCGGACCCGCGAAGGCGTAGAGCAGGGCCTTGGCCTGCTCGTAGCCGGGTGTGCGGAGCCAGGAGACCTGCTCGCTCTGGCCCTGGGAGAGCACCGCCAGCGGCGCGAGCAGTATGCAGGCGGCCAGGGCCGCGCAGCCCCAGCCGCGCCAGACGGGCCAGGACACGCGGGAGACCAGCAGCGTGACGGCGTGCGCGGCGAGCAACAGGATCGCGAACTCGTGCAGCAGCGCCGTGACCCCGACCACCGCGCCGTAGCCGGCCCACCAGCCGGACGCGCCGTGCTCGACGGCCCGGAGCAGCAGCCACGTCGCCAGCGCCGCGCCCGCCGCGACCAGGGCGTAGGACCGGCCCTCCTGTGCGTAGTGGCTGACGAACGGGGTGGCCGCGTAGAGCAGTCCGGCCCACAGCCCGACCCGGGGGCGGGCCAGGCGGCAGCCGATCGCCGCGGTCAGGGAGGCCGTCGCGGCGGCGGCCGCGACGGAGGGCAGCCGCAGGGTGACCTCGTCGGCGTGCAGGGCCAGCACGGCGTGCATGAACAGGTAGTAGAGCCCGTGCACGGCGTCGACGGTGCCGAGCAGGTGGGCGATCTCCGGCAGGGAGCGGCGGGCGACCTGGAAAGTCGCGCCCTCGTCCCGCCACATCGTGCCGCGGTCCAGGCCCCACAGGCCGAGGACGGTCATGACGGCGGCGGGCGCCAGGACGGCGGCGGCCCGGCCCGCTCTCCCGGGGGTCACGGCGGCCAGCCGCCCCCGCAGCCGCTGTGCAGTCGTCCGTGCCATCTCCGCCCCTTGCGCGTGCGTCGTTCCCCGATGAGACATATTTGTCGGATCTGTCGGATAAAGATGTATTTCGTGATCGCGAACGTGAACGACGGCGGAACGTCTGCCGCCGCACCTGCCGTCGGCGCTCCGGACCTGCCCGCCGCGCGGATCAGCGTGATCGTCATCGGCTACGACGACGCCCGGCACATCGAAGCGGCGGTGCGCTCCGCCCTGGCGCAGGGCCCGGTCGTCGCCGAGGTCGTCGCCGTGGACGACGCCTCCACCGACGGCACCGGCGCCGTCCTCGACCGGCTGGCCGCCACGGAACCCCGGCTGCGGGTCGTCCACCGGA
>NZ_JABBXF010000098.1 GCF_013030945.1 Streptomyces morookaense | reverse complement strand
CGCCACGGAACCCCGGCTGCGGGTCGTCCACCGGACCGTCAACAGCGGCGGCTGCGGCACCCCGCGCAACGACGGGCTGCGCGCGGCGACTTCGCCGTACGTGATGTTCCTGGACAGCGACGACGTGCTCCCCGCGGGCGCGGCCGCGGCCCTGCTGCGCGCCGCACTGCAGCACGACGCGCCCGTGGCGGCCGGGCTGTGCGTGCGCCGGGAACTCCCCCAGCGGCGCGACACCCGCTGGCAGCCCGGCCTCTACCGCACCGCCGCCGTCCACGACCGGCCCGAGGCGCACGCGGCCCTGCTGCCCGACACCCTCTGCGTCAACAAGCTCTACGCACGCGCCTTCCTCACCGGGAACGGCATCGCCTTCCCCGAAGGGCCCTACCGCTACGAGGACTTCGTCTTCACGGCCCGGGTGCTGGCCGCGGGCCCGCGCGTGGCGACCGTCCCCGACGCCGTCTACATCTGGCACGTGCGCCGGAACGCGGACCGGCCCTCGCTCTCCCTCGACCGGGACCGCATCGGCAACTGGCAGGCGCGCGTCCTCGCCCACCAGCATGCCGTGGAGATCCTCCGCGGCGCGGGTTCCGCGGCGCTCGCGCAGGCCGCGCGGGTGAAGTTCCTCGACCACGACCTGCGCATGTACGTCCGCGAACTCCCCTCCCGCGGGCCCGCATACCGGCGCGCCTGGTGGCACGTGACACGCGGCTGCCTGGCCGCGTACGGGGAGGCCGAGTTCGCCGCCGCCCGCGCCCCGGCGCGCTGGATCGCCCGGGTGCTGCTGGCGGCCGGTTCGCCGCGCGACCTGGACCGGCTGGCCCAGCTGGCCGCCCGCCCCGCACGGCTCCTGCCGCCGTACGCGCAGGTGGCCGGGCTGCCCGTGTGGGCCCGGGACCTGCCGGCGGTCGTCCTCGACGGCCTCGCGGGGCCCGGCGCGAAGCCGGTGCGGCGCCTGCCGGTGACGGTGGACGCCGGGCTGCGCACCGGCCCGGCGCGGGCCGAGCTGCGGCTCCGGGTGCACGACCTCTACGGGCGGCTGGCCCAGGCCGGCCCGCGGAAGGTGACGGTCGAACTGCGCCTGCGCGGCGGCGAGTCGACCGTCGCCTACGCCGCCCCGCTGGCGCCCGAGGGCACGGCCGTGTGGGGAGCGCGCCTGTACTTCGGCCTGGGTGCCCTGGCCGCGCGGGGCCGCGGGGGCACGACCCAGGTCTGGGACGTGAGGGTGCAGCTCCACTGCGGGCGCGGCGGCGCCCCGCTCCGCACGGCGGTCCGCGCGACGGGCCCCGGACTGCGGCGCACGATCCTCCCGAGCGCCCGGCACGGCATCCTGCTCGCCCAGCCGTACGCCACGGCAACGGGCTCCCTGGCCCTGCGCGTTGCACCGGGGGTGCGGGGGGCGGTGGGGATTGCGTTGAGGAAACTGCGACGGCTCGCCTGACGCCCCGAAGGGGCACGGGACGGTCACATATGCGGCTCCGCCGCGTGGGCGCGACCGGCCGCAACGAACCCGCACCAAACGAACCCGCACCGGAAGAACCGCCCGCCAAACGACCGGCTCAGCGCCGAATCTCATCGAACAACCCCTCCCACCGGTCCAGCACCGCCCCCAGGCGCAACGGCGCCACATGGGCCCGGGCCGCCTGCCCGTACCGCACCCGCAGCCCCGTATCCGACATCAGTCGGCGCAACGCCCGCGCAAACGCCTCCGTATCCCCCGGCGGCACCAGCTCCCCCGTCCGCCCCGGCACCACCAACTCCCGCACCCCGCCCGCCAGATCGAAACTCACGCACGGCACCCCGGCGGCAGCCGCCTCCGCCAGCACCATCGGCCGGCCCTCGCGCTCGCTCGTCAGGGCCACGAGCGACAGCTCCCGGTAGGCCGCGGCCATGTCTCCCACCGTGCCGCGGAAACGGACCCGGTCCGCGACACCCAGACGCGCGGTCAGCGCCCGCAGCCCCGGCTCCTCCGGACCGTCACCGAAGAAGTGCAGCTCCCAGCCCGGCAGTTCGGCGGCCGGCGGCGCGACCGCAGCCGCAAAGGCCTCGATCAGTCGGTCCAGCCGCTTGACGGGATCGAGCCGCCCGACGGCACCCACGCGCCGTGTGTCCAGCGGCGCGGCCCCGCCCGGCTCGAACGGCAGTGGATTCGGCATCACCCCCGCATTCGGCAGCCGCCTCCGGCGGAACTCCGCCGCGTCCGCCTCGCTCAGGAAGAGCGCCTTCTCCAGGGCGGGGTAATGCTTCAGGATCAGCTGCAGGTTGGGCGTGTGACACGCCTGGGCGTACGACTCGTGGTACTGCCCGATCCGCTTCAGCCCGGGCGGCCGCGGCACCCCCTCCAGCCACACCGCCGCCCACGGCGAGCCGATGACGACGTACCCCTCCGGCGCCCGGGCGAACCGCCGGGCCAGCCGCTCCCGCGCCCGGTCGCGCTCCGCCCGGGCGGCCCGCGCCGCCCGCAGCCGCGCCGGGCTGAACCGCTCGGCGAGCGAACCGGCCTGCCAGGCGGGCGGCGCCGGGGACCGGTACAGCGTGGTGTGCCGGTAACCGGGGTCGGCATGGTACGCGTGCGGCTCCGGGCTGGGCCGGATGCCGATCAGCTCCACCCGGTGGCCCCGCCCGGCGAAGCCCTGCGCGAGCGTGTGCAGCACCCGCTGCGAGCCGCCCATGGAGTCGACGTCGATGCCGACGAGGAAGAGATTCGGCGCGGGGTTCAACACGGCGCACCTTCCTCGAAGAAGAACTGGTCCACCACGTCCTTGCTCGCGCGCCCCGTCTCCAGCGGGTTGAACCGGGCCTGGAACCGGGCGTACGCCCCGACCCATTCCTCCTCGACCGCCCCCAGGTCCCGCAGTGCGTCGACCAGTTCGCCGGTCCGGGTGAGCATCGGCCCCGGGGCGATCTCCCGCAGGTCGTAGTACGTGCCGCGCACGGCCGTCCGGTACTGCTCGTAGTCGTCGGCGTAGAGCAGGATGGGGCGGCCGAGGTTGGCGTAGTCGAACATCACCGACGAGTAGTCCGTGAGCAGCGCGTCCGAGGCGAGGAGCAGGTCGTTGAGGTCGGTGAACTCCCGTCCGTCGCGCAGCGCGTGCCCCAGTTCGCGCGGCACGGTGTACCGCTCGTAGTAGTGCGGCCGGACGACGATCGTCCACTCCTCGCCCACCGCCCGTACCAGCCCGGCCAGGTCGACGCGGAGCGACGCGCCGCTGTCGCGCGCCCCGTCGCGGAAGGTGGGGGCGTAGAGGAGCACGCGGCGCCCGTCGGGGATCTGGAGGCGCTCCCGGGTGGCGGCGGCCCGGTCGCGCTGGGCGGGGTCGTTCCAGCGGACGAGGACGTCGTTGCGGGGCAGGCCGGTGTGCAGGAGGCGGCCGGTGTATTCGTTGGCCCGGACGAAGGTGTGCTCGAACTCCTCGCTGGGGCGGATCAGGGCGTCCCAGCGGGCCACCATGGCGCGGTGCTGCTGTTGCCGCGCGGCGCCGGCGAGGCGCAGTTCGGGGACGTCGAAGCCCATGTGCTTGAACGCCTGGCCGTGCCAGGTCTGCAGGTAGCGGGTGCCGGGCCGTTTGGCGAACGGCCGGGGGAAGCCGTGCGAGTCGACCCAGTAGCGGGCGCGGGCGACCGCCCGCAGATACTCCCAGCTGCCGCGTCTGACCAGCTCGACGTCCGGGGGGTAGGAGGCACGGCTGCCGGTGTACGACCAGACGATGCGCAACGGGAGCCCGCGGCGCCGGAGTTCCTCGTGGATGTAGCGGGGGCTGTCGGCGTAGCCGCGGCCCTCCAGGGCCTCGAAGACGGCCAGGCCGTCGTCGACGGGGAGCCGGCACAGCTCGTGGTGGGCGAGCTGTTTGGCGCGGGTGCCGGTGACCCGGCGGGCGAGTCTGCGGATGCGGTGCTGCACGGGGCCCAGCCGGGGTGCGGCCGCCTCGGCGCGGGCGAGTGCGCCCGTCCGTTCCCAGGCCACCTGGAGCCGTCCGGCTCCTCGCTGCTCGCAGCCGACGCGCACCGTGTGGCGGCTCAGCGCGGCCTGCAGCGGGGCCGCTCCGGCGGGGGCGAGGACCGAGTCGGTGCGGGTGAGGCCCATTCTGCCGAGGGCGACGACGGGGTGGCGCCGCCCCCGGAACCCCTTGAGGCCGAGCGGCACGCGCCGCAGGTCGACGTCGAACTCCGCGGTGCGGACTGCTCCGTCGCCGTCGGGAGGTGCGTAGCGGAACGGCACCACGAGCGGCCCGGCGGTGGTGGTGAGGCTGAGTGCCGCGCCGACGGGCACGGGCCCGTCGAGCAGCCGCCCGGGGTCGTACGTCCTCAGCACGATCCGCAGGACCGGGCCGCGGAGGCCGAGCCGCTCCGCCTCGTGCCGCAACGGGACGGTGGCGAAGGGCTGTTCGTCCAGGCGCCAGTCGGTGATGTCGAGGGCCGCGGCGACCGCCTCGTCGCCGGGGAGGGCGGAGCCCCAGTACGTCCGGCCGCTGTCGTCCCGTACGACATGACGGGGGGCGATGCGGGGGCGGTCGAGCGTGCGGGCGCATTCGGCGGCCTCGGCGAATCTCCCCGTGCGCAGCAGGTGTTGGCAGATCTGCTGTTCGCGCGGGATCGCGGCGTGTGCCGCGGCGTCGATGCCGTCCAGGCAGGGGGCGACCGCCGCGGCGAACCCCGCGATCCACTCGTCGTCGCGGAACGGCAGGTCGCCGAGGTAGAGGCGCAGGTCGTGGCGGAGGAACTTGGTGTCCTTGGCCGGACGGAGGTCCGCGTTGCCGGTCTCCTCCAGGAAGGCGTCCGCCAGGCGGGCCACCGTCACGCGGTCCGTCGCGTTGCGGAGGCTGTGGCGGCTGGAGGAGATGGACGGCGCGTCCTGCCCGGCGGCGAGGCGCCAGGTGTAGACGGGCCAGGGAACGACGGCGAAGGTGCGGGCGAGGGTGAAGGCCTGGGCGGTGAACAGCCCGTCCTCGTAGTGCAGGCCTTCGGGGAAGCGCAGGCCGTGGCGGGCGAGGAAGTCCGCGCGGTAGAGCTTGTTGGTGGAGAGGGTGTCGAGGAAGTACTCGGGGGCGGCGCGGATGCCCTCGACGAGGCGGACGTCCGCGAAGAGCTCGGGGTACCAGAGGCCCTCGGTGCCGGACTCCTCGGCGTAGCGGGTGACTTCGCCGGTGACGAAGTCCGCGCCTGTCTCCTCGGCCGTCAGCAGCAGGGACTTGCAGGCGTGGTACGGGAGTTCGTCGTCGCTGTCGAGGAACATCACGTGGGCCGCCCGGGCGGCGTCGATGCCCGCGTTGCGCGGGGTGCCGCAGCCGCCGCTGTTGACGGGCAGGCGCAGGAGGCGGACCCGCGGGTCGGCCTGCGCCAGGGCGCGGGCGGCGGCGGGGGTGCCGTCGGTGGAGCAGTCGTCGACGACGATCACTTCGAGATTGTGCAGCGACTGCCCGAGGACGGAGCGCACGGCGCGGGGCAGCCGCCGGGCGTCGTTGTGGACGATCACGATCACGCTGACATCGGGGCGGGACCGGGGCCGTTCGGGGCGTGCGATAGCCACAATTCACCTCACTTCGCGGGCGGTTGCCTACCGGGGGCACTACACAGAGAGTAATCTCCATCACCGACAGTAATCAACCCCCTTCTCCGGCTCCACACCCGGCAGGCCGACAGCCCCAGCACCGCCGCCATTCCCGTGTACATGACGATGTCCTTGAAGGCATGCCGCCGCGCGCTCTCGACCCCGGGCCACGGCACCCCGCCCAGCTGCGGCACCAGCACCATCCAGAACCACACCGACCGCACCGCCGCCGTGCGCACCACCACCGACGCCGCCAGCGAAGGCACCACCACCAGCGCATAGTTGAGAAAGGACGGCCGCGAGCCGAGGAACGCCGCCAGCATCAGCAGCGACGCCGTCTCCACCAGCCGCAGCCCCTCCGCTCCCCCGCACCTCCAGCGCACCGCGGCACACCAGAGAACCACCAGCGCCACCACCACCGCGAGCCCCAGCGCCACCGGGTGCGGCATGCCCACCCGCTCCAGCACCGCGGGCCACGACGCGTCGAAGGGCCGCGCGTAGGCGTCCTGGCCGTGCAGCAGGAACGGCAGCGTCCGGGTGAAGAACAGCTCCGGGCGCGGCATCGCAACGGCCGCGACCAGGGACACGGAGGCCGGCAGCGTCACCGCCCAGATCAGCGCCCGCCACTTCCGGGCGAGGACGAACAGCAGCAGCACGGGCACGAGCATGGGCTTCAGCGCGATGGACGCGCCCACGACCCCCGCCGCCGCCTCCCACCGCCCGCGCCGCGCCAGCAGCAGGGCCAGGGGAAAGGCCGCCACGGAGACGACCGTCCAGTTGCCGAGCGAGACGATGCTGTGGAACGGCAGGAACAGCGCGGTCCCGGCCGCCAGCGCGGCCGCCAGCCGGCTGTCCGCCCGGACGTCGAAGAGGGCCAGCGCCGGCATCAGGGACAGCGCGACGAACAGCCCGGTCACGGCCGGCACCGCATAGAACAGCAGGCGCTCGCCCAGCAGCGTCTCCGGCAGCGCCGCGAAGGCGGCCCCCGGCAGGTACAGGAACCGCCGGTCCGCGTAGGGCGAGCCGCCGTCCAGCAGGGTCCGGGCGGCGCGCACCACCACGTCGTTGTCGATGCCGATGGCCTCCTTCGCGTACGCCCGTACCGTGCTCAGCGCGAGCAGCAGCGCCGCGGCGACGGAGACCGGACGCGACGTCCGGGCCCGCAGCCAGCGGGAGAAGTCGTCACCGGACGCGGTGACGGCACCGGCCTCCGGCGGCGGGGCGACGGGATCCTGGGCGGCTGCGGGCGCGCTCACCGGGCCACGACCTCCAGCAGCGCGAGCCCGCCCGGCCCCCGGGCGGCCGTGCGCAGGGCCGGGTCGTCCTGCGGCAGGCCCGAGCCGCCGCTCTTCTGCAGCACCCAACGCACGCCGAACTCCTTGAGGATGCCGAGCCGTTCGGCCCGGGAGGTGGCAGGGGCGAAGTAGCGCCGGGTGGCGTCCCGGCGCTGCTTCTCGTCGCGGAGGAACACATCGGGGTAGGCGGGGGCGACCGTGTAGGGCCCGTAGGCGGGGAGGACGCGGAGGGCGTAGTAGTCGTCCGTCAGCACGGTCGCCCCCGCGGGCAGTCGTCGCGCGGCCCAGGTGAACCGCGGCCACAGCGCGATGGCCGGGGCGCCGCGCAGCACGGGCGGGACGGCCTCGCGGCGCAGCACGTACGAGACCACCCCGGCCTGGGTCCAGGCCCCGGCCAGCAGGGCCGCCGCCGTGACCCCGGCGAGGACCCGGCGCCGGCGCGGGCCTGCGGCCTCCGCCGCCCGGGCGGTCTCCAGGGCGAGGGCGAGCTGGGCGGGCAGCAGGACGGCGGGGAGGACGCGCCCCCAGGCGTAGTGCCCGGTCAGCCCGCCCGCGGCGAAGACCGCCAGGCCCAGGGCGCAGAGCAGGACCAGCGGGTCCCGCCGGTCGCGCCGCAGACGCAGCACCAGTGCCGCCCCGCCCAACAGGGCCGCCAGGCAGAACTTCTGCGGCAGCCGGTCGTACAGCGGCCGGTGTACGGCGTCCAGTCCGGACGGTCCCAGCAGCGAGAAGAAGGAGTAGTACGGCCACAGCAGCAGCACCGCCACCGCCACCGTGCCCCCGGCTGCCGCCCGCAGCAGGACCGTACGCCCGGGCCACGGCCGCGCCCCCAGCAGCACGGCCGCTACGCCCAGCACGGCGACGGCCCCGGTGAACGGATGGACGAGCAGCACCACGGCGAGCAGCAGCCCGAGCCCCACGAAGGCCGGGAGCCGCCAGGCGTGGGCCACGGCTCTGCGCAACAGGGCCCACAGATGCAGCGCCATACCGAGCGCCAGAGTGCTCGGGTAGGCAAGCGTGAGCGCCAGCGAGGTGAGCCCCGGCACCCCGCTCCACGCGAACAGCCGCACCCCGTACAGCAGCAGCACGCACAGCAGCGCAAGGGGCACGGCTGTGCGTGCACGGCTGAACGTCCGGACGAACGCACGGATGCCGCTGCCGAGCATCAGGAGACCCGCCAGACCAGCCAGCCGGAGCACCGTGAATGTGCTCCAGCCGGTCACGCCGGCCAGCAGCGCCAGCAGGACCGTCCACGGCGAGTAGTAGGGACTGGGCGTGTCCGCGTCCACCAGCGGGTTGCCGGGATGGAGCAGGTCGGTGCGCAGCCGCTCCAGCACCGCACCGTGCATCCCCAGGTCCCCCGACCAGGGCAGCCGCACCACCATCAGCAGGAGCAGGACGGCCAGCAGCAGGACGGCTGCCGTGGCCGCCCGCCGCGGGAGGTCCGCCCGGAGGGCGAGGGGGTGCGGGGTCACGGTGACCGCTCAGCGGGCCCGGTGATGCCCGTGTCCCCCGGGGGCGCGCAGTGTCCTGGAGCGCAGCCGCCAGGGCATGGCGACGGATTCGAGCTGGACCGCGAGGTTCATCTTCGACTCCCCGGCGGTCCGGTCCTCGAAGTGGATCGGCACCTCCATGACCGTGAAACCGGCGCGCAGCGCGCGGTACTTGGTCTCCACCTGGAAGCTGTAGCCCGCGCTGTCGACGGAGGCGAGGTCGATGGCACGCAGGGCCTCCGCGCTCCACAGGTTGAAGCCGCCGGTGATGTCGCGCACGCGGGTGCCGAGGATGGTGGAGGCGTAGGCGTTGGCCCAGCGGGAGAGCAGCTTGCGGTGCGTCTTCCAGGCGTCGGAGAGGGTGCCCCCGGGCACGTAGCGGCTGCCGACGACGACGTCCGCGCCGGTGGCGAGGGCGACGCCCAGCATCTCGGCGATCTTGTCGGCCGGGTGGCTGCCGTCGGCGTCCATCTGCAGCACGTACGCGGCACCCTCCTCGACGGCGCGGGCCATGCCCGCGGCGTAGGCACGGCCGAGGCCGTCCTTGGTGGTGCGGTGCAGCACGCCGACGCGGGGGCGCCCTGGCTCGTTGTACTTCTCGGCCAGCTGCTCGGCGATGTCGCCGGTGCCGTCGGGGCTGCTGTCGTCGACGACCAGCAGCCGCAGACCCTCCAGGGGGAGGGCCATGAGCGCCTCCGCCATGGTGGGCAGGTTCTCCGCCTCGTTGTACGTGGGCATCACCACGGTCGTCGTGGTGCGGCCCCATTCACCGGGGAGCGGTCTGCCGGGGTCGGGGATGCGCGGAGCACTCATGGGCCCATCCTTGTCGGTACGCCGGTACGGCTCGGGTTCGGGGGTCAGACGGCGGAGTAGCGGATTGCGGCATCGGGGATGGCGGTGCCGCACCAGATGCGGGCACCGTCGCGCAGTTCGTTGTCCGCGCCGACGGTGGAGTGGTCGCCGACGACGGCGCCGTCGAGCACGGTGCGGGTGCCCACCCGGGCGCCCGTGCCGATCATCGAGGCCCGCACCCGCGCCCCCGCCCCGATGCGGGCGCCGTCCAGGACGACGGACCCGTCGATCTCGGCGCCCGCCTCGACGTGGGCGCCGGCGCCGACGACCGTGCCCCCGCCGAGCCGGGCCCCGCGCTCGACGCGGGCGCCGGGCAGCACCAGGTACTCGCCGGGCTCCCCGGGCACGGCCGGCGAGTGCACGATGCCGCGGACGAGGTCCGCGGAGGCCTGGATGAACGACGCGGGACGGCCCAGGTCCAGCCAGTACGCGCCGTCGACCACCCCGTGCAGCAGGGCACCCTCGGCCAGCAGCCCGGGGAAGGTCTCCCGCTCGACGGAGACCGGGCGGCCCGCCGGGATGGTGTCGATGACCTCGCGCCGGAAGACGTAGCAGCCCGCGTTGACCTGGTCGGTGACGATCTCCTCGGGGCGCTGCGGCTTCTCGGTGAAGGCGGTCACCCGCCCGTCGGGGCCGGTCGGAACGAGCCCGAAGGCCCGCGGATCGGCGACCCGGGTCAGGTGCAGGGTGACGTCGGCCTGGGCCTGCTCGTGGCGGTGCAGCAGCTGCCGGACGTCGAGGCCGGTGAGGATGTCGCCGTTGAAGACGAGGACGGGGTCGCCGGGTCCGGCCTCGAGCGCGGGGGTGGCGGCGCGGATGGCGCCGCCGGTGCCGAGCGGCTCGTCCTCGGTGACGTAGGTGAGCCGCAGCCCGTGCGCGGAGCCGTCGCCGAAGTAGGGCTCGAAGACGTCGGCGAGGTAGCAGGTGGCCAGCACGACATGGCGGACGCCGGCGGCTCTGGCGCGGGCCAGCTGGTGGGCGAGGAAGGGCACCCCGGCGGCCGGGACCATCGGCTTCGGCGTGTTGATGGTGAGCGGCTGGAGCCGGGTCCCCTTGCCGCCGACGAGCAGTACCGCCTCTGTCATGCCTCGTCCCTCGTCATGCGCCGGCCTCGCTGCCCGCGCCGCCGTCGCTCTTGTCGCCTGCTGTCGTCATACCGTCGCACTG
This sequence comes from Streptomyces morookaense, assembly GCF_013030945.1. Lineage (GTDB taxonomy): Bacteria > Actinomycetota > Actinomycetes > Streptomycetales > Streptomycetaceae > Streptomyces > Streptomyces morookaensis. Next base: position 24,122 of record NZ_JABBXF010000098.1, on the reverse strand, counting down.
CGTCATCTTCCGCGGCAATTTACACTACAATCGGTTGTCTGCGCGCACTGTGCGCAATGTCCGCTATGCGTGGCGACCGTACAGGGAGAGGCCCTTGCGACCGAGGGAACCGGGGAAGAAGAGCGCGCCCGCCCGGACGGGGCTGCGGGCGCTCGGGCAGGAATTCGCCAAGTTCGGCACCGTGGGCGGGCTGGGGATCTTCGTCAATCTGGCGGTCTTCAACCTGTGCCGGGGCATCACCGGCCTGCCGGTGGTGCGCTGCAGCGTGATCGCGACCGTCGTCGCCATCGCCTTCAACTACCTCGGCCTGCGCCACTTCGCCTACCGCGACCGCGACCGCGGCCGGCGCAGCAGGGAGATCCTGCTCTTCGCGGCCTTCAGCGCAGCCGGGCTGATCGTCGAGAACGGCGTCCTGTACGTCGCCACCTACGGCTTCGGGCTGCACACACCCTTCGAGAGCAACGCCTTCAAGTTCCTCGGCATCGGGACCGCCACGCTGTTCCGCTTCTGGTCCTACCGCGCCTGGGTGTTCCGGGCCCTGCCCGGCCTGCCGCACGGCGCCGCCCCTCACGGCGACCCCTCGAACACCACGAGCAGCCCGGCCGCGTACCAACCCGAGACCACCGCACCTCCACCGTAGAGACAGATCTGCACGCCAAGCGGAGCACGCGCGAGCGGCCGGGCCGCCAACAGCAGCAGAACCGGCAGGAACGGCAGCATGAAACGTGGCTTGGAGAACGGCGAGCCGGGCGTCCCGACCGTCAGCACCCAGGCCCCCGCGAGCGCCACCACCAGCGGCCACGGCACCGTGCGGTCCAGCGCCAGGGCCAGTACCCCGACGGCCGTCAGCAGGACCAGCGCGAACACGGCGGCGTGCCGCACGTCGTCGGTGCCGTGGACGTTCCGGTAGAACAGGATGCCCTTCAGGACATGCGCCGTGCCCCGGCCGAAGTCGAAGCTCTGCCCCCACGCCTTCTCCGCCTCGAACCAGCCGTCCGCACGCCCCACATGGCTGCCCAGGAACAGCCAGCTGCCCGCCAGCCCCAGCGGGGCCAGCACCAGCACCGCCCACGGCCGCCACCCGCCACGGCGCCGCACCAGCGCCCAGCAGGCGGCCAGCGCCACCGTCCCGACCAGCACCGTGGCCGTCGGCCGCACCGTCCCCGCCACCACGCACAGCACGGCGGCCGTCAGCCAGCGGCCCGCCAGCAGCGCCACCAGCGTCCACAGCAGCACCGCGGCGAACACCGCCTCCGAGTACGGCACCCACAGCGCGAAGGCGTAGGGCGAGGCGGCCCACAGCGCCACGCACGCGTACCCCGCGGCCGCGCTCCCGCCCACCGCCCGGACCAGCCGGTAGGCCCCCGCCGCGGCCAGCGCGGCCGCGCACCAGGAGACCGCCACGCCCGCGTACGCGTACGGCAGGCGCGTCACCATGTGCATGCCCCTGATGAGCGCCGGGACGAGCGGGAAGAAGGCGAGCCGGGTGAACTTCGGCGTCCCGTCGTCGCGCAGCGGGAGCGAGCCGGGATAGCCGCGTTCGGCGATCTTCAGGTACTGCCCGCTGTCCCAGCGGTGCAGCAAGTAGCCGACGGAATGGCCGAGGTGATGGTTGATGAGCAGGCAGACCGCGAACCCCACGCCCGAGACGGCCAGCTGGACCCCCGCCGCGACGACCGTCCCCCGGACCGGCCGGCCGCCAACAAGCCGCGAAACGACTCCCATTGGTCTCTCTTAGCACGGCAAAGGGGCGGCCCCGGGAACAATTCCCCAGGACCGCCCCTTTTGTGCAAGGCGTAGGAATTCTCGTCAGCCGGCGTTCACCGGAAGACCAGATTCCGGTCAGGTGTGCGTACGGAGCAGCGTACGCATCGTCCGCATCGCGACCGACAGGTTCGCCAGGTCGAACGCGTCCGAGCCCCGGATCTCGTCCAGCGTCGTCCGCGCGCGGTTGAGGATCGCCGCGTTCTTCTCCTCCCACGCCGCGAAGCGCTGCTCCGGCGTCGAGGTGCCGTTGCCCACGGACAGGACGTCGGAGGTGAGCGCCGCATGGGCCGCGTAGAGGTCCTCACGGATGGACGCGCGGGCCATGGACTGCCAGCGGTCGGACCGCGGCAGCTCGATGATCTTGTCCATCAGCTGGCTGATGTGCAGGCGGTCGCCCAGGTCGTAGTAGACCTCGGCCACGTCCAGCGGCGCCTTGCCGATGCGGTCGGCGATGGCGACGATGTCCAGCGTCGGGAAGGCGGACGAGAAGCCCGCGACCCGCATCGCCAGCTCGCCCGGCACGCCGGCCTCCACCAGCTCGTCGTTGATCGACTGCCACCAGGTGCTGTCGGCACCGCGCAGCAGCTTGGGCAGCTCGGCCCAGACCGTGTCGACGCCGTCGCGGAAGAACTCCGTCGTCTCGGTGAGCTGCAGCGGCTGCGGCCGGTTGTTGAGCAGCCAGCGCGTGCCGCGCTCGACCAGGCGGCGGGAGTGCAGCCGGATCCGGGTCTGCACGTCGGCACCGACGATGTTGTCGAGCGACTCGACGGCGTCCCACACGGCGTTCAGACCGAAGATCTCCCGGGCCGCGGTCTGCGCCCGGACGATCTCCTCGATCGAGGCGCCGGTCTCCTCGCGGAGCCGGTGCAGGAAGGTCGAACCACCGGAGTTCACCGTGTCGTTGACCAGAACGGTCGTCACGATCTCGCGGCGCAGCGGGTGATTGTCGATCTGCTCGCCGAACGACTGGCGCAGCGCCTGCGGGAAGTAGGCGTACAGCAGCCGCTCGAGGTACGGGTCGTCGGGCAGCTCGGTGGCGAGCAGCTCCTCCGCCGTGGTGATCTTGATGTAGGCGAGCAGGACGGCCAGTTCGGGCTGGGTCAGCCCGCGGCCGGCGGAGAGCCGCTCACGGATCTGCCGGTCGGTGGGCAGGAACTCCAGGGCGCGGTCGAGGTGTCCGTCGCGGCCGAGGCGGCGCATGATCCGCTGGTGCGCGTGGAGCAGGCTGGGGGCCTGGGCCACGGCGTTGGCCAGGGCCACGTTCTGCGCGTAGTTGTTGCGCAGGACGAGCTCGCCGACCTCGTCGGTCATCTCGGCGAGCAGCTTGTTGCGCTGCTTGACGGTCATGTCGCCGTCGGTCACCAGGGCGTTGAGCAGGATCTTGATGTTCACCTCGTGGTCCGAGGTGTCCACACCGGCGCTGTTGTCGATCGCGTCCGTGTTGACCCGGCCACCGGTGCACTCCGGTCCGCCGGCGGAGGCGAACTCGATCCGGCCGAGCTGGGTCAGGCCCAGGTTGCCGCCCTCGCCGACCACCTTGACGCGCAGGTCCCGGCCGTCGACGCGGATCGCGTCGTTCGCCTTGTCGCCCACGTCCGCGTGGGACTCGGCGGAGGACTTGACGTAGGTGCCGATGCCGCCGTTCCACAACAGGTCGACCGGCGAGCTGAGGATGGCCTTCATCAGCTCGGCGGGGGTCATCTTGGTGACGCCCGGCTCGATGCCGAGGGCCTCGCGCACATGCGCGTTGACCGGGATCGACTTGGCCGTGCGCGGGTGGATGCCGCCGCCCGGGGACAGCAGCTTGGCGTTGTAGTCGGCCCAGGAGGAGCGGGGCAGCTCGAACAGCCGGCGGCGCTCGGCGTAGGAGACGGCCGCGTCCGGCGTCGGGTCGAGGAAGATGTGGCGGTGGTCGAAGGCGGCCACCAGGCGGATGTGCTCGGAGAGCAGCATGCCGTTGCCGAACACGTCACCGGACATGTCGCCCACGCCGACGACCGTGAAGTCCTGGGTCTGGGTGTTGTGGCCGAGCTCGCCGAAGTGCCGCTTGACGGACTCCCAGGCGCCGCGGGCCGTGATGCCCATGCCCTTGTGGTCGTAGCCGGCCGAGCCGCCGGAGGCGAACGCGTCGCCCAGCCAGAAACCGTAGGACTCGGCGACCTCGTTGGCGATGTCCGAGAACGTCGCGGTGCCCTTGTCGGCGGCGACGACGAGGTAGGTGTCGTCCTCGTCGTGGCGCACGACGTCCTTGGGCGGGACGACCTCGCCGCCGACCATGTTGTCGGTGATGTCGAGCAGACCCGAGATGAAGGTCTTGTACGAGGCGATGCCCTCGGCCAGCCACGCGTCACGGTCCACCGACGGGTCGGGCAGCTGCTTGCCGACGAAGCCGCCCTTGGCGCCGACCGGCACGATGACGGTGTTCTTCACCATCTGCGCCTTGACCAGCCCGAGGATCTCGGTGCGGAAGTCCTCGCGCCGGTCGGACCAGCGCAGACCGCCGCGCGCGACCTTGCCGAAGCGCAGGTGCACGCCCTCGACGCGCGGGGAGTAGACCCAGATCTCGAACGCCGGGCGCGGCGCGGGCAGATCGGGGATGGCCTGCGGGTCGAGCTTGAGGGACAGGTACGGGTGCGGCCTGCCGTCCGCCGCCTTCTGGAAGTGGTTCGTCCGCAGCGTGGCCTTGATGACCGTCAGGAAGGCCCGCAGGATGCGGTCCTCGTCCAGACTGGCGACCTGGTCCAGCGCGCCGTCCAGCTCCTCCATCATGCCGTCGATCAGCTCGGTGCCGGCGTGCTGCAGCGCGGGCGACATCCGGGCCTCGAAGAGGTTGACCAGCAGGCGGGTGGTGTGGACGTTGTTGCTGAGGGTGTCCTCCATGTACGCCTGACTGAACGGCGAACCGGCCTGCCGCAGGTACTTGGCGTAGGCCCGCAGGACCATCGCCTGACGCCAGTCGAGACCGGCGCGCAGGACGAGGTTGTTGAAGTTGTCGTTCTCCGCGTCACCGGCCCACACGGCGGCGAAGGCGTCCTGGAAGCGGTTGCGGGCGTCGTCGCCCTCGACCCGCTCCGGCATCCGCAGGCCGAAGTCGTAGATCCACGCGGTCGTCCGGTCCGAGCAGCGCAGCTCGTACGGACGCTCGTCGACGACCTCGACGCCCAGGCGCTGGAGCACCGGGAGGACGGCGGACAGGGAGACCGGCTCGCCCGTGCGGTAGATCTTGAAGCGGCGCTCGCCGGGGGCCGCGCCGACCGGCTCGTAGAGGCTGAGCTCGAAGTCGCGGTCGCCGCCGGCCGTGGTCAGCTTCTCCAGGTGACCGAGGTCGGAGACGGCGCTGCGCGGGCTGTGGTCGGCCTTGTAGCCCTCGGGGAAGGCCTGGCCGCCGTAGCGGCGCAGCAGCTCGGCGGCGCGCTCCTCGCCGACCTCGGCGGTCAGCGTCTCGGCGAAGCCGTCGGCCCAGGAGCGGGCGGCCTCGACCAGGCGGCCCTCGATGCGCTCGACGTCGGCGTCCGTGAGGTCCGGCAGGGTGGAGCCGGCCTCGACGCGGACGACGAAGTGCAGCCGGGAGAGGACCGATTCGGTGTTCCAGGCGGTGAAGTCGACGACGGTGCCGTTGAGTTCTTCCTTGAGGATGTCGATCAGCCGCAGCCGGACGGCCGTGGTGTAGCGGTCGCGCGGCAGGTAGACGAGGGCGGAGAAGTAGCGCCCGTACTCGTCGCGCCGCAGGTACAGCCGCAGCCGGCGGCGCTCCTGCAGGTAGAGCACGCTGGTGGCGGTGGAGCGCAGCTGGTCCGGCGGGATCTGGAAGAGCTCGTCGCGCGGGTAGGTCTCCAGGATCTGGAGCAGGTCGCGCCCGTCGTGGCTGTCGGCGGAGAAGCCGGCGTCGGCCAGCACCTTGGCGACCTTGCGGCGGATGACCGGGACGCGGCGGACGGACTCGGTGTACGCGGCCGAGGAGAACAGGCCGAGGAAGCGGCGCTCGCCGATGACGTTGCCGTCGGCGTCGAACTTCTTCACCCCGACGTAGTCGAGGTAGGACGGACGGTGCACGGTGGCGCGGCTGTTGGCCTTGGTCAGGACGAGCATCTTGTGCTCGCGGGCCTTGGCGCGGGCGTCCGCCGGGAGCCGGCTGAAGGACGGCGAGGTCGGGCGGGAGAGCGGGGCGTGGTGGCCGTCGTGGTGCCCGTCCGGGGTGTGGGCGGGGTCGGAGCGCAGGATGCCCAGACCGGTGCCCGGAACGGCGCTGAGGGTGTCCTCCTCGCCGCCCTGCTCCGTGCCGACCTTCGTCAGCTCGTACTCGCGGTACCCCAGGAAGGTGAAGTGGTCGGCGGCGAGCCAGCGCAGCAGCTCGCGGGCCTCGCTGACCTCGGTCCTGGGGACGTCGGCGGCGACGGGCTCGGAGGGCAGGCCGTCGGCGATGCGCAGCGCGGCGTCGCGCATCTTCTCCCAGTCCTCGACGGCCTCGCGGACGTCGGAGAGCACGCGCACCAGATCGGCGGCGATCTGCTTGAGGTCGTCGCGGTCGGTCTCGCGGTCGATCTCGACGTGGATCCAGGACTCGACGAGCGCGTCGTGCGGCAGCTCGGCGCCCTTGCCGGTGCCGTGGGCGTCGCAGGAGGAGCCGAGGACCTCCAGGAGGCGGCCGGTGAGGTCGCGGCGGACGACCATCTGCGGGTGGATCACCACGTGGATGCCGCGGTTCTGGCGGGACAGCTCGTTGGTGACCGAGTCCACCAGGAAGGGCATGTCGTCGGTGACGACCTCGACCACGGAGTGGCTGGACGTCCAGCCGTTCTCCTCGACGGTCGGCGTGTGCACGCGGACGTTCGCGGTGCCCTGGGGACGGTTCTCGGCGAGCCGGTGGTGCGAGATGGCCGCACCGTAGACGTCGACCGGGTCGCGGCCGGTGAGGTCCTCGGGCGCCGTGTGCAGGTAGTAGCGCTGGAGGAAGGCGGCCAGGGCCGCGGGGTCGAGCCCGCCCTCGCCCTTCGGCCCGTTCGTCTGCGGCCCCCCGGCCGATCCGCTCTCAGCGACGCGGGCCGCCCGCTCGAGCAGCTCGGCCTTGGCTTCGTCCAGCTTGGTCTGCATGTCCTCTGGCTCCTGTCGCGCGCCGTTGCGTGACATAGGTGGTGATGGCATCACGCCACGACCCGGGGTGTCCGGTCGTCGTCGACGGTATGCCTGGATGAGGGGTGACCGGGCCGTTTCTGGCCGACTTCGTCAGTCGCGGGCCGGTTCCGGGGAACAGCGCCGACCGGGGCGCTGTGGCGCTCCGGATGCAGGACAGGAGCGTCCGCGCTCCTGCTGGATATCGCGCTGATCACCTGGTAAGGCTATCGCTCTTCCCCCGGAACACGTCACGAGGCGTTTGTGCACAAAACACGGGCCTCATCTTTGACACTCTGCACAGCGACGCGGACGTTCCTCTTCCACTTGATCTCCGCCTGGTCTCCGCACCTCCACGTACCCCAGCATCCCGCACGACCAGGGGTACGCGCCCGGCGGTTGGGCCGTTCAGCTGCCGTCCGGCCGAACCTGCCGGACCGCACCCCGCAACCGTGCCTTTCCGGCCATCACCGGCCGGCTGTGACGGCCACCAGCCGCTCCGCCTCCGCGACCGCCTCCGCCAGGCTGTCCACCACCGGAACGCCCGCCCCCGCGAGACTCGCACGGCTGTGGGAGCCACCCGTGTAGAGCACGGCCCGGGCACCGACGTGCTGCGCCGCGACCGCGTCGTCCGCGGCGTCGCCGATGACCACGGTGTGCTCGGCGCGCACCCCGTCGAGACCGGCGAGGTGACGGGCCATGTGCTCGGCCTTGCTGCCGCCCGAGGGGCCCGTGCGCCCGTCGACCCGGACGAACCGGCGCTCGATGCCGAAGCCCCGCACCAGCGGCAGCAGTTCCTCGTGCACGAACATCGACATGATCGACTGGGTGCGGCCGGCCTCCTGCCAGCGCTCCAGCAGCGACTCCGCGCCGTCCGCGAGGCCGCAGCGTATGTGCTGGTCCCGGTAGTGCCGGTGGAAGACGCCGTCCATGTGGTCCCACTCGGACTGCGTGGGCAGCCGCCCCATCAGCCGCTCGTAGAACCGGGGGATCGGCACGCAGTACAGCTCGCGATAGGTGGCCAACGTGATGGGCGCAAGACCGACTTCGGCGAAGGCGGCGTTCGTCGCCGCGATCACCGCATCGGTGTCGTGGAAGAGCGTGCCGTTCCAGTCCCAGACGATGTGCGCCCTGTGCTTCCCCATGCCCCCGAAGGTACCGGGCGGGTACGACAACGGGCTCAGGCGAGGTCAGACGAGGTTGGGGATCTCCTGCACCCCGAACCACATCAGCTCGTGGTCGTCGGCCCCGTCGACCGTGAACCGGGCGTCGTCGTCGCCCCCGTCCGCGGCGTCCAGCGCCGCGGCCGCGGCCGCCACGTCCTCCTCGGCGTCCTCGGAGTCGACGTGCACGGAGGCCGCCTTGCGCAGCGGCACCGGCGCCGACAGCCGCACCTCGCCGAACCCTGCCGCGTCCGGCCCCTGGTCCGGCACGGCCGTCACGGCGCCGTCGGGCACGTCCACGGCCACGACGACCCGGCGGCGCGGGGCCCCGGCGTCCGCGGCGAGCAGCCGCAGCGAGCCCTGGGCGGCGCGGCCCAGCGCGGCGTACTCCAGCTCCTCGGTGTCGTCGGAGACGTACCACTCGCGCAGGGCCGGGGTGATGGCGTAGGCGGCCAGGGGGGCCGGGCCGAGCTCGCCCGCCTTGTGCACCTCGGCGAGACCGGGGAGGGTCAGGGGGACGTAGACGCGCATGACCGCCGCTTTCCTGTTCTGCCGCTGCTGATGCCGGTTCCGATATCGATTCCGATGCCGATTCCGATGTCGGTGCAGCCAATATACGGGCGGGAGTCCCCCTTCGAAGTGCCGGTGGCCCCTGGGACGGGTCCGCCGGGCCACCGGCCGCCATGCGTCCGACCTGCGACGGAGCCGGGCCCGTCGCCCGGATAGGTGAAACGTGCGGCGGCGCCCAAGCCCCGCGGGCGTCCTTGCCGCTCCCGGAAAAGCGCCGGTAAAAGATCACCCACGCGGCCACCGCCCGGTACGCACCGGGCCCGGCACCCCGGGGGGACGACCATGCATCTGCACAGGACCAAGAGCACCACCGGCACCAGGAGCACCACCGCCAGGACGGCACCGCCGCGGCGCACCGACCCGCGCCGCCCCGCCGCGGACGCCGCGGCCCGGCGCCGCGAGCGCGACAAGCTCCCGCATTACTGGTTCGCCGAGCGGCTGTTGCTCGCCCTCAGCGGCCAGCGCCCGGTGCACTCGCTGCTCGGCCACACCGTCGGCGAGGCCTACGAGCAGCTGACCGCGCTGGCGCCCCGGGCACCCCTGCGGCCCGCCCCGCCGGGCCGCAGCCCCGTCGTCCGCCACTGCGGACAGTTCCGCCCCCGGCCCGGAGTCATCGAGGCCTTCGCCCGGATCGCCTCCGGCGACCGGCTCCAGGCCCTGGCCTTCCGCCTGGAGAAGGGCCCCGACCTGCGCTGGCGCTGCTCGGCGGTGGAACTGGGCGGGGCCCGTGCCTGACACGGCGAGGGGCGGGCACACCCGGGAAAATCCCGGGCATGCCCGCCCCTCGCACACCGGAAGCCCGGCGGACTACTTCTTGCGACGGCGGCCGCCGACCCCGTTCTTCTGGGCCTTGCGGCGCTCGGCGCGGGTCATGCCGTCCGCCGCGGAGCGGAACTCGCCGGTGTCGTCGCTGGCGAAGTCGCCCTCGACCACACCACCCTCGCCGTCCACCGTCGGAGCCGAGAAGTACAGCTGTGCCGGGCGCTGCGGGGCCGTGAGGCCCTTGGCGCGGATCTCCGGACGGGCGGCCGGCACGGTGTCCTGGACCGGCTCCGCCGGGGCCGGCTGCTCGGCGCCCTGCTCGACCGGGACCTCCTCGAGCTGCTGGTCGACCTGGACCTCCAGGTTGAACAGGTAGCCGACGGACTCCTCCTTGATGCCCTCCATCATCGCGGTGAACATGTCGAAGCCCTCGCGCTGGTACTCGACGAGCGGGTCCTTCTGGGCCATCGCGCGCAGGCCGATGCCCTCCTGGAGGTAGTCCATCTCGTAGAGGTGCTCACGCCACTTGCGGTCCAGGACGGACAGCACCACGCGGCGCTCCAGCTCACGCATGATCTCGGAGCCGAGCTGCTCCTCGCGCGCGGCGTACTGCTCGTGGATGTCGTCCTTGACGGACTCGGCGATGAACTCGGCGGTGATGCCCGCCCGGTCGCCGGCCGCTTCCTCCAGCTCCTCGATGGTGACCTTCACCGGGTAGAGCTGCTTGAAGGCGCCCCACAGGCGCTCCAGATCCCACTCCTCGGCGAAGCCCTCGACCGTCTCGGCCTGGATGTAGGCGTCGATGGTGTCGTCCATGAAGTGCTGGATCTGCTCGTGCAGGTCCTCGCCCTCCAGGACGCGGCGGCGCTCGCCGTAGATGACCTCGCGCTGGCGGTTGAGGACCTCGTCGTACTTCAGGACGTTCTTGCGGGTCTCGAAGTTCTGCTGCTCGACCTGCGACTGGGCGGAGGCGATGGCCCGGGTGACCATCTTGTTCTCGATCGGCACGTCGTCCGGGACGTTGGCCATGGCCATCACGCGCTCGACCATCTGGGCCTTGAACAGACGCATCAGGTCGTCGCCGAGCGACAGGTAGAAGCGGGACTCGCCCGGGTCGCCCTGACGGCCGGAACGGCCGCGCAGCTGGTTGTCGATGCGGCGCGACTCGTGCCGCTCGGTGCCCAGCACGTAGAGCCCGCCGAGCGCCTCGACCTCTTCCTTCTCCGCCTTGACCGCGTGCTCGGCCTTCTCCAGGGCGGCGGGCAGGGCCGCGGCCCACTCCTCGATGTGCTCCTCGGGGTCGAGGCCGCGCTGGCGCAGCTCGGCCTCGGCGAGGTCCTCGGGGTTGCCGCCGAGCTTGATGTCGGTACCGCGGCCGGCCATGTTGGTGGCGACGGTGACGGCGCCCTTGCGGCCGGCCTGGGCGACGATCGAGGCCTCGCGCTCGTGGTGCTTGGCGTTGAGCACCTCGTGCGGGATGCCGCGCTTGGCGAGCTGCTGCGAGAGGTACTCGGACTTCTCGACCGAGGTGGTGCCGACGAGGATCGGCTGGCCCTTCTCGTGCTTCTCCGCGATGTCCTCGACGACGGCGGCGAACTTGGCGACCTCGGTGCGGTAGATGAGGTCGGACTGGTCCTTGCGGACCATCGGCTTGTTGGTCGGGATCGGGACGACGCCGAGCTTGTAGATCTGGTGGAACTCGGCGGCCTCGGTCATCGCCGTACCGGTCATGCCGGAGAGCTTGTCGTAGAGGCGGAAGAAGTTCTGCAGGGTGATCGTGGCGAGGGTCTGGTTCTCGTCCTTGATGTCCACCCCTTCCTTCGCCTCGATCGCCTGGTGCATGCCCTCGTTGTAGCGGCGGCCGGCGAGGATACGGCCGGTGTGCTCGTCGACGATCATGACTTCGCCGTCCATGACGACGTAGTCCTTGTCCTTCTTGAAGAGTTCCTTCGCCTTGATGGCGTTGTTGAGGTAGCCGACGAGCGGGGTGTTGACCGACTCGTAGAGGTTGTCGATGCCCAGCCAGTCCTCGACCTTGGCGACACCGGCCTCGTGGATGGCGACCGTGCGCTTCTTCTCGTCGACCTCGTAGTCGCCGGTCTCGTCGATGCCCTTCTGCGGGTTGGCGGGCTCGCCCTTGGTGAGCCGCGTGACGAGCTTGGCGAAGTCGCCGTACCACTTGGTGGCCTGGTCGGCCGGGCCGGAGATGATCAGCGGCGTACGGGCCTCGTCGACGAGGATCGAGTCGACCTCGTCGACCACGGCGAAGTTGTGGCCGCGCTGCACCAGCTCGTCCTGCGACCACGCCATGTTGTCGCGCAGGTAGTCGAAGCCGAACTCGTTGTTCGTGCCGTAGGTGATGTCGCAGTTGTACTGCTCGCGGCGCTGCGCCGGCGTCATGTTGGCGAGGATGCAGCCGACCGTCAGACCGAGGAACCGGTGCACGCGGCCCATCAACTCGGAGTCGCGCTCGGCCAGGTAGTCGTTGACCGTGATCAGGTGGACGCCCTTGCCCGACAGCGCGTTCAGATACGTGGGCAGGGTGCCGACCAGGGTCTTGCCCTCACCGGTCTTCATCTCCGCGACGTAGCCCAGGTGCAGCGCGGCGCCGCCCATGAGCTGCACGTCGTAGTGCCGCTGGCCGAGGACGCGCTTGGCGGCCTCGCGGACGGTGGCGAACGCCTCGGGGAGCAGGTCGTCCAGGCTCTCGCCGTCGGCGTAGCGCTGCTTGTACTCGTCGGTCAGGGCACGCAGCTCGGCGTCGGAGAGGTTGACGAAGTCCTCTTCGATGGAATTGACCTGGTCCGCGATGCGGTGCAGCTTGCGCAGGATCTTGCCTTCTCCTGCACGCATGATCTTGCCGAAGACGGACACGTAGGCTGGCTCCTTGCCGGTCGGGCCTGGGCACGGTCGGGTGCGCGGGCACGACGGGACAGTCCCCGCCGCAACGGCCATCGTAAGCGAGGACCCCGCTGCGCCGGGAGGTCCGTCATCACCGAGGCCGAGTGTCACCCGCACATCCAACGAACACATATTCCGGGAAGTGCCCGGCGCCGGGTCCCTACACTCCGTTCATGGAGCCGATAACCCTCGCCACGGAACGCCTGGTCCTGCGGCCCTTCGCGCCTTCCGACGTGCCCGATGTGCACGCGGCCTGCCAGGACCCCGACATCCCGCGCTACACCAGCGTGCCCGATCCCTACCGGATCGAGGACGCCCGGCTCTTCGTCGAGGAGACCTGCCCCGCGGGCTGGCAGAACGACACGATGTACACGTTCGGTGTCTTTTCCGGCGAAACCGGGCAGTTGGTGGGGGCCATGTGCCTCGTGCGCCTCGCGCAGCTGCACACGGCGGAGCGGCAGGCCGAGCTCGGGTACTGGACGGCCAAGGAGCACCGCGGCCGCGGCTGCACCGTGGAGGCGGCGCGCGAGGTGATCCGCTGGGCCTTCGAGGACCTCGGCGTCGAGCGGCTGGAGTGGTACGCGGAGGCGGGCAACGAGGGCTCCCGCGCCGTTGCCCTGAAGGCCGGCTTCCGGATGGAGGGCACCCTGCGCGCGAAGATCATCCACCAGGACACCCGGCGCGACGCCTGGACCGGCTCGCTGCTCCCCTCGGATCTCGGACGGCCCTCCGGAACCCCGTACCTGCCCTGGCCCGAGCGCGGCTGAGGGCCGGGGACGGGGCGTTGTCAGTGGCCGGCCCTAGGGTGCCGTCATGACAACTTCCGCTGCCGGCCGGGGCCGTGGGGCCGAGGCCGTACTGTCCGCGGGTGAGGCCCGGCGCCTTGCCCTGCACGCCCAGGGCCTGCTCGGCGCCCCCGACCGCCGGGCGGGGGCGCGCGGGGTGCTGCGCCGGCTGGGCGCGGTCCAGCTGGACACGATCTCGGTGCTGGCCCGCTCGCACGAACTGGTGCCGTACGCGCGGCTGGGCGCGATCGGCCGCGATGCCGTCGAGCGGGCGTACTGGGCGCCGCAGGCGGCGGGCGCGGGCCCGCACGGCTTCGAGTACTGGTCGCACGCGGCCTGCATCCTGCCCGTCGAGGAGTGGCCGCTCTTCGCCTTCCGCCGCCGGGCGTTCGTCGCCCGCGGCCACCGCTGGCACGCCATGAAGGACGCCGAGCGCTCCTGCGCATCCGTCCGCGACCGTCTCAAGGCCGACGGCCCGCTGACGGCAAGCGAGTTGGGCGGCGCGAAGAACGGGGGAGAGTGGTACGACTGGTCCGAGACCAAGATCGCGGTGGAGTGGCTGCTCGACACGGGTGAGGTGGTCTGCACCGAGCGGCGCGGCTGGAAACGGGTCTACGAGCTGGCGGAGCGCGCCATTCCGGACGCCCTCTTCCACGACGATCTCGACGACGCCGCGTGCATACGGCAGTTGGTCGCCCAGGCGGGCGCCGCCATGGGCGTGGCCACGCGCGCGGACCTGGCGGACTACCACCGCCTCAAGGGCGAACAGGTGGACGCGGTCATCGGGGACACGGGCCTGGTGCCGGTGGAGGTGGCCGGCTGGGGCAAGCCGGCATGGGCCGACCCGCAGGCACTGGCGGGCCTCTCCGCACTGAAGGGCCGGCGCCACCGGACCACGCTGCTCTCCCCGTTCGACTCCCTGATCTGGGACCGGCCGCGCACGGAGCGGATGTTCGGCTTCACCCACCGCCTGGAGGCGTACGTGCCCCGGCCGAAGCGGGTGCACGGGTACTTCGCCATGCCGCTGCTGACCGGCGGCCGGCTGGCGGGCCGGGTGGACCCGGCCCGCGAGGGGCGGACCCTGGTGGCCCGCCAGGTGTCGCTGGACGGCCCGGCCGCGGTCGCCCCGATGGCGCGGGCACTGCGCGAGGCCGCGGAATGGGTCGGCTGCGACGCGGTGCGCATCGAACGCTGCGACGATGCGCAGCTGGCGGCGGCACTGACCCGCGCCGTCTGCTGAGATCCCCTACCGGATCTCCAGGATCTTCTCCCGCATCGCGTAGACCACGGCCTCCATCCTGGAGTGCAGCTGCAGCTTCTCCAGGATGTTCCGCACGTGGTTCTTGACCGTGTTCTCGCTGATGAACAACTCCTTGGCGATGTCGCGGTTGTTCATCCCCGTCGCCACCAGCTTCAGCACCTCCAGCTCCCGGTCCGTGAGCCGTGGCGCCGGCACCAGCCGGCGCTCGTCGGTGCGCTGGATCATCGACTTGAACTCGGTCAGCAGCTTGGACGCCATCGACGGGCTGATCTGCGACTGCCCGTCCGCGACGGCCCGGATCGCGGTGGCCACCTCGTCCGTGGAGATCTCCTTGAGGAGGTAACCCGTCGCCCCGGCCTTGATCGCGTCGTAGAGGTCCGCCTCCTCGTCGCTGATCGTCAGCATGATGATCTTCGCGCTGGGGGCCACCTCCTTGATGGAGGTGCAGGCCTCGATCCCGCCCCGCTTGGGCATCCGCACGTCCATCAGCACGATGTCCGGCAGCAGGTCGGCCGCCTTGTCCACCGCCTCCGCGCCGTCCCCGGCCTCCCCCACGACCAGGATGTCCTCCTCCTGGGCCAGGACGATCTCCAGCCCCCGGCGGAAGAGTGCATGGTCGTCCACGACCAGCACCCGGATCGGTTCCTCGCACCTGGCGCCCCGGACCGTGCAGGCGCCCTCCTCGTCCTCGCCGGGCACGAGCACGGGCCCGAACCTGTCCGCCATCGTTCCTCCCCCTGAAGGCCATGGCCCCTCGCGGTTGCACACTGCTGCTGCCCCGTCCCAACCGGTTCCGGCGCACCGGCGGTTGGCCGCCCGGCCATGATTTCATGCCGGACGGCCCGTGCGGTGCTTCCCGGCCGCATGACCACACGGGGGTGCCCCGGGAGCGTCAACGCTCCAAGGGCACCGTCACGGTTGGGTGGGCTCACCCGGGGCGAGGCCTCCGGCCTGCCGGGTCAGCCGCCGAGCGCTCCGCCCGCACCGCCGGGCTCCGCCTCGAAGAGGGGATCGGCGTTGAGGTGGATGACGCCGTAGTCGTACGCGTGCCGGCGGTAGACGACACTGGGCATCTTGGTCTCGGAGTCGACGAACAGATAGAAGTCGTGGCCGACCAACTCCATTTCGTAGAGCGCCTGGTCGAGCGTCATGGGTGCTGCGGTGTGGGTCTTCTCGCGGACCACCAGCGGGCCCTCGCCCTGGATCTCCAACGACCCCATACGAGTGACCGGGACGCCGTTCGCCTCCTGGATCGCGGTGAGCCGACCGCTGTCGTCGAGCTCCGCGGCGCCGATGACGGCCGCCGACACCTCGCTGGCCGGAATGCGGCCGTTGCCGCGACGCGTGAAACGCTTGTCGTGCTGCTTGCGCAGCCGCGCCTCGAGCTTGGCCGTGGCCAGGTCCAGCGCGGCGTAGGGATCGGTCGCCGCCGCCTCGGCCCGGATCACCGGGCCCCGCCCGCGAACGGTGATCTCCACACGGTCGGAGCGGTCTGCCTGCCGCGGGTTGGGCTCCTTGGACACCTCCACGTCGAGGCTGATCACCTTGCTGTCGAGCTTCTGGACCTTGTCCAGCTTCAGCTTCTCGGCCACGTGCTTGCGAAACCGCTCGGGCACCTCTGTCTTGCGGCCCTTGACGACGATGTCCACGCAGAACTCCGTTCCCGGATCGCTCCGCCGAAGGTTGCGGAGCGCATCCCTCTTGCATCAGACCCCGGGGCCGGCCCGGAGCCACCGACTAGGCGGTTTTCACCTCCTCCTCCCCCACCGGCAAGATCGACACCCCACCGGGCCGAAGCTTCTTTCCCAGCTTCGACCACGGCACATGAAGTGCGCCATTCGGAGATATGAGGCATAGCTTCTGCCATTCCTCACAACCGAACATATCTCGCTCGGAAGCCTGTCGGTACCCCCTACCGCGACGTACCTCCATTCAGGTGTTTTCCTGCCGTTTCCCTCAGGAACGCCGCTCGTTCGGTGTCAGTTCCGGTTGCTTTCGAAAGCGCGCGGTGCCGCGGCGACCACCGCGGCGGCCACGGCCCGCCCGCCCGAGACGCCGACGGCACGGGCCGCCTCGGCCAGCGAGGCCCCGGTCGTCATCAGGTCGTCCACCAGCACCACCGGGCCACCATCACGCCACACGCGCCCCACCGCGCGCACGGTCCCCATGGCCCCCGCCACGTTCGCCCACCGGTCGTGGGCGTCCAGTTCCGCCTGGTCGGCCACCGGACGGCGCAACCGCAGCACGGGGGCCGTCCGGGCCGGGACGCCGACACCCCGCAGGGCCCGGGCCGCGGCCAGCGCGATACGCCGGCAGGCGTCATGCCCGCGTCCCGCCACCGCCTGCCGGGCAGAGGGCACCGGTACGAGGAGCAATGGGCCCCTCCCGCCCCGCCCGCCCCCTCCCCCTCCACCTGCACCCGTGGCCCGCACCGCGGCCGCCAGGGCGGCACCCAGCGGCTCCGCCAGAGCCAGCGCACCCCGCTCCTTGTGCGCGAGCAGCACGGAGCGCACCCCCGCCGCATACGGCGCCGCCGCGAAGACCGGCGGCAGCCCGGGCGGCACCGGATCCGGCCGTACCTCCCGGGGACGCCGCCCGCACAGCCGCGCCCGGCACTCCTCGCACAGCACAGCCCGCCCGAGACCGCACCCTGCACACGGAGACGGCAGCACCAGCCCCGCGATCTCCTGCCACCACCCCCGCACGGCACCACTGTCCCGCCGCGGAATGCCGGCCGCCACCCCTGTGGAAAACTCCTGGCATGTACCCGGCTACCCCGGGTAGACCGGCGCCGTCCCCTCCTTGGCCACCAGCTTCCAGTTGGCGTCCGGCAGCAGCCGGACGATGCCGCCGTCGCCCTCGGCGACCAGCGCCTGGGACTTGCCCGTGCTCTCGGGGGCCGCAATGGCGCGCACGCCCGTGATCCCCGGCAGGGCGGCCGTGTTCGACAGCGAACCGTCGGTCTCGATGTACTGCAACTGCTGCAGGCCGCCCTGCTCGCTCCCGGCGACCAGCAGCCGGCTGGCGCCGGCCCAGGAGACGGCGTCGACGTTCTCCAGCCGCGGTGCCACCGAGCGCAGCTCCTGCACGGACAACGCCGGCTTCCCGGTGCTGGTCCCGCGCTCGACCCGGCCGAGCTTCAAGGACGTATGGTCGCCCTTCGTCACCAACAGCGCGATACGAACCCCGTCGGCCGCAACCCGCACGCCGGTGATCCGCCCGCCGTCCAGCGCGGGCACCTGCACCTCCTCCGGCGTGCCCGTACCGCCCTGCAGGCGCAGCAGCCGCGGATGCTCCTGGTCCTGGTCGGCGACCCACAGATCGCCCAGCCCGTCCCAGCTGGGCGCGGTCAGGCCCGCCTTCGGACCGCTCCCGCGTGCGGTCACCCGGACGTCACCCAGCGGAACGCCGGACTGCAGCGCGGCGACGTACAGCGCCTGCCCGCTCGCGGCGACGCCCGCGGCCCGGCGCTCGGACCGGTCGACGGCCACCGAGCGCAGCGGCACCGCACCGTCCGCGCCGAACGGCCCCGGCACCCGGCGCGGCTCCTCGTCCCCGTCGGCCAGGCTCACCAGGCGGTGCTGGGCGTCGACGAAGAACTGCCGGTCGGCCTGCCCGGCCGTCTGGTCCGGCGCGTACCACTTGGCCTGGTCGCGCCCGAGCACGCACAGCCGCGACCCGTCCTTGCGCTCCAGCGTCACATCGGTGACCTTGGCCGACTCCTGCGCGGTGTAGAACACCTGAGCAGCCATCCGCAGGCACTGGTCCTGGCCGGTGCCCGCCGCCTGATCGCTCAGCCGCACCTTCAGCGCGTTGGAGTCGTCCAGCGAGAGCCGGTCGTCCAGCAGGCGGGTACCGGTCGGGAAGGCCGTACCCGCCACCGGGTCCAGCCAGGTCGTCGGACCGTCCAGCAGAGCCTTCACCGAGGACGTGACCGGGTCTATCCGCTTGCGCAGATACACCGGGTCCGCGACGAGCACGTCCCGGCCGCGGCCCGGACTGCTGCCGCCCGGGCCCGTCTCGGCGAAGTAGTACTTGTTGGCAGAGCGGTAGATGCGCTGAAAGTCGGAGATGCCGAGCACGAGCCCGTCCGGCGGGGCGTCGATGCGCCACTCGCCGTCCTCCCGCGTCATGTGCATCTGCGCCTGGTAGTCGCTCTCGTCCGGCTTGTAGGCATGCCGGGCGTCCACCTTGGCGACCTGCTTGCCGGTCAGCGTGATGGTGACCGTCTGCTCGCGGTCCCCTCCGCTGCGCTCCACCCGCACCTGCGGCACCGACGACAGCACGGTGAGCGACGACGACGGGTCCCACTGACGCTTCACACTCTTCGCCAAGTACATGCGCGCTGTCGCGTAGTCCGCCTCGTCACTCGTGGTGGCTTCCAGGAAGCCCGCCACAAGTTCCTGCGGCTGCTCGTTCTTGCGCGGCGGCACACCATAGACACGCACCTGGGAATCCGCATCCGCACGCTGCGAGGCGTCGACCGACAGCACGTCCCCGCTGTCAGGCATCGACGCACAGCCGGCCAGCAGCAGTCCACTGGTGGCCACGGCGAACACACCCGTCAGCGAGCGCGCGCCCCGACGCGTGCGTCCTCTGCGGAGACGACCGCCGACGCTCTCAGTCCCGAGCGTCATGGTCGCCTCCACTGCCGATGCCGTTGCCGTTCCCGCCGCCCACCGGCCGTCCGTTCGTGCCGTCCGGTGCACCGCTCTGCCGCGCGACCACCCGCGCGCCGTTGCCCGGCAGCGCGGTCGGGTCGGCGGAGGGCCGGGCGTTCCTCGCCTGCGCCGGCACGGAAGCCGGCAGCGGGGGCGTGCCCCGGCCCACGGCAGCCGGCAGTGCCCCGGCCTCGTTCAGCCCACGGTTGCGCCGCGAGTCCTCCGGCTCCAGCGGGATCGGCGAACCGCGCAGCGTGTCACCGGTCGTCCGCGGCAGCGTCAGCCGGAACTGCGAACCGCCTCCCGGCTCGCCCCACGCCTGCAGCCAGCCGCCGTGCAGCCGCGCGTCCTCCACCGCGATCGACAGCCCCAGGCCGGTACCGCCGGTCGTCCGCGCACGGGCCGGATCGGCCCGCCAGAAACGGTTGAACACCCGCGCCGCCTCACCGGGCTTGAGGCCCACGCCGTAGTCGCGCACCGCGACCGCGACCGCGCCGCCGGCCACTGCCAGCCGGACGACCACGTCCCGGCCCTCGCCGTGCTCCACCGCGTTGACCACCAGGTTCCGCAGCACCCGCTCCAGGCGCCGCGCATCCGCCTCGGCGATGACCGGCTGCTCGGCACCGCGCACGAGGATCCGCGTGCCCTTGCGGTCCGCCAACGGCAGCGCGCCCTCCACCACACGGCCGACCACATCGCGCAGATCGATCGGCTCGGCCTCCAGCGCCGCAGCCCCCGCGTCGAACCGGCTGATCTCCAACAGGTCGGCCAGCAGCGACTCGAACCGGTCCAGCTGACCGAACAGCAACTCGGCCGAGCGCGCGGTCACCGGATCGAAGTCCTCGCGCGCCTCATGGATGACGTCCGCCGCCATCCGCACGGTCGTCAGCGGCGTCCGCAGCTCGTGCGACACGTCGGAGACGAACCGCCGCTGCATCCGCGACAGCTCCTCCAACTGCTGGATCTTGACCTGGAGGTTCTGTGCCATCTTGTTGAAGGCTTCACCCAGACGAGCGATGTCGTCTTCACCGGTGACCTTCATCCGCTCATGCAGCACACCGGCCGCGAGCCGCTCCGAGATCCCGGCGGCCATCCGCACCGGCGTCACGATCTGCCGCACGACCAGCCAGGCAATGGCCCCCAGCAGGACGACGACGAACACCCCGGCCGTCGCCAGCGTCGTCTTCACCAGGGTCAGCGACTTCTCCTCCTGAGTGAACGGGAAGAGGTAGTACAGCTGGTAGGCCTTGCCGTTGATGTCGTACATCCGCTTGCCGACCACCAGCGCCGGCTGCCCCTCGTCCGAGGCACTGCGCTTGATCGACCCGGGCTTCTCGAACGTGCCCGTCTTGGTGTCCAGCTGCCTGCGCAGGTCGACGGGCACACTGTGCTCGGGATCGATGTCGCCCGAGGCCCGCGGCCCGCGCCCGATGAACGAACCCGTCGTCATCGGATCGCCGTCACCCGCGCTCAGCGCCACGACGTAGTAGACGCCCTGCCCGCCACTGGCGAGCTGCTGCACCAGCTGCGTCAGCCACGCACCCGGATCCGGGGTGCCACGGCCGCCGGACTGCTGCCCGCCGTCCTGGCCCCGGACATCGGCCGCAGTCCCCGCAGCCTCCTGCGCCGCCTTGAAACCGCCCGCGGCCTGGCTCTGCGAGGCATGCCGCTTGGCGTCCAGCAGACCGTTGCGGACCTGGCCGATCACGACCACACCGAGCAGCAGCACCACACCGAGCGACATCAGCAGCGTGGTGGCGACCACCCGCAACTGGATGTTCCGCCGCCACAGCCGCATCGCCGGCAGCAGCGGACGCCGCACCCACCGCACGTACAGCCGCAGCACCGGATGCATCGACCCGGCCGCGGCACCGTCGGGCAGCATCTGCCCGGCACGCCACAGGCGGCGGAGAAGAGATATGCCGCCCGTCGAACCGGCGGGCCGCCCCACGCCCCGCTCCGGGGCGGCACCGTTTCCCGTCATGCTCAGCTCGGCCCGGCCTTGTAGCCCACGCCGCGCACGGTCACCACGATCTCGGGACGCTCGGGGTCGCGCTCGACCTTGGAGCGCAGCCGCTGCACATGCACGTTGACCAGCCGCGTGTCCGCCGCGTGCCGGTAACCCCACACCTGCTCCAGCAGCACCTCACGGGTGAACACCTGCCAGGGCTTGCGGGCCAGGGCGACGAGCAGGTCGAACTCCAGCGGCGTCAGCGCGATGGACTGCCCGTCGCGCTTGACCGAGTGCCCGGCGACGTCGATGACCAGGTCGCCGATCGTCAGCTGCTCCGGCGCCGGCTCCTCGGACCTGCGCAGCCGCGCACGGATCCGGGCCACCAGCTCCTTGGGCTTGAACGGCTTGACGATGTAGTCGTCGGCGCCGGACTCCAGCCCGACCACCACATCGACCGTGTCGCTCTTCGCCGTCAGCATCACGATCGGCACTCCGGACTCGGCCCGGATCAGCCTGCACACCTCAATGCCGTCCCGGCCGGGCAGCATCAGATCGAGCAATACAAGATCCGGTTTGGCCTCGCGAAATGCAGCAAGTGCCTTGTCACCGTCGGCCACAAACGACGGCTCGAAACCCTCGCCACGGAGAACGATTCCGAGCATCTCGGCCAGTGCGGTGTCGTCGTCGACGACAAGGACGCGTCCCTTCATATCGACATCATCCCATTACCCGATCGTGACCTGGCACACAGCTCCGCCAGACCGCCCTCCGTCACGGGCGAAACAACCCCGTTTTCCGTGATAATCGCGGTCACCAACTCGGGCGGTGTGATATCGAACGCAGGGTTGTAGGCCTGCGTCCCCAGCGGCGCCACCGGCACCCCCGACCCCGCCGCCGTACCCGCCCCGGGCACCGACGGCGCGGCCAGTTCCGTCACCTCATGACCCGGCCGCTGCTCCACCTCGATGGCAGCGCCCTCGGCCGTCCCGAGGTCCACGGTGGTGGTCGGCGCCACGACCACGAACGGCACATGGTGGTAGCGGGCGAGCACCGCCAGCGGGTAGCTCCCCACCTTGTTGGCCACCGACCCGTCCGCGGCTATCCGGTCCGCACCGATCAGAACGGCGTCCACCTCACCCGCCGCGAACAGCGACCCCGCAGCGTTGTCCGTCAGCAGCGTGTACGCCATGCCGGCGCGCGCGGCCTCGTACGCGGTCAGCCGCGCACCCTGCAGCAACGGCCGCGTCTCGTCCACCCACAGCCGCCGCAGCTCGCCCGCCCGGTGCGCCGCACCGGCCACCGCCATCGCCGTGCCCTCGCCGCCCGAGACCAGCGCGCCCGTATTGCAGTGCGTCAGGATCCGGTAGCCGCCACCCGGCAGCAACTCCTCCAGCAGCGCCAGCCCGTGCGCCGCCATGCGCGCACTCGCCTCCGCGTCCTCACGGTGCAGCGCCCGGGCCTCCGCGAGGGCAGCCGCACCGGCCGCACCGGCATCGGCGCCGCCCCGGAGCGCGTTGCGGTGGGCCGCCAGGGCACGCCGCACCCCGTACCCCAGATTCACCGCCGTGGGACGGGCGTGCGCGAGCATCTGGGCGGACTCCTCCACATCGAAGCCGCGCACCGCCGCCAGGGCCAGGCCGTACGCGCCTGCGATCCCCAGCAGGGGCGCACCGCGCACGGCGAGCACGTGTATGGCCTCCACCAGCGCAGGGACGTCCGTGCAGACCAGCTCCACCTCCTCGGCCGGCAGCCTCCGTTGGTCGAGCAGCACGACCACCGGCCCCTCGGGCCGCTCCTCCCAGCGCAGCGCTGGTACGAGGTCGGGGACGCCGGGAGACCGAGGACCGCCCGGAACAGCAGAAGCCGCGGATGCCGCGTACTGATCAGCCATTCGTCCAGTCTGCCCCGCACACACCAACTATTGAAGGCCTCCCTGTCGTCTCTCCCTCTTACGAGCCCGGCCCGTGCTTCGAGCGCCGTGACACGATGGCTGACCGGGCAATGGCCCGTACCTGCGGCCGCACCCGGCAACCGGTACGGGCGGTGAAAAGGAGCAACAGACGATGAACAACTCTCCGCCGGGCGGTCCCCAGGGATGGGGAGGCCAGCAGGGCTGGGGCGGAAACGGCTGGGGAGGCGGCGGCTGGGTGCCACCGGTCCCGCAGGCCCCGAAGCCGGGCGTGATCCCGCTGCGCCCGCTCTCGCTGGGTGAGCTCCTGGAGGGAGCTTTCGCCACGATGCGCCGGTACTGGCGCACCCTCGCCGGGGTCTCGCTGGCCGTGGCGGCCGGCACTCAGCTCGTGGAGACGGCGGTCACCCGGCCGTGGCTCGGCAAGCTGCAGGACCTGCAGTCCCTGCAGGAGCAGGGCGAGACGGTCAGCGTACAGAAACTGCTCAACGCCCTGGCCGGCACCTTCGGCGGCCTGGCGGTGACCGGCCTCATAGGCCTGGCGGGCTCGATCGTGGCGACTGCGATGTTCACAGCCGTGGTCAGCCGCGCGATCCTGGGTCGCCCGATGACGGCGCGCGAGGCCTGGCAGGAGGCCCGACCGAGGCTGGCCGGCATGGCCGGGCTCCTCGTCCTCGTACCGCTCCTCATCACCGGGGTCTTCCTGGCCTGCCTGCTGCCGGGTCTGATCATCGCCGTGGCCGGTACGGAATCCGCCGGGGTCCCGTTCATGTTCCTCGGCATTCTGGTCGGGGCCGTGCTGGCCATCATCCTCTGGACTCGTTACAGCCTTGCGGCACCCGCACTGATGCTGGAAAGGCAGGGCGTAATCGATTCCATGCGGCGCTCCGCGAAGTTGGTGCGGGGCTCTTCGGGACGAATCTTCGGCGTGATGTTCGTCAGCGGCTTCGTGGTATTCGTTTTCTCGTCGGTGGTGCAGATCCCGGGTGAAGTCATTCGGACGATCTTGACTCAGGACACGACGAGTTGGTCAGCCATGATCATTACCGGTATCGGTGCCGTCATCGCTTCCATGATCGCCCTGCCCTTTATGGCCGCGGTGACCGCGTTGCTTTATACGGATCAGCGCATCCGGCGCGAGTCCCTCGACCTCGAACTCGCCCGCGCCGCGGGGGTGGGCGGCAACGATTGAGACTCCCCCCCTTCGGGCCGCCCTGGAAAGGGCGGCCCGAAGGCAGAGGGCGAGAGACGAGGGGTAAACGCAAGAAAGCCCTGACAGG
>NZ_JABBXF010000097.1 GCF_013030945.1 Streptomyces morookaense | reverse complement strand
TCGACGCCGAAGGCGACGGCGACTGGCAGGTCGCCGACGAACCGAGTGGCGTGTGGATGCACGAGGACAACCGGCTGCCCTACACGGTCAGCATGACCGGCATGGTCGTCGGCGGCCGGCTGCGGTTCACCCTGCTCGGCAGGCTGCCGCAGCAGGACGCCCGGCAGCTGGCCCGGTCGTTCGAGGACCGGCTGACGGCACTGGTCGACATGACGGCCAACTGCTCGCGCACCTGGCTCACGAGCAGTGACGTCGACGGCCTGCTGCCGCAGGAGCACCTGGACCGGCTGCAGGCGGCCTGCGAGCTGGACGGGGTCTTCGCGGCCGGCAGTCTGCAGCAGGGCTTCATCCACCACGCCCTGACCCAGGGCGACGTCGACGACGCCTACCGCGTCCAGGCCGTCTGGGACTACCGCGCCCCCGTCGACCCCGCTCTTCTCCGCCGGGCGTGGGAGCAGGCGCAGCAGGCCCACAGCGCGCTGCGGCTGCGTTTCGACTGGCAGTACGAGATGGTGCAGGTCGTCGACCGGGAGTCCCGGCTGACGTGGGAGTTCGTGGACCTGAGCGGCCACCCGGACCCCGCCGCGGCCTTCGAGGAACTGCTGGAGCGCGACCGCGGCATCCCGTACGACCTCGGGGTGAGCGGTCTGTTCCGGGTGTATCTGGTCAAGCGGGATGCGGAGCACTTCACTTGTGTGCTCAACACCCACCACGCCATTCTCGACGGCTGGAGCAGCCCGCTGCTGCTGCAGACCGTGCATGCCTGCTATCTCGCACTGCGCGACGGCGAGCGTGCCGTCCTTCCGGCGGAGGACTACGCCGGCATCCAGCGTCACCTGCACCGGCACGCACGCGACCACGAGGCCTTCTGGCAGGCCTACGCGGCGGACGCCGGGGCAAGCTGTGATCTCGGCGGGCTGCAGTCCGCCGAGGCCCGCCACGTCGACCTCGGCACCTACAAGCACGTCCGTCACCAGGAGCAGCTGTCGCTGCCGCTGCGCCCGGAGCTGCTGTCGGGTCTGCGGTCCGTCGCCCAGGAGTACGGCGTCACTTCCAACGCGTTGCTGCAGTACGCCTGGCACAAGACGCTGAGTGTCTACGGTCATTGCGACACGACCGTGGTCGGCACGGTGCTGGCAGGACGTGACCTGCCGGTGGACGGGATCGACACCTCGGTCGGTCTCTACCTGAGCACCGTCCCGCTGATCGCCCGGCACCGCGCGGGAGCGGGCAGCCTGATCGAGGAGATCCAGCGGCTGCAGGACGACATCCACGAGATCGGCCGGCGCAGCGGTGTCGACCTGGCTGCGCTGCAGCCGGGCGGCCGGCGGCTCTTCGACAGCCTGTTCATCTACGAGAACTATCCGGCGGTCGAGGACGACGAGCACGAGCGGCTGCTGCGACCGGAGTTCCGCTTCCGGTACCAGAAGCGGGACTACCCGCTGGTGGTGTCGGTCACGGAGCAGGACAGCGACATAGTGCTCAAACTTGACTACGCAGGCGAGCTGTTCGAGCAAGGCGCAATCCGACGGCTGCTGGCGAGCGTGGAATCGGTACTCCAGCACGTCGCCCGTGCGCCGGAGGACGCCCCGGACGCCCTGGCACCGGCCAGTGCAGCGGATGTCGAGCTCACGGAGCAGTGGAACGCCACGGGCGCGGCCGAGCCTGCCGAGCCCGTCATCCACCGCGCCTTCGAGGCTCAGGCCGCCCGGACTCCCGATGCACCGGCCGTCGTCCACGACGGCCGGACGCTGACCTACGCGGAGGTCAACACCGCCGCCAACCGGCTGGCCCGTGTGCTCCGCCGGCAGGTGCCGGTCGCACCGGAGGAGCCCGTCCTCCTGCTGCTCGACCGGAGTGCGGACACCGTGACCGGTCTGCTCGCGGTGCTGAAGTCCGGAGCGGCCTACGTGCCGCTCGACCCCGGCTACCCGGACGAGCGCGCAGCGCGCATCGTCGAGGGGTGCGGCGCCCGGCTGCTGCTCACGCACGCCCGGCACCGCGACCGCGTACAGGCACGCTGGCCCGAACTGACCGTACTGGCCGTGGACGCCCCGCAGACCGTTCAGGCGTGTGCTGCGGAGAGCGGCGCCGATCTGCAACTGCCGGTTGACGGCAACGGGTTGGCGTACGTCCTCTACACC
>NZ_JABBXF010000096.1 GCF_013030945.1 Streptomyces morookaense | reverse complement strand
ACTGCCGGTTGACGGCAACGGGTTGGCGTACGTCCTCTACACCTCCGGCACCACCGGTCAGCCCAAGGGCGTGATGGTCGAGCACCGGGCGTTCACCTCGACGATGGCGGCCCTGCGTGCGCGGCACTTCCCGGAGCCGGGGGCGCTGCACACGTACAGCCTGACCAACTACGTCTTCGACATCTTCGGCCTGGAGTACGGTCTGACGCTGCTGGGCGGCGGCAGCATGGTCATGGGCGACCACTTCTTCGAGGAACTGGACTGTGCGGCGTACGACTTCGTGCAGATGACGCCCAGCCTGCTGGAGATGAAGCTGGACGCGCTGCGCGGCCTGTCGGACACCCGTCTGCTCGTGGGCGGCGAACGGCTCGAACGGCACCTGCTGCACGCCGCGTTGGAGTACTGCCCGCGTGTCGTGAACGTCTACGGCCCGACGGAGACCACCATCTGGTCGGCCTCCCGGGAGTACGCCGCGGAGGCGGCGGAGCGCCCTGCGGCGACGATCGGCCGTGCCCTGCCGAACGAGCAGGCGCACGTCCTGGACGCTCAGTTGCGTCCTCTGCCCGTGGGCGCGGTCGGCGAGCTGTACCTGAGTGGCGCCGCGCTGGCCCGTGGCTACTTCGGTGACGCGGAACTGACCGCCGCGCGCTTCGTGGAGAGCCCGTCCGGCGGGAACGTACGCCTCTACCGCACCGGTGACCTGGCCCGCTGGCTGGAGGACGGCGAGATCGAGTTCGTCGGCCGTGTCGACACGCAGGTGAAGCTGCGCGGCCACCGCATCGAACTGGGCGAGGTGGAGAGCGCGCTCTCGGCCCACCCGGGCGTGCGGCAGAGCGCGGTGATCGTCGGCACGCTCGACGGCGGCCCGGACACGTCCGCCGCCGCGCAGGCCCTGATCGGCTACTACGTGGCCGACGCGGCCCTCGACGAGGAGGCGCTCCAGGAGCATCTGGCCGGCCTGCTGCCGGAGTACATGCGGCCTGCCGCCCTGGTGCACCTGGCCGAACTGCCGCTGTCCTACAGCGGCAAGCTCGACGCCAAGGCGCTGCCGCGGCCGCGCCGCAAGCGGGCCGCCGCGACCGTGGCCCCGGCCGGTGAGACCGAACTGATGCTGGCCCGGCTGTGGCAGGAGGTGCTCGGCCTGGACGAGGTGGGAGTGCACGACCGCTTCTTCGAGGCGGGCGGCAACTCCATCCTGCTGACCAAGCTGCACGCCCGGCTGCCGGAGGAGGTCCGGCAGGCGGTGAGCCTGACCGAGATGTTCGCCCACCCGACCATCGCCTCCCTCGCCGCCCGCATCAGCGGACGGCAGCAGGAGGAGGACCGGCCGCGCCGCGAACCGGTCGTGCGCGGGACGGCCGGGGCGGGCAGCAGGGACATTGCCGTCATCGGCATGGCGGGCCGCTTCCCGGACGCCGACACGTTGGAGGAGTACTGGCGGAACCTGACCGCCGGGCACGAGTCCATCGTGCGGTACGGCCGGGAGGAACTGCTCGCGGCCGGCGTGCCGGAGGAGGAGCTCGACCAGCCCGGCTATGTGCGCGCGCAGAGCTGCATGCGGGACATCCGGGGCTTCGACGCGGCGTTCTTCGGCTACTCGCGCCGCGAGGCCGAGCAGATGGACCCGCAGCACCGGGTGTTCCTGGAGTGCGCGTGGCACGCACTGGAGGACGCGCTGTGCGACCCGTACGCCTACACCGGTGACATCGGGCTGTACGCGGGTGCGGGGCAGAACGACTACGCCGCCGGACATGTCCTGCCCGGCCTGGGCGAGGCCGATCTGGCCACCCGCTACCAGGTGATGATCAACAACCAGGCGAACTTCCTGTCCACCAAGGCCGCCTACAAGCTCGACCTGACCGGCCCCGCGGTGACGGTGCAGACTGCCTGTTCGACCTCGCTGGTCGCGGTGCACCAGGCGTGCGTGGCCCTGCTGGCGGGCGACTGCGACATCGCCCTGGCGGGCGGTGTGTCGATCGGCAAGCTGGGCACGGAGGGCTACGTCCACCAGGAGGGCATGGTCTTCTCCCCCGACGGCACCTGCCGCGCCTTCGACGAGGCGGCGCAGGGCACCCTTGAGGGCCAGGGCGTGGGCATCGTGGTGCTCAAGCCGCTCGACCGGGCGCTCGCGGACAACGATCCCATCCGTGCGGTGATCAAGGCGACGGCCGTCAACAACGACGGCCAGCACAAGATCGGTTACACGGCGCCCAGCCAGGAGCGGCAGGCCGCGGTGATCCGCAGCGCCCACGAGAAGGCCGGCATCGACCCGTCGACCATCGGCTACGTGGAGGCGCACGGCACGGGCACGGCGCTCGGCGACCCCATCGAAGTGGCCGCCCTGCACCAGGCGTTCGGCACGGACAGCGGCACAGGCGACCGGATCGCCCTGGGCTCGGTGAAGACCAACATCGGCCACCTGGACGTCGCGTCGGGCATCGCCGGGCTGATCAAGGCGGTGCTGTGCCTGGAGCACCGCACGCTGGTGCCCACCCTCCACCACACCGCCCCCAACCCGGCGCTCGAACTGGAGAAGGGCCCGTTCTACGTCAACACGGCCTGCACGCCGTGGACGAGTGAGCACCCGGTGCTGCGCGCAGGCGTCAGCTCCTTCGGGATCGGCGGCACCAACGCCCATGTGGTGCTGGAGGAGGCACCGCAGTCTGCCGCGCCGGAGGGCGGGAACGCGTCCGGCCGGGACGGGCAGCAGCTGCTGATGGTGTCGGCGCACACCGCCGACGCCCTCGGCGCGCAGGCCGAGGCCCTGGCGCGTCATCTGGCCGGTCATCCGCACGTGCCGCTGGAGCGTGTGGCGTACACCCTGCACACGGCCCGGCACCGCTTCCCGTACCACCGGGTGGTCGTGGGCGGCAGCCGGCAGGAGCTCGTGGACCGGCTGACGGCCGGGGAGCACGAGACGGTCACCCGGCGAGCGGGGCGGCCGGCCGTGTTCCTGTTCCCCGGACAGGGCGCCCAGTACCAGGGGATGGGGCAGGCCCTCTATGCGGCCGAGCCCGGTTTCCGGGTCCACGTGGACCGCTGTCTGGAGCTCGTCCGGCCGCATCTCCCGGAGGGCGTCGACGAGGCCGATCTGCTCGGCCGTACCGCACAGGTCGGCAACACCCGTTACACGCAGACCGCGTTGTTCATCGTCGAGTACGCGCTCGCCCGGTGGTTCATGGACCTCGGCGTCCGGCCGACCGCGATGCTCGGGCACAGCCTGGGCGAGTATGTGGCGGCCTGTCTGGCCGGTGTGTTCTCACTGGAGGACGCGCTGACGCTCGTCCTGGAGCGCGGCCGGCTGCTCGCAGGCACCGCCCCCGGGGCGATGCTCGCGGTGCCGCTGCCCGCCGGACAGGTGCAGTCGCGCGCACAGGAGCACGGCCTCGACCTGGCCGTCGTCGACGACGCGGGCAGCTGCGTGGTCTCGGGCCCGCCCGGGGCGGTCGACGCGCTGGCGGCGGAACTGGCCGCCGACGGCGTCACCGCCCGACGGGTCGCCGTGTCGCACGCGTTCCACTCCCGGCTGCTCGACCCGGTGCTGGACGAGTTCGCCGCGGTGCTGGCCCGGATCGAACTGCGGGCGCCCGCCGTCCCGTTCGTCTCCAACCTGACCGGCGACTGGGCCGACCCCGAGCAGGTCCGCACACCGGAGTACTGGACGGCGCAGCTGCGCAGCACGGTGCAGTTCCACCGTGGACTGACCACGCTGTACGGCTCGGAGGCCGGCCGGGACGCGGTTCTGCTCGAACTGGGCCCGGGCCGCATCCTGAGCCGGCCCGCCCGCCGGCACCCGGACCGCGCCGGACGCCCGGTGGCGCCGGCCATGCCCCGGGCCGACCGGGCCGGCGAGGAGCCCGCCGTGGCCCTGACGGCCCTCGGCACCGCGTGGGCCGCGGGTGCCGACGTCGACGCCGAGGCGTTCCACGGCCTGACGGCCGCGGACCGGGTGCGGCTGCCCGGCTACGTCTTCGACCGGCAGGAGCACTGGATCGACCCTTCCGGAACGGCCGTTCAGCCCGTGCGGACGCCGGAACCGGTGCCGGTGCCCGTCGAGGAGGACGAGGTCGGAGCCGTCGTCGCGGAGGCCTGGCGCGCGGTCCTGGGCGTCGAGAGCGTCCGGCCGGAGGACGACTTCTTCGTCCAGGGCGGCGACTCGCTGGCCGCCGTCCAGCTCGTGGCCCGCATCCGGCAACGCACCGGCGTCCGGGTGGAGTTCATGGCACTGGAGCGTCACACGCCTCAGGCTCTCGCGGACCGGCTGGCCGAGCACCTCGGCAACCGGTATGCGCCGGAGGCGGCTTCGCCGGTGGTCGTCGTCAAGAAGGGCGACCCGGAGTCGCGGCCGCCCCTGGTCCTGGTCCATCCGATCGGCGGCGACGTGTACTTCTACCGGGAGCTGGCGGCCTGTCTGCCGGACGACCAAGCGGTGTACGCGGTGCGCTCGCCGATGCTCGACGGCACCGCGGAGCTGACCACGGTCGAGGCCATGGCGGCCCATTACCTGGAGCAGCTGGCGGAGTTCGGGCTCACGGCCCCGTTCCGGCTGGGCGGTTCGTCCTTCGGCGGCATCGTCGCCTACGAGATGGCCCAGCTGCTGGACGCCCGCGACGGGTACCGGCCGGAGGTGGTGCTGATCGACAGCCCGGCCCGGGGCAACCTGCCGGCCGACATGACCGGTCAGGACATCATCGACTACCTGCTGCGCTACGGCCTGGCCCGGCTGGACTTCCCCATGGCGGAGCTGGAGGCGCTGGAGACGGTCGAGGCGAAGATCGGCTACATCGCGGAGAAGGCGCGCGGCACGGAGTTCGAGGACATGCTCTCCGCCGACTTCCTGCCCCGCTACATCCACGCCTGGCAGCAGCACAGCCGGGCCATGCACGCCTACGAACCGCGCCCGTACGCCGGTGACATCGTGTTCTTCTCGCACGAGGAGGAGATCCCGGAGTTCCCGGCGGACCAGGCCCCGCACTGGCGGCGGCTGGCGCGCGGCGGCTGGGCGCATGTGCCGGTGACCGGCAACCACCTGAGCATGAACGGCATGCCGCACGTGGCGGCGATCGGCGCCCGCCTCGCAACGACCCAGGGAGAAGACGGTGAGTGAGAAGACGGCCGGCGCGCTGTGCGACGTCCCCGGCGGCAGCATCTGGTACGAGGTGCTCAACGCCGGTGCCCCCGGCACCCCGGTGGTGACCGTCCACGGCGGACCCGGCACCCCGCACGGCTATCTGCGGTCCCTGGCGGACCTGCTGCCCGGCCATCCGGTCGTCGTGTACGACCAGTTGGGGTGCGGCCGCTCGACGCGGCCGGCGGACCCCGGGCTGTGGCACCTGGAGCGCTTCGTCGACGAACTCGACGCGCTGATCGCTGCGCTGGGCCTGGAGCGCTTCCATCTGCTGGGGCATTCCTTCGGCACGATGATCGCCTGCGACTTCGCCCTGCGCGGCGGACCGCGCCGACCCGACCGGCTGGTCCTGGTCTCGCCGGTGCTGAACGTCCGCAAGTACGAGGACGACATGCGGAACCTGTTGTTCCGGCTGCCGCCGGACACGGCCCAGGCGTTCACCGACGCCATGCGCACCGGCCGGTACGACACACCGGCGTTCGCAGAGGCGTCGATCGACTTCGCCGAGCGCCACATGTGCCGCACCGAGTGGCCGGACGAGCTGCTGGACGCCACCGTCGGCAGCGCGACGGACGTACGGGACGCCATGTGGGGCCCCACGGAGTTCCGCCTGACGGGCAACCTGCGCACGTACGACCGGACCGCGCAGCTGGCCGAACTGGGGCCGGAAACCCTGTTCCTGTGCGGCGAGCACGACTTCGTGCCGCCGCGGGCCTGCCAGGCGTACGCGCGGGCGGTCCCCGGCGCGGAGGCCGTGGTGATCCCGGGCGCCTCGCACATGCCCCACGTGGAGGCGCCGGAGCTCTTCGCCAAGGAACTGCTGTCCCGCATCGCCGATTTCGACTGCAACGCCGCAGGTCAAAAATGACTTGTGGGACCAAGCGGCCACATGCTTACGTTGGTGCGACGAATGCCTCGACTCCCAGAAGGGGACACGGTGCGACCGGCGTTATCTGCCGTGGGTGGTGCAAGGGCGAGCCGCAGGCCTCGCAACGCCCACGCCACCTGGTGGCCCTTGGTCCGAAGACCGGTGCCGGCGCATCGCTGAGCTCTGCCGACTCCCGGCAGGGCTCGGCTCGGCGTGCCCTCGCACACTTCTCCCCTTCCGGTCCGTCCCTCTTGAGGCCATGAACAGACACAGATTTCTGCCTGCCCTGCTCGTCATCTCGCTCATCGGCACGATCATGGAACTCGACATGTCCGTGCCGAGCTTCCCGGACATCGCCGACAGTCTCGGCACGTCCGGTTCCTCGGTGCAGCTGACGATCACGTACAACTTCTTCGGCTACTGCCTGGGCGCCCTGGCCTACGGCCCGTTGTCCGACCGCTTCGGCCGGCGCACGGTGATGCTCGCCGGCAACACCGTCATGCTGATCGGCGCGCTGGGCTGCGCGGTGGCGCCGAACATCACCGCCCTCCTCGCCTCCCGGCTCGTCCAGGGCGTGGGCGCGAGCACGTCCGTGGTCCTGGTCTTCGTCATCATCGCCGACGTCTACAAGGGCAACCAGCTGTTCAAGATGTTCGGGCTCACCAACGCCGCGATGTCCGCCTTCATGACGGCGGCGCCCGCGCTGGGCGGCCTCATCAACCGCACGATCGGCTGGCGCGGCAACTACGCGACGGTCTTCGGCATCACACTGGTGTCCCTGCTGCTGATGGCGTTCCTCCTGCCCGAGACCAAGGGCGAGTTGGAGCAGGTCAGCGCGCGGAAGGTGGCGGCCGACTACCGGAGGCTGCTGGCGAGCAAGGAGTTCATCGCCGCCTCGCTCGTCCCCAGCCTGCTGTTCGCCTCCTACATGGTCTTCATCGCGTCCAGCTCCTTCCTCTACACCGACACGTTCGGCCTGTCGACGGTGGAGTTCGCCGGCCATCTGCTGATCATCGTGGCCTCGTTCGCGGTGACCAGCCTGCTGGCCTCGAAGATCGTCACGCTCCTGGGCGGCCCGGAGCGCACGGTGGCCTGGAGCATGGCCGTCACCGCCGTCGGCATCCTGCTCTTCCTCGTCTTCGGCGAGGGCGCCTGGGCGACCACCGGCCCGATCGCCGTCTTCTGCATCGGCTTCGCCGCGGTCTACCCGGTCGTCTTCGGCCGCTCCATGAACGTCTTCCCCGAACTTCAGGGAGCGGCCTCCTCGCTCACCATGAGCGGGCGGGCCCTGCTGGTCACCCTGCTCACAGGCGTCGCCAGCAGCCTGTTCACCGGCCACTCCATCGTGACCTCCGGAGTGATGGCCGTCGCCGTCGCCGTCGCCGCGCCCCTGGCCTTCCTCAAGCCCAAGGCGGCCGCAGCGGGCGCCGAAACGCCCGAGGCCGAAGCAGTGGCCGAGGCCGGCTGAGCCGGCGGCTCCGCCGTACACAACCCCCTTCTGCTCCTTCCCTTTTCCGACAGCGCGGCGGCGACTTCGCTCGCCGCCGCCGCACGGACGCACACGCACCGAGGGCGCGGGGCTGCACCGTCATGCCCCGCGCCCGGAAAGAGGCCCGTCATGAGCGTCATCGGCCAGGAGAACCCCGCAGCCGACCGGACGTTGCCCAGCCTGACCGCGGAGTACGTCGCCAGGTGGGAATCCCGCTCCTCCGTCCGCACCCGCCCGCGCAAGACCATCGACTTCACGCAGGAGGGCTTCTTCTTCCCGGAGGACAAGCAGCCGCTGCTGCTGGCCGACGAGGTCGCGTCGCTGGGCCGGGCGGGCAAGGAGGAGATCCTCGTCCAGTCCTTCTACAAATACCTGCACGACATCGTGAACCTGGAGATCAAGGAGATCGTCTCCGCCTGCTCGAAGATCCTCTATGCGGACCTTCCGGTGGAGTTCACGGCGGAGACGAAGCTCAACACCCACTCGGTCATCATCGACGAGTACTACCACGTCTACATCGCCCAGGACATGATCCTGCAGCTGCAGCAGCACTACCCGGACCTGCGCACACTGGAGCACCCGATATCGGACTCGCAGCGCGCGGTCCTCGAAATCAAGAAGAAGCTCGACCCCAAGTACCACGACATCTTCGAGATCCTCGCCAACTGCTGCTTCGAGACCACGCTCGTGCGCGAGCTGGTCGAATTCTTCAACAGCCCCGGCGTGCACCCGTCGATCAAGTACTACGTCAACGACCACATGAACGACGAGTCGCGGCACTACGCCTTCTTCTACGACCTGATGACCTACCTGTGGGCGGAAATCCCGGAGGACTACCGGGAAGCGATCGGCACGCACCTGGCGGAGTTCACAACGCTCTACCTCTCCGTGGAGTCGGAGAAGCTCTTCAACATCGGACTGCTCGACTCCTTCATCGACGACCGGCAGCAGGCACAGAAATCCGTCGAGGCCCTCTACGCGGGCTTCGAGATCACCCCGGACGTGCCGATCGTCAAGAACGTCCTGCGGGCGCTGCGCAATGCCGGAATGCTCGCCCACCCCGCCGTCCGCGAGAGCTTCGCCCGGATCGGCTGGACCGTCTGAACCCCGGTCCGGTACACCGCCTTTCCGCCCAGCCCAGGAACCACTGAGGACGCACCCATGGAACCCACGACTTCCCCCGCCTCCACCATTTCCCACCGCACCTCCACCCGCATTTCCGACGACGTCGCCACCAAGGAACTCGCGGCGCAGATCGCGGACCGGCTCCGCCGGGCGGAACAGCTCGTGCTGCCGCTCGACGAGACCCTGGACATCCTGGACCAGCTGCAGGAGTTCGAGCTCGGCCGCTTCCTGCTGCACAACCGGGGCCTCAACGGCTACTGGACCTCGTACATCTTCCGCAACGCCCCCGAGGGGCCCGTCACCCCGCTCGAGCACTGGCTGCTCAACGACTCCCTGCTGTGCCAGGCGCGCGAGCGCTACCACCGCTTCAAGGAGGAGATCGCGGGCTGCATCACCGAGGGTGCGGCCCTGGCGTCCATACCCTGCGGCGTGATGGACGACCTGCTGCAGCAGGACTACAGCGGAGTCGGGAAGTTCCGGATCGTCGGCATCGACATCGACGAGGAGTCCGTCGCCTACGCCCGGGAGAACGCGGAGCAGCGAGGGCTCTCCGCACACACCGAGTTCGAGGTGCGCGACGCCTGGAAGCTGGGCGTGGACGGCGAGTTCGACCTGATCGTCAGCAACGGCCTGAACATGTACGAGTCGGACCCGCAGCGGCTGACGGACCTTTACCGCAGCTTCCACCAGGCGCTGCGCCCCGGCGGCCGGCTGCTGCTCAGCTTCCTCACCCCGCCGCCCCCGCCGCCGTGGGTGGCGCCCGAGCACGCGGCCGCCTGGGAGAAGTACGACATCCCGGAGGCCGACCTGCGCCGCGAGCTGTCCATCATGGGCGACATCGTCCAGGTGACGTACCTGAACTTCTCCAGCGAGGACGAGGTACGGGCCCAGCTCGAAGCCGCGGGCTTCACCGTGCAGGCGGTCCGCTACAACGCGGGCGGCGTCCTGCCCATCGTCACCGCCGTCAAGTGACGCACCAGGCAACGGCCTGACGGGGCATGCCGGTTCCCGCTCCGGGGCGGGAACCGGCATGCCCCGAGCCCCGTACCACCCCCGAACTACGGCCCTGGAGCCCCCTTTCCATGATCACTGCCACCGGTCTCGAACTGCGCGCCGGCGCCCGCGTC
Source organism: Streptomyces morookaense (assembly GCF_013030945.1). Taxonomy (GTDB): domain Bacteria; phylum Actinomycetota; class Actinomycetes; order Streptomycetales; family Streptomycetaceae; genus Streptomyces; species Streptomyces morookaensis. The sequence goes on along the minus strand of NZ_JABBXF010000096.1, from coordinate 31,889 downwards.
CTCATCGAGTCGGCGTCCTTCCGCATCGCCAAGGGCGACCGCATCGGCCTCGTCGGCCGCAACGGCGCCGGCAAGACCACCCTCACCAAGTGCCTCGCGGGCGAGGGCATCCCGGCGGCCGGCACCATCACCCACACCGGCGACATCGGCTATCTGCCGCAGGACCCGCGCACCGGCGACCTGGAGGTGCTGGCGCTCGACCGCGTGCTGTCCGCCCGCGGCCTGGACACGGTGATCCGCTCGATCCGCGAGTGCCAGGAGCGCATCGCCTCCGGCCGGGGCGCGACGCGCGAGAAGGCGATGAAGCGGTACGAGCGGCTGGAGAGCGAGTTCCTCGCCAAGGGCGGCTACGCGGCCGAGGCCGAGGCGGCCACCATCGCCGCCAGCCTGGGCCTGCCCGACCGGATCATGGAACAGCCCCTGCGCACCCTCTCCGGCGGCCAGCGCCGCCGCGTCGAGCTCGCCCGGATCCTCTTCTCCAGCGCCGACATCCTGCTGCTCGACGAGCCGACCAACCACCTGGACGCGGACTCGATCCTCTGGCTGCGGGACTTCCTCAAGACCTACCAGGGCGGCTTCGTCGTGATCTCCCACGACGTCGACCTCGTCGAGACCGTCGTCAACAAGGTGTTCCTCCTGGACGCGAACCGTGCGGTCATCGACGTCTACAACATGAGCTGGAAGCAGTACCAGGCCCAGCGCAGTGCCGACGAGCGCCGCCGCAAGCGCGAGCGGGCCAACGCCGAGAAGAAGGCGGCCGCCCTCAGCTTCCAGGCCAACAAGCTGCGTGCCGGCACCAAGGCGGTCGCCGCGCAGAACATGGCCCGCCGCGCCGAGAAGCTGCTCGCCGACCTGGAGCCGGAGCGCCGCACCGACAAGGTCGCCAAGCTGCGCTTCCCCGAGCCCGCGCCCTGCGGCAAGACGCCGCTGACGGCGGAGGGCCTGTCGAAGTCGTACGGCTCGCTGGAGATCTTCTCCGATGTCGACCTCGCGATCGACAAGGGTTCGCGGGTGGTCATCCTCGGCCTCAACGGCGCGGGGAAGACGACCCTGTTGCGGCTGCTGGCGGGCGTGGACAAACCCGACACCGGCCAGGTGGTGGAGGGCCACGGCCTCAAGCGCGGCTACTACGCCCAGGAGCACGAGACCCTGGACGCCGACCGCACGGTCCTGGAGAACATGCGGTCGGCGGCGCCCGGCATGGATCTGGCCGAAATCCGCAAGGTGCTGGGCTCGTTCCTGTTCTCCGGCGACGACGTGGACAAGCCCGCGGGCGTCCTGTCCGGTGGCGAGAAGACCCGTCTCGCCCTCGCCACGCTGGTGGTCTCCTCGGCGAACGTGCTGCTGCTGGACGAGCCGACCAACAACCTCGACCCCGCCAGCCGCGAGGAGATCCTCGGCGCCCTGCGCACCTACAAGGGTGCCGTCATTCTGGTCACGCACGACGAGGGCGCCGTCGAGGCCCTCCAGCCGGAACGCATCATTCTCCTGCCGGACGGTGTTGAAGACCTGTGGGGCGCGGACTACGCGGATCTGGTGGCGCTCGCGTGACCGTCGTCGCCCCTCCGGAACGCCTGGGCAGCTCCCGGATGCCGGACGGCCGCCGGCTGGCCTGGGCGGAGTGGGGCCCGGCCGACGGCGTCCCGGTGCTGCTGTGCCCGGGCGGCGCGACGAGCCGCCGGCTGGGCTTCGGTGCCGGGGCGGTGCACGCGCTGGGTGTCCGCCTGGTCTCGGCGGACCGCCCGGGCCTGGGCGCCTCGGACCCGGCGCCCGGCCGCACACTGGCGGACTGGCCGGACGACGTGAGCGCACTGGCGGCGGACCTCGGCCTCGACGGCCTGCGGGTGGTGGGCTGTTCGCAGGGCGTACCGTTCGCGCTGGCCTGCGCGGCCCGCGGCATCGCGACGGCCACGGCCGTCGCCTCGGGCGGGCCCGACATGAGTCTTATGTCCGCATCCCTGCCCCCGGAGATCCGCGCCATGGTGGAGGCGGTGGCGGCCGACCCGTCGGCGGCGGAGGCGGCGTTCGCCGCGGGGGCGGACGCGGAGGCGATGTGGGCGATGGTGACAGGGAGTTGCGCGGCACCGGACCGCGCCCTCTTCGACACCCCGTCGTTCGCGGCCGCGTACCGCGAAGCCCTCGCCGAGGGCTTCGCCCAGGGCCCGGGGGGCTACGCACGGGACACCGTGCTCACGATGGGACGGTGGCCGTTCGACGTGGGGAGCATCACGGGGCCGGTGGACGTGTGGCACGGCGGCCTGGACACCAGCATGTTCCATTCGCCGGTGCTGGGCGCGGCGTTGGCGGAGGCGATCCCGACGGCGCGCCGCCGTGTCGTGGCGGAGGCGGGGGGCCTGGTGCTGTGGACACACGGGGAGCGGATCCTGCGGGACCTCGTACGAGACCGAGACCGTACGTGAACGGTCCGGCCGGGGCTGCACCGGCCGGACCGCTCCCCCGCAATCCCCCGAATTGCGGAGCCTGTGGGGCGGTTGATCAGGAGTCGTACCAGACGACTCCGTCACCGCCGTCGTGCCCGATGGTCTGCGTCATGACGTTGCCGTCCTGCCAGTACTTGGGGTGCTGGGCCAGGAAGCCGCCGATGGACTGGACCGAGGTGGCATCGCACACGCCGTCGGTGCGGATGCAGAACCGCTGCACCGGTACGCCCTCGAAGGTCGCAGGACCGGCGCCGGGAGACGTGAATCCCAAGGCGCTCCAGCCGTTCGGCACGCGGGCCCAGATGCCGGTGCCGGGCTGCATGGGGTCGGCGTACAGCATGCCGTTCACCTGTGAGCGGGGTATGGCGGTGGCGCCGGCGGCTATCTTCCGGAGCACCTGGTCGGCTATCTGCGCGCCTTGCGAGTAGCCGACGATCGTGAAGCGGGCGCCGGGGTCGCGGCGGTACGTGTCCTCCGCGGCGGCCAGCAGATTGCGGTACCCCTCGCGCGCGCTCGCGTCGAAGCTGAGGGCGGTCGCGTCCGGGACGTTGTGGCCGTTGAGCCAGGGGCCGGCGCTCGCCGGGTAGCAGACCGGCACCGGGATGCCGCCGTCGAGGTGCTTGTTGGCGAAGGTGTAGGTGCTCGTGCAGTCGGGCGCGGAGGCCGCCGAGCCGGTGCCGCCCACTTCCAGGTAGTAGTGGTGCACCGGATCCGCGTGGGCGGCGGGTGCTGCGACGACGGTGGCGGCCATCATGACCGCCACCGCACCGGCAGCGCCCGTCGCCTTCTTCCATCTGCTGGCCAGAGTCATTGCTGTGCTTCTCCTCCAGTCACGTCCGGTCACGGCGGGGACTCAACTTCCTTGTCCTGCACACAGACTTGGTGACGGCTTTGAAATTGCGATGAACCTGCAGCTGCCGGGGCTACGGGTGACCGCTCTCCGTCCGGAGGTACTCGACGAGGGCACGGAGGACGAAGAGGTTCGGGGTCGCGGACGCGGCGGCCTCCGGCCCGTTCCGCATCCCGGTGACGCCGATGATGACGACGTCGTCCCGGATCTCGATCCGTTGCACCTGCGACCACCGCGCGGACACCACTCCGGTCCCAACTTCTTCCCCCGTCAGCCAGATGTCCCCGAAGGCGAGCCGCTCGCCCGCGTCGAGACGGGCGAGGGCCGGCGGCAGTTGGGCACCGGTGACGGCCCGCTGGATTTCCGGAATCCATTCATCCGCTTCGCCGCGCGACAGCGCGATCCGTTCTCCGTCGGCGTCGGTGAGCGTGAGCGCGAACGTGCGGTCCTGCCGGAACACGGAGGTGGTGTCGTAGCGGATGATGCGGATCCGCCCCTTGACGATGACCGTCATTCCGCGCTCGTACAGATCCAGCCGCGCGTCCGGACGCGGCCTCCTCACGGGGGGAAGGCCGTTGCGGACGTGGGCCAGCAGGCCACGGATCCCTCCGACCGGCGCGGCATGTGCGTGTGCCGTGTAGGTGGCACACCGTCTGCCGAGGTGCGCACGGCCGGCCGCTGCGGAGATCCTCGCCAGCAGCAGTTCCTCGCCGCGCTGCGGCGGCGTCCCCCCGGTCACGGCGTGGCTCCGGCGAGGCCGAGACCGGCGTCGTACCCGCGCAGGATCATCTGATGCGTCCGCCGGAGCAGTTGGCCCGGGGACACGCCCAGGTCGTCGGACAGGCGGCGGCGGGTCCGGTCGAACACGTTCAGCGCGTCGGCCTGCCGGCCGTCGAGGTACAGCGCGCGCATCAGCATCGCGGCGACCGGTTCGTTGAGGGGCTGCGCCACGGCCAGGGCCCACAGCTCCTCGATCGCCTCGGCGTGCCGGCCCAGCTGCAGCTGCCAGTTCAGCTTCCGTTGCGCGAGGGCGGTCCTGCGCTCGGTGAGCCGCAGTCGTTCCAGTTCGGGCAGCGGCCCGGGCAGGCCTGCGAGGAGCTCCCCGCGGAACAGGCCCAGCGCCTGGGAGCAGAATCGGACCGCCTCGGCCGGTTCGCCGGCCCGTTCGGCCGCACCGGCGGCGGTGACCAGTTCCTCCATGCGCGCCATGTCCACTTCGGCCGCACCGGGGAGCAGTCGGTAGCCGCACCGGCTGTGCTCGATGACCGGGCCCGGACCGTCCCCGCCGCGCAGGAGCTTGCGCAGCCGGTAGATGTACACCGGCACCACATTCGTCGCGGGAGGCTCCATCCCCCACACCCCGTCGAGCAGTTCCTGCTGACTGACCGCCCGGCCGGGGCACAGCACCAGCGCCGCTAGGACGGACTGCTGACGGAGGTGCCCCAGATCGACGGGCTGTCCGCCGCGCCACGCCTGGAGCGGCCCGAGAACGGATATGCGCAACGGCGGTTCCGGAGCATGACGTTCCGTCGCCCGGCGGACGGCCGCGCGCGGTGCGGGGACCTTCGTCTGCCGACGGGGGCCGCGGCCGGGCGTGACGAGGCCGCAGTCGAAGGCGTGGACGATGGCGGCAGCCCGGTCGCGCAGCCCGAGGGCGGCGAGGATGCGCGCGAGGTGTCCGGCGACGGTGTCCTGGGGGAGGGAGAGTGCGGTGGCGATCTCGGAGTCCCGCATTCCGCAGCCGACTGCGTAGAGCACGTCACGCTCCTGACGGGTGAGAGGGGAGAGGGTGGGGAGGGTGGTGGCGGTCGGCTGGGAGGTGGTTGCGCTCGTCGGCATCGTGGCTCCCCGGACTCCGGACGGCTCGGTGTGCTGGGCGGTCTGACGCATGCCGCCGACGCTCGCCGCAGCGCGGGAAAACAGACAGGCCATGGGACCGGCCGTATCCGGCCGGTGGCCGCGATAGAGTCCCTCACCTGGGAAAATCGGCATGCCCAGGGGCGGGAAGGTCGGGACTGGTGACCAGTGAGTTCAGCAGCCTGTTGCGGCGGTTCCGGCGCCGGGCGGGGATGACTCAGGAGGCTTTGGCGGAGCGCGCGGGGGTGGGGGTGCGCACGATCCGCGGGCTGGAGACGGGCGAGCGCGCCGACCCGAGGGTGACCACGGTGCGGCTGCTGGCGGACGCGCTGGGGCTGGAGCCGGAGGAGCGCGAGGAGTTGCTGGCGGCGGCGGTGCGGCGGGGAGGGGAGCCTCCGGCGGAACCTGAGCCTCCGGCGGAACCCGGGTCTTCGGCGGAACCGGTGGCCGCCCCCGCCCCGATGCTTCCCGCTTCGGCACTGGACGAAGCCCTGGCCGATGTCGCCGATCAACTGGCACAGGCGGTGGCGGCGCGGTGGCAGCGGGAGGAGGAGCAGCGCCAGGTCCATGATCCGTACCCGCTGCCGGTGCGCTGGCAGTCGGTTCCGGAGGAGTTGACGGACCACTGGGCCAACATCCGCCGCCTGCCGGCGGGGAGCGCGCACACTCCGCTTGACCTGAGCGGGCGCCTGGACGAAATCGTGGCGGTGTACCGGAGGATCCCGTCGGGCCGGCTGGTGCTGCTGGGCCGGTCCGGTTCAGGGAAAACGGTACTGACCGTCCGCTTCGTCCTGGATTGCCTGAAGTCTCGTACCCGTGCGGACGCCGTACCGGTGATCTTCAGCATCGGCTCGTGGGACCCCACGGTCATCACGTTCCGCGCCTGGCTGACCGCCCAGTTGACGCGGGACTACCCGGGCCTCGCCGCCCCGGCACCGGGCGGTTCGACCCTTGCGGCCGTCCTGGTCGAGACGGGCCGGGTGCTCCCGGTGCTGGACGGCTTCGACGAGATAGCCGACGGCCTGCGCCGCCCGGCACTGGAATCGCTCAACGCCACGACGCTCCCACTGGTGTTGACGAGCCGCCCGTCCGAGTACGCGGCGGCAGTGGCGGAGACGGACGTGCTCACCGCCGCCGCGGCGGTGGAGCTGACCGATCTGACGTTGGACGATCTGGCGGACTACCTGCCGCGCACCACACGCAAGACCCGCGGCGGGGACCCCACCGCGACGGCCTGGGACCCGGTCCTGACCGAACTGCGCGAACGCCCGGAGGGCCGGGCCGGCGCCAACCTGGCTGCGGTACTGACCACTCCCCTCATGGTCACCCTCGCCCGCGCCGTGTACAGCGACACCCCCGGGCAGGACCCGGCCGCACTCCTGGACACGGAGCGTTTCGGAAGCCCGGAGGAACTGGAGGACCATCTCCTCGACAACTTCACCACGACTGCCTACCGCCCCAGGCCCGGGGACCGGCGCCACGAGTTCGACCCCGACCGGGCCAGGTACTGGCTCGGTTACCTGGCCGACCACCTCACACGGCTCGACACCCCCAACCTGGAGTGGTGGCGCCTCGGCTGCGCGGCGCGGCGCTCGACGCGCACGCTGGCGACGGCGGTGGTGATATGCGTGGTCATAGGCCTGACCGACGTTCTCGTCGGACTCGTCGGCGACATCCTCTCCTTCCAGCTCTTGGACGGGCTGGCGGCAGGGCTCTTCGCCGGACTCATCTTCGGGGTCACGTACTGGTTCATGGTCGCGGCCAAGGGGGCGGCGGTGGCGCCGACGAGCGTGCGCATGAGGCTGTTCGGCAAAGCGGGCAGGCCGCTGCGGAGAGCCGTCCACCGATTCCTGATCGGCCTGACTTTCGGACTCGCCTTCGGCTCCGGCTTCGGCGTCCTGGACGGGCTGTCCCACATCCTGTACGGCGCGCCCCTCTCATCCTGCCTACGTGCCGGCCTCGCCGACGGCGTCTTCTTCGGAACCGTGTTCGCCCTGGGAGCCGGCCCCGCCTTCGGCATCCTGGCCCTCCTCGAAACGCCTCTCGACATCCGGTCCGCCGTCAACCCGGTCAGCCTCCTGCGCGAGAACAGCCGAACGGTCATCACCCAATTCGCCATCTGGGCCCCGGCCTTCGGCCTCCTGGTCGGCTCCGGCTCCGGGACGGTCATCCACAACCTGCCGGCCTTCCTGGGCGAGTACAACTGGAACACCTCGGCAGCCCTCAAACTGGGCACGGCCAGCGCCCTGGGCGGCGGCCTCGGCTACGCACTCGGCCTGACGGCGTGGGGACAGTGGGTGGTCTTCGCCCGCATCTGGCTGCCGTTGACGGGGCGCTTGCCGTGGTCGGTCATGGCGTTCCTGGAGGACGCGTACGAGCGGGGGGTGCTGCGACAGGCCGGGGCGGTGTACCAGTTCCGGCATGCGCGGTTGCAGGGGTATTTGGCGCGGGGATATGGGGGGCGGGGGGCTGGAGAACAGGCAGGAGCGTAGGGCAGTTGCCTTGGGACCGCGCTCCTCTCCGACACGCCGCCCTCATACGAGGGCAGCCGCAGACTGCTGGCCCGAAGACACACCAGCGGCGCACCGGACAGCCAATGCGCCCAGCGAGTCGGGAACCGGCAACCCACGTTCGGACGTTCAGGCTCGCCTCGCAGCGTTCCGCTGCCGAATGGTTTCGGCCGCCGCCCATGAGCCGTCGGCGGCGCGAGTTACCATCGCCGACAGCCGCGCAGTTGCACGGACAGCGTTAGTGGAATGGTGCGTCAGGGAGAATGACATGTCGCGGGGTTCGCGCGTGCACAGAAAACACGCTCTCTTGCAAAGGCTCGGCGCGCCGTTGGCGGGCACACGGGAGACTTCAGCCGCGGCCGCTCTCTCCCCGGCGCAACAGCAGCAGGTCTGCAGAGGAGACCTCAAACGACTGCGCAGGGCTTCGGAAGCGGTCCTGGCCCGTCTGGATCTGCCCGACGGATGCAGCATCGCCACGCTCATGGAGCGGCTCAGCGCGGATCGCGGCCGCCCCATCCAGCTCGTGGAACTCCCTCTGGGAGCGAAGTCGCCCTGCGGCATGTGGCTGGCGACCGACGAAGCCGACATCATCGTCGTCGAAGCGAACACCAGCCGGCTGCATCGTGATCACATCATCGCCCACGAGCTCGCGCACATGCTGTGCGGGCATCGCGACTCCACCGGACCGGACCCGACGGGGCTCGGGCACCTGTTGCCGAGTCTGGACCCTCGGCGCGTCCGCGAGATACTCGGGCGTACGAGCTACTCCAGTACGGAGGAGCAGGAGGCGGAAACCGTCGCCTCCCTCATCCTCGAACAAGTCACCCGCCCACCGGTGGAGCCCCGTTGGGACGTCCCGCCCGTCGACGCCGAGACCGTCGCGCGCATCGATCACTCCCTCAATCCCGGTAATCCCGGCAAATCCGGCTGACCCGACTGAACTCGCGGTCCCTGCCGAAGCTCGCGCACACCGCCGCCCTCTCGTCGTCGGACTGCGGCGATGCCAGGAGGTGTCATGGCCGACGTGAAGGCCGTGGTGTTCCCGGCGTGCGCGGCCCTGTGCGCGCTGGCCTTCCTCTACAAGCTGCGCGACGTACGGCACCGGCGGGACGACCCGGCGCTGCTGGCGCTGCTCGTCGCCTTTTCCTGCAAGGGTGTCTCCTTCACGCTCTCCACGCCGCTCGTCGCGCGAAAGGTGGACGTCGCCCTGGGAGTGGACGACCTGGGGGCGTTGGGCATCCATCTGTTCGGCGGCGTGGCCTCCAGTGCCGCATTCCTCACCGCGATCGTCTACTGGGTGTACCCGCGCGAGGAGGCCCAACGACGCGCGCTCGTACGGCTCCTGGCCGCGGCCGCAGTGGCGGTCGTCATGATCGGTCTGTGGGTCGCGGCGAAGCACGGGGGCCAGCAGCGCAGTGCGCACTACCTCGTGCAGAACGCGCACCGCCCGGTCGTGGCCGCATATCTGCTCCTGTACGTCAGCGCCTTCGGCTCCGGGATGATCGAGATCATCCGCCTGTGCCTGAGGTACGGGCGGGTGGCGGGGCGACAGTGGCTGCGCAGAGGGCTGCACACCACGGCGGTCGGCGCGGGCGCGTGCCTCGTCTACTGCCTCAACCGCCTGCTCGCCCTGATCACTTCGCAGTGCGGGCTCGACCCGCTGGAGTGGGAGCTGCTGACGCCGGTCGCCAACGGCGTGGGCATCTTCTTCCTGGTGGCGGGGCTCACCATGCCGTCGTGGGGTCCCCGGGTGTCCGACGGGCGGCGCATGGCCCGTAACTTCATCACGTACCAGCGGCTGCACCCGCTGTGGCATGCGCTGTCCACGGCGGTCCCCGGCATCGCGCTCGATCCGCAGCCGGCCGGCCGCCTCGCCCGTCTGCTGCCGGGCGACATCAACTTCCGGCTCTACCGCAGGGTCATCGAGATACAGGACGGCCTGCTCGCCCTGCGTCCCTACATGGATTCGGACATCATCGCCGCCGCCCGGCGGTCGGCAGACGAGGCGGGGCTGTCGGGCGACGCGCTGCAGGCCCAGGCACAGGCCGTGTCGCTGGCAGCAGCCCTGCGCGCGAAGCGCGACCACCGGCAGCAGCCGGGAGAGGAGCCCGCGCCTCTCGGCCCGGACGCGACGAGGGGCGGTGGCTACGCCGACGAGGTGGCGTGGCTGCTGAAGGTCGCCCAGGCGTACACCGTCCTTCCATCCACTGAGACTTCCACCGAGACATCCGCCGAGACCACTGAGAGGACCACTCGATGAAGTACCGCAAGCTCGGGGCCGACGGGCCCGACGTGTCGGCGATAGGCCTGGGCTGCATGGGCATGTCGATCGCTTACGGCGTCCCCGACGAGGAGGAGTCCCAGCGCACCCTGGACCGCGCCCTGGAGACGGGCGTCACCCTGCTCGACACCGCGGATGCCTACGGACAGGGCCTGAACGAGGAGTTGGTGGGCCGCTGGCTGCGCCGGCACACGGGAGACCGGGACCGGGTGGTGGTCGCGACGAAGTTCGGCCTGCGCCACGACGCAGCCACCGGCCGGGTGGGCGACGTCGACACCTCCGCCGCCTACGTCCCGGTCGCCTGCCGCGCCTCCCTGCGTCGCCTGGGCACCGACCACATCGACGTCTACTACGCGCACCGCAGGAACCCGGACACTCCCGTCGAGGAGACGATGGGCGCGCTGTCCCGTCTCGTGGACGAAGGGCTGGTGCGTCACGTCGGCCTGAGCGAGGTCAGCGCCGACACGCTCCGCAGGGCGCACGCCGTTCATCCCGTCAGCGCGGTGCAGGTCGAGTACTCCCTCTTCACCCGGAACGTGGTGGAGGGCGAACTCCTCGACACCTGCCGGGAACTGGGCATCGCGGTCGTGGCGTACTCCCCCCTGGGACGCGGCATGCTCACCGGGGCGCTCTCCTCCCGCGATGACCTGGACCCGAACGACAACCGGCGCCGCTGGCCGCGGTTCGCCGACGACAACATCGCCCGGAACCTGGCACTCGTCCAGGCCGTGGGGGACGTCGCCGCGCGGATCGGCTGCACCCCGGCCCAGGCGGCACTGGCCTGGCTGCTGGCCCAGGGAGACGACATCGTGCCCATTCCCGGCACCAAGCGCCGCCGGTACCTGGACGAGAACGCCGGTGCGGTCGACCTGCGCCTGGACCCGAGCGACCTCGCCCTGCTGCGGGAGGCCGTGCCGGAGGAGGCGGTGGCGGGCGAACGGTACCCGGTCCAGGCGCTGGAGCGGTTGGGGCACTGATTTCCGCGGCAAATCCTTACCGCTGGCGCCCATGACGTGCGGCGGTGATCAGGCTGACCGGGGGGACCGTTCCCAGGCGGCGGCGAGTGTGACCCGTCCTCGCTGCGTCCGGAATACGAGCCGTCGCATCACAAGAGCGGCCCGGCCACGCCTCGCGCCCCGCGCGGTCAGGCCGTGACGGGTTGCCGTTCCTGACGACCCTCCACCAGCTCGCGCAGCTTCTGCCGCGTCTCCAGATCCGTCGAATACACGATCGTGCCGACCATGCCCCGAGTCAGCAGCACCTTGTAGGTGTTGCGGATCAGGCGGTCCACGTCGGAATCCGGCGTGGACCGCTTGAAGACCGGGTCCTTGGACGCCGTACGGTCCGTGACCCAACGGTCACCACGCCAGACCAGGTCAGGGCCAATGATGACGCCGGACCAGTCGTACTCGAAGCCCTGGGCGGTGTAAACGCAACCGACCTGTCCGAATCCAGCCGGGTCCGTGGCCCACAGCGCGGCCGGGGGCGCACCGGAGACGGAGCGGTCGCCGCGCAGGTTCCAGGGGCGGGCCCAGCCGCCGATGACCACATCGGGCGGCAAAGGGTCGCCGGGCTTGGGCTCCGGGGACCAACGCCAGCAATAGCCGGCGGACATGCGGGCGCCGTAATCCTGGGCCCGACGCGCCTCAAGGAACGCCTCCATCTCCTGTGGACTGTCGGCGACGAGCAGTTGCATGCGGTCGTCGGGTTCCCACACAACCGGCCCACCAGGCTCCAGACCGAGGAGCCGGACCACCCAGCGCAGGTAGGCGTCACTGCCGCCGCAGCGGAACTGGCTGTCCAGCGGGACGACACGACAGGGGATGCCTCGCCTCGCCGCTGCCGCTTTGATCTCGGCGACGGTGCCCATCTCGCCAGGTCGCACCACCTGATGCTCGTCGAGGAAGAAGACGGGAACGTAGGCGACATCAATGAGTTCGTCGATCTGCGCCCGGCCGCTCCGGTGCTCGGCACGGGTGTACCGGTTGGCCGAGGTCTCCCGGATGCGGTGCGCCTCATCGCAAATCAGGGCGCCCAAGCTGTTCTTCTCGGCCGTCATGAAGCTGTTGAAGTACTTGAACAGGTCCTGGACCTCCGGTTTACGGGCTCCGGCGACCTTCCTCATCGTCTTCGTGAACGACTGCGAACCGGTGGCGTGCAGTGCCGGAACCCCGCGCCGGTACAGGTCGCCGAGCAGTTGAAGAGCGATCACGCTCTTGCCGGTGCCGGGACCGCCCGTGACGACGACGACCTCCTTGCGGTCCGCATGCTTCGCTTTCTCCACCGCGTTGAGCACCATGCGGTACGCGACCTGCTGCTCGTCGAGGAGCACGAACTGCTGGCGTTCACGCACTTCCTCGGCGGCCACGGACATCAGCTGCTTCGACGGCACGGTGGCGCCTGCTCTCAGTTCATCCGCCTCTCGGGCCCCTGGGTGTTTGTCGCTCAGCACCGTACGGAGATGGTCGAGGAAGGCGCCGCGGCGTTCCGCGGTGAAGAGCAACCCGTGGCCGTCACGCTCGATCTCCCTCAGACCGGACACACCGGACTCGGTGGCGTTGTGCAGGAACGCCACCCCGTGGACCCGATTCCCGTGACCGGCGACCGCCCCATTGAAGTTGACCAGGTACTCACAGTAGCGGCGCACCTGCTCAACGGGGTTGAGGACCGGGTGGGCGTAGGCGTCGACATGACACAGGGTCAGGTCGCCCTCATACGGAAGTGCCTGGCTCCACTGCTTCAGTTCCACGACGACGTACGACGGCTCTCCCGTGACCGGGTGCACCCCGGCCAGCACAACGTCGGCGCGCTTGCTGTTGAGTGGGAGCGCGTACTCCAGCATGACCTCCACGTCGCCCAGATTCGCGTCGTTGAGCGCAGCGGCCAGGGCAGGAAGGCTGCGCTCCCAGGAACGCACTTCCGAGGCGTTGGGCCGGTAGCCCTGCATGTGGACAAACTGATCGACAAGGTGCAGGAACAGCGAACCGTCGAACGCCATGACGGCGACCGTTTTCGCGGACGCGCGGAACAGCACGGACTTCCCCCCAGGCAGCACGAAGTGACTCGCGCGGGTGGGGGCATGTCCTTCGAGACTCCACCGGGGCGGAGCGGAAGCCCGTCGGGCCGCATTAGACGATGCATCCGAGAGTACCTGGCGGCACTGACAGCCGCGCCAGTGGCCGCAGGGGCGGAAGGGATACCGCGCCTCCGTGTCGTCCCTTGTTGTCCCCGAATCCACCCACGCCCAGCTGAACACCACTGGGTAAGGTGCCGTCGATGCGAACTCGCCCTCCTCGGGCGGTAGTTCCCCTTCGGTCAGCGGAGCGAACTCCTAGCCCCGGTCAACAACCCCCGATAGCACGGCGCGCGGAGCCAGACGGCCCTCCCAAGGGCTTCTCGGCCTTCCGTGGACCTTTTGCAACAGCCGGACAGGGAGTCATGTGCGCATGAACGGACGGCAGAAGCCCCCGTTCCCCGGCCACGGCCGGGTCAGGGCACGAGGGCGTCGAGGTCGATGTCGAGGGAGAAGGGGACGGAGACCTTCAGCCTGCCCCGGTGGATGCCCGTGGGCACGTATGAACTGGTCATGGTGTCGAGTTCGTAGGTGTGGACGACCGGGGATCCGGCCTCGTCCTCGACGCGCCAGAAGTGGGGAATCCGGGCCTGTGCGTACTTGAAGGGCTTCAGGGACCGGTCGCGGTCCGCTGACTCTTCCGAGACGACCTCGACGACCAGGGGGACGTCTTCGGGTGCGTACCATGTGCGATCCGGGTCGTATGCGGCGGTGGAGACCAGGATGTCGGGCTCGGGACGGCTCTTCCTGTCGAGGCGGACGGTCATCTCGCGTTCGGCCTCGAACCCCGCAGGGGTCGCCTGCCGCAGGGCGAAGGTGAGGTTCTCCACGAGCCGGGAATGCCAGGACCGCTGCGGCGACATCATGAAGATCAAGGCTCCGTCGATGAGTTCGGTGTGCCGCGGCGCTTGGTGGAGGTTGTCGAGATCGCCGGCCTCCCAGCCACTCGGCCTGGGCGGGATCATCCAGTCGGGGAGTTCGGCGGTCACTGCTTCCTCCAGGCGCCTTCAGGAGATGGTCAAGCGACCTTGATCCCGGAACCGGGAACCGGCCGCGCAACTGGTGACAGAGTAGTTGATGCCGTCACGCAGTGAGCGGCACCTGTCCCGCCGCTGGGCGACGGCCGCGACCAGATGTTCCATGCGGGAGGGGCCGAGCGCTGCCAGGAGTCCGGACCTGTCGTACGACGATGATCACGCGGTGGATCCGGGCCGGCGGCGGATCGGCGGCGAGCGGACACCCGGGGCGGCGGGCAATTCCACTCCACGAAACCCGGCTCGGCCCACCGCCGCGCCCACGGCACAACGCGAAGCGTCTCCCCCAAACCTGCGCGACCGTCCGCCGACGGGCCCAACGGCCCAGTCGGCGGGCGGATTCATGCCCTACGGATGCCCCCGACGAGCGTCAGGAAGACGTCACGGGCGTCATTCCAGCGTGAGAAATCCGCCCCCACCGCCCCTGGCGCTCATCATGCGCATCGGGAAAATCGCACGTCAGACGCGGTTTCCCGTGGGCTTCAAAATCGCCACGCACTCCACATGATGCGTCATCGGAAACAGATCAAACACCCGCAACGTAACCGGCCGGTACCCCGCCTCCGCGAAGTACCCGAGGTCCCGCGCCAGCGCAGCCGGGTCGCACGCCACGTACGCGATGCGCCGCGCCCCGAGCGAGGCCAAGTGCCGAACGGTCTGCTTGCCCGCGCCCGCCCGCGGCGGGTCCAGCACCACAACGTCCGCCTTGTCGATCCCCGTCCGCGGCAGCACCGACTCCACCTTGCCGTGCTCCACCCGCACCCGGTCCAGGTCGCGCAGATTGTGGCGGGCATCCTCCACCGCCCGCTTGCTGGACTCGATGCCCAGCACCGCGCCCTTCTCCCCCACGCGCTCGCCGAGCGCGCCCGCGAACAGGCCCACGCCGCAGTACAGATCAAGCGCCATGTCGCCCTTGCGCGGCATCAGGCCCTGCATGACCGCCTGCACCAGCGTGTCCGCCGCCTTCGGGTGGACCTGCCAGAAGCCGCCTTCCGAGACGCGCCACGTGCGGTCCGCCGCGCGTTCGCGGACGAAGGGGCGGCCGTGGACGCGGTGGATCTGCTGGTCCTTCTCGCCGACCCGCAGCACCGACACCGGCTTGTCCAGCTCCACGATCGGCAGGCGGCCGCCCGGCTTCGGGGTGAGAACCACCTGGCGGTCGGTCGAGCCGGTCGACGCGATCGCCTCGACCGAGGCGATCTGCGGCCACTCCCGCTTCTCGACGCCCAGTTCCGTGACCTCCGGCGCCGCGATCAGGCAGCGGTCGATCACCTGGACCTCGTGCGAGCGGTGCTTGCGCAGGCCCGCATGGCCCTCCGCGTCGATCGCGTACTGCACGCGCGTACGCCACGCCGGGACCTGGCCCGCCGGGAGCTTGTCGCCCTCCGCCGGCACGACCGTGCCGTCCCAGCCGGCCTCCTCCGGGGTCAGGCCCGCCAGCCGCTTCAGCTGCTCGGCCACGACCTCGCCCTTGAAGCGGCGCTGCGCGCCCGGCTTGACGTGCTGCCAGTCGCAGCCGCCGCACTTGCCCGGGCCCGAGAAGGGGCAGGGGGCTTCCACCCGGTCCTTCGACGGTTCGAGGATCTCCACCGCGTCCGCCCGCAGGAAACGGGACGTCTCCTCGCCCTCCGTCACCCGGGCCACCACCCGCTCCCCCGGCAGCGTGTGCCGCACGAACAGGACGCGGCCCGACTCCGTGCGGGCCACGCAGTGGCCGCCGTGCGCCACCGGGCCCACCTCGACCTCGTACTCCGTACCGACCAGCGATGCGTTGGGGTCTTGCTGCATGGTGGTCAGCTCCAGAAGACGAGAAAGACGAGAAAGACGAGAAAAGGTGCGGCGGGATCCGCCTGGACAACAGCCGTCCAGTCTACGTCCCGCCGCACCTCACCTGTTAATTCGGCAGCGCCCTACTTCTTCGCCGCCTTCTCCTTCTTCGGCGGCGTCACCGGCCCCCGCCGCACCGCACCCGGCGCGCTCCACTCCGCCCGCTTGCGGGCCCGCTTGCGAGCCGCCTCGGACGAGTCGAGCTGCCACGGCACCGACGTCACCATCACGCCCGGCGTGAACAGCAGCCGGCCCTTCAGGCGCAGGGCGCTCTGGTTGTGCAGCAGGTGCTCGTACCAGTGGCCGACCACGTACTCGGGGATGTAGACGCTCACCGCGTCGCGCGGGCTCTCCTTGCGCAGGCCCTTGACGTAGTCGATGACCGGGCGGGTCACCTCGCGGTAGGGCGAGTCGAGGATCTTCAGCGGGACGTCGATGCCGCGCCGCTCCCACTCGTCCTGGAGGAGCTTGGTCTCGGCCGTGTCGACGTTGACGCTCAGCGCCTCCAGGGTGCCGGAGGAGCGCATCAGCTTGGCGTACGACAGGGCACGCAGCGTGGGCTTGTGGATCTTCGAGACCAGGACGATCGAGTGGACGCGCGAGGGGCGCACCGTCTCGTCGCCGACGCCCTCCTCCTCGGCGGCGATCTCCTCCGACACCCGGTCGTAGTGGCGCCGGATGGAGGTCATCACCGCGTACCAGGCGACCATGCCGATCACGGCGACGTAGGCGCCGTGCGTGAACTTGGTGAGCAGCACGACGACGAGGACGAGCGCGGAGAAGACCATGCCGAAGGCGTTGATCGCCCGGGCACGGTGCATCCGGCGGCGGGCGGCGGGGTCGGTCTCCGCGGCCAGGTGGCGGTTCCAGTGCTTGACCATGCCGCCCTGGCTGAAGGTGAACGACACGAAGACGCCCACGATGTACAGCTGGATCAGCTTGGTGGAGTCCGCGCCGAAGGCGTAGACGAGCGCACCGGCCAGCAGGGCGAGCAGCACGATGCCGTTGGAGAAGGCGAGCCGGTCGCCGCGGGTGTGCAGCTGGCGCGGGAGGTAGCGGTCCTGGGCGAGGATCGAGCCGAGCACCGGGAAGCCGTTGTAGGCCGTGTTGGCGGCCAGGAACAGCACCAGGGCGGTGGCCGCGGCCAGGAAGATGAACGGGAACGAGCCGCCGCCGAAGACCGCCTCCGCGACCTGGGCGATCACGGGGTTCTGGGTGTAGCCGTCACCCGCCGGCTTGCCGTTTATCAGCAGGTCGGTCGCCGGGTTCTCGGCCATCCGGACCTTGGTGGTCATGGCCAGGATCATGATGCCGACGAACATGACGATGGCGAGGACGCCCATCAGGGACAGCGTCGCCGCGGCGTTCTTGCTCTTGGGCTTGCGGAAGGCGGGGACGCCGTTGCTGATCGCCTCGACGCCGGTGAGCGCGGCACAGCCGGAGGAGAAGGCGCGCAGCAGAAGGAAGATCAGGGCGATGCCGGCGAGTCCGGCGTGCTCCGCCTTGATCTGGTAGTCGGCGGTCGGGGCGCGCATGACGTCGCCCATGACGATGCCGCGGAAGCCGCCCCAGAGCACCATGACGATCACGCCGCCCACGAAGGCGTAGGTGGGGATCGCGAAGAGCGTTCCGGACTCCTTCACGCCGCGCAGGTTCATCAGGGCCAGCAGCCCGATGACCACCAGCGAGAACAGCACCTTGTGCTGGACGGCGAAGGGCAGGGCCGAGCCGAGGTTCTCGACGCCGGAGGCGACGGAGACGGCGACGGTCAGGACGTAGTCGACCAGCAGGGCGCTGGCCACGGAGAGGCCGGCCTTCTGGCCGAGGTTGGTGGTGGCCACCTCGTAGGCACCGCCGCCGCCCGGGTAGGCGTGCACGGTCTGCCGGTAGGAGGCGACGACCGTGACCATCAGGGCGACGATGGCGAGGGTGATCCACGGGCTGTAGTGGTAGGCCGACGCTCCCGCCACGGACAGGACGAGCAGCACTTCGCCCGGCGCGTACGCCACGGAGGACAGGGGGTCGGAGGCGAAGACGGGGAGCGCGATGCGTTTCGGCAGGAGCGTTTCTCCCAGCCTGTCGCTGCGCAGCGCCCGGCCGATGAGAATCCGTTTCGGCAGGTCGGTCAGTTTGGACACGCAGAGGATCGTAAAGGGTCGGTATCCCTGGCGCCCACCCGCCACCCTCCGGGAGTCGATCCTTTGTACGTTACGCGACCGCTCCCGGAAGGTAAAGGGCGATTCAAATGGCCGCTCAGGCGTGGAGCCTGACGGGCAGTGCGCGATGGCCGTTGGAGATGAAGGAGTCCACCGGTCGGAGCTGGTCGGGGGCCGCCGCCAGGGACATCGCGGGGAAGCGCTCGAAGAGAGCGGGCAGGGCGACGGCCGCCTCGAGCCGGGCCAGCGGGGCGCCCAGGCAGAAGTGCACTCCGTGCCCGAAGGACAGGTGCTCCTTGGTGGCACGAGTCACATCGAACCGGCCCCCGTCGTCGCCGTACAGCCCGGGGTCGCGTCCGGCCGCCGCGTACCCCGCGAGGATCGCGTCGCCCTTGCGGAGGGTCACACCGTTCTCCAGGGCGATGTCCTCCACGGCGTAGCGCAGCGGGAGGCTGGCGACGGGTGCCTGGCAGCGCAGGGTCTCCTCGACCACGTCGTTCCAGCCGGCCTTGCCCTCGCGGACGAGGTCGAGCTGTCCGGGGTCGGCGAGCAGTGCGTGGATGGCGTTGTCGAGGAGGTTGACGGTGGTCTCGTGCCCGGCGCCGATCATCAGCAGCAGGGTGTCGACGAGCTCCTGCTCGCTCAGCCGACTGCCGTCCTCCTCGTCGCGCGCGGAGATCAGGACGCTGGTCATGTCGTCGCCGGGGGTCTCGCGCTTTCTGGCGACGACCGAGCCGAGCAGTTCGTAGATCCTGGCGTAGGTGGCCGTGACCTCCTCCGGGTCGGCGGAGGTGTGGAAGATCGAGTCGACGCAGTGCCGCAGGCCCTCGCGGGTCGCCTCGTCGTCGACGCCGAACAGCTCGCAGATCACCTGGATGGGGATCGGGTACGCGTACTCCTCGCGCAGGTCGACGATCTCGCCGTGCGGACGGGCGGCGAGACCGTCGAGGAGGTCGGCGGTCATCTGCTCGATGCGGGGCCGCAGGGCGGCCGTGCGGCGGGCGGTGAAGGCGGTGGCGACGAGGCTGCGCAGACGCCGGTGGTCACGCCCGTAGGCGGTGAACATGTTCCGGACGGCCACCCAGGTGTAGAGCGGCCATTCCGGGGAGACTTCCCCGTTGATCCACGTGGGCCAGTGCTGATGCGCATCCTTCGAGACGCGCGGATCGGTGAGCAGCTGCTTGATCAGGGGCTGGGACGTTATTGCCCACGCCACCACGCCGCCAGGGAGCTCCACAGGGGTCGCCGGGCCGTGGGCGCGGATGCGGGCTGCCTCTCCGTGAATGTCGCGGCCTGAGGGGTCGATGGTGACGGATGCGACTGATGCGACGGGGCAGGTCTGACGTTCCATCGGCTGTCTCCAGAGGTCTCTGCTGCTGCGGGTGCGGCTGCGGATGCGGATGCGGCTGATGCTGCTGCTGACGGATCGACGTGCGATTCCCCGGCACCGGCGTAACCGGGGTGGACGGTCTGCGGCGCCGGTGCCGGTACGGGCAGCGGCACCGGCGGGAAGCGCACGGGCAGCGCGGTGAGCGCGCGGTGGAACGGACCCGGGCGCCAGACGAGCCGGTCGACGGGGACGGCCAGTTCCAGGTCCGGCAGCCGGTCCAGGAGCCGTTCGACGGCGACGGCCGCGATCAGCCGTGCGGAGTCCTTGGCGGGGCAGTGGTGCGGACCCGCGCTCCAGGCGAGGTGGGCGCGGTTGCCGGAACGGTTCTCCGAGTGCAGGGCCGGGTCGGTGTTGGCGGCGGCGAAGCTCACCACGACGGGCTCGCCGGCCCGCAGCCGCGTCCCCCCGAAGTCCAGGTCCTCGACGGGATAGTGGACGGCGTAGTTGGCCATCGGCGGGTCGAGCCAGAGCACCTCGTCCAGGGCGTCCTCGACGGGCATGCTGCCGCCGCGGAGGTCGCCCGCGAAACGGTCGTCGGCCAGCAGCAGCCGCAGCGCGTTGGCGATCAGGTTCTGCTGGGGCTCGGTGCCGGCGCCGATGAGGACGACGAGCTGGTGGATCATCTCCTCGTCGGTGAGCTCGGCGTGGTGGGCCATCAGCCATGACGTCATATCGGCGCCGGGCTGCTCCCGCTTGTGGGCGATGAGTTCGACGAGGCTGCTGGTGATCAGCGCGTCGGCCCGCTCGGCGTCGACGCCGTCGAAGATGCCGGAGAAACCTTCCACCAGCCGGTCGCCGAGCTCGGGCGGGCAGCCGAAGAGCTGCTGGAAGACCAGCAGCGGCAGCATCTTGGCGTACGAGCGGAGCAGATCGGCCTCGCCCTTGGCGGTGAACCGGTCGATGAGGCTGTCGGCACTGCGCTCGACGTAGCCGCGCAGGGCGTTGGGGTCGATCCGGCCGAGGCTGTCGCTGACGGCCTCGCGGTAGCGGCGGTGCGCGTCCCCGTCGGAGAAGAGGCAGTTGGGGCGGTAGGCCATCATCGGCACGACGGGATTGTCCGGCGCCACGCGGCCGTCCGCCAGAGCGCGCCAGCGGCGGGCGTCCTTGGCGAACCGCTCGGGGGTGCGCAGCACGTCGAGCGCGGCCCGGTAGTCGGTGACGAGGGTGGCCTGCGCGCCGGGCGCCAGCTCCACCGGGGCGACGGGCCCGTACATGCGCAGCCGCCGGTAGACGGCCTGCGGGTCGGCGGCGAAGTCCGGCCCGTACAGCGGGGTGACGGGCGGGCCCGGTCGGTCCCCCTGGTGCGCGGGGCAGCCGGGCGGCGGACGGTGGGTCACACGTGCTCCTGGACGGTGCGGTTCTGCAGGTATTCCACGAGGGTGATCAGCGCGTGCGTGGAGGAGATCCGGTCGCGGGCGTCACAGGTGATCAGCGGCGTCTCCGGGAGCAGGTCGAGGGCCTCGCGGATCTCCTCCTCCGGGTACGCCGGGGCGCCGTCGAAGTGGTTGACGGCCACCGCGTACGGCAGGCCCTGCTCCTCCAGCAGGCCCATGACGTCGAAGGACTGGTCCAGGCGCCGGGTGTCGGCGAGGACGAGCGCGCCCAGCGCCCCCTGGGTCATGTCCTGCCAGAGCCGGGTGAAGCGCTGCTGGCCGGGGGCGCCGAAGAGGTAGAGGACGAGGCTGTCGCTGAGGGTGAGCCGGCCGAAGTCCATGGCGACCGTGGTGGTGGTCTTGCCCTCGATGCCGGCCAGGTCGTCGACGGACGCGCCGGCCTGCGTCATCGTCTCCTCGGTGCGCAGCGGCCGGATCTCCGACAGCGAGCCCACGAAGGTGGTCTTGCCCACCGCGAAGTGCCCGACGACGAGGATCTTCACGGCGGTCTGCACGGTCCGTCGCAGATAGAGGTCTCCGTCAGAGGCGAGCACGGAGTCCATCGAGCACCTCCTGCAAGATCTGGGCCTCGGGCAGCTGCGCCGAGGGAATGGGAGCCCTGGTGGACAGGTGGCCGCTGTCGACGAGATCGCCGAGCAGCACCTTGGTGACGCTGACGGGCAGCATCAGGTGGCCGGCGATCTCGGCGACGGACAGGGCACCGCCGAGGCAGAGTTCCATGAGCCTGCGCTTCTCCGGGCTGAGGCCGCCGAGCGGCCGGTCCTCGTGCGCCATGACCAGGGTGACCAGGTCGAAGGTGTTGCGGGTCGGGTGGGAACGCCCGTCGGTGACGACGTACGGGCGCACCAGCCCTCTCTCGTGCCTCGGCGCAGGAGGGGTCATGCCCGGTTGCCCTGCCAGCTGTCCTGCCGCGGCGGGCTGACGAGTTCCTTGCCGAGCCGGTCGACCGTCTTCTGCATGCGGTAGGTGACGGCCTCCATGTCGACGTTCTCGCCCGCGGAGACGGCGAGGTACGCGCCGGGGCCGGCGGCGATGAGGAAGACGTAGCCGTGGGCGAACTCCACCAGCGTCTGCCGCCAGGCGCTCTCCTGGTGTGCCGGGTGGGTGCAGAAGTCGCTGGTGGAACGGCTGATGGACTGCAGCCCGGAGAGGGCGGCGGCCTGGCGCTCGGCCTCGTCCCGGTCGATGCCCCGGGAGTGGGCGCGCAGCATGCCGTCGGCGGAGAGCAGGATCGCGTGGCGCGCCTCCGGCATCTTCACGACCTCGTCGAGCATCCAGCCGAGCTCTTTGTTCATGTGGTCGTTCACGCGTAGGGGTTCCCTTCGTCTTCTCCGGGTGCCCGGTCCGGGTGCCGGGCGGGGCCTTCGTGCCGGTCAAGTCCTTGGTGGCGGTCGGCGCGGCCGTTGCGGGTGCCGCGGGCGAAGGCGCCCATGCGCCGGGCGGTCTCCTCCGCGGTCCGCTCCTGGGGTGCCTCGGCGGGCAGCGGCGCCGACGGCGTGCGGCCGTGGCCGGCGGCGGGCTGCCGGCGGCGGCGCTTGGGCAGTCCGCCCGCCGTGGATCCGGTGACCGGCGGCGGGGCGTCCGGCGCGGGCGGCACGGGGCCGGGGTGGGTGCGCTCCACGGGGCGCGGGTGCGGACGGCCGCCCGGGCGCTGGCTCCTGGTGCTCTGCCGGGACGGCGGGGCCAGCGGCGTGGTGTCCGGCCCGTCGACGTCGAGCTGGGTCAGCAGGCTGCTGGGCAGGAAGACGACGGTCCGTACGCCGCCGTAGGGCGAGCGGGTGTCGACGGAGACGCTGAAGCCGTAGCGGGCGGCGAGCACGCCGATGACGGGGAAGCCGAACTGGGGCGGGTCGCCGAGCCGGGAGACGTCCACGGTGCGGCGTCCGGTGAGGAAGGCGACCGCCTGCTGGACCTCCTGGCCGTCCATGCCGACGCCCGCGTCGTCGATGACGATGCAGGCGCCGTTGTGCACCGGCTGGAGGCTGACCTCGACGGTGGTGTTCGGCTGGGAGTGCCGGGCGGCGTTGTCGAGGAGCTCGGCGACGGCCAGCACCACGGGCTCGACGGCCCGGCTGACGACGGCGACGTCAGCCTGGCTGTGCACCCGGACGCGCCGGTAGTCGCGGATGCGCGAGGTCGCGCCGCGGACGACGTCGGTGAGCGGCGAGGCGACGCGCTGCCGGCCGGGCCAGGAGCCGCACAGCACGGCGATGGCCTGGGCGCGGCGGCCGAACTGGGAGTTGGCGTGGTCGATCTCCAGCAGGTCGCGCAGCACGTCGGGGTTGTCGTGCCGGTCCTGCATGTCGGAGATGGCCAGCTGCTGTTCGTGGGCCAGCCCCTGGAGGGAGCGCATGGACGCCTTGAGCGCGGCCTTGGCGGACTGGTCCGCGCGGGCCTGCGCCTTGTCCACGGCCCGGGTGAACAGCTCCATCACCGACTGCATGCCCTGGGCGAACACGGTGCCGGCGAGCCGCTCGTCGAGCAGCCCGGGGAGCGGCACGGACTGGTCCGCGGAGTCGGCGACGGCGGGCAGCCGGACCCGGACCAGGTGTCCGATCTCCTCGTCACGCGCCCGGAGGCCGTCCTCCAGCTGGTCGGCTCGCCTGCGCACACCGGTGGTGATCGTCCGCTGGCGCATCAGGAGCACGACCGCAACGGTCAGGGCGATGGCCAGACACCAGATCACCACCTCCGGTATGTGATGTGACATCAATTCCTCTTGGACGACGGGGGCATTGGGGACGCCGGGACAGGGAAACGACCTGACGACCCGTCCAGAAGCGGAATACGCGGATCATCCTAACCACGCGGGTGACCGTGTGTCCGATCTTCGTCACGAAAGACGAACAGACTTCCGCTTTCGGGTCGCCCGGCACGGAGTTCGCGCGAAGGAAAGCCCAATTCCGGACTTTTGCAGCGGTGTTGACGGTGCCGGTCTGGACCATTACCCCTCGTGAGCCCCCGCCCGGCCCACGACGGGGGTGGCCGGTCCTCGACGATCGGCTCCGGCCGCGGCCCCGGTGGGGGCCAAAAATTTCACCGCCCGTTGAAATGCTCCCGGTGCACGGTCGGCCGTCCTGGCCTCCGGTCGGCGCGGCACAACGGATACGGTGGTGTCGTGCACCGATTCGGATGATGCTCCGATGGGTGTGTCATGAGCCGAAGCAAGGAAGTGTGAGCAGGGTGTTGGTGCAGGTCAGCGCGGTATTCCGGAATACGGGGGCATCGACGTGCACGTTGTGATCATGGGGTGCGGGCGGGTCGGCTCGGCCCTCGCGCAGACCCTCGAGCAGCAGGGCCACACCGTCGCCGTGATCGACCAGGACCCGACGGCCTTCCGTCGCCTGGGCTCCGGCTTCGGCGGGCGGCGGGTGACCGGGGTCGGCTTCGACCAGGACACCCTCCGCGAGGCGGGCATCGAGGAGGCGGGCGCCTTCGCCGCGGTCAGCAGCGGCGACAACTCCAACATCATCGCGGCCCGGGTGGCCCGCGAGATGTTCGGCGTCGAGAACGTGGCGGCGCGCATCTACGACCCGCGCCGCGCCGAGGTCTACCAGCGCCTGGGCATCCCGACCGTGGCCACCGTGCGATGGACGGCCGACCAGATGCTGCGCCGGCTGCTGCCCTCCGGGGCCGAACCGCTCTGGCGCGACCCGAGCGGCGGCGTCCAGCTCGCCGAGGTGACCGTCTCGGAGGCCTGGGTCGGCCACAAGGTGAGCCTGATCCAGGAGGAGACCGGGGTGCGCGTCGCGTTCCTCACCCGGCTGGGCGAGGCGATGCTGCCGTCGTCCTCGACGGTGCTGCAGGAGGGCGATCTGGTGCACGTGATGATGCGCACCGACGAGGTCGAGAAGGTGGAAGCCGCTTTCGCGCAGGGGCCTGAGGAGGCGCACCGATGAGGGTTGCGATTGCCGGTGCCGGTGCCGTCGGCCGCTCGATCGCGAGCGAGCTGCTGGAGAACGGGCACGAGGTCCTGCTGGTCGACAAGGCTCCGTCCGCCATCTCCGTGGAGCGGGTGCCGATGGCCGAGTGGCTGCTGGCCGACGCCTGTGAGATCACCTCGCTGGACGAGGCGGCGCTGCAGCGCTGCAACGTCGTCATCGCGGCGACCGGTGACGACAAGGTCAACCTCGTGGTCTCGCTGCTCGCGAAGACCGAGTACGGGGTGCCGCGGGTCGTGGCCCGCGTGAACAACCCCAAGAACGAGTGGCTGTTCAACGAGGCCTGGGGCGTGGACGTCGCCGTCTCCACCCCGCGTCTGATGTCCGCGCTGGTCGAGGAGGCCGTGAGCGTCGGCGATCTGGTGCGGCTGCTGCGCTTCAGCCAGGGCGACGCCAACCTCGTCGAGCTCACCCTCCCGCCGGAGGCGGCCCTGGCCGGCACCCGGGTCGGCGACGTGGACTGGCCCGAGGACACCTCGCTGGTCACCATCATCCGCGGCAACCGGGTGCTCACGCCGAACAAGGAGGACGTCCTGGAGGCCGGCGACGAGCTCCTCTTCGTCGCCGCCCCGGCACGTGAGGAGCAGCTGGAGGACCTGCTGTCGGTGCGGCGCGAGGACGCCTAGCGGCTCTGCCGGGGTGCGGTGCTTCGGCTGCGGGTCGGTTGTGGCTGGTCGCGCAGTTCCCCGCGCCCCTTCAGGGCGCGAAAGGGGCCCGGGAACCGAATCGGTTCCCGGGCCCTTCGGCTTTTAGGCCTGTGCCTTTTTTAAGCCTGTGCCTTCTCGCGCTCGGCGGCCTCCGCCGCCTCCATTTCCGCGAAGACGTCGATCGGCGCGGGGGCCTTGGCCAGGAAGATCCAGGTCAGGTAGACCGACAGCAGCATCGGCGGGATGCCCAGGGCCACCTTCACCCAGCCCAGCTGGGTCGCGTCGCCCCACCAGTAGAGCGGGAACAGGATCGCCGACTTGGCGAGCAGGATCAGCCCCCAGGCCCAGCTGGCCTTGGTGTACGCCGTTTTGCGGCCGGGGTTACGGGTGCGCCAGGAGAGGTTCTCCTTGAACAGCGGGCCCAGGATCACGCCGAGCAGCGGGAAGCCCGCGAGCGCGGTGACGATGTACGCCACCGCCAGCCCGAGGGTGTAGAGCATGCCCGGCAGGTAGAAATTCTTGGCGTCGCCGGACATCATCGCGAAGACGGCGCCGAAGGCCACCCCGAAGACACCGCTGAAGGCGTGCTTGAGGGTGTCCCGGGACACCAGCCGGGCCACGCCCAGCACCAGGGACAGGCCCAGTGCGGCGATCGCGGCGAGGTGGATGTCCCGCTTGACCGTGTAGAACGCGACGAAGACGAGGCCGGGGACGGTGGTCTCCACCATGCCGCGCACCCCGCCGAAGGCCTCGAAGAGAGCGGCCTCGGTGGCCGCTCTCGCATCGCTGCCGGGGCCCTGCTCCTGCCGGTCCACCACCGGCTTGTCGGGGGACGTCAACGGCTACTCCTGTCCGACGGGTCGGAGTTCGTATCGGGGATTGAACAGCACCCGGCGGCCGCGGCTCATGGAGATCCGGCCGGAGGCGATCAGCTTGCGGCCGGGCTCTATGCCGGCGATGGACCGCCGTCCCAGCCAGACCACGTCCAGCGGGGCCGAGCCGTCGAACAGTTCGGCCTCCAGCGCGGGGACACCGGCGCGGGGGCGCAGCGTCACGGTGCGCAGGGTGCCGGTGACCTTGACGATCTGGCGGTCGTCGCAGTCACAGATCCGGGTGCAGCCCGCGGCCTCCGTGTCCTGTTGCAGCTCGGCGTGGTGCAGCTCTTCCTGCGAGCTGGACAGCCGGTCGAGCATCCGGCGGAAACGGCCGGTCGGCTTGTCGGAACGTGGTGCGGCGCTCATGAATCCAGCCTACCGGGGCGGCCCCCGCCCGATCCCCTCCCGTGACCACTTGCGTCACACCTCGAACCGGTATCCCATCCCCGGCTCCGTGATGCTGCAATTCCCGGGGGCACCCCCCGGACCCCCGGCCGGAGACCCCCGGCCACTCAGACCTCGAAGCGGTACCCCATCCCCGGCTCCGTGATGAAGTGCTTCGGGTGCGACGGGTCGCGCTCCAGCTTGCGGCGGAGCTGGGCCATGTAGACGCGGAGGTAGTTGGTCTCGGTGCCGTAGGACGGGCCCCAGACCTCCTGGAGGAGCTGTTTCTGGCTGACGAGACGGCCCGTATTGCGGACCAGGACCTCCAGCAGGTGCCACTCGGTCGGGGTCAGCCGGACGTCCCGCCCGTCGCGGTTGACCTTCTTCGCGGCGAGGTCGACCGTGAAGACCTCCGTCTCCACGATCGCGTCGTCGCCCGTGGCCGACGGCCCCGTCGGCTCGGCGCGCCGCACGGCGGCCCGCAGCCGGGCCAGCAGTTCGTCCATGCCGAACGGCTTGGTGACGTAGTCGTCGGCACCGGCGTCCAGCGCCTCGACCTTCTCGTCCGAGGTCTGGCGGGCGGAGAGGACCAGGATCGGCACCCGGGTCCAGCCGCGCAGGCCCTTGATCACCTCGACGCCGTCCATGTCGGGCAGACCGAGGTCGAGGATGACCACGTCGGGGTGCCGGGCGGCGGCGAGCTGGAGGGCGGTGGCGCCGTCGGGCGCGGCGTCGACCTCGTACTTCCGCGCCTTGAGGTTGATGACGAGCGCGCGGACGATCTGCGGCTCGTCATCAACCACGAGCACCCGGTTCATGCTGAACCACCTCTGCTGTTCATGCGGCCCATCCGCTGGGCGCGCGGTCTCGGTCTGTCGGTCTGTGCGTGCTGTGCTGTGCGTACGGCGGTGCGCCGGGGGGTCATGTCGTGGCCTGCGCCGGGAGGTCGGCGCGCACCGGCGCCAGGCCGGCGGCGGCCCGCAGGGTGAGGACCATGGTCATGCCGCCGCCGGGGGTGTCCTCGGCCGTGAGCGTGCCGCCCATGGCCTCCGCGAAGCCGCGCGCGACGGCCAGGCCCAGGCCGACCCCGGCGCCGCGCGGCGCGTCGCCGTAGCGCTGGAACGGCTCGAAGATCCGGTTCTTGGCGCTGTCCGGCACGCCGGGGCCCGTGTCGGCCACCCGGACCTCGACGCGGTCGCCGAGGGCGCTGGCGGAGACCATGACGGGCACGCCGTCGGGACTGTACTTCACGGCGTTCTCGACGATGTTGGCGACGCTGCGCTCCAGCAGGCCGGGGTCGACGGCGACCATCGGCAGCGTCTCGGGGATGTCCAGCGCGACGCTGCCCTCGGGGACGCCGCCCAGGGCCATCGGGACGACCTCGTCGAGGTCGATCTCGCGGATCAGCGGGGTGACGGTGCCGGTCTGCAGTCGGGACATGTCGAGCAGGTTGCCGACGAGGTGGTCGAGCCGGTCGGCGCCGTCCTCGATGCCCGCCAGCAGTTCGGCCTCGTCCTCCTCGGACCAGGCCACATCGTCGGAGCGCAGAGAGGTCACGGCGGCCTTGATGCCCGCGAGCGGGGTGCGCAGGTCGTGGCTGACGGCGGCGAGCAGGGCGGTGCGGATGCGGTTGCCCTCGTCCAGCTCGCGGGCCCGCTCGGCCTCGCCGACCAGCCGCTGCCGGTCCAGGACCACGGCGGCCTGGGCGGCGAAGGCGGCCAGCACGCGGCGGTCCTCGGCGGGCAGGACGCGGCCGGAGAGCACGAGGGCCATGTTGTCGCCGACGGGCATGTCGACGTCGCCGTCCTCGGGGCGCAGCAGCGGCCTGCCGGAGTTGGTCACCTCGCTCGCCGCGCAGGTCCACGGGTCCACCTCGCTGGCCCGCTCCAGCAGGGCCACGGAGTCCATGGCGAAGGTCTCCCGGACCCGCTCCAGCAGGGCCTCCAGGCTGGTCTCGCCGCGCAGGACGCTGCCGGCCAGGAAGGAGAGGATCTCGGACTCGGCGCGCAGCCGGGCCGCCTGGTGGGTGCGGCGGGCGGCGAGGTCCACCACGGAGGCCACGGAGACCGCGACGAACACGAAGATCACGATCGCGACGATGTTCTTCGGGTCGGTGATCGTCCACTCGTGCAGCGGCTCGACGAAGTAGTAGTTGAGCAGCAGCGAGCCGACGGCCGCGGAGGCCAGGGCCGGGAAGAGGCCGCCGAGCAGCGCCGCCCCGACCGTCAGGCACAGGAACAGCAGCATGTCGTTGGCGAGGCCGACCTCGGGCACGACGGTCGTCAGCAGCATGCTGAGCGCGACGGGTGCGACCACGCCGACCAGCCAGCCGGCCACGATCCGCCCGCGCCCCAGCCGGGCGCCGCGGGCGACGGGCAGGCCCCGGCCCTTGGCGACCTCTTCGTGGGTGACGATGTGGACGTCCAGGTCGGGCCCGGAGTCGCGGGCGACGGTGGCGCCGACGCCGGGGCCGAAGATGTACTGCCACGTCTTGCGGCGGCTGGAGCCCAGCACGATCTGGGTGGCGTTGACGCCGCGCGCGAACTCCAGCAGCGAGGCGGGCACGTCGTCGCCTATGACGTGGTGGAAGGTGCCGCCGAGGTCCTCGACCAGGGTGCGCTGGACGGCCAGTTCCTTGGGCGAGGCCGAGGTCAGGCCGTCGCTGCGGGCGATGTAGACGGCGAGGATCTCGCTGCCGGAGCCCTTGGCGGCCATGCGGGCGGCGCGGCGGATGAGGGTGCGGCCCTCGGGTCCGCCGGTGAGGCCGACGACGATGCGCTCACGCGCGTGCCAGATGGTCGAGACGCTGTGGTCGGTGCGGTACTGGCGCAGGTATTCGTCGACGCGGTCGGCGGTCCACAGCAGGGCCAGCTCGCGCAGCGCGGTGAGGTTGCCGGGCCGGAAGTAGTTGGAGAGGGCGGCGTCGACCTTGTCGGGCTTGTAGATGTTGCCGTGCGCCATGCGGCGGCGCAGGGCCTGCGGCGACATGTCGACGAGCTCGATCTGGTCGGCGCGGCGCACGACCTCGTCGGGCACCGTCTCGCGCTGCCGCACGCCCGTTATGGACTCGACGACGTCGCCCAGCGACTCCAGGTGCTGGATGTTGACGGTCGAGACGACGTCGATGCCGGCCTTGAGGATCTCCTCGACGTCCTGCCAGCGCTTGGTGTTGCGCGAGCCGGGCACGTTGGTGTGGGCCAGCTCGTCGACGAGGACGACCTCGGGGCGGCGGGCGAGAACGGCGTCGACGTCCATCTCCGTGAAGACGGAGTCCCGGTAGACGATCTCGCGGCGCGGCACTTCCTCCAGGCCGTGCAGCATGACTTCCGTGCGCGGGCGGCCGTGGTGCTCGACGAAGCCGACGACTGCGTCGGTGCCGCGCTCGACGCGGCGGTGTGCCTCGGAGAGCATGGCGTAGGTCTTGCCGACGCCCGGTGCCGCGCCGAGATAGATCCGGAGATTGCCGCGTCCCATGGCCCCATTGTCTTTCACGATGCGCGGCCGTGTTCTGGGCGGTTTTCCGCCGCGAGGTGCAGCACTGCCGCGCGCACGTCGACCTTACGACCAAGGTTCGGGACATATCGGGCGCAAGGCGGTCGTGGGCCGGGTATTGACGCAGTTCTGACGCCGCCCGCCGTGTCCTTCTGCGAGGATGCCCCGATGCACCGGGCATCCACGGCTCACACGTCGGAATTCACACCTGCCGGCCTGGAGAGGATCCGGGCCCTGCTGGACCTCGCCTTCGAGGGCGACTTCACCGCCGATGACTGGGACCACACCCTCTGCGGCATCCACGCCACCGTCCACGGGGACGGCGGCGAGCTGCTGGCCCACGGCTCACTGGTGCAGCGGCGGCTGCTGCACGGCGGGCGGGCGCTGCGCACGGGCTATGTGGAGGCGGTGGCCGTCCACCCCGGCCACCGCCGGCAGGGCCTGGCGAGCGCCGTGATGGAGGCCTTGGAGCGCGTGCTGCACTCGGGCGGCTACCACATCGGCGCACTCGGCGCCGCGGCTGCGGCCGTCCCCCTCTACACGGGCCGCGGCTGGCAGCAGTGGCGGGGGCGGACCGCGGTCCTCAGCCCCGACGGCGTCGTACGCACACCGGAGGAGGACGGCCACATCTACGTCCTGCCCATGCGCTCGGAGCCGGCCCTCGACGGGGAGCTGGTGTGCGACTGGCGTCCGGGCGACGTCTGGTGAACGACAAGTTCCCCGCGCCCCGTCAAGGGGCGCGGGGAACTGCGTGATCAGCCACCGACGACCGTCAGTTCTTCGCAAGCTCCCGCAACGCGACGTTCAGCTTGAGAACGTTCACCCGCGGCTCGCCCATGAAGCCCAGCTGCCGTCCGTCGACGTGGTCCTCGACCAGTTGACGCACCTTGGCCGCCGGCAGGTGATTCGCCTTGGCCACCCGCTCGGCCTGCAGCCGCGCGTACGCCGGCGAGATGTCGGGGTCGACACCCGAGCCGGAGGCGGTCACCGCGTCCGTCGGGACGTCCGCCGGCGAGACGCCGTTGAAGGCGGCGATGTCCGCGCGGCGCTGCTTGATGCTGTCGAGCAGCACCTTGCTGTCGGCGGCGAGGTTGGAGGCCCCGGAGACCAGCAGCTTGTACTGCGTGTTCTCGGTGTTGGGCCCGGCCGCCGACGGCCGCGGCTGGAAGTACTGCGGGTCGGGCAGCGGGTTGCCGTCCTTGTCCTTCTTGTCCAGCGAGAAGCTCTGGCCGAGGAGTTCGGAGCCGACGGACTTGCCGTCGACCTTGATCTCGGAGCCGTTGGCCTTGTCGTTGAACGCGGCCTGGGCGATGCCGGTGACGACCAGCGGGTAGATCACACCGCAGACCACGGTGAGCACCAGCAGGGCCCGGAGCCCCGCCATCAGCAGGCGTGCCGTGCTGCGTACGGAGTTGTTCATGACGTCACCCGATGCCAGGGATGAGGGAGATGAGCAGGTCGATGATCTTGATGCCGATGAACGGGGAGATCAGGCCGCCCAGTCCGTAGATCAAGAGGTTGCGCCGGAGCATCGCGTCCGCGCTCATCGGCCGGTAGCGCACGCCCTTGAGGGCGAGCGGCACCAGGGCCACGATGATCAGCGCGTTGAAGATGACGGCCGAGAGGATCGCGGACTGCGGCGAGTGCAGGCTCATGATGTTGAGCTTGTCCAGGCCGGGGTAGGCGACCGCGAACATCGCGGGGATGATCGCGAAGTACTTCGCGACGTCGTTGGCG
>NZ_JABBXF010000095.1 GCF_013030945.1 Streptomyces morookaense | reverse complement strand
CCTGTCAGGGCTTTCTTGCGTTTACCCTCACGCCAGCCTTTCCAGGTCGTCTCTCCGCACCCTCCCCAGCAGCGGCATTCCGCGGACCCATCTCTCGACCTCTTCCACCGCGAACGCCCCGAGTCGCCGCACCTCGCTGCCCTGGGCGCCGGCGATGTGCGGGGTGAGCAGGACGTTCGGCAGCGTGGTCAACGGGTGCCCGCGTTCCAGCGGTTCCGGATCGGTCACGTCGAGAATGGCGTCCAGGCGCCCCGAAGCACACTCGCGGGTCAACGCCTCCGTGTCGATCAGCGAACCCCGTGCCGTATTGATGACCGTGCCGCCGTCGGGAATGAGCGCGAGCCGTTCGGCGTCCAACAGCCACCGGGTTTCGGGGCGTTCGGGGGCGTGCAGCGTGACGATCGTGCTCGCCCGGCACAGCGTGTTGAGATCGACGAGTTCCACGCCCAGCCGTGCGGCCTCCGTCGCGGAGACGTAGGGGTCGTACAGCAGGATCTGGCAGCCGGCTTCAAAGGTGTTGAGCCGGGCCATGACCCGTCGGCCGATGCGGGATGCGCCCACGACTCCGATGCGTCTCCCATCCAGGCCCTGGCGGTCGCGGAATGCGGGCCATCCGGTCCCGTACGCCGCTGCCGTGCTCAGGGCTTTCTTTCCTGCCAGCACGATGGCGGCCATGGTGTAGTCGGCGACAGGGCCGGCATTGGCGTCGGCTGCGGAGGAGACCGTCAGTCCCCGTTCCCATACGGCCTCCGTCACCAGTGACTTCACCGAACCCGCCGCGTGGACGACGGCTTTCAGTCGAGGTGCGGCGGCGAGGAGTTCCTTCGTCAGGGCGGGGCAGCCCCATCCCGTGATCAGGAGGTCGGCCGGCCCCAGGGCGGACTCCCGGCCCGGCCGCGACTCCAATGTTTGATGCAGCGCATCGGGCCCCAGTTCTGCCACCTCCGCGAGGCGGGACCGGAGTTCGGCGTCGAGGACGGCGGTGGCCAGCTCTGCATCCCCCATGACCACCACAATGGTCGGCCGCGTCGGGCTCTCGGTGTTCACGGGCACCCGTATGCCCTGTGTCCCGAGAGGGAAAACACGTTGCCCGTGGCTTCACCCGGGAGCGACGATTTTGCGATGGACCACACCATCAGATCTGTTCGGGCCGACGAGTGGCGGCAGGCCAGGGAGTTGAGGCTGGAGGCGCTCCAGGACCCGGCCGCCCCCATTGCGTTTCTCGACACCTATGACCAGGCGGTGGCCCGCCCCGACAGTCACTGGCAGGAGCGCACAGCGGGCAACGCCGCCGGGAAGGACAGCATCGGGTTCATCGCCGAGGGGCCCGACGGCGCATGGGTGGGCAGTGTGACCGTCTTGGTCGAACTTCCCGGTGCCGAGGGGCTCTTCGGTGGTTCCGCCCCTGTGCCGCAGGCCCACATCGTCGGTGTCTATGTCTGTCCCGAGCACCGTGCCACCGGGGTCTCCCGTGCCCTGTTCGAGGCGGCTCTCGAGTGGTCCTGGGCGCTCACCGAGCCGCGCGTGGAGCGCGTACGCCTTTTCGTGCACGAACAGAACGACCGCGCCCGCGCGTTCTACCGGAAGATGGGCTTCGAGCCGACCGGCCTCACCGTGCCTCTGTCCGAAGACCCTTCGCAGAAGGAATTCGAGCTGGCGATCGTCCGCCCGCGCCCGGCCGTTCGATGCTCTCCGTAAAGCGGTTCTCCGTAAAACAGCTCTCCATGAGGCAGATACGGCTTCGCAGTCCATGGGCCGTTGATGCGCTGGTGGCCGTCGTCGTCCAGGCGGCGATGACCATCCCGTTCGTCGTGCCGCGCGCGGCGGACGTGCCGCCCGCGACCTGGGCCACGTACGCCGTGACGACGCTCCAGGTGCTGCCCCTGCTCTGGCGTACGCGGGCGCCCCTGGGCTCGCTGCTGGCGGCCACCGCCGTGGGGTTCGGGTATCTGACGATGCACGGGCCGGGGCAGCCGTTGCCGTACCCCCATCTCGTGGGGGTGTTCACGGTTGCAGCCCGGGGCGGGGTGTGGCAGCGGCGGGCGACATTGGCGCTCGCTCTGCCGGTCACCGCCGTCGCCGCGGCCGTGCGGGCCGACTCGGCGCGTGAATACCTCTTCGCCTTCTTCCTCTTCGGCATGGTGTACGCCCTGGGCGTGCTGACCCGTACCCGGCAGGCGTACACCGAGGCGGTGGAGGCGCGCGCCGCCGAGCTGGAGCGGGCGCGGGTGGTGGAGGCCGAGCGCGCGGCGGAGCGGGAACGGGCGCGCATCGCGCGGGAGATGCATGACGTGCTCTCGCACGCCGTGAGCCTGATGATGGTGCAGGCGGAGGCCGGCCCGCTGGTCGTGCGGTCCGATCCGGCGCGTGCCGAGGCGGCGTTCGACGCCATAGCGGGGGCCGGCCGCGAGGCCATGGTGCAGCTGCGGCGGATGCTGGGGGTCCTCCAGGATCCCCCTGGCACCGTTCGGCCTCCCGGCGCCGCATCCCGCAGCCCCCAGCCCACGCTGGACGGGCTGGAGGACCTGGTCCGCGAAGTGCGGCGCACCGGGCTGGCGGTGCGCCTCGACGTCGAGGGCACGGCCCAACCCCTGGCGTCCGACGCCCAGGTGACCGTCTACCGCGTCGTCCAGGAGGCGCTCACCAACGTTCTCAAGCACGCCGACGACGCCCGTGACGTATCCGTCCGGCTCGTCTGGGAGGCGGCAGAGACTGCGGAGGGGCGGCGGCTCGTCGTCACCGTGGAGAACGACGGGACGGGCGCGCCCGCCGCGCTGGCGGGCACCGGCAGCAGTCGTGGGCTCATCGGCATCCGGGAACGGGCCGTGGCCCACGGCGGCACCGCGGAGTTCGGACCCGGCCCCGAGGGGCGAGGGTTCCGCGTTGCCGTCGAGATGCCCGTCGTGATCTCCTCGCCTGCGGAGGTGGGAGGGTGACGATCCGTGTGGTGGTGGCCGACGACCAGGAACTGGTGCGCAGCGGCTTCGCGATGATGCTCGAAGTACAGCCCGACATCGAGGTGGTCGCGGAGGCGGCGGACGGTGTGGAGGCCGTCGAGGCGGTCCGCAGACACACGCCCGACGTCGTGCTGCTCGACATCAGGATGCCCCGCATGGACGGCATCGCGGCGGCCCGCACGGTGTGCGCGGAGTCGGGGTGCAAGGCCGTCATGCTCACCACGTTCGACCAGGACGACTACGTCTACGAGGCCCTGCACGCCGGGGCCAGCGGCTTCCTGCTCAAGGACGTGCGCCGGGACGACCTGGTGCACGCGGTGCGGGTGGTGGCCGCGGGGGATTCGCTGCTGGCGCCGTCCGTGGCCCGCCGGCTGGTCGCCGACTTCACCAGCAGGGGGCCTGCGCGGCGGGAGTCGGGGGCGTCCGTCCGCCTGGGCAGGCTCACCGCGCGCGAGCGGGAGACGCTGGTCCTCCTGGGCCGCGGGAAGTCCAACGCGGAGATCGCGAACGAACTCGTGGTCAGCGAGCACACGGTGAAGACCCACGTGAGCAACGTGCTGTCGAAGCTGGGCCTGCGGGACCGGATCCAGGCGGTCATCTGCGCGTACGAGACCGGGCTCATCGCCCCGGGAGAGTGAGCGGCCCGGGTGACCGGGTCCCCCGCGCGGGGGAGTTGCGCGGGTGACAAGACCCGTCGCGTCGGCGATTCGCGGAGGCGGCGGTTTCCCGAGGATGGAATCCGACAGCAGTTGCCGACGATTTCCTCGGGGGAACCACCATGCGCCGTAAGAAGATTGCCCTTGTGGCCGCGATTGCCGCTGCTGCCGTGAGCATGGGCGTGGCCGGTCCTGCCGCTGCCGCCCAGCCGGATGATGCCGCTCTGCGCCGGGCCATCGCGGGGCTGCCGAGCGCGGACGCGACCGCGGCCCAGGTGCGGGTGGGCGGTGCGGACGGGCACTGGACGGGCGTCTCCGGGCAGTCCGACATCCGCATGCACCGGGCGGTGCACGGGAACGAGCGCTTCCGCGCGGGGAGCGTCACGAAGGTGTTCACGGCGGCGGTGGTGCTCCAACTGGTGCACGAGCACAAGTTGGACCTGAAGGGGACCGTGCAGCAGTACCTGCCGGGCCTGCTGCCGGCCGGCTATCCCGAGGTGCGGGTCGAGCAGTTGCTCAACTACACGAGCGGGCTGCCCGGCGGTGACACCGGCGGGCGGTTCACCACGTGGGACCACCGCAAGCTCGTCCAGGCCGGCTTCACCCAGGGCATGGAGTTCCAGCCGGGCACCCAGCAGCACTACAGCAACATCGGGTACAACGTGCTGGGCCTGCTGATCGAGAAGGCCACCGGGCGCAGTTACGAGCAGGAGCTGCGCGACCGGGTGCTCAAGCCGCTCCAGCTGAAGGACACCTACAGCCCGGGGAACGCGACCGGGATCCGCGGCCCGCACACGCACGGCTACCAGGTGGTGAAGGACAAGGACGGCACCACGCACCTGGAGGACGTCACCGCGTGGGACCAGTCCTGCACCTGGGCCTCCGGTGACCTCATCACCACGACGGCCGACCTTGAGCGGTTCATGACCGCCCTCTTCAAGGGCCGGGTCGTGCCGCAGCCGGAGCTGGAGCTGATGTTCACGGTTCCGGACGTTCCGATGTACGGCGGCGGCAAGGCCGCGTACACGAGCGGCCTGACCCGGATGACGATCGGGGACAAGGTCGTCTACGGCAAGACCGGCGCCCGCTACGGCTATCAGGACGGGATAGGCGCCACGCGAGACCTCTCGCGGACCCCTGTGTACTCCGTGAACGCGACGGATGCCAAGGGCGAGGAGGGGAACGTGATCGTCGGAAAGATCATCAAGGCGGGCTTCGGGGACCGGTGAAACGACGGGCCCGGATGCGTTCCCCCGTTGCGCATCCGGACCCGTCGGCTCCCCCGTGACTCGATTGCCACCCTCTCCTGCAGGCCCGGCGTTCGGTAGTGGCATTTCTAGGGGCAAGATGTGATCCGTGATGATCGGCGATCTCATCAGAGACCTGCGCAAGGCGCAGGGGTGGAGCCAGGGCAGGCTGGCCACGGAGCTCAACCGCAGCTCCGGGGCGAACCTCACGCGCGAGTACGTCAGCGGGTGGGAGCGCGGCAAGGTCCGGCCCGGGCCCTTCTACCTGCGTCACCTGGCCGTGGCTCTGGGCGTTCCGCTGAGCGTGCTCGAAGGGACGGGACCCGGGCGGGGCCCGTCCGGGGTGCCGGACGGCCTCGTGGCCAAGGTCGCCCCCGCGGTGGCCGACGACCTGCTGAGCAGGGGGTTCGCCGTGCGGCTGCGGGGCGGGCCCCCGCTGGAGGAGTGGGAGGCCCGGCTGACCCGGCACGGCGTCGACTATCTGGTCCTGGGCGCGGCCGAGATGCAGCGCCGGCTCGCCGACGACCTGGTCGTCGTCCAGCAGCAGCTCGACGAGCCCCGGATGTGGGCCGTGGCCGCCCTGCTGATGACCATGTATGCGACGACCTTCTCCCAGGCGGAGGAGGCCAGGGCGGCTTCCTGGTACCGGTCGGCCGCGGAGGCGGCGGACCGGTCGGGGGACCGGGCGATCCGCGTCTGGGTGCGCGGCCGGGCCGTGCTGTCCCTGGGGTACTGGGGTACCTCCCTCGGCCTCGCCGACATGTTCGCCGACCAGGCTCTGGCCCTCGGCGGGCAGCCGTCGCCGGGGCTCGTGGCCGCCAATCTCAGCAAGGCCTGTTCGGCCGCCATCCACGGGGAGCGGACGGAGGCGCTGCGGCTAGCCGACGACGCGCGCAGGACCTTCGAGGCCGCCGAGGCATCCGGGAGTCCGCGGCCCTTCTCCATATCGGGAAAGGTGAGCGACTTCGACATACCTGCCTGGCGCGTGAACGGTTTCCTGTCCCTTCTGTCGACCCGGCTGGGGGACGAGAAACGGGCCGACCACGCCTACGACGAGACGCAGCGTGAACTCCCGCCGCAGCTTCTGCGGTTCGCCACGCATATGGAGCTGCACCGGGGCCTCGTGCTGGCCCGGGCCGGAGATGTGGCCGGCGGTCTCGCCTACGCCCAGGCCGCCCTGGACGCGCTGCCCCCCGGCAACTCCACCGACCTGCTGCAGCTGCTCATAGCCGAGATCCGGTCGCAGTCGCCCGACCGCACGCCGGATGAGTGGGCTGCGTAGGCCGTGGCGAGCCGATATCGTCCCCGGCTACGTCCGTGCGGCGAAAGCGGCGGCTCGTGGCCAGCGGGCCCGGCCCTGCTCCTGCGAGCGCATCAGGGCCAGCACGGGCAGGCCCAACTCATCGCCCTGTTCCAGGAGTTCCGGGAGAGAAGGCAGTGGTGCCACGGCTGCCACATCGTCCAGCACCAGGGTGAGTGGTGGGTCGAGCCGACCGGAAGATGACCGTTCGGCCATGCCCCGGCCGCGCTCGACCACGCTTGCGGCGAGTGCGGTCAGCAACGGCATCGCACCCGGGCGGGTGCGGGGATCCTCAATCGCCTCACCCACCACGTAGAGCGTTCCCCCTTCGGCGATGAATGATTCCAGTGCCAGCGAATCCGCCCGATTGGGGTTGCACGCGTCGCGAATGTGGATGGAGTCGAGCGCCCCCAGCGCGCGGGCCGTCAACTCCTGTGCCATGTCGCGCCGTTCGGGGTGGGCTGTGAGGGCGGATTCCAGCTCGCCCGCCGTACCGCCCATCGCCTTGGGGTTGGTGCGCAGGATGCGTACGGGTTCGTGTGCCGCCGAACCCTGTGCCCAGCGGTGCAGTTGACGAAAGGGGCGGCCGTCCACGGCGGCCGCGTGCAGCCAACAGCGCAGCAGCGTCTCGGCGGTGTCGGCGGTGGCCGAGTCGAGTGCGCTCGGGGGGCGTACGGGTGCGAGGAGCGCGGCCGCGCGGGCGCCGGCGGTGGCGCGGGACTCGCAGCCCGCGGTGGGGCTCCATCGCAGCCGGTCGGGAGTGTCGAGGAGGTGGCTGGGGTCGAAGACGTGCACCGGGCCCAGCTTGGCGCGCGATCCCCGGGTGTCGGCCCAGAGTTGGGGGTCGCTGGTGGTGACGAGGGCGGGCCCGGCGGCTTCGAGGACCGCGCGGGCGGCGGCCGGGCGGCGTGCGGTGCCCGTGGCGTAGACGAGCCGCACGGGTGCGGCCGCCTCCGTGGCCGGTGCCGGCACGGGGGCGGGGGCAGGGGCAGGGACGGGCTGCGGTGTCGTGGGCGCCGCTTCTGCAGTCACAGGAGCTGCAACGGCCTCCGCTGTAACGGCCTCCGCCGCAACGGCCGTTGCCTGGACAGGCACCGTTTCGCCCGTCAAGGATTCCGCCTTCCGCGCCCGCCCCCGGACCGCGCGCCACCGGGCCAGGGTGCCGATGACGAACACCATCAGCACGACGGCCACGAGCAGTTCGCCGACGAGGATGCCCCAGAAGAGCCCGTACCCCGACAGTTCGTCCCGCGTGGTCTCCGGCCAGGCGGCGGGCAGGTCGCGGGGCTGGGTCATCAGGTGGCGCATCGCCTGCGGGGTGTGCAGGACGGTCACCCCGTGCGGCCAGCTGCCGTGCACGATCAGGGCAGCCAGGCCCGTCGCCGTCCAGACCAGGAGCGTCAGCCCCAGCAGGAAGGCGATGACGCTGACCAGCACCCCGTCGGGAATTCCCCGTTCCGGCCGGGACGTTCCCGGCTCGCCGCCCCCCGGCGCCATCTCACGCCACCGTCGATTCGGAAGATGTGGATGATGCGGATGATTCGGAAGGATCAGGTGATCCGTACGGCTCGTCGGCGTACGGGGTGCCTATCGCCGCGTGCGCCCGTTCCGCGGCCTCGGCCTCGGCGGCGAGTTCGCGGGCCGTGCCCTCCTCGGTCATGGCGCGGTCGGTGTAGACCAGCGGGCGTTCGGCGTCGGTGACGAGGTGCTTGACGACCTGCACGTTGCCGTTGACGTCCCACACGGCGATGCCCGGCGTCAGGGTCGGAATGATCTCCACCGCCCAGCGCGGCAGGCCAAGCACCCGGCCGGTGGCCCGAGCCTCGTCCGCTTTCTGCGCGTAGATGGTGCGGGTGGACGCCATCTTGAGGATGGCCGCCGCCTCCTTCGCGGCCGCGCCGTCGACGACGTCCGACAGGTGGTGCACGACCGCCACGAACGACAGGCCCAGCCGCCGCCCGAACTTGAGCAGCCGCTGGAACAGCTGGGCCACGAAGGGGGAGTTGATGATGTGCCAGGCCTCTTCGACCAGGAAGATGCGCTTCCTGCGGTCCGGCCGGATCCAGGTGTGCTCCAGCCAGACGCCGACGATCGCCATCAGGATCGGCATGGCGATGGAGTTGCGGTCGATGCGGGAGAGGTCGAAGACGATCAGCGGTGCGTCGAGGTCGATGCCCACGGTCGTCGGGCCGTCGAACATGCCGCGCAGGTCGCCGTCGATCAGGCGGTCCAGCACCAGGGCCACGTCCAGACCCCAGGCGCGGACGTCGTCTATGTCGACATTCATCGACTCCGCCGACTCGGCCTCGGGGTGCCGGAGTTGCTCCACGATGTCCGTGAGCACCGGCTGCCGGCCGGTGCCGTTCCCGTCCCCCTCGGCGGAGGCGGCGCCGTACTGATCGAGCACGGCCGCGTGCGCGACCTTCAGCGCGAACCCCGCCCGCTCGTCGAGCCCGCGCCCCGTCGCGACCTCGATGATCGTGCGCAGCAGGGCCAGCTGCCCGGTCGTGGTGATGGCCGGGTCGAGCGGGTTGAGCACGGTGCCGCCCTCGCGGGCGGACATCGGGTCCAGCCGGATGGGGGTGATGCCCAGCTGCTGGGCGATGAGGTTCCACTCGCCGACGCCGTCCTCGCCCTGTGCGTCCAGGACGACGACCTGCCGGTCGCGGAACCGCAGCTGGCGCAGGACGTACGTCTTCTCCAGAGCCGACTTGCCGTTGCCGGACTCGCCCAGGACGAGCCAGTGGGGGGCGGGCAGTTGCTGCCCGTAGAGCTGGAACGGGTCGTAGATATAACCCTTGCCGGAGTACACCTCGCGCCCGATGATCACTCCCGAGTCGCCGAGGCCGGGGGCCGCGGTGGGGAGGTAGACGGCCTGTGCCTGGCCGGTGGATGTCCGCACCGGCAGCCGGGTGGTCTCCACCTTGCCGAAGAGCAGGCTGGTGAAGGCGTCGGTGACGGCGGCGAGCGGATCGAGCACGGGAAACCCCTCACATCCCTCTATCGTCGGATGCCGGTCGCGAACGGCAGCGTGTTGACGAAGGCGCGGTGGTGCTCGCGGTCGCACCACTCGAGCTTGAGGTAGCTCTTGCCCGCCGAGGCTCTTATGGTCCGCTTGTCGCGCGCGAGCGCCTCCGGCGACCGGGACGAGACGGTGATGTACCCGACGAGGTTGACGCCGGCCGCTCCGCTGGCGAGGTCCTCGCCGCGCTGGTCGACGCGCGAGTGGTGGGCGACGTCGCGGGGGTCGACGACGCGGTTCATCTTGGCGGCGCGCGAGGCGTCGGCGTCGTCGTTCGTCTTCTCGGTCAGCATCCGCTCGATGGCCACCTCGGTCGGTTCCAGGTCCATGCACACGGCGACCGTGCGGATGACATCCGGCGTGTGAACGAGCAACGGGGCCAGGAAGTTGACGCCCACCGGCGTCATCGGCCACTCCTTCACCCAGGCGGTCGAGTGGCACCAGGGCGCACGGGTGGCCGACTCACGCGTCTTCGCCTGCAGGTACGTGGGCTCCATCGCGTCCAGCTCGGCCGGCCAGGCGTTGCGCCGGGTCATCGCCTGGATGTGGTCGATCGGGTGGTCCGGGTCGTACATCGAGTGCACGAGCGAGGCCAGCCGGCTCTGGCCGAGCGGCTGCCGGACCCGGATGTCGGCCTCGGCGAGCCGGGCGCAGATGTCCGTCAGTTCGCGTGCCATGACGACGGCGAGCGCACCGTCGCGGTCCAGCCTGCGCCTGCCGCCCTCGTGCTGGGAGGCGCGGGCGATGGCCTGGGCCTCGGCGGCGAGCTCCCGGCTGTAGTGCATGCACGCGACCAGGTACGCGCGGTGCTGCTCGGACGACGTCGACACCATCGACTGCAACTGGTCGTACGAATCCTTCAGCCAGGCCGGCGCCGTCTCGTCGCCCCGCCGCTCGAGATCCTTGGCGTGCGCGTCCGGATCGGCGGGGAGCGTACGGGCCAGCATCTGGATGCGGGTGACGTAACCGTCGCCGTTGGCCACGTGCTTGAGCAGCGTGCCGAAGCGCTCGACGAGCGCCTCCTGGTCCTCCGAGTCCCGCAGGCCCACGCCCGGGCCCTCGATCTCGATGGCGGCCGTCACGGTGCGCCGGTCCGCGTGCAGCAGGACGGCGATCTCGTCCGGCCCGAAGGGCGCGGCCAGCCAGTTGATCCGCCCGATGCCCGGCGGCGGCCCGACCTCGACCTCCCGCCCGTCCAGCCGCGTACCCGCCTCGGCGGCGGCGGAACGGTACGTCGCGCCGCGGCGCACGGTGCGTTTGAACGAGCGGTTGATCTCGAACCACTTGTAGAACGTACGGCCCTTGTACGGCACGTAGACGGCGGCGAGGGCGAGCGCGGGGAAGCCGCTGAGCGTGACGATCCGCAGCGGGAGGATCGGTACCAGCAGCCCGCACATCATGCCGAGGAACGCCCCCGCGATGATCAGTGCGATCTCGCCGGTCTCCCGGTTCTTGCCGACCACCGCGTTGGGGCGGGCGCGGCCGATCAGATACGTACGGCGGGCCGCGATCGGCTGGGACTGCGCCGGGACCGTCAACTCCGCTCACCTCCGGAAGACTTGCCGGTATTGCCGGTATTGCGATTGCTGTTGTTCTGCGCCCCGCGGGGCGCGGGGACTGCGGAGGGGGCGTTGCCGTTGCCGCCGGGGGCGGCGCCAGGGCGTGCACCGTGCGTGGACACGCCGCCCGAGACGGGGTTGGCGGGGCGCGACTGCTGCGGGGCGGCGCCGTTGCCGCCTCCGCCGCCGCGGGCGCTGTGGGTGGTGATGCCCTGCTTGACGAGCGCGGCGGGCGAGGAGATCACGGCGGCGGCCTGCCGGGACGCCGCGTCCTTGCTGGCGTTGCGGCTGCTGACGATCTCGTCGCCGAAGCCCGGCACGAAGCGGTAGATCATCGCGCTGGCGAAGATGGCCAGCACGATGATCGCGAGGCCGGACACCACCGCGGAGAAGGAGTTGGGTCCCTTGCCGGACGACAGCGCCCCGGCCAGGCCCAGCACGATCACGATGATCGGCTTGACGAGGATCACCGCGATCATGATGCCCGCCCAGCGGCGGACATGCCCCCACATGTTCTTGTCGACGAGCCCCGCGTACACGGCGGTTCCCAGCAGTGCGCCGACGTAGAGCAGCGCGGCCCGGATCACCAGCTCCAGCCACAGGACGCCTGCGGCGAGCACGGAGACGAGCGACACGACGATCAGCATGATCGGGCCGCCGCCGATGTTGTTGCCCTTCTGCAGGGCGTCGGCGAACCCGCCGAAGAACGTGTCGTTGTCGGACGAGGA
This sequence comes from Streptomyces morookaense, assembly GCF_013030945.1. Classification (GTDB taxonomy): domain Bacteria; phylum Actinomycetota; class Actinomycetes; order Streptomycetales; family Streptomycetaceae; genus Streptomyces; species Streptomyces morookaensis. The sequence continues at coordinate 33,060 of NZ_JABBXF010000095.1, read as the reverse complement.
TCCCGTGGCGATCACGTCCGTGACGGCGTCGGTGGCGTTGACGACCGTGTAGAGGATGAGCGGCGTGAACGCCGAGGCCAGCACGGTGAGCCAGAGGAACCCGACGGCCTCGGTCACCGCCTCCGAGAACGGCACCCCGCGCACGGCCCGCTTGGCCACGGCCAGCAGCCACAGGACGAGCGTCAGGACGGTGGAGGCGGCGAAGACGACGGCGTACTGCCGGAGGAAGGAGCCGTTGGTGAAGTCCACGTTGCCGGTGGCGTGGACGGCCTGGGACAGCTTCTTGACGATCCACGCGGCGGCGTCGGCACAGCCTTTGGCGAGGGAGGAGAGGGGGTCGAGGGTGGATTGGGGGTCGTTGGGGGAAAGCCCGGAGCCGTGGCTTCCGTTGCCGCCTTGGCAGTAGTCCTTGGCGGGGCCGACGATGAGGTCGCAGTTGTCCTTCGGCGAAGGGCTGGCGCCCGGTGTCGGCGTCACTGTCGGCGATCCCGCCGGCGTGGGGAGCGGACTCGAGGGAGACGTCGGAGTGGGCGTCGGTGCGGCTACGGCGCGAGCTGCCAGAAGGACGACAGCTGTCTGCACGCTAGCCAGGACGGCAGTGAGCCTGAGAGTACGGTGGGGCCTACCGGGCATAAGTGAAGCCTCCGTATTGCTCGACTGCCTTTGCGATCTCATCTGCCGTGGATGCGGTGCGGTCGCTGTTCACCGGTGCGGGGCCGTCCTTCTGGGAGAAGGCTTCGGCCTTCCAGTCGTTGTCCACCCAGCGCAGCTTGATCGTCATGGTGAACCAGTCGTTGGCCACCGGGGTGGTGGAGCCGGTTCCGGCTGTGCCGAACACGCCGGTGCACCAGACGTCGACGGAAGCGGACGAGTCGCTGTACTCCGTCGCCTTGGTGCCGACGGGGACGGTGCGGGACACGTATGTCATGCCCTTGGCGGCGTCGCCGTTCTCGTTCAGGCCCAGCTTGGCCAGGAAGTCTTTGGAGTACGCGGCATCGAGTTTGGTCTGCAACTCGGGGGCTTTGTCCCCCGTGAAGATCTGCTCGACGATCTGATGCCGCCGCTGCGGCTTGAGGATGTCGGCCGACACCAGGGACACCGCAAAGTTCGCGGCAGCGGAAGCGGCACCCTGCTCCGAATGGGCGAACCCCGAAGGAAGCCCGGAAGCCCCCTTCCCCTCCACCGGTTTGGTGCCCGTGGGCGCCGTCGCCCGGCTGCTCGCCCCCTTGTCGGCGCCGGAACCGGAACCTCCGTTCCCCGAACCGCTGTTGCCCCCGCCCCGGTTCGCGAAGGCGATGGCCGCGATGAGCAGCACCACCACCCCGACCACCGTCATCAGGTTCCGCCGCGAGGGCAGCCCGCGGCGCGGCTGCGCATGCGGGGCGAACTCGCCCTCGGGGAGCCGCGTACGGGTCATGTGGCGGTCGTCGCCGTAACCGTCGTCGCCGAGACTCATCGCTCGCCTGCTCCCTCGTACGTCGTGGCTGGCTTGCCGCCCCCGTAAGACGGTAGCGGGGCGAACGGTTTCCGGGGGGAGCACGTGGGGGTGTGAGGGGGCATCAGGAGGCAGCCTCGGTGGCGGGGGGAATCAGGGACGGGAGGGCCTGCGCGGGCGGATGCGCGGGGGGATGGGGGCGAGGCGCGTCGAAAACGCAGGCGGACGTCAGACCGCCATGCCATAGACGATGGTGAACAAGGTGCCCAGCGAACCGATGATGAACACACCGGTCAGGCCGGCGACGATCAGTCCCTTGCCCTGCTCGGCGCTGAAGGTGTCGCGCAGGGCCGTGGCGCCGATGCGCTGTTTCGCCGCGCCCCAGATGGCGATCGCCAGGCAGAGCAGGATGGCCACGGCCATGATGACCTCGATCATCACGCGCGCCTCGTTGCCCAGGGTGCCGAAAGGCCCCCAGTTGGGGGCGATTCCGCCAATAATGGTGTTGATGTCGCCCTTACCGGCCGCCAAAAACATTTGTAACTCACCGCCCCTTATGGGTAGTTGTGCCCGCCCTGCCTCAGGGCAAAGGTCGGGACCTATCTTCGCCGAAACCCCGCCACTGCATGTCGATTTGGCGGCAATTTTTGCCTGAACCCTTATGTGGCCCGCTGCCACTGCACTGACCTGCGGTGACTCTGTGTATCACGGGTATGAACGCGGAGCAATTTCCCCCGGAGGGCGGGGTTCGGGCGAGAGGGTGTTCGGTCGGTACCCTGCTGCCTCAGCGCATCGCGGGGTCGTTCGAGTTCTTCGAGTTCAAGGTGGTACGGGTGCAGGTTGCCGGTCGGTACCGGTTGGGGGAGCTGCTCGGTCGCGGCGGAATGGGCGAAGTCTGGCGCGGCACGGACGAAGTGCTGGGGCGTCAGGTGGCTGTGAAGCTGCTGTTGCCCGAGGGAGGCGACGAGTCGTCGGCGGCCCGGTTCCGGTTGGAGGCGCAGACCGCGGCGCGGCTGAACCACCCCCAGGTCGTCGCGGTCTACGACTTCGGCGAGTGGGACGGCCGTTTCTACCTGGTCATGGAACTGGTGGACGGCGTGAGCCTGGACCGGGAGGTCGCGGCGCGCGGCCCCCTCGCCCCGGAGCGCGTCGCTCGCATCGCGGCCCAGGCGGCGGGCGGTCTGGCGGCGGCCCACGGCCAGGGTGTGGTCCACCGCGACATCAAGCCGGCCAACCTGATGCTGGCCCCGAACGACACCGTCAAGATCGGCGACTTCGGCATCGCCCGCTTCGTCGACGCGACCTCGGCCGGGCTGACCCGCGCGGGCCAGATCGTCGGTACGAGCACATACCTCGCCCCCGAGCGGGCACTGGGCCGGCTGGCGGGCCCGGAGTCGGACGTCTACGCGCTGGGCTGCGTGCTGTACCAGCTGCTGACCGGCCGCCCGCCGTTCTGGTCGGAGAACCCCACGGCGCTGCTGTACATGCATGTGGACGACGCCCCCGTGCCGCCGAGCCGGCACAACCCCGGGATCCCGCCCGCGCTGGAGCAGTTCGTGCTGCGGATGCTGGCGAAGGCGCCGGAGGAGCGCCCGTCGGCACAGGAGACGGCGGAGTGGTTCGCGGGGCGGGAGTGGTCGGGGGGACGGCAGAGGGCGGCGCCGCCGGTAAGGCCGTTGCCGCCGGAGCAGCCGATGGCTCCGCCGGTGCCGGCGCCGATGCCCGCGTATGCCCCGGCTTCCGTGCGGCCGACCCCGCCGTCCGGGCCGCCCCAATCACCCCGACCGCCCCAACCGCCCCGGTCGGCCCGGTCGGCCCGGCCGCCGAAGCGGCGCAAGACGCTGATCGGGGTGATCGCCGGCATCGTGGCCTTCGTCGTGGCGGCGTTGATCGGCTCGTCGCTCTTCAGCAGCGGGGACAAGAGCGGAACGGGAGGCGGGACCGGAGGAGGAACGGGTTCGGTGGCCCCGCCTGCCCTGCCCGACCCGATGTCCTCGGCCACCCCGCCCACCTCAACTGCCCCAAAGCAGAAGCCTCGCAAGCACCACAAGCCACCACACTCACTCCCGCCGGGGTAACGGACCCTGGCGGCGAAGCCGCTGGAGTGCCTCCTGGATGGTGCGGATGAAGCGCTGTGGCCGCCGGAAGACGTCGTCATACGTGAACCGCAGCATCTCCCTGATTTCCGGGCATCCGGCGAGCTCGTTGAACCGGATGGCATCGTTCTGATGCGCGCTCCGGCTCCCGTGCCAGGCGTGCCCTTCGATCTCGATGCCGAGCCCTTCGGCCCGGAACAGGAAGTCCAGCCGCCGCACCCGCCCGTTGGGCGTGATCACCTCCGCCTGCGACTCGGGGAACAGCCCCGCCTCGTGCATCTCCAGCCGCGCCTTGGTCTCGGCAGGGGACCCGGAGGCGTGATCGGTAAGTGCCAACGCCCGCCGCGCAGCGCGGACCCCGACGCGGCGGGGGCGCGGGGGCGCGAGTGCGTCGGCAATGTGCTCCCGGCGCAGGAGTCTCCGGGCGAGGACGTCGTCGGCGGCGATGACGGCTTCGTGGAGGGGAAGGGTGCACATCAGGTCGCATGTGGTGCGAAGGACCGTGGTGGCCCGCACTCCTGCGACGACGGTGACCTCGTCGTCGGCCAGAGGCGCCGGATGCAGGGTGACCCCGCGAACCCGCGTCCGGGGACCGCGCCGGGGAACGGTGAGCTCGATGCTGTTGGGCCGCACCATGTCGATGCGGTGAAGTGCGGCGGCTGCACTGTGACTCGCAATCCAGTGCGGCTGCTTTAGCTGCACGGCGAGTAACCGCAATCGCAAGTCCACGTTCCGTCCGGGCTGCGCCCACACGCCGAACAGCAACTGGACCCAGCCGGCACGCCGCAGGATGTCGGCGGCTCCGCTGCGGAGCAGCCCGCAGGCGACGGCTTGGGAGGTCAGCAGGATGCCGCCTTGCGAAGCGGCAAGGCGGTGCAGTGGACGGTGCTTTTCCTTCACCTTCATGTGCCCAGCACAGCCGATTTGAACGCCGCCCGTGAACCCCTGTGGATAACTCACGGAGCGGGCCGTTCCGGCAGCGCGATTCACGAACTTACGGTCGAGGATTCGTGAATTGGGCTGCTGGAAGCATGGTTCGGGGGTGGGCGCGGACGTGGTCGTCGGCCGGGGAGCCCGCTGGTGAGGGCTTGGACGAGGTGCGGTGCGGTCACGCCGCGGGCCAACCACTCGGCGGCGAGGGGCTCAAGTGCGATGCATTCGTTGGCGGAGAGGGTCATGCGGGGGTCGGTGCGGCCAAGCGCGGCGAGGGCGCTGTAGGCGGGGGTGCGCCCGGGCGGGTGAACGGGGCGCGGTGGCTCGGGTGCCGCCTCTGCGGGGGAATCGCTGCCGGAGAGGAACTGCCGCCACCAGGCGTCGCTGCGCGGGGTGCGGGAGAAGTAGGTGCGCTGCACCCACTGGGTGCGGTCGCCGCCGAGGCGTTCGCGGACACGGCGCAGGTGCCCGACTGCGGAGATCGCCTTGAGGGCGGAGGCCATGGCTTGCTGCCCGTACTCGGGGATCTCTTTGGAGAGGGTCTTGATGTCGACGGCGGCGCCGTCGGGGAGCCGGTCGATGTGCGTGGCGATGAAGGCCTCGCGGGGCGGGAGGCGGGCGAACATGCGTCTGCTGCACGGGCCTTGGGCGTCGGGTACGGAGCGCTTCCCGAATCCGGGTCGGGCCATGCGCGGGGCAGGGCTAAGCTGGGCGGCAGCCATTGGATCGTCCTATCCGATCACGGTGGTCAGACCCCCGTTCCGGTGTTCCAGCACCGGGCGGGGGTTGCTTGTTGCTGGGCACGCTACACGGCCGCGGAGGGCCGGGGTGCCGCGCTAGCGAAATGTCATCCGTACGTGTATAGGCGGGAGTTGGGAGGGCGGGTGGGTCCAGCGACCCACCATTCCTTGGAAAGAACGCTCAGGTTTCGACTCCCGAGGCTCGGGCGGTTCAGGGCGGGGTGCCTCGTACGTGGGATCAACTGACGGGTTTGCCCGAGGGATTGTGATCCACGCGTACGCTCCGGAAGTCGGTCTCGAGCGGAGAAGCTGGACGCGGTCGGCGTCTTCAAGCTGCTGTACGGACTGTACGGGCTGGCGTTGCGGGCGTCGCATCCGGACAAGTGCGAGCGCCTACGCGAAATCGAGGCCCAGGCGAGGTCGATCCGCCAGTACGCAGGGTGCTCCGTACCAGGCCTTCTCCAGACGCCGGACTGCGTCCGCACCGGTTGAAGGAATTTTCTTCATGAGAACCGTATGGATCGAATACCCGCCGCCCCCGTCCCCATAAGGGACAGCAAGACCGCCCTGCACGGGACGACCCTCCTCGTCCCGCCCGCAGCGTGGAAGCGCTTCGTCACCGCAATCAGCGCAGGTACGCTGCACTGATTCACGCGTCACGCCTGACGACGACACTGTCGGCGGCCTTGTCGTGCCAGCACTGCCGATAGGGCTTGTCCCAGAGGCAGGACAGGGCATTGATCGTTCCGACGAAGAGAACGCCATTACAGGCGGCGTAGATGACCCAGCGCACCATGGCGGCACCCAGGGCCGGATTCCCGCCGTCCCCAATTCGTGCGACCCGCAGGCGGCATATGCGTTTGCCGAGGGTGGCGCCGTAGCGGTGGATCAGCAGAGGTTCGTAGCACAGCACGGCAAGCAAGGCCCCCACGCAGCCCACCATGCCCTCGACTCCGTGCGTATCCCCACCGCCGACACCGAGAAGGGTGGCCGCAGCGAGAGCACCACCCACCACGCCCATCGTCACGAGGACGAGGTCCAGCAGACGCGCCACCAGCCGCATCCCCGGATTGGCAAGCGCATGCAAGGGCGGACCCGGCGTCGTGTAATACCCGGGCGGCGGGTAGTACGGCGGCGGGGGTGCAGCATGCATGTAGGGGTTCGGCGGGGGCTGTTGGTAGTGCTGCTGGTATTCGCTCACGCAACCAATCCCACGCCAAATCGCATCCGCACCACAACTTCGGTCTCCTGCGGGGCAGTTGCACTGCGGTGTCGGAAACCACGACTTCTACGCCGGGGAATTCATGGATTCCGCCACCGGAGGAATTCATTCCGCATGGCAGAAGGTGCAGCCGTCCCAGAACGGCAGCCCGGTGAGGACACGGTGCCTGACGCAGGAGGCGAGGGCGGCCTCTTCCACTGCGGGGAAGGGGCCGCCGAGCCCGCAGGCCGGCGTGGCGGGGTCGTACGCCTCGACCATGGCCCGGAACGCCTCCAGGTACTGGGCAGCGTAGGGCGGTTCATAACCAAGCTCGTCCCAACGGTGCCGGGCGAGGGCGAGGTCGATGACGCGGAGCACGAACCTCTTGGCATCTCGCTGCTCTTGCGGTGACGGCCCCCAGTCGATGTCCTCAAGGTCGAATCCGACGTTGCCGCGGCCCATGAGGTTCTGGTCCTGCAGCGCAATGAGCGAGGCGAACCGGGTAGTGCCAGGGCTCGTCGGCGAGTTCGGAGACGGCGAGCGTCAGGACGTCGACGAAGACGACGGTGCCGCCGTTGGACATGGAGAGACAGTGATCACCACCGTCGAAGCAGTTGCCCATTACGGATGTCGAGTGCCTTCCCTGCGTAACGTCAACGTTTACCAGGGGAGGTTGACGGGCTTCCGCTTCCACCACCAAGCGCGGCCGGCCACATCGTCCCCAGAGAGGCCGAAAGACTGCCCCATAGTCTGCCCGTTGTCGTCTTGAGTGAAGCGCTGGAACTCGTCGTCAAGTTGGTTGACTCCCGTAAGCAGCTGAGCGCCAACCGGCTGGGGCAGTTCGTTGATGACATCCGAGACACGGTCGCGAGCCTCCAGCGCTTCCCTGTAAAGCTCGCCAGGGTAGCGGCCGGTCGGCTGCCAACCGGAGCTCATTCGGTGGACCATCCGCTCCCACTCCTCCAGGGAGATGCGGGCACGGTAGAAAGCGGCACCTGGCTCATCCGCGAGGGAAGGACTCGGAGGCTCTCCGACTCGTCCCCTTCGAGCGGCAACTGCCTCGGAAAAGGCGTCTGCAATCGGCGTAGGGAGAGAGTGCGCGCGAACAATTTCAGGCAACTGCTCAACGTCCACGTCGGGAAGCTGTGGTACCGCCGACTCGACGGCATCGATCGTGTAAACCGACCGATCGTCGTCAGCAGCCATAAGGCGAGTGCGAGTCACCAACCCGCTCGGGGTCACCAACCAGTACGCACTGGGGATGTTCTCCTCAGCCGGGTAGAGAATCACTGACTGCGTTGCAGTAGCGAACCGCAGGGCCAGGTCGGCCTCGCTGGGCTGATGGGCTACGGAATCCTGAACATAGATGTCCAGGTACCGTGAAACCTTCCCATGGACTTCCGAGTGGTCGCAGAGGACCAGGGCGTCCCAGTTCCGGGAATCCTGGTCGCCATCTGCATCGGCTACGTCAACGGAGTCGACGTCCACTTCAAGGCAGGAAGCCAGCGCTTGGTAAAGCGTGGACTCATCCAGAGGGTCGACAGTGAAAAAGTTGTACGTCATTCGTACGTCCCATGATAGATGTCCAGCGCCTTCTGCACGGCTTCCGGGTTGTTGACGAAGCGCGGATTTTTCGTCAACTGTGGGGCCGCATCGAGGTTGCCCTTGGCCTTGACTATCTGCTGGAGTGCAGCGTATTCATTCCTGTCCAGCTGCACGATGCCGGGCCCTGACACGGGAATCACGGTTCCGCCGCGCTCAACTCCATAGGAACGCCCGTTGATCACGTAGTGGTTACCCCCTTCAAGTTTTGCCCGCCCTTCTGCTATTTGGGCTATGTCCCTGTTTATCGCATCAGTGTAGCCACGCAGAATGACGCTGTTGACGGGCTTGACTTCCCTGGTGCCTGCCCCACCCACTGTGTGCCTGGGGTTCGGTCGCTTCAGCACCTCTTCATTGCCCGCCGGCCCATCGAGATGTGTCTTGATGGGCCACACACCCTTGCGGTTGGCCTCAGCAGCGGCGTCATATCCACCGCCGCTCGGCCTGTTGGCCGGCGCGCCCTCATTCTCGGCGGAGGCGCCGTCATGAGATACGTGTTCGCTGCCGTTACCCCCGCTGTGCGCGTCGTGGGCGCCGTCAGCAGTACTTTCTTGCCCCGAGTCATGGTGGTGTGCGTCGGCCGAGGCGTGGTGGTCCCCGCTGCCCCTGCCCGGGTGTACTGAATCGCTGGCTCCGTGCGATGAACTGCTACGGCTGACCGATTCCATACTGCCCGAGCTCGCACCGCCTCGGATCGGCGTGTCGGCCCTGGAGGAACCGCCCGGGTGGGCGGCCTCACTCGCGCCGCCCACACCGGCATGAGCAAGGACGCGGCGATCCTGCGGAACGGTGAGCTCGTCACCGCCAGCTTCCCGCCGCGCAAGATGCCCTGGCTGCTCCACCCCGAGTTCCGCGCCGCGGATCGTTCCGTCGTGGTCGAGGTATCGGGTCTCGCCGTCCCAGCTGGGAAGCTTGACGGAACGGTCGGCCGGTATCGGTGCGTGGTGCTCCAGTCTGCCCAGGCTGCGGTTCAACTCCGCCGCGACGTCGCCGATTTTGGGGAGTGCCACCTTCGCGGCCGCCCCGATCACCTTGCCGCCCGCGTTCGTGACGTGGGTCATCGGGTCGATGACCTCGCCGACCCTGGCGACGCCTCCCAGGACTCTTCCGACCGTGGTGGCTTCCCTCGTGACCGCGGCCGCCCTGGCGAAGGGGACGAAGGTCGTCAGACCGTTGAAGGCGAACGTGCCGCCTGCGCGGGACGGGTTCGTCCTCCACTCGTCCCAGGCCACGAATGCCTTGCCGTTGGCGTTAATGACGTGCTTGTAGTCCCGTACCGCCTTGGGCAGCCAGGAGTCGGGCATGACCCTGGCGGGATCGAGCACCGCGGATGCCGGGTTGGACCCCACAGCGAGCATCAGCATGCTCTTCCGCGCCTGGCGCGCCTGGGCTTCGCCCTCTGTGCCGAGCAGGACGCCGAAGCCCTTGACCATCCCCACGACATTGTCGACGGCGAAGCCCCGCACCATCTGGCCCACGTCCCAGGCCGCGTACTCGCGTTCGCCGACCTCGCCCCACGGTGTGCTCTTCGCCTTCGCCGCATCGCCCGGCTTGTAGCCGTACATGTCCGGCTGATGCGAACCGTCGTCCGCCCTGTAGGCAGGCCGGCACGACAGGGCGTTGATCTTGTTGGCGCACGCCATCTCGGCGGCATGGAAGCGGGCCTGGGCCACCGCCACCGCCTGGATCAGTTCCTTGTTGCGGTCGAACTTCTTCTGGTCCTTGCGCCAGTGGTCGTCGCCCCGGATCGACTCCTGGAAAGCCGTGGCCTGGTCGGCCAGGCTCTTCAGCTCCTTCACGATGGGGCGGATCTCCGCCGCGTACTCCGCCAGCGCCGACTTCACCGTCTCCAGCTGGCGCGCGAACTCCTCGCCCCGCTGCCGCACCGGCAGCGTCGCCGCCAGCAACTGCTCCCGCTCCGGGGTGTCGAACGCGGGCGAGATGCCCTGGAAAGTGGAGTGGATGTCCGCGCCGGCTCCGCGGACGCCGGACGCCGCCTTCGCCAAAGCCGACACGTCCTGCTCCAACGCGTCGACATTCCCCGTGAAGTGGGGGATGAGTATCGGGTCGATGACCGTCACGACCGTTTCCTCCCGCCCGGAGTCTCGGCCTCGCCCAGGATGTCCTTCGGGTCACGCCCCTCGATCGCTGCCCGCTCCAGACGCTCGGCCATCTCCTGGTCGCCGTCCTCGTACGCTCCGACCGCCAACAGGGCGCCCTCGAGCGTCCGCTGTGTACGTTCCGCCATGAACTCCAGGTCCGGCGTCATGCCGTTCGCCCACGCCACCAGCGCCGGACCCACCAAGCCGCCCGGGGCCTCGCACGGACCCACCAGACTGCCGGCGTTCGTCGCCGCCGACTGCACATGCTTCGCATACGACTCCGCCGGCCCCTGCAACTCACCTGCCGCCTTGGCCGTGTTCCCCACCACCGTGCGAACCGTCCCCGGCTCGACGTCCCAGCGCGCCATGACGACGCCACACCCCTCCCAGAACCTGTCGTCCTGCCCCCGTGTACTCAGCAACTGACTGGGAGAAAGTATCGAACAGGGCACTGACAGTGCTCATGAGTATCCGTACTCAAGCCGGATGCGGGTGCGTCCGGCCGGATACACATGTGGCAGAGTCCACCGCCGTGGAAGCGCTACGTCCCCAGGACCCCACCAGCATCGGCACGCACACAGTCCTCGCCCGTATCGGGGCGGGCGGTATGGGGCAGGTGTATCTCGGCCGGACACAGGGTGGTCGGCAGGTGGCCATCAAGGTCATCCGCGAGGACTTCGCCGGGTCGGCCGAGGCCATGGCGCGGTTTCGGCGTGAGGTGGAGACCGTCAAGGCCGTACGGAGCGCGTACACCGCGCAGTTGATCGATGCCTCGCTCGCCGCTCCGCCGTACTGGCTCGCGACCGAGTACGTACCCGGGCCCACGCTCGTGCAGGCCACGGCCGAGCGCGGTGCGCTGCCGGCCGAGACGTGCTTCCGGCTGTTCGCCGCGCTGGCCGAGGCTCTTGCGCAGGTGCACGAGTACGGCGTGCTGCACCGGGATCTCAAGCCGCACAACATTCTTCTCTCGCCCGTCGGGCCGAAGTTGATCGATTTCGGGATCGCGCGCGGCGCGGAGCAGACGGCGCTCACCCAGGCGGGCTCCGCGCCCGGTACGCCCGGTTACACCGCACCCGAGGTGATCACGCGCGATGAGGTGAGCACCGCGTCGGATGTCTTCGCGCTCGGCGCGACCATGGCGTGCGTCGCCACGGGCCGGCCGCCGTACGGTCCGGGGACGATGGAGGCCGTCACCTATCGCGTGGTGCACGGCGAGATCGACGTGGCCGGAGTGGAGCCGCGGCTCGCCGAGTTGATACGGGACTGCGTGGCGGGCGAGCCGGGGAAGCGGCCCACGCCCGCGCAGATCATCGCCCGGTGCGGGGTGACGTCGGCGCTGGTGGACGACCCGGTGTACCGGGAGCTGGCGGAGGTCGGCGGGCACTCCGCCCCGCAGGCGGCCGGCGCGTACGTGCCGACCTTCGTGCCCGGCGTCGCCCCGTCGTCCGGACGTGCCCGGCGGAAGAAGGTCTGGCTCGCATCCGTGGCGGCCGTGGCCGCGTTCGGCGTCGGGACGGGAGTCGCCCTGTGGGCGACAGACGGTTCGCATACGCGTACAGGTACGCCTGCACAGGCACAGGCACAGGCACAGGCATCGGCGAAGGGCGTTGCGTCGGCGGGCAGTACGCCTTCCTCCGCCGCTTCCTCCGCTCCTTCCTCCGCCGCTCCTTCCGTCCCTGCCTCCGCCCCTTCCTCCGTCCCCTCCACCGGCAGGGAACCCGGGTACATCGAGGCCACCAACCCCAGCCGCGACTACTGGACCCCCAACAGCAACGGCCTCGCCGGTGGCACCTGCAATCTGCCCGCCGAGGAACGCGCCTCGTACCTCCAGATGGCCGTCGGCGACGTCCACGACGGCAAGGTCAAGGTCTCGTTCCGCCTCAAGTACGCCGATCCCGCCCTCGCCAAGCCCTATTTCGTCTCCGTGGCCGTCAAACCCCCGCACGAGATCGACTCCGATACGGGCAAGCCGATCGGCGGGCTGCTGCAGCAGAACTTGAGCCTGGGCTACACCAGCAAGCCGGTCGACCTCTTCGCGAAGGACCCGACGCAGTGGGTCGACCTCACCTACCCCGACGACTTCCAGCAGTTCGTCCGCGGCAAGCCGATCGGCGGCGGCATTCCGACCGGGAACGATCCGGGCAACTGGACCGTGCTCTACCTCCACGTCAAGAGTCCGGGCGAGTACACGAACATCGCCTGTGACGGCTTCGCCGTGAACTAGGCGGCATAGACACACACCTGAGGAACCCTGAAAACTGCAGTGCGAGGAGTCCGCGTGGGGGAAGGTTGACGGGTGCGGAAGATCTGGGTGGTGGGCGGGGCGGCATTCGGGATGTTCGCGGCGTTCCTGGCGCTGCTCGTGCTCGGTGTGTACACGGCCGCCTGGAAGTTGGGCACTCCGGGGTCGGGGGCCGTGGGGCTGGCCGAGGGGGCGGTGCCCGCGCAGTATCAGCCGCTGGTGCAGAAGTGGGGGAACCTCTGCCCCGCCCTCAACCCGGCTGTTCTCGCCGCGCAGCTCTACACCGAGAGCAACTGGGATCCCAAGGCGGTCAGTCCGGCCGATGCGCGGGGGATCGCGCAGTTCATTCCCGAGACATGGGCCGTCTACGGGTTCGATGCGGACGGGGACGGCAAAGCGGATATCTGGGACCCGGGTGACGCGATTCCGTCCGCCGCCCGCTACGACTGTGCGCTGTCGGGCGACGTGAAGGGCGTGAACGGTGACCTCACCGACAACATGCTCGCCGCCTACAACGCCGGTCCGTACCGCGTCATCAATGCGGGTGGCGTGCCCTCCATCAGCGAGACCCAGGGGTACGTGAAGGAGATCCGCACGCTCGCCAAGAGCTTCGCCCGGCCCGTCGGGCGGGTGGCGCCGCCCTCGCAGCAGGCCGCTGCCGCGATCTACTTCGCGCAGGAGAAGCTGGGGACGCCGTACCTGTGGGGCGGCGAGGGCGGCAAGGAGGACAACGGGCGCTTCGACTGCTCCGGGCTGACCAAGGCCGCGTACGCGTCCGTCGGGATCGAGCTGCCGCGCGTCGCCAACGACCAGTGGAACGCCGGGCCGCATCCGGGCCGGGACCAGCTGCTGCCGGGCGACCTGGTGTTCTTCGCGCACGATCTGAAGGACCCCCGGTCCATCCACCACGTGGGGCTGTACGTCGGCGGCGGGTACATGATCAATGCGCCGTACACGGGGGCCGTCATCCGGTTCGACAAGATCGATCTGCCCGACTACATCGGTGCCACCCGGGTCACCGCGGACGGGGCGAAGGCACTGCCCAGGACGAACGGGGCCTGAACACCCGCCCCGGGAGGCGATGGTGAGTCACCCTTGGGTAACGTCCTGGTGATCATTGAGTGGAGAGTGGAACGCCTGGCCGGATCGGGGCGTTCCATGGAAGTGGACAGCAGCGGCAGCGCCGTCGCTGCGGCGCACGACCACGGGGGTCAGCAGCGGGATATAGGCACAGGCGACAGACAAGGGGCCGGGCAGTGGCTGGACTCGCGATGGGGTACACCGTGCCGGAGGCCCAGGGTGGCTCGAACCCGGACGTCGGCCTGCTGTACGACATCAACGGCATGGCCAAGGGTGCGCCCAACTGGGCGGACAAGGCCATGGAGTTCGTCGGTGAGTACGGGATCCTGATCGCGCTCGGCGTGCTGATGGTCTGCGCCTGGTGGAGTGTGCGCAAGAAGGACGACGCGGTGCCGGCGGTGGCCGCCCTCGCCTGGGCGCCGCTCGCCGCGGGGATCGCGGTGCTGGTGAACATCCCGATCAGAGGGTTCGTCAGACGGCCGCGGCCGTTCCTCGACCACCAGGGCCTCGACGTCCTGGTGAAGGGCAAGACCGACTTCTCGTTCGTCAGCGACCACACGACCTTGGCCATGGCCCTGGGGGTCGGCTTGTTCGTAGCGAACCGGAAGTACGGGTTCCTCGGTATCCTCCTCGCCCTGTTCGAGGGGTTCAGCCGGGTGTACCTCGGCGTGCACTACCCGACGGATGTCGTCGGCGGACTGGCGCTCGGGACGGCCGTCGCGCTGCTCCTCGCGCCGCTGGCGATGATGTTGCTGACTCCGGTGGTGGGGTGGGTCGCACGGTCGCGGGGCGGATGGCTCGTACGGGCGCCAGGGGTTCGGACGCCGCTGGTCGCGGTGCCGGATCAGCCGGGGGCCGTGGGGCACCGGCACAGCGATCTGGCCGCCTGAGACCCCTCACAGCGCCTGCGGGAAGTCGAAGACCCGGTCCGGGTCGTAGCGGTCCTTGATTTTCTTCAGGCTGTCCGCCGCGCTGCCGTAGTACGCCTGCCGCCAGTCCTTCAGCGCCGGGTCCGTGTAGTTCTGGTACGCCGCCCCCGACGCGTACCGCAGCATGGCCGCGTGGATGCCGTTCAGCCAGGACATCTGCGAGGTGCCGGAGCCGCCCTCCTGCCAGGAGGCCAGGTACTGGGCCAGGAAGCGGGAGCGGCGGTGGACGAAGGCCGTGGCCAGCGGCCGGACGCGGTTGACGGCGCCGCCCAGCGCGGTCAGCTGCACGGAGGCGCCGCCGCTGCCGCCACCTGTGCTGAATCGTTCCAGCTGGCCGAGCAGCGCACGGATGCCGTCCTCGCTCAGCGAGCTGTCGTAGAAGTCCGAACGCGCCGCGTACGTTTCGCGCCCCAGGCTGCCCGCGGTGTCGTGGCCGGGGACGGTGCCGGGGAGGTGGCACTGCTCGGCGGATTTGTCGCCGCAGCCGGCGTAGGCGCGCACGGTGTCCAGGTAGGAGTGGTCGCGCAGCCGGGGCGGGTGGCCCGCGGGGGAGCTGCCGGTGTTCTCGATCAGCTGGTCCAGGGCGTTCTCGAGGTCGCCCCGGGTCCCGAGGGTGAAGGCGGCCACGGATATCCGCGGCGTGCCGCCCGCCGTTGCGGACAGGTCGCACGCGGACCAGATCTCGTCGGGGAGCGTCGGCCCCCACTCCTGCCAGGCGCGCAGCACCTCCGCGGCCCTGGACCAGGGGAAGGAGACGTAGCCGGTGACGCCGTTGCCCGCGGGGCGGGTCCGGAAGCGGAGTTCGGTGACGACGCCGAAGTTGCCGTTGCCCGCGCCGCGCAGGGCCCAGAAGAGGTCGGTGTTGCGGTCGGCGGAGCAGTCCAGCGTCCTGCCGTCGGCGGTGACGAGGGTGGCGCCGGTGAGGTTGTCGCAGGTCAGGCCGTAGGCCCGGGAGAGGATGCCATGGCCGCCGCCGAGGGTGAGGCCGGAGACGCCGACGGTGGGGCAGGAACCGCCGGGGATCGTGACGCCGTGCGCGGCCAGTCCCGTGTAGACGTCGATGAGCTTGGCGCCCGCGCCGATGACGGCACTCGTGGCGGAGTCCGTGCGGACGGTCCTGAGCCGGGAGACGTCGAGGACGAGCCGGTCGTCACCGCTCGACCAACCCGCATAGCTGTGGCCGCCGTTGCGTATGGACACGGGTATGGAGAAGCGGCGCGCGAAGTCGAGACAGGCCGTGATGTCGGGGGTGCCCGCGACATAGGCGACGCCGGCGGGGCGCAGCCCGTCGTAGCGGGTGTTGTAGAGCCGGTGGGCCGTGGCGTAGTCGGCGTCGCCGGGGCGGACGAGGCCGCCGGAGAGGCCCTTGGCCAGGGCCGTCCAGTCGGCGCCCGCAGCCCTGGCGGAGGGCGCGACGGTCCTGCCGGCACTGGCCATGCGGCTGGGCGCGGCCCGGCCCGCCGCGCCGTCGCAGGAGGCGGCCCAGACGCCGGTCGCCGCCAGACCCGTTCCCGCTGCCAGCAGTTGGCGCCTGTTGATGGCCATGTCTCCCCCTTGACGCACCGGATTTCCCTGCCCCCGCGCCCAGTCAGATGGTGTGCCGGGGCCGGTGGTTCCGGCCGGGGGAGACCCGGTGCCGTCTCAGGTCATCTCATGGTCATCCCGCCGAGGCGAGGTGGGTGTCGGCGTCCTCGCGGGCCAGCGAGCGGGCCCGGCGGGCAGGCCCGTACCAGCCGCAGATGCAGCGGGCCGTGCAGAACGAGCCGCGTTCGCTGGTGCTGATCGAGTGTTCCGCGCGGGGGCGCGCGGGGGCTGCTTCGGACACGCGACCACGCTACCCGGCCGTGACGGCGACGAGGGAGCGGTCGTTGGAAAGAACGGGTTCCATCTCGCGTGCGGCGGACAGGGGGCTTTACGGACATGGCGGTGCGCGGACACGGACGCAGACGCACGGCCGCGATGGCCGCCACCGCGGTGGCCGGCGGGGTCGTGGCGGCCCTGCTGATGTCCGGGTGCGCCGATCCGGAACGGGCCGCGGACGGGCAGGACGGCAAGCACGCCGCCGGCCAGGTCCGCCAGGCGCTGGGCCCGGGCGAGCCGACCGAGGCGCTCACCACGGTGCGCCGGGCCGCCGGGATCCTCGCCCGCTCGGGCGGTGCCCGGGTGCGCACGTCGATGGAGACGGTCAGCGGGGGCACCCGGCTGACCATCCACGGGCAGGGGATCTACGACTTCGCCCGGCCGGTCGGGCAGTTGACCGTGATGCTGCCCGAGGACGCCGAGGGCGCCGCGGAACACCGGCCGATCACCGAGGTCTTCACGCCGGGCGCGCTGTACATGAAGAACCGGGGCGCGGGCGTGCCCACGGGCAAGTGGGTCCGGCTCGAAGCGGGTTCGCTCGCCGACGGCGACCTGCTCACCAGCGGCGCCACGGATCCGCTGGCCGCGGTGGAACTGCTGGGCGGGGCGCGGGGGGTGGCCTATGCGGGGTCCGAGCAGTTGGACGGGGAGCAGGTGGCGCACTATTGGGGGACGATCGACCTCGGCCGCGCGGCACGGACGGCGCCCGAGCGGGACCGGGCGGCACTGGCGGCCGCGGCGAAAGGGTTCTCCAGCGGCACGGTTGCGTTCGATGCGTACGTGGACGGCGAGGGCAGGCCCCACCTGCTGCGCTACCGCTTCGGGGTGGCCGAGGCCGGGGCACCGGCGGGGCGGGGGCGGGTGACCACGGCGGCGGCCGCGTCCGCGGTGTCCGGCGCGCCCGCGGCGCCGATGACCGTGGTGTCGACGGTCGAACTGTTCTCCTTCGGTCCTGCGCCCGACGTTTCCCTCCCGGCACCCGCAGATATCTATGCGGGGACGGTTGCATCGCCCCAGAAATAGTGCGGCGAGGCGCAGTTGGCCATGGAAATGGTCCATCTGTGTCATGCCCACTGTGGGAGCCGCTCACTACGCTGGACAGCCGGGGCCCGAGGGGGTGCCCCGGGGAAACGCGAGGAGGTGAATCACGTGGTTTCGCGACGCGGTTCGTCGTGCGGGACGGATCCCGTGGCCCTCGTCGAGATCGATCTCTACGGCGATTTGATGATCGCCGCATCCAGTGCCGACGAGGACCGGCTCAGCGCCGACCGCATCGACCAGGTCCTGGGCGTGGGCCCATGGGCGCCCCGGGAGGACGGGGCGGAGTGATGGGCGGCCCGCTGCCGCGCCCCGAAAGGGGCGCGGGGCTCTGCTGAATATGCGGCTCCGCCGCGTGGGCGCGACCAGCCACAGCCGGCCCGCAGGCACAACACGACGCTAGGTCCGCAGCAACCGCGCAATCGCCGCACTGGCCTCCGCCACCTTGGCATCGATCTCGTCGCCCCCCTGCACGGCCGCCTGTGCCACGCAGTGCCGCAGGTGCTCCTGCAGCAGCTGCAGCGCGAACGACTGCAGGGCCTTCGTGCTCGCCGAGACCTGCGTGAGTATGTCGATGCAGTAGACGTCTTCCTCGACCATCCGCTGCAGGCCGCGGATCTGGCCCTCGATCCGGCGCAGCCGCTTGAGGTGCTGGTCCTTCTGCTTGCTGTAGCCGTGGGGGCCGGCCGCCCCGGGGGTCTCCGGTGCGCCGTGGCAGGCCTCCGTGGCCGGATCAGTGGTGCTGGTCACTGTGGCCTCCGTGGCCGTCATGCTGCCCTCCGTGCTTCCACCGGCCTGTTTGTGCTGGTCATCCATAATGCGTTCGCAGTGCACAGGACCGCGGTCAGAGCCGATTTGTATACCCCCTATGGGTATATTCTACCGAAATTCCCCGTCGGAGGCGGTACCGCCTTGGTGAGCACTCTGCCCGATGGGCGACACTGAGGGAATGCCAGTTAGCTGTGGCCGGATGATGCGCCTAGCATCGACGAGACCGATTCCGCTGCACCCCGAGGATCCCACGTGCGCTTTCGTCTGACCCCCAGGGAGACGAGCTTCTACGACATGTTCGCCGCGTCCGCGGACAACATCGTCACGGGCTCCAAGCTCCTGATGGAACTGCTCGGCGCGGAACCCTCCGCCCGGGCCGAGATCGCCGAGCGCATGCGGGCAGCGGAGCACGCGGGGGACGACGCGACGCACGCGATCTTCCACCAGCTGAACTCCTCCTTCATCACGCCGTTCGACCGCGAGGACATCTACGCCCTCGCCGGTTCGCTCGACGACATCATGGACTTCATGGAGGAGGCCGTCGACCTGGTCGTCCTCTACCAGATCGAGGAACTGCCCAAGGGCGTCGAGCAGCAGATCGAGGTCCTGGCCCGGGCCGCGGAGCTGACCGCCGAGGCCATGCCCAACCTCCGCACGATGACGAACCTCACGGAGTACTGGATCGAGGTCAACCGGCTGGAGAACCAGGCCGACCAGATCCACCGCAAGCTGCTCGCCCAGCTCTTCAACGGCAAGTACGACGCCATCGAGGTGCTCAAGCTCAAGCAGGTCGTGGATGTGCTGGAGGAGGCCGCCGACGCGTTCGAGCACGTCGCGAACACCGTCGAGACCATCGCGGTCAAGGAGTCCTGACCCCCGGTGGATACGTTTGCACTTGTCGTGACCATCGCGGTCGCGCTCGGCTTCACCTATACGAACGGCTTCCACGACTCCGCGAACGCGATCGCGACCTCGGTCTCCACGCGGGCGCTGACCCCGCGCGCGGCCCTGGCGATGGCCGCGGTGATGAACCTCGCCGGTGCGTTCCTCGGCAGCGGCGTCGCGCACACCGTCAGCAAGGGCCTGATCGAGACGCCGACCGGCAACCAGGGGATGCTGATCCTCTTCTCCGCCCTGGTCGGCGCGATCGTCTGGAACCTGGTCACCTGGTACTTCGGCCTGCCGTCCTCCTCCAGCCACGCGCTCTTCGGCGGCATGGTGGGCGCGGCCCTCGCCGGTTCGTCGACCGTCTACTGGTGGGGCGTCTGGGACAAGGTCGTCCTGCCGATGTTCCTGTCGCCGCTGGTCGGGCTGGTGCTGGGCTACCTCGTCATGGTCGCCATCATGTGGCTCTTCCGGAAGGCGAACCCGCACAAGGCGAAGCGGGGCTTCCGGATCGCCCAGACGGTGTCGGCGGCGGGCATGGCCCTCGGCCATGGTCTGCAGGACGCCCAGAAGACCATGGGCATCGTGGTGATGGCCCTGGTCATCGGCGGCGTCGAGGGTCCGAACGACCAGATCCCGGTCTGGGTGAAGATCGCCTGTGCGGTGATGCTGTCGCTCGGTACGTACGCGGGCGGCTGGCGCATCATGCGCACGCTGGGCCGGAAGATCATCGAGCTGGACCCGCCGCAGGGTTTCGCGGCGGAGACCACGGGTGCGTCGGTCATGTTCAGCACGGCGTTCCTGTTCCAGGCGCCGATCTCGACGACCCATGTCATCACCTCGGCGATCATGGGTGTGGGGGCGACCAAGCGGGTCAACGCGGTGCGTTGGGGGGTCGCCAAGAACATCATTCTCGGCTGGTTCATCACGATGCCGGCGGCCGCCGCTGTCGCGGCGCTCTGCTACTGGGTCGGTCACCTGGCGTTTGCGTGAGCCCCGCGCCCCTTACGGGCACGGCACGAGGGTGTGGGCCCGTCCCCCTGGTACGAACAGGGGGACGGGCCCTTTCGCCTTTGCGGCGGCACCGCCATGCAGCGCCGCAGAGGCGAGTCCTGGGCAGGGTTTATCCGAACCGGCCCGAGATGTAGTCCTCGGTCGCCTGGACCGACGGGTTCGAGAAGATCCTCGCCGTCTCGTCGATCTCGACGAGACGGCCCGGCTGGCCCACGCCCGCCAGGTTGAAGAAGGCGGTGCGGTCCGAGACGCGGGCCGCCTGCTGCATGTTGTGGGTCACGATGACGATCGTGAACCGCTCCTTCAGCTCGCCTATGAGGTCCTCGATGGCGAGCGTCGAGATCGGGTCGAGCGCCGAGCAGGGCTCGTCCATCAGCAGGACCTGCGGCTCGACCGCGATGGCCCGTGCGATGCACAGCCGCTGCTGCTGGCCGCCGGAGAGGCCGGCGCCCGGCTTGTCGAGGCGGTCCTTGACCTCCTTCCACAGGTTGGCGCCCTGCAGCGACTTCTCGACGACGGCGTCCAGCTCGGACTTGCGGACGCGGGTGCCGTTGAGGCGGAGACCGGCGGCCACGTTCTCGTAGATGGACATGGTCGGGAAGGGGTTCGGCCGCTGGAAGACCATGCCGACCGTGCGGCGCACGGAGACCGGGTCGACGCCGGGGCCGTAGAGGTTCTCGTCGTCCAGCAGCACCTTGCCCTCGACGCGGCCGCCGGGGGTGACCTCGTGCATGCGGTTGAGGGTGCGCAGGAAGGTGGACTTGCCGCAGCCGGAGGGGCCGATGAAGGCGGTCACGGAGCGGGGCTCGACGGTCATGGAGATGTCGTCGATGGCCTTGTGGGCGCCGTAGAAGGCGGAGAGGCCGCTGACGTCGATTCGCTTGGCCATGGGGATCACTACTTCTTTCACAACGGACGCGGTCAGCGGCTGGACTGCGGGGCCTTCCAGCGGGCGATGCCGCGGGCCACCAGGTTGAGGATCATGACGAAGGCGATGAGGACCAGGGCCGCCGCCCAGGCGCGGTCGTAGCTGGCCTCGTTGCCGGCCGCCCACTGCTCGTAGATGTAGTACGGCAGGGAGGACTGGGCTCCGTCGAAGGGGTTGTTGTTGATGACCTGGGAGCCGAAGACCAGGAGGACGATCGGGGCGGTCTCGCCCGCGATGCGGGCGACGGCGAGCATCACGCCGGTGGCGATGCCGCCGATGGCCGTGGGGAGGACGACCTTGAGGATCGTGCGCCACTTCGGCACGCCGAGGGCGAGCGAGGCCTCGCGCAGCTCGTTCGGCACGAGCTTGAGCATCTCCTCCGTCGAGCGCACGACGACCGGCACCATCAGGATCGCGAGGGCCATCGATCCGGCGAAGCCGGAGTAGCCGTTGTCGAGCATGATGATCCAGAAGCTGAGGATGAACAGGCCCGCGACGATGGACGGGATGCCCGTCATCACGTCGACGAAGAAGGTGACGGCCTTGGCCAGCCGGCCACGCCCGTACTCCACCAGGTAGATCGCGGTGAGCAGGCCGAGGGGGGCCGCGATGGCGGTGGCGATGCCGACCTGTTCCAGGGTGCCGATGATGGCGTGGTAGACGCCGCCGCCGGGCCGGATGGTGAGGACGCCGCCCATGGAGTGGGTCAGGAAGTCGACGTCCAGTACCTTCACGCCGCGCGAGATGGTCTCCCACACCAGGGAGACCAGCGGGACGACCGCGAGGACGAAGCAGACCCAGACGAGGCTGGTGGCCAGCCGGTCCTTGGCCTGGCGGCGGCCCTCGACGCGGGTGGCGAGGACGTACATGGCGGCGACGTAGAGGAGGGCGGCGATCAGGCCCCACTGCATGTGGCTGCTCAGTCCGGCGCCGAGGCCGATGCCGGTGCCGGCGGCGACCGCGGCGGCGGCGAGGGCGGCCGGGGTCCAGCGCGGGAGGCGCGGTTGGCGCAGGCTGTACGACGGCTGCGGGGCGCCGCTCCCGGCGACCGGCGTGCGGTCCATGGTCACTCCGCTCATGCCGAGTACTCCTTGCGGCGGGCGATGATCATCCGGGCCGCGCCGTTGACCAGCAGGGTGAGGACGAAGAGGACGAGGCCGGAGGCGATCAGGGCGTCCTTGCCGAGCTCACCGGACTCCTTGAAGCTGCTGGCGATGTTCTGGGCGAACGTGCCACCGCCCGGGTCCAGCAGGCTGGTGCTGATGGTGAAGCTGGGGGAGAGGACCGTGGCGACGGCCATGGTCTCGCCGAGCGCGCGGCCGAGGCCCAGCATCGACGCGCTGATGACGCCGGAGCGGCCGAAGGGCAGGACCGACAGCCGGATGACCTCCCAGCGGGTGGCGCCGAGGGCCAGGGCGGCCTCCTCGTGCATCCGGGGAGCCTGGCGGAAGACCTCGCGGCTGACGCTGGTGACGATCGGCAGGATCATGATCGCCAGCAGGATGCCGATGGTGAACAGCGAGCGGGCGGCGCCGTCGTGGTAGGCGAGGATCCCGGTCCAGCCGAGGTAGTCGTTGAACCAGCTGTAGAGCCCGCCCAGGTGCGGCACCAGGAAGAGGGCGCCCCACAGGCCGTAGACGATCGAGGGCACGGCGGCCAGCAGGTCGATGACGTACGACAGCGGGGTGGCCAGCTTGCGCGGCGCGTAGTGCGTGATGAACAGCGCGATGCCGATGGCGACCGGGACGGCGATGGCCATGGCGATCAGCGAGCTGACGATCGTGCCGAAGGCCAGTACCGCGATGCCGAAGACCGGCGGGTTGGCGTTGGCGTTCCACTCGAAGGCGGTGAAGAAGTTGCCGTGGTCCTGCGAGAGGGCGTTGGCGGCCCGGACGGTGAGGAAGACCGCGATGGCGGCCATGATCACCAGGAGCAGGATCCCGGAGCCCCGGGAGAGCGCGAGGAAGACGCGGTCACCGGCGCGGGTGGCCGCCCTGCCCTGCTGCCGGGCGGGAGAGGGGCCGGCGCCCGGTGCGGGCGGTGGGCTTGCTGTGGCGGATGTTATGTCCATGGGGTTTCTCCGGTCTGCGGAACCGGTCCCGTTTGCGGGTCACGGCTCCTGGCGCGGCGGTGCACCGGATGGCGCGGCCGGCTCCCGGGCTGTGCGGGAGCCGGCCGCACCGGGTCAGGAGATGTTCGCGACGGTGTCGCGGACCTTCTTGGCGATCTCGGCGGGCAGCGGGGCGTAGCCGAGGTCCTTCAGCACGGACTGGCCGTCCTCGCTCGCGATGTAGGTGAGGAAGGACTTGGTGGCGGCGAGGGTCTCGGGCTTGTTGCCCTTGTCGCCGACGACCTCGTACGTCACCAGGGTGATCGGGTAGGCGCCCTCGGCCTTGGTGGTGTAGTTGAGCTTCAGGGCGAGGTCCTGGCCGGTGCCGGTGATCTTTGCCTCGGCGATCGCCTTGGAGGCGTTGTCCGAGGTGGCCTCGACCGGGGCGGAGGCACCGGTGTTGAGCTTGACCGTCTTGATGGAGTTGGCGGTCGCGTAGGACAGCTCGAAGTACGAGATGGCGCCCGAGGTCTGCTTGACCTGCGAGGAGACGCCGGCCGAACCGTCGGCCGACTGGCCGCCCTTGACCGGGAAGGCCTTGGCGGGCTCGTACGGCCAGGACTTGTCGGCCGCGGCCTTGAGGTACTTGGTGAAGTTGTCCGTGGTGCCCGACTCGTCGGAGCGGTGGAACGCCTGGATCTTCAGGTCGGGAAGCTTGGCGTCCTTGTTGAGCTTGGCGATCGCCTCGTCGTTCCACTTCTCGATCTTGCCGTCGAAGATCTTGGCGAGGGTGTCGGCGTCGAGGACCAGGTTGTCCACGCCCGGCACGTTGTAGCCGATCGCGATCGGGCCGCCGACCATCGGGAGGTCGATGCCCTGGCCGCCCTTGAGGACGCCCTTGGACTTCTCGGCCTCGTCCGGCTTGAGCGCCGAGTCGGAGCCGGCGAAGGCGGTCTTGCCCTGGAGGAACTCCTGGATGCCCGCGCCCGAACCGGTGGGCTTGTAGTTGATCTGGATGTTCTTGCAGGCCGCCGTGAAGTTCTTGACCCACAGGTCCATGGCGTTCTTCTGCGCGGACGAGCCCGAGGCCAGCAGCGAGCCCTGGCCGTCGCACTTGATGTTGCCGGCCGCCTTGGTGGAGTCGCCGCCACCGTTGGAGCCGCCGCTGTTGTTGTCCGAGCCGCACGCCGTGAGGACCAGGGCGCCGGAGACGGCGATGGCGCCGAAGGCGACGGCGCGGAGCCGGTTCTTGCGCTGAAGCTTCACTGTTGGGGTGTTCCTTCCGGGAGCCGCCGCTGGGGCGGCGTGCGAGAGGTGTGTCGTGCTGTTCAGCCGTTCGATACGGCCGAGTCTGGTGGAGGCCGTCCGGACGGTGTGGCTCTCTCACCCTCAAGGCCGAAATTAGGCAGATCAGGTGAAGCCGTCGATGGGGGAGGGTGAACGGAGGGTGAACCTCGCCCATCAGGGTGGTGGCCGACGGCGCGGCCGGTTCCGGTCGAAGTGTGACCCAGGTCTCTGTTCCATTTCGGGCAGCCATGGCACGATCCGGTTCCGTGTGACGCAGTGTCAGGCGTGGGGGCGGAGTCGCGGAGGTGTCCTGTGCGGGTTCCTGGACGACGGACGGGCGCTGGGGCGGGCCGCGGCAGGCGGGTCGCCACCGCCACCGCGCTCGTGTGCGCGGCGGGGACGGTCCTCGCGCTGACCGCGCCCGGGGCGTACGCCGATCCCGGCCCGAACCCGTCCCTGGAAGAGGTCCACCGGCAGGTGGAGACCCTTTACCGGCAGGCCGAGACGGCCACCGACGCCTACAACGCGGCGAGCGCACAGCAACGCCTCCAGGAGAAGTCCGTCGCCGACATCACCCGCGCCCTGGCCGAGGCGCAGCAGCGCCTGGACCGGCTGAAGAACCAGGCCGGCGCCCTGGCCCGGGCCCAGTACCGCACCGGCGGGATGTCGCCGCAGGCCCAGCTGTTCTTCGCCCCCTCGCCCGACGCCTTCTTCAACGGAGTCTCCCTGCTGCACAAGGGCCAGCAGGCCACCCGCGACCTGATCGCCGAGCAGACCGCCGCCCGCGCCGAGCTCGACCGGTACGCCAAGGCCGCCGACGAGCGCCGGAAGCGGCTCGATGCCGACCGTCGGGAGAAGGAGGACGCGAAGAAGGAGATCGAGTCCCGGCTGGCGGCGGCGAAGGAGCTGGAGTCCCGGCTGCAGGAGAAGGAGCGGGAGCGGCTGCGGCAGCTGGAGGAGGAGCAGGCCCGGCAGGCGCAGGAGAAATGGCTGGCCGGGCAGGGCGGTCTGCTCACGGGCTCCGGCGCGGCGAGCTCCGACGGCCGGCGGGCCGTCGCCTTTGCGACAGCGCAGATCGGCAAGGACTACGTCTGGGGCGCCGAGGGCCCGGACACCTACGACTGCTCGGGCCTGACCCTCAAGGCCTGGGCCGCGGCCGGGCACGCCATACCGCGTACCTCGCAGGAACAGTGGCGGCAGCTGCCCCGGGTGGACGTCAAGGACATGCGCCCCGGCGACCTGGTCATCTATTTCGCCGACGCCAGCCATGTGGGGATGTACGTGGGCGACGGCATGATCGTGCACGCGCCGCGGCCGGGGCGGCAGGTGACGACGACGGGCGCGGGCTCGATGCCGGTCCTCGGGGTGGTGCGGCCGGGGTAGTGCAGCGGGGCTCCATGAGCCCCGGTCGCGTCCCGGTCGTGGTTCCGGTCGCCGTCCATGGAGCGAGACGAAACCCTGAGCGGACGCTCGTCCCGCGTGACGCTGGTCATGTCATGTCCGCATCGTTATGCGGCCGAAAGGGGCCTTGGCGTGGGCATATGACAGAGGCGGATGGCTCCGTACCATTCCGTTCGCCCGGGACCTGGCGCTAGGGTCACGTCCGATGCCCGCCCCGTCGGCGGAGTGCCGCGCCCGCGGGGGGAGAAAAGGAAACCGAGTGATGTCCGTACCCGCGCAGAGGCAGGCGGAGCCCTCCGTCGTGCTGCCCGAGGGCGGACTGACGCTGCTCGTGATCGAGGACGACCCCACGGGATCGCTCTCGGTCCCCGCGATGGCGGAGACGACGTGCTCCGCCGGCCGCCCCATGCGCATCCGCACCGCCCGCAACCTCACCGAGGCGGAGCGGCTGCTCACCGACGACGTGCACTGCATCCTGCTCGACCTGGCCCTCCCGGCCGTCGGCCTCCCCGAAGGTGCGGCCGTCGGCCCGCCCGAGGAACTGGCCATCCTGCGCCACGTGCTGCGCCTCGCCCCGCGCCAGGCCGTCCTCGCACTGACCGCCGAGGCCGACGCCGAGCGCGCCGCCGAGGCCGTGCGGGTCGGGGCCCAGGACTATCTCTTCCGCGACGAGCTCGACGGCCGGGTGCTCAGCCGGGCCATCCGTTACGCCGTGGAACGCAAGCGTGCGGACCTGGCGCAGCGGCAGCTGACCGAATCGCGGCTGCGCGCCCAGGAGAACGCCCGGCTGGAACGCGGCCTGCTGCCGACCCCGCTCCTGGCGGGCTCCGGCCTGCGGTTCGCCGCCCGCTACCGGCCCGGCCGCAGCCGGGCGCTGCTCGGCGGCGACTTCTACGACACCGTCCGCACGCCCGACGGCACCGTGCACGTGATGATCGGCGACGTCTGCGGCCACGGCCCGGACGAGGCCGCCCTCGGCGTCGAACTGCGCATAGCCTGGCGGGCGTTGACGTTCGCCGGGCTGTGCGGCGACGAACTGCTCGGCACGCTCCAGCAGGTGCTGGAGCACGAGCGCGCCGACGAGGAGATCTTCGCGACGCTGTGCACCGTCGACATAGCGCCGGACGGACGCTCGGCGGGTCTCTGCCTGGCCGGTCACCCGGCCCCGCTGCTGGTGCGGCCCGGCAGCGCCCCGGGCCTGCTGCCGCAGGAGGGCGGCGGCCCCGCGCTCGGCCTGCTCCCGCAGGCGCGCTGGCCGCACCGCCGGGTCGAACTCGGCGACGCCTGGAGCCTGTTGCTCTACACGGACGGCCTGATCGAGGGCAAGGTCGGCGCCGGGGCGCGGCGGCTGGGCCAGGAGGGCATGACGGAGCTGGTGACCCGTCAGGTCAAGGAGGGGCTGGCCGGCGAGGAGCTGCTGGACGCGGTCGTCGCCGAGGTACGCGCCCTGAACGGCGAGGAGTTGACGGACGACCTGGCCGTGCTGCTCCTCGGCCGGGGCGCGGACGCGCCCTAACGCCCGCCGTTCCAGGGCCCGTACGGCCCGTCCGAGCTGGAGCCGCGGCGGCGGGGACCGCGGCCGCCCGATACCTGCTTGAGCGCCGGGCGCACGTCCACGAAGTAGACGATGGTGGCGATCAGCCCGAGGATCGGCAGGAAGGACCTGATCCCGAGGAAGAGGTTCACGGCCACCGCGATGCCGAGAATGATCAGCCAGAAGCCCTTGGTGTGCTTGTCGGCCGCGCGGTAGGCATCCTCGCGGCGGACTGCGGCGTCGATGAACGCGGCCACCGTGAAGAGGAGCAGACCGACCGACACCCAGTACAGAATCTCGTTGAATCCTTCGACGAGCATGCCGCCACCTCCGTACGACCCACCGTACAGTCCCGCGCCCGTGAGGGGCGCGGGACTACTGCACGCGCAATGAGGAACGCTCAGCCCTCGGTCTTCTTGGCGGCAGGCTTACGGGCCGTGGTGGTCCGCCGCGCGGCAGCCGGCTTCGCCTCGGCGTCCTGGGACCCGGCCTGGGCACCGCCGTTGTCGGCGGGCGCCGCCGTGCCGGCATCCGGCTCGACGGCCACCGCGATCTCCGACAGCTCCTCGGCCGCCTCGCCGCGCCACGTCTTCACGGCCTCGCGGCCCCGGGCGGCCAGCTTCCCGTAGCCGTCGCCCGCCGCGGCGGCCAGGCTCACGGCCTGCCCGACACCGCGCAGCGCCAGGTCCTGGACCTGCTGGCCCACCTTCTTCACATCGGTGTCGATCGACCCGACGATCTCGGTGAACTTCGCGGTGACCTGCGCCTGTGCCTCCTTGGCGCCCTTGGTCACCCGCTCCTGCACGGCCTTCGGGTCGGTGTTGCGCAGCTGCTCGAAACGTTCCGGCGCCTCGGTGACGAACTGCCCGATCTTCTCCGCGGTGAGGTCGGCGGCACCGGCGGCCGCGTAGCCGGCGGTGGTGGCCGTCTTGCGGATGTCCTGGGTGGTGATGGCCATGGCGTTGATCTCCCGGGGTCAGCTGGAAGGTGTGGTGTCGCCCGGGCCGGCGCCCGGGCGGTCGTTCTCCGCCTCGGCGGCGTTCTCCTTGCGGAAGGACTCGTAGATCTGCAGCAGCACCTGCTTCTGCCGCTCGTTGATCGTCGGGTCGGCGAGGATCACGCTGCGGACCTCGGCCTCTTCACGGTCCCGCTCGTCGAGGATCCCGGCCTGCACGTACAGCGTCTCGGCGGAGATCCGCAGCGCCTTGGCGAGCTGCTGCAGGATCTCGGCGCTCGGCTTGCGCAGGCCGCGCTCGATCTGGCTGAGGTACGGATTGGACACTCCGGCGGCGTCGGCGAGCTGCCGCAGGGTCAGCTGCGCGGTGCGCCGCTGCTCGCGGAGGTACTCGCCGAGATTGCCGACGTTGAGTGAGGCCATGTCTGCGATGCTGCCGCACCTTGCTAACTTTTGCAAGCAGCCCGCTTGCAAAAGTGTGTGCGGTCGGACACCCGCCCCCTACCCGTAGTACCCAGGAGCTACACGACAAGTGGGCTCCCCGGTGTGACGCCGGCGAGGGTGTCCGATTCCTAACGTCGTTCGCATGCTCACCCGTCTCCGCCGCGGCCTGGTCGCCGCGCTCGTCGCCGCCTCCGTGGCCGTGCCGGTCTCCGGTGCGGCCCGTCCCGCGGCCGTCCCGGCGCCCGCGCCCGATCCGGCCGCCGTCGCGCCGCTCGCCTCCGCAGATCCGGCGGAGCTGAAGGCGCGGTATGCCGCCGGCCGCGACGGCATCCGCGCCGCCGAGCGCATGGCCGCCGGTCACGGCGACCACCGCCGGGCCGCCGAGCTGCACGCGATGGCCGGTCCGGGGCGGCAGTTCCTCTCCTTCGACGGGCGCGACGGCGGGCGGACGGCCGAGGTCTTCGGCGACCTGTCCCGTGCCGGGCGCATCGCCGTGCTCGTACCGGGATCGGACACGAGCCTCGACACCTACGAGCGCTTCCGGGCCGGCGCCGTCGCCCTCCAGCGCCGGCTCGGCGGCTCCCGGGCCGCCGTCGTGGCCTGGCTCGGCTACCGGACCCCTGGCACGGTGAGCCCGGCGGTCCTGACGGCGGGCCGGGCGGACGACGCCGCGGCCGGACTCCGCGCGTTCGTCGGGGAGTTGACGCGCGTCAAGCCGGATGCCCGGGTCGCACTCCTCTGCCACTCCTACGGCTCCGTCGTCTGCGGCCGCGCCGCGCCGGGCCTGCGGGTCGCCGACATCGTGCTGTACGGCAGCCCCGGCACCGGCGCCGCCACCGCCCGTCAGCTGCACACCCCGGCCACCGTCTGGGCCGGGCGCGGCGCGGACGACTGGATCGCCGAGGTGCCGCACGTCCGGCTCGAACTCCCCTTCACCACCGTCGGATTCGGCACCGACCCGGTGTCGAAGGAGTTCGGTGCCCGGATCTTCGACGCGGGCGACGGCGGGCACAGCGACTACCTGAAGCCCGGCTCCGTGTCCCTGAAGAACATCGCCCGGATCGTGGAAGGGGTGCAGCAGCCGTGAAGCATGGATGGGTACAGCGGATCGATTCCGCAACTCCGCCCGGCCGCGACCGGGCCGTCGACGCCCTGCGCGCCTTCGCCATCCTGGGCGTGGTCCTCGGTCACTGGCTGGTGACGGCCCTGGTCGCCGACAGCGGCACGGTGCACGGCGCCAGCCCGCTCGCGCACCTGCCCCGACTGACGCCGGTGTCCTGGGTGTTCCAGACCCTGGCGGTCTTCTTCCTCGTCGGCGGCCAGGTCGGCGCGCAGAGCCACGCGTCCGCTCGGGCCCGTGGGGTGACGTACCTGCAGTGGCTGGGCGGCAGGTGGGCGCGGCTGTTCCGGCCGGTCGCCGCCGTGCTGACGGTGTGGGCCGTGGCGGCGGTGGCGATGCTCGCCGCCGGGGTGGGCGTCGACACCCTGCACACGCTCCTCAAACTCGTGCTCTCGCCCCTGTGGTTCCTGCTGGTCTTCGCCGGACTGACGGCGGCGACCCCGCTGGTCGCCCGGCTGCACCCGCTGTGGCCGCTGGCCGTCGTGCTGTACGTCGACGTGTACCGGTTCGGCTTCGGCGGCCCGGCCTGGACGGGCTGGATCAACGTGGCCGCAGGCTGGCTCGTCCCGTACTGCCTGGGCGCGGCCTGGGCGCGCGGCGGCCTGCAGAGCCGGGCGACCGGATGGCTGCTGCTGCTCGGCGGCACCGCCGCCACTGCCGGCCTGGTGCTGTGGGGCGGCTACCCCGCCTCGATGGTCGGGGTGCCCGGCGCCGCGATATCCAACCTCAACCCGCCGACCCTGGCCGCCGTCACCTTCGGACTCGCCCAGTGCGGGGCGGCGCTGCTGCTGCGCGGCCCGCTGCGCCGGGTGCTCGCGCGGCCCGCCGCGTGGGCGGCGGTGGCGCTGGTCAACCTCTCGGCGATGACGGTCTTCCTCTGGCACCAGACGGCGATGATGGCGGTCACCGCGGCCGGCCTGCTCGCCGGGCACCCACTGCCGGGGCTGCACACGGCGCCCGACGGTCCCGGCTGGGTGCTCGCCCGGCTGGCCTGGCTGCCGGTGTTCGCGCTGGCGCTGCTGATCTGCTGGGCCGCGTTCCGGGGGTACGAGCAGCGGCGGCCGCGGCGGGACGGCCGCCGGACCGTGCGCGAGGTGCAGCCCCTCCGAGTGGTGGAGATGCGGCGTGCTTAAGGTGACGGATGTGAAAACGGGGGACGGGGAGGGGCGGCGTTTCGTGCGCGCCCTGCGGGCGGTGCCGGGGGCACTGCGCGAGGACTTGTGGACGGGGGCGGCCGAACCGCTGCCGGCCGGGGCCAGGAGGCCGCGCTGGCAGGACTGGTGGCCGGCGTTCATGCCGCCGCTGGTGCTGATCGGGTTCCTGCTGTGGATCGGCCTGCAGCGCGAGTACGGATACGGGTACGGGCTCGGCTCCAATGCCGGCGTGCTGCTCGGCGGGGTCCAGGCGGCGGCGGTCGTCGTCGCGGTGTTCCGCCCGCTCCAGGCGTGGTGGGCGTCGACGGCCGTCGTGACCGCGGCCGCGTGGGCGGCGAACACCGCATGGGCGACGCACGTCGATGTCCGCATCGACGCGATGGTCCCCTGGACCGGCAACGGACTCCTGGCCCAGGCCTGGGTGCTGTTCCTGGTGGCCCTGCGATGCCGTCCCCGGGCCGCGTTCGAGGCCCTGGCGATCTCGCTGGTGATGCCGCTGCTCCGCGACCCGTTCGGGGGGTTGAGCCGTTACGACGACCTCCGCTTCGGAGTCCTGGCCCTCACGATGACCACGGTGTTCGGCACCCTCGTGCGCGGCCGCCGTGTGGCGCGGACCCAGCTGGTCGTCCAGGAGGAGCTCACCGCCGAGGAACGGTCCCGGCGCACCCAGCTGGAGGAACGCAACCGGATCGCGCGCGAGCTGCACGACGTCGTCGCGCACCACATGTCGGTCATCTCCATCCAGGCGCAGGTCACCCCGCATCTGGTCGACAACCCCTCCGACGCGCTGCGGGAGAACGTCGCGGGCATCCGCGAGAACGCCGTCGAGGCCCTCGCCGAACTGCGCCGGGTGCTGGGCGTCCTGCGCTCCGAGGACGCCGTGCCGGACGGCGTGCGGCACGCCCCGCAGCCCACCCTCGACCAGCTCGGGGAGCTGATCGAGAACGTGCGCGCTGCGGGCCTCACGGTCACCGAGGGGACGGCCGGCGAGCGGCGCCCGCTGCCACCGGGCGTCGAACTGTCGGCGTACCGCATCGTGCAGGAGGCGCTCAGCAACGCGATGCGCCACGCACCGGGGGCGGAGGTGCGGGTCGAGACGGGCTACGGGGCCACCGGGCTCACGGTCCGCGTCACCAACTCCGCGCCGGAACAGACGGCTTCGCCCTCCCCGGGCGCCGGGCACGGCCTGCTCGGCATGCGCGAGCGCACCGCGATGCTGGGCGGCGAACTCGCCGTCGGGCCCACGCCCGAGGGCGGCTGGGAAGTGACCGCGTTCCTGCCCGCCTCCGCTTCCGCTGCTTCCGCTGCCCCTCTCGAGGACATCCGATGACGACAACGCCGCCGCCGATCCGCGTACTGATCGCCGACGATCAGATGATGGTCCGCCAGGGCTTCACGGTGCTGCTCAACGCCGAGCCCGGCATCGAGGTGGTCGGGCAGGCGGTGGACGGGCTCGACGCCGTCGCCAAGGTCGCCGAACTCGCCCCGGACGTCGTCCTGATGGACATCCGGATGCCCGGCCTCGGCGGCATCGAGGCGACACGCCGCGTCACGGCCCCGCCGGACGCCGCGGTGAAGGTGCTGATCCTGACCACCTTCGACCTGGACGAGTACGTGTACGAGGCGCTGCGCGCGGGCGCCTCCGGGTTCCTGCTGAAGGACGCCTCGGCGGCGGAGCTCGCGCAGGCGGTACGGGTGGTGGCGGCCGGCGAGGCGCTGCTCGCGCCGAACATCACCAAGCGGCTCATCGCCGAGTTCTCCCGCGTGACGGCCGGATCCGTGGTGCGCACCCCGGTCGGGCAGCGCGCCGCGGGCCTGACGGAGCGGGAGACCGAGGTGCTGGTCCTGATCGCCCAGGGACTGTCGAACGGGGAGATCGCGGAGCGGCTGGTCGTGGCGGAGCAGACGGTGAAGACCCACGTGGGCCGCATCCTCGGCAAGCTGGGGCTGCGGGACCGGACGCAGGCGGCGGTCTTCGCGTACGAGACGGGCCTGGTGCGGCCGGCGGGGTACTGAGGGGGCAGCCGCATGGGGGTTCCGGGAGGTCCCTGTGCAACTTCCGTGTGATTCATGTGCAATGCACCTTTCTGGTTATGGCGGAAATTGCGGGCAAAAGGATCCCCGCTCTCCGGCGGGTCAATGCTGATTAACCGTCAGGTGCAGGGGTGCTGTGTTGCCGCCGCGGCGATGTTGATAGACATGACGGCGTCGTCGAGTGGCGGCACATGGGACACGGGGGTGAGCTCGTGAAGTTCGACA
>NZ_JABBXF010000094.1 GCF_013030945.1 Streptomyces morookaense | reverse complement strand
CTTGGCGGGCTTCAGGGCGGCGCGCTCCGTGGAGCGGCTCGCGGCCTCCTTGGCGGCACGCTCCTTGGCGGCACGCTCCTTGTCGGCCTTCGCCTTGGCGGCGGCGGTCGCGTCGGCCTTCTGCTTGGCCTCGACGGCGGTCTTGGCCGTGACCCGGGCCTGGGTGGCGGCGGCGTCGGTCTGCTGGGTCAGCTCGTCCTGCTGCGTCTCACCGAAGGACTGCGCGCTCTGCGCCACCGGCTTCACGGCGGGGGCGGCGGTGGCCGTGCCGCCGACGGCGGCGAGGGCGACGGCGGCGATGCCGGTTGCGGCGATGCCTGCGGCGGAGAACTTGTGGGTCTTGGTCAGACGGGTATAGCCGGAGTGGGTGGTGCGCATGAGCGAGCTGATCCTTCCAA
>NZ_JABBXF010000093.1 GCF_013030945.1 Streptomyces morookaense | reverse complement strand
CCGGAGTGGGTGGTGCGCATGAGCGAGCTGATCCTTCCAATCGCGAAGTCGCAGTGGCCGTCATTGGCGCGAAAGAAGCGCCGCGTCTCTTTCGACGGCGCCGTGCGACTCGACCAGTGTTAGCGGCGGAAGAATCCGCTGGCAAAGGTGTGACCTACTACCGGAAGCCGTTGTCCATGCCCACCAATTGGCCGTAGATGTCCATTTCAGGCCTTTGGTCCTCTACGGCGTTGCATCGCACGTGATCTGGCTCTCATGGGCGGGCTCACACCCTGCCCCCCGATCGCTCACGGGGAGCATCGCCCGGTGACACCTCACGGGGCGTCCCAGAGGGCGGTGTTGTGCGCCCCGACCAGTGCCCCGACGCGCCGGAACACCTCCTCCGCGGGCAGCGGATCCGGGCGGCGGCCGTCGCGCAGGCGCAGGGCGATCAGGTCGCCGGCCGCCTCCCTGGGGCCGATCACCGCCTGGTACGGGACCAGCCGGGCCGCGCGGATACGGGCGCCCAGGGTGCCGTGCTCCGGGCCCACGGCCTCCGCGCGCAGCCCCCGGTCGAGGCAGCGCTGCACGAACGCCTCGGCCCGGGGCACCTCCGCCCCGGTGAGCGGCAGGACCGCCAGCTGGGTGGGGGCCAGCCAGGCGGGGAAGGCGCCGCCGTGCAGCTCGATGAGGTGGGCGACGACCCGCTCCATGCTGCCGATGACCGCGCGGTGGACCATCACCGGCCGGTGCTTCTGCCCGTCGGGGCCGGTGTACTGCAGCCCGAACCGCTCCGGCTGGTGGAAGTCGACCTGGACGGTCGACAAGGTCGCCTCACGCCCGGCGCTGTCGGCGACCTGGACATCGATCTTGGGACCGTAGAACGCCGCCTCCCCCTCGACCGCCTCGTACGGCACGCCGGAGGCGTCCAGGACCTCGGTCAGCAGGGCGGCCGACCGCTCCCACAGAGCGGGGTCGGCCACGTACTTCCCGCCGGCGCCGGGCAGGGAGAGCCGGTAGCGGGCCGCGGTGATGCCCAGGGCGGCGTACGCGCGGTCGATCAGTTCCAGCGCTCCGCGCGCCTCGTCGGCCACCTGGTCCGGGGTGCAGAAGATGTGCCCGTCGTTGAGCTGGATGGCCCGCACGCGGGTCAGCCCGCCCAGCACGCCCGAGAGTTCGGAGCGGTACATGCCGCCCAGTTCGGCCATGCGCAGGGGGAGTTCGCGGTAACTGTGGGGCCGGGAACGGTAGATGAGGGCGTGGTGGGGGCACAGGCTCGGCCGCAGGACGACCTGCTCTCCCCCGAGGTCCATCGGCGGGAACATGTCCTCGCTGTAGTGGGACCAGTGGCCGGAGATCTCGTAGAGCTCCCGTTTGCCCAGGACCGGCGAGAAGACATGCCGGTAGCCGGCCCGGCGCTCCGCTGCGCGGATGTACTCCTCCAGGGCGTGGCGCACCGCCGCCCCGTCGGGCAGCCAGTACGGCAGACCCGCGCCGATCAGCGGGTCGGTGTCGAACAGGTCGAGCTCGCGCCCGAGTTTGCGGTGGTCGTGCATCGCGGTCTCCTCGCGTTCGTCGGTGCGAGTGACCACACGGCGAAGCCCCGGGGCACTCGCCCCGGGGCTTCGGACACAGAACAGATGTCAGCGCGCCGGGACACTCTCCGGCGTCGTCGTCATGGCAGAACCAGCGCGCTTCATGTCCCTCACCGTAGCAGACCGCTCAACCACCCGGCGCACAGCGGCCGATGGGCCCCCGTGGCTCGGCCGTCATCGGCAGGGCGTCGGGGCGCAGGACGTTGCTGCGGACGCAGCGGATGCGGTGCTCCGGCACCGGGCGCAGCCGCCAGGCACCGGCGATGGTGCACAGGGCGAGCGTGGCATGGGCCGTTCCCAGGGTGCCGCCGATGCACTGGTGGTCGCCCGCCCCGAAGGGCAGGAAGGCGCCGCGGGGCAGCGTCCTGGCGCGCCCGGGCAGCCACCGGTCCGGGTCGAAGCGCAGCGGGTCGGGGTAGAGATCCGGGTGCCGGTGCAGGGCGTGGGGGCAGAACGCGACGTCCGCCCCGTGCGGCACCCGGTAGCCGGCGAGTTCGATCTCGCGCAGGGCACGGCGCCCCACCAGCGGGGCCCCGGCGAGCCGCAGCACCTCGGTGACGACCCGGCCGGCGTATGGCAGGCGGGCCAGGTCCTCGTGGCGTGCGGGACGGCCGCCGAGCCGGGTGTCGATCTCCTCGTGCAGCCGGTGCTCGACGTAGGGGTGGCGGCCCAGTTCGTGCCAGGCCCAGGCGAGGGTCATGCCGGTCGCGACGGCACCGGCGACCAGCATCTCCAGGGCGTGGTCGAGGACTTGGCGCCGCGACAGCCGCTCGCGGGTGGTCCGGTCGCGGACCTGTGCCAGGACGCCGAGCAGGCCGGCGGGTGTGCTGCCCGGGGGCGGGAGGGTGTCGATCGCGTGGACCAGCATCCGCCGCAGCAGCGCGGCGGCGCAGCGGTACCGGCGCCGGGCCGATGCGGGTGTCCGGGAGAGGAACCCGGTCTCCTCGACCGCCCCCCGGTCGATGTCCAGGATGCGGCGGGCGGGGTCCGAGACGGGCATGCGGGCCGGCCGCTCCCCCGTCAGGACGGACCACATGGCCTCGGCCGCGCAGGCGACGGACTCGTGGACCATGTCGAGCGGCCGCCCCGGGCTCCAGCCGGCGGCGAGACGTGCGGCCACCGGCCCGATGACGTCGGCGTGGCACGCCACCAGCTCCTGCCGGAAGGCCGGTTGCAGCATCCGCCGCCGCGTCCCGTGGGCAGGGCCGGTCGCGCCCAGCAGACCCTCGCCGAGCAGCCGGCCCGGTGCGCCCTCGCGCACGCGGTCCAGCGCGTCCCCTTCGAGGGCGAGCGCCTGGCGGACCGGTTCCGGCTCGGTGAGCAGGTAGACGTCCCTCGGCCCCAGCCGCAGCCGCTGGACCGGTCCCGCCCCGGCGCAGGCGGCGAGCAGTCCGGGCAAGTCCTTCAGGAGCGGCCGTACATGGCCGAGCACGGCACGCGCCCCGGGGGCGACGGGCGGTTTCATCCGGCGAGGCTACCCGTTGCGGAAGACGGTCAAGCGCCGTGCCGGGGCCCGGGCGGGGTGAGCGTGAGGCGCAGGAAGCGCGGGCGGTAGAGGTCCGCGCGGCGGATGACGTCCTGCGGGACGAGGCTGTTGACGTTGTACGAGACGACGAGCTCCCCGCGGCGTTCCAACTCGGGGTGCTCGTGCGGGTTGTAGGCGATGACGTTCGCGTTGCGGTAGGTGCCGTACGGTCCGGCTTCCGGTGCCCTGTACACCGTCCGCGCGTTGCCGAAGGGGCCGAACGGCGTGCGGGACCAGGCCACTTGCAGCTCGGCGCTGAACGGCTGGTCCGTCCGCTGGGTGAGCAGGGCGTACCAGGGGCCGTGCCGGACGACGCTGAGCTCGTCGGCGGTGCGCAGGGCGGTGCCGCCGGGCCCGGTCAGGCGGGCCGCGTCCGCCTCGCGGGCGGACCAGGTGCCGCGGGCCGTCCGGTACTGCCAGGGCCGGCGCAGGTCGGTGCCGGTGACGCGGGCCAGGTGCAGGAAGTTGCCGCCGGAGGGCGCCCGTTCGGTGCCGTAGACATAGATGTGCCCGTCCTGCCGGAACAGCCAGGCGCCCCAGGCGATGCGTGCGGACGACGGCAGCGGGGTGACCGACACCGGCCGGCCGAGCCGGCCGGTGCGGAAGCGGGCGAGCGCGTTGCCGCGCCAGGCGATGTCCAGGGGGCCGGTGCCGGTGGTCTCGTAGCGTGCGTAGACGACCTCCACCGTGCCGGGGCCGTCCGTGGTGCCGGCCCGGGCCCAGTACCAGCCGGATGCGGGGGCGACGAGCGAGGCGGGGGCGCCGTCCGGGTCGTGGCCGACGGCCGTGTGCGGGCCGGAGCGGTTCCAGAGCACGAAGCTGTTGTGGACGAAGGGTGCCGGGGCCCGTGAGCCGTCGGGGTGCACGGTGCCGAGGAACGTGTCGGAGAAGACCCAGAGTTCACCGTCGGCGGTCGGTACGGAGTAGGTGCTGTCACCGCCCGTCCAGTGGGCGGGTGCGGTGCCATGAAGGGCGTATCCGCGGAACGCCTCGGTCAGCGCCGTGTCGGGTCGGGCCTGCGACAGCGCGGGCGGCTCCGCGACCGGTGCGGGGGCGGCGGGCGGTACGAACGCGCAGAGCAGGGCGAGCAGGGCGGAAGCCGCGGGCTTTCCCGGGAAATGTCGCACGGAATCCCCAACGAGCGGGATGTATCCCTTGTTTCCCCCATGGTCCCCCGCAGGCCCGGAACCGGTGCAACGGGGGCCCGGGGAGCCCCCGTTGGTACAGGCGGCGTGTCGCGATGCCGCAAGGCGACCCTCCCCGGTGCGATGAACCGCGCCGCGCCGGGGTAGGCGGCAGGGGCGCCCGATTCCCTGCGAGAGGACGTCGACGATGGTCCTGAAGCATCCCCGCCACCACCGCCATGCCGCCCGGGACATGGAGATCAACCCGGTCTTCGCCCGGGAGCCGGTCCACGTGCCCCGGTACGCCCTGCCGCACGGGGAGATGGGACCGGACACCGCGTACCAGATCGTGCGGGACGAGCTGATGCTGGACGGCAACGCGCGGCTGAACCTGGCCACGTTCGTCTCCACCTGGGCCGAACCGCAGGCGCTGCGGCTGATGGCCGAGTGCGCCGAGAAGAACATGATCGACAAGGACGAGTACCCGCAGACGGCGGAACTGGAGACCCGCTGCGTGCACATGCTGGCCCGGCTGTGGAACGCCCCCGACCCGCACCGTGCGGTCGGCTGCTCGACGACCGGTTCGAGCGAGGCGGCGATGCTGGCGGGCCTGGCGCTCAAGCGCCGCTGGCAGCACCGGCGCCGCGCCGAGGGCGCCCCGACCGACCGGCCGAACCTGGTGATGGGCATCAACGTCCAGGTCTGCTGGGAGAAGTTCGCGGACTACTTCGAGGTCGAGCCCCGGTACGTGCCGATGGAGGGCGACCGCTACCGCCTCGATGCGCAGAGCGCCGTCGCACTCTGCGACGAGAACACCATCGGCGTGGTCACGGTGCTCGGTTCGACGTTCGACGGCAGCTACGAGCCGGTCGCCGACATCGCCGCCGCGCTGGACGAGCTGCAGGCGCGCACCGGCATAGACGTGCCGGTCCATGTGGACGGCGCCTCGGGGGCGATGATCGCCCCGTTCCTCGACCCCGGGCTGTCCTGGGACTTCCGACTGCCGCGCGTGGCCTCGGTCAACACGTCCGGGCACAAGTACGGGCTGGTGATGCCGGGGGTCGGCTGGGCGCTGTGGCGGGACAAGGACGCGCTGCCGGACGATCTGGTCTTCCATGTGAACTACCTGGGCGGGGACATGCCGACCTTCGCCCTGAACTTCTCCCGGCCCGGTGCCCAAGTGGTCGCCCAGTACTACAACTTCCTGCGGCTCGGCCACGAGGGATACCGGCGGGTGCAGCAGACGTGCCGGGACGTCGCGGTGCGGCTGTCGACGGAGATCTCCAAGCTCGACGCCTTCGAGCTGCTCACCGACGGAAGCGAGACACCGGTGTTCGCCTTCCGGGTGCGCGAGGGCATCGAGGCGTTCACGGTCTACGACGTCTCCGCCGCGCTGCGGGAGCGGGGCTGGCTGGTACCCGCCTACACCTTTCCGCGGAACCGTACCGATCTGGCCGTCCTGCGCATCGTCGTCCGCAACGGCTTCAGTCACGATCTGGCCGATCTGCTGCTGGAGGACCTGCGCCGGATCCTGCCCCGGCTCGCCGGCCAGGACAGGCCCTACCGTGGAGAGGACGACGCGGGCGCCTTCGCGCACGGCGTGGAGACCAAGTGCCCGCGGACCCCGGGACCCCACGAGTGAGGAGCCCCCGATGTGCCGTCTGTTCGGCCTGAGCAGTGCTCCGCGGCGCGTGCACGCCACCTTCTGGCTGCTGGACGCGCCCGACAGTCTCAGCGTCCAGAGCCGGCACGAGCCCGACGGCACGGGGCTCGGCCACTTCGCCGCCGACGGCAGACCGGTGGTGCGCAAGGCGCCGCTGGCCGCCTGGCAGGACCGGGAGTTCGCCCAGGAGGCCCGGCGGGTGGAGTCCAGCACCTTCATCGCGCACATCCGCTTCGCCTCCACCGGCGGTCTGCAGGAGCGCAACACGCATCCGTTCGTGCAGGACGGGCGGCTGTTCGCGCACAACGGGGTGATCGAGGGGCTGGACGCACTGGACGCCGAACTCGGGGAGGACCGGGCCCGGGTGCTGGGCGACACCGACTCCGAGCGGTTCTTCGCGCTGGTGAGCCGGGAGATCCGGACCCGTGACGGGGACGTGTCGGCCGGGATCGAGCACGCCGCGCGGTGGGTCGCCGCGCATCTGCCCGTCTACGCCCTGAACCTCGTCCTCGCCACGGCGGACGGGCTGTGGGCGCTGCGGTATCCGGACACCCACGCGCTGTACGTGCTGCAGCGCCCCACGGGCGGCCACCACGGCTGCCGGCACCTGGACCACAGCGGCAGCGCGGGCCGGCTGCGGGTGCACTCGCAGGACCTGGCCCACTCCCCCGCGGTCGTGGTGGCCAGCGAACGCCTGGACGACAACCCGCACTGGCGGCCGATGGAGCCCGGCGAGCTGCTGTACGCCGGTCCCGGCCAGGAGGTCGTCCGCCGCGTGGTGCTGCCCGGAGAGCCCCGTCACCGGCTGGCGCTCGCGGACCTGCGGCCCGAGGCGGCGGCTTCGCAGCATGCGGCCTGACACCGGCCATGCCCGCCACCCGGAAGTGTGAGGCAAATTAAACCCAAGGCCCTGTCGCGGGTACCCTCGGTCACCGACCCTGGAGGGATGTCGCAGAACATATCAACGGCAGCCCTCCCGGCTCCTTCCCCTGCCCGCACGGGGGACGGCGAGGGCCGCCGCACGGGGGCGGGACGGCTGGTCGGTGTGGACCTGGCCCGGGGACTGGCGGTCTTCGGGATGTTCGCCGCCCACGTCGGCCCGGATCCGTCCACCGGGGGGACCACCGGGTTCCTGATGGAGCTCTCGCACGGCCGGGCGTCCGCGCTGTTCGCCGTGCTGGCCGGGTTCTCGCTCGTCCTGATGACCGGCCGGCGGGTGCCGAAGACCGGCCGCGACGGGCAGGTCGCCGTCGCCCGCATCCTGATCCGCTCCGCCGTCCTGCTCGTCCTCGGCACGGCACTGACCATGACGGGTACGCAGGTCGAGGTGATCCTCGCCTACTACGGGCTGTACTTCGTCCTCGCCCTGCCGCTGTACCGGCTGGGTGCCCGCACCCTGGCGTGGCTGGCGGCCGGTGCGGCACTGGTGCTGCCGCAGGCGCTGTACCTGGTGCAGGACTCCATCAGCAGCGGCACCTGGGCCGAGCGGGTCGCCGCTCACGATCCGCTGGCCCGCATCAGCGGCACGGACGGGCTCGTCGACCTGTTCTTCACCGGCAGCTATCCGGTGCTGACGTGGATGCCGTTCGTCCTGGCCGGCATGGCGGTCGCCAAGCTCGACCTCGGCTCACGCGCGGTGCTCCGGCGGCTGGCCGCCGCGGGCGGCGCGCTCGCGGTGCTCGGCTACGGCGGCTCCTGGCTGGCGCTGAACCTGTTCCACAGCATCTCGGCCGCCGTCGGGGCGGTGGGCGACGGGCCGGTGATGTCGGCCTGGTGGTCGGACGCGGTGGGCGACCCGACGGGCGACACCCCCGCCTGGCTGCTGGTGGCCGCCCCGCACAGCGAGACCACCCCGTCCATCCTCGGCAACACGGGGGTGGCCCTCCTGGTGCTCGCGGCGTGCATCGTGGCGGCGGACGCCCTGCCGCGCTTCCGGCGGGCGGCCTGGCCCGTCGTCGCGGTCGGCAGGATCTCGCTGACGGCGTACGTCCTGCACATCGCCGCCATCTGGGCACTGGGCATCGGGGACGTGCCCGGCTCCCCGCTGCCGGTGCTGCTCGGCTTCGTCGCGGCCTTCATGCTGCTGGCCGTCGTCTGGCTGCGCTTTTTCCAGCGAGGCCCGCTGGAGTACCTGATGTACAAGATCACCGGGCTCGCACGGCTCGTGCCCGAGGTCCCGGCGCAGCCGGCCGGGACGCGGTGAGGAGGTCCGTGACGCCGGGGGCCGGTGCGGTGCCCTGACGGGTTTCGCGCCGGTGGTCAGTCCGGGGGCTCGTCCGTCTGCGATTCCCGGGAGCCACCCGTACCGCCGGACCGCTCCCCGGCGTTCCCGGCGCTCTTCGGTTCACGGGGAGTCTCCAGACCCGCCGGGCCCCGCTGCGATGCGGCGCCCGCCTGCTGGTCCTGCATGTCCCGGGGAACGGCCTTGCGGCGCCCAGGAGCCTTCCCGCCGCGTCCGGCGTTCACGACTGGGTCCTCTTGCCGTGCGCCTCACCGCGCGTCCGTTCCTTCTCCGCTCTCCCGCCCCGTGCCCGCACTCCTTCGAGGGCCTGGTCGCGCGCGGTGCCGCCCTCGGTCCGGTAGCCCTCCTGAGCGCTCGCCGTACCCGGCACGGAGCGCTCGCGCGCCTGGCTCTCCCGGCCGGAACGGGCTCCCGGCCCCTTCGGTTCCCGGGACGTCTTCCTGGGCTGCTGACGAGCCATACCGGCCACCTCCGTGGTCCTGAGCGTGCGCCCACCCCGCGGATGCGGGGGGAATCCCCGGGTACCCGCGATCCGGTCACGCATGCGATACCGGCGTAACCGCGCCCCCTATCTCGCCGCTGCCGCCTCGATGCGGTGCAACGTCACTTCCGTGAGCTCGCCGCCGTCCGCCCGAGCTGTCATGTACGTGCGGTAGGGCTGACGGCGCCG
This sequence comes from Streptomyces morookaense, assembly GCF_013030945.1. Classification (GTDB taxonomy): domain Bacteria; phylum Actinomycetota; class Actinomycetes; order Streptomycetales; family Streptomycetaceae; genus Streptomyces; species Streptomyces morookaensis. The sequence continues at coordinate 36,371 of NZ_JABBXF010000093.1, read as the reverse complement.
GTCGGTGGGCGAGCCGGGGTTCAGCAGGCGCAGGCCGCCGGGGGCGGTGGTGTCCCAGGGGATGTGACTGTGGCCGAAGACCAGCACGTCGGTGGAAGGAAAGCGTTCGGCGCAGCGCTCCTCGCGGCCGCGGGCCGGGCCGGTCTCGTGGACGACCGTGAAGCGCAGTCCGGCGAGCTCGGCGTGGGCGATCTCGGGCAGCCGGGCGCGCAGGCCGGGTCCGTCGTTGTTGCCGTGGACGGCGATGAGTCGGCGGGCGCGGGCGGTGAACAGCTCCAGCGTCGCGATGTCGGTCCAGTCGCCGGCGTGGAGGACGACGTCGGCCCGGTCCATTGCGGCCAGGAGGGGTGGCGGCACGTGCCGGGCCCGGGTGGGGAGGTGGGTGTCGGACGTCAGGAGCAGCCGCATGGACCGCACTGTAGCCATCACGTGCCGAGCGGCCCCGGCACTCGTCCCAGCAGGTGGTCTTGCCGGGTGAGCGATGCACCGCACCGTCCGCAGGGTACGTAGAGGCCCGACTCCCCGCAGACGGTGATCGAAGAGGACGGCATGCCGGCATCCAACCCCCCGCAAGGCGCACACGGCGGGGCCGGCCGCCCGCGGGAGCCACGTGCGGAGCGCGGGCTGCGGGTGCGGCCGGTGTCCTCGTGGTGCGCGGCCGGTTTCAGCGTCGGGCTGGGCCTGACACTGGCCTATCTGGCGGTGCAGACCGTGCTGCGCATCAGCGGCGTCCTCACACTCCTGCTGCTGGCCCTGTTCGTGGCGATCAGCCTGGAGCCGGTGGTGGCCTGGCTGGCCCGGCGCCGTATGAGGCGGGGGTGGGCGGTGACCCTGGTCGTCCTCGCCCTGCTGGCCGTCCTGGGCGGGTTCCTCGCCCTGGTCATCCCCCCGGTCTCCGCCGAGGTCGCCTCGCTCGTCCACACCGTGCCCAAGTGGCTCGACCAGCTGCACGACCACCATTCCTTCCTCGGCCGCCTGGAGGACCGCTACCACCTCGTCTCCAAGGCCCGCCGCCAGTTCGGCTCCGACCTGGGCAAGGCCGTCGTCGGCGGCCTCCTGGGCGCCGGCCACGTCGTCATCAACGCCGTCACCGGCACCGCGCTGGTCGTCGTGCTGACCGTCTACTTCATGGTCGGCATGGAGCAACTCAAGTGCTTCGCCTACCGGTTCATCCCGCTCAGCCGCCGGGCCGGGGCGGTACAGCTCACCGAGGAGATCCTGCTGCGCGTCGGGCGGTACATGCTCGGCAACGTCGTCACCTCCGCCATCGCCGGACTCGCCACCTTCCTCTGGTGCATCGGCTTCGACGTGCCCTACGCGGCGGCGCTCGGCGTCTTCGTCGCGCTGATGGACATGGTGCCCGTCATCGGATCGACCATCGGCGGCATCGTCGTCAGCCTCGTGGCCCTCTCGGTGTCCTTCCCGATCGCGGTGGGCACGGCGTGCTTCTACATCGGCTTCCGGCTCGCCGAGGACTACCTGATCATGCCGAAGGCGATGCGCTACGCGGTCAACGTGCACCCCATCGTCACGGTCGTGGCCGTGGTGGTCGGCGGCGCCCTGCTGGGCATCGTCGGGGCGCTCATCGCCATCCCGGTGGCGGTGGGGATCGGAATCGTGCTGGACGATTCGGTGTTCCCGCGGATCGATGCGGCGTGAGCGCGTCCGCGCAACTGGGCGCGTGCGGGTCACTGATCCGCTTGGGTCCTCGCTCGGATACCGGCCGGGCGGGGTCCCTTTCTCATGCCCTTGGGCGACCTCTGGCATGCACCCAAGAGCATGCCCGGCCGGCGTATCGGCCCCGGCGCCGCCGCACTACCGAATCACCAGGACCGCCCGGTACGGCCTACGGATCCAGTACCGTCCTGCATGACGGACCACGGAGACACCGACCCTTCTCTGTCCGACGCCCAGCCGACACAGGACGACTCCCAGGATTTCGACTACAGCCCCTCCGATGGCGAGCCGGGGCTGTGGCAGCGGCTCAAGGCAGCGTGGCGTGGGGAGATCGAGCGCTAAGCGGCTCTGCCGAAGTCCGCTGCTGATCCACACCTGCGGTACAAACCTGGCCGCCCTTGGTGAACGGGGTCCGGGGCCGAATCCCCCATAGCCCCCGGAACTTTCTGTTCCCGCACCTCAGCGGAGCCGCTCAGGGCCCGTCTCGAAGTCGGGTGTGAGCTTGTGCCAAGATCGCGGGATGCTGCGACTCACAGACTTCATTATCGACTGTCCGGACACCATGAAACTGGCGGCTTTCTACTCCGAAGTGACGAGCCGTCCGATCAAGGAAGGCAGCTCCGAGGACTGGGCCGGCATCCAGTTCGGCGAGATCGAGCTGGCATTCATCCGGGTGGACGACTACCGCGCTCCGCAGTGGCCCGACAGCGAGCACCCCAAGCAGTACCACCTCGACTTCGAAGTGGACGAGATCGAGTCCGAGCAGCGCCGCGTCCTCGACCTCGGCGCGACGCTGAGGCAGGACTTCATCGGCCCCAACGGCTACGGCTGGCAGGTCTACACCGACCCGATCGGTCACCCGTTCTGCCTGTGCCGCAACAAGGGCGTCATCTGGACGGACCAGGGCCCGATCTGGCCCAAGCGCAACTAAGCGGCTCGGATGCGGTTCGTTGCTGACTGTCGGATCCGGTCGCGTCGATGGTTCATGGCCTGGTCGACGGCCTTGCCGATGGCGTCGGTGCTGGTCTGCGTGCGATGCGGGTAGTCCTGCCCCGATCGGGCTCGGGAGCCGGTCAGACTGCCTGGTCGCGCCAGGTGTCGAGAACAGTCTGAACGGCGCTGGAGACCTGGTTCTGCTGAGTGCGATCGGCCCACAGGTGCGCGTCGTGCTCGGTGAGCGTGACCGTCTCGCCCGTGACGTTGGCGGTGAAGTTGAACTGGCGGGTGCGGCCCTCCCAACTCATCGTCGATCTTCACGTACAGTGCGGTGATGACGGTCTCGAGGTCGTTCGTCACACATCGATCAACGAGACCCTCACCCGTTGCGCCCGAAGAGACTTCCCGCTTGCTCGTCGTAGGGAGCACGCCCCTCGGCCCGGTACGCATGCTCCTGCGCCCGCAACCATGCACGGGCCTCTCGGGCCGAGGTGAGTCGGATCACCGTCAGATGAGGCCGGCCGCGGAGCCTGTCACGCGTCCGGGACCGCTTCGCCGCATGCTGTGCCCAGGCCCAGCGGATGGGGTGCTCGGGGTCGAGCCAGTCGCGGAAGCCCTCCCGGTTGCCGTTCCAGAGCTCGCGGCGCGTGAGCGCACGGCTCACGGACCTGCGCAGCACCCGGAACATGACGGTCCGGCGGGGCAGGTCGAGCCAGACGTACGTGTCCGCGCGCGCCAGCAGGAGATCACCGAGCTTGGAGGTGTACTGATCCTCGGTGACCCACCGCGGGCTCGCGGCGAACCGCTCGATGTCGGACCGAAACGCCTCCCGCGGCTGCCAGTTGGGGCCGTGGTGCAGGGCGTCCAGCTCATGGCGCGGCAGCCCGGCGCAGGCCGCCAGGCGCCCAGCCATAGTCGTCTTTCCCGCCCCGGAGATGCCGGCTATCAGTACACGTTCCACGGGAGAACCCTAGACGAGTGAGCCTGAAGCCCTGGTGAACGGTGAAGCCGAGCAGGGACCAGGCGACGGCCAGGTCCGAAGCCCGAAGGACTTCGCACTCATTCGTCCAGGGCGTGTCTCCTTGATGGTGGGTCAGTCGATGAGATGTGTCCGTTCGGTTAGTGATCACTGATGCGATGTGGGGCCGGATAGCGCCGCTGATGCCAGCCGATCCGGTCCGCGGACGACGGTGGGCCGATCACCGCCGCACGCTCGAGGCCATCGCATGGAAGTACCGCACCTGCTCGCCCTGGCGGGATCTGCCGGACGAGCTTGGCTCGTTCCAGACCGCTCACAAACGGTTGGTCGGGTGGGCCGTCGACGGCACGTGGGAGAAGATTCTCGCCGCGGTCCTCGCCGCAACTGATGCTGACAACGACGCTCCGACCTTTGAGATGGTCATGGCTCGCATCCGCGTGCCTCGAACTGGCTCCGGCAGGCCCCGGACCCGGCCAGCGGAACGCCGTCGAACGCTGCATCAACCGCCTCAAGCAGTGGCGCGACCTGGCCATGCGAACCGACAAGCTGGCCCTCGCATATCAGGCCGCAATCCACGTCGCCGCCATCCTCATCTGGGCACGACGATGACCAAGGACAGAGGCGTTCTAGGAATCGGACGGCTTGGGGATGGCATCGCGTAGGCGCTCGAGGAGAACCCGGGCCGCGGGGCTCGAAGGACCGCTGGCCTGCCAGGCGAGCGCGATGCGGGCACGCATCTCGGGCCGGACGATCCGCAGGGTGCGAAGCCGTCCGTCAAGGGGGGACTCGTTTTCTCCGGCAGGTAGCACGGCGATGCCCAGGCCCCGCGCGGCAAGGCGCGAGAGTACGTGTGGGGCTGCCGCCTCGAAGGCAATCCGGGGCCGGAATCCTGCCTGCGCGCAGCCGCGTTCGAGCGCCGCGCGCACCCCGGTGCCGCGCGGCAGGCAGATCAGTGGCCGATCCTGCAGATCGGCGAGTGGGACGCTCGTACCGTCGACGCGATCGAGAACTGGGTCACTTGGCGCGACAGCGGCAACCAGCGGGACATCGATCACCGTCTGAAAGGCCAATCCGGGCGGGGGCACCTCCTCCGCCGTTCCGAGGACGGCGATGTCGAGCTCGCCGGCCAGGAGAGCGGCCTGCATCCGCTCCGTGGCGTCCTCGGTGAGGGCCACCTCCACCGAGGGATGGGAGTCGTGGAAGTCCGCGAGTAAAGCGGCGATGTCGAAGGCGTGGCCGGTGGCGCCGGAGACCAGCCCGAGCCTGACCCGGCCGCGCAGCAGTCCCGTGTACGCATCGACTGTCTGCCGCACCGACTCCGCCGCCGCCAGTGCGGCGCGGGCGTACGGCAGGACCGCCCGACCCACCTCGGTCGGCGTCACCGACCGGCCGGAGCGGTCGAGCAGTGGCTGCCCCAGCTCCTTCTCCAGCTGGCGGATCTGGGCGCTCAGGCCGGGCTGAGCCAGATGCAGCCGGGCGGCGGCGCGAGTGAAACCACCCTCCTCGGCCACCGCGACGAAGTAACGAAGCTGACGAAGTTCCATAACTGATGATTCTAGTGACCAGCAAAACCATCTATTTGAGATATATGGCGGGCGGCGGCACGCTTGATCGCATGGAGAACGCGACAGCCCGCAAGGGGCAAAACACCGAGGTCAGGGCCGCGATCGCAGCGGAACGCCGGGAACTGGCGGACCTGCTCGACAGTCTCCAAGCCGACCACTGGGACGGGCAGAGCCTCTGTGCGGGATGGCGGGTTCGCGAGGTCGCAGCGCACATGTCGATGGGGTTCCGGCTCTCCTTGCCCGCGACGCTCGGCGAGCTGGCCAAGGCGCGCGGCAACCTCCACCGCATGACCGACAGGGTCGCGCGCCGGGATGCGGCCGCCCATTCCACCACCGCACTCGCCGCTTTCCTGCGGGACAACGCCCACCATCCCTGGACACCACCAGTCGGCGGGTTCGCTGCGGCACTCGGCCACGACGTCGTGCACGGGCTGGACATCACCGTCGCCCTCGGCCTTGACCGGCGCGTCCCCGAGAACCGGCTACGCATCCTGCTCGACGGCATCCGGCCCAGCACCCTGAAGTTCTTCGGCGCCGACCTCGACGGAGTGCGGCTGTGCGCCGAGGACCTCGACTGGTCGTACGGCTCAGGCGCGCCCGTGGTCGGCGCCGCCCAGGACCTCCTGCTGCTGGCCTACGGCCGCAGACTTCCAGACGGCAAGCTCCGAGGAGCACCGAGCAACCGCTTCACCCAACCCGCCAAGAAAGCATGAACCGAATGCGCAACCGCCTTCTCCTGGGCCTGTCCCTGCTCTCCACCGGTCTGCTCGCAGGAGCCTTCGGCTACGGCGCCGCCAACCTCGTCCCCACCTTCAACTCCGTGCCGCTCGACATGAGGCTCGACTTCCACACCGAGCTGATGAAGATGAACGGGATCACCATGCAGGGGCAATGGCGGTCCCGGGGCTCAGCACCCTCGCCCCGGCCGCCCTGACACGCGGGCCGGGCCGGGCATCACTCCGTCACGGGCAGGCACTCGGCCAGCAGGTCGACGACGTCGTGCCAGGCTCGCTGCGCATGCCGTGGGTGGTAGCCGACGCCAGGGACCACGGGATGGTCGACCGGCGGGTGGTGGAAGGCGTGCAAGGCGCCGCCGTAGACCACGAGGCGCCAGTCGACGCCCGCGGCCTGCATCTCGGCCGTGAATGCGTCGCGTTGCGCGGGCGGCATGATCGGGTCCTCCGACCCGACCCCGGCCCACACCGGGCAGCGGATGCGCGCCGTCTCGTCCGGTCGGCCGGTGGTCAGTGCGTTGACGGTCCCGATCGCGCGCAGGCCGACGCCGTCGCGCCCGAGTTCCAGCGCGATCGCGCCTCCGGTGCCGTAGCCGACGGCGGCGATCCGGTCGGGGTCGGTCCGCGGTTCGGCGCGCAGCACATCGAGCGCCGCGTGGCCGATGCCCCGCATCCGGTCGGGGTCGTCGAGCAGCGGCAGGCAACGGGCCAGCATCTCCTCGGGATCGCCCAAATAGCGCCCGCCGTGGATGTCGAAGGCAAGCGCCACGTACCCCAGTTCGGCGAGGGCGTCGGCCCGGCGGCGCTCGACGTCGCTGAGCCCCATGCCCTCTGGGCCGAGCAGCACGGCAGGCCTGCGGTCGGTACCGGGCGGGAGCGCGAGGTGCCCGATCATCGTCAGACCGTCGGCCGGGTACTCGACCGTGCGCGTTGTAATCGTCGTCATGAGACTGGACAGTAGTGATCGACGGGCACGGTCGAGCCGGGGTTCACCGCTGGCAGAAGAGCGCGGGTGTCCCTCTGGCAGCGCCGGAAACCGCTGAAGATACGGATGTTCCCCAGCTGCCGTGTCCGTGGGATGTCAGCTGCTGGAGCCGATCCTCCCTGGTGCTGGCTGCCTCGGTAGCGGTGTGACCTTTGCTCGGCCCAGACGGGTCGATGGCAGGCGTGGTGGGTGGCCTGCGGGCAGCGCGTGGAGTCGCACACCCCGATCAGGGGCTTCTTGATCTTCGGAGTCCGGGCGAGCTTCGGACGGAGTGCCCGTGACGGGTCCGTGAACCAGCAGTAGTTGGCGTGTTTGTCATCCGCATCTCAACCTCGACGGACACCCGGTAGTACGCCCTACCTCGGCGGCTGGAAGCCGCCGATCTTGTGCTCGAGCAGCTCGGCCAGCCGCAGCGGGGTGCGGTCCTCGAACATCGGGCCGATGAGCTGCACTCCCACCGGCAGGCCCTCGGGAGAGCGGCCCGCCGGTATGGCGGTGGCGGGCAGGCCGGGCATGGTGGCCAGACCGGCCCAGACGAGCTGGTCGAAGTACGGGTACTCGACGCCGTCGATGTCGATTCGGCGTTCCAGCGGATCGGGGTTGTGGTCGTGCGGGAACGCAGGAGTCGGCGTGATGGGACACACCACGGCATCGAACTCGGCGAAGAGCTGCCGCCAGCCGTGACGGTGGAGTTCGCGACGGCTGTTCGCCTCGATCCAGTCGCGGTGGCTCAACACCATCCCGCGCAGCAGCGCCGCATCCAGACTCTGGTCGTCTGCGCTCAGTCGGGCGGCGCGGGTCCGCAACTGCTCGTAGGAGTCGACGGGAAAACGTGCGGCAGAGCCCGAAAACAGCAACTGCCTGTAAAGCATGGCGGCTTCGGTCAGATCGGGAAGCAGCGGAGTGTGCCGTTCGACGCGGGCGCCGCCGTCGGCAAGCGCGTCGACCACCCGGTTCACGCCCGCCCGCACGGCGGACCCGGTCGGAATGAGCGGATGCTCCTCGAGCGCCAAGACCCGGAAGTCGCCGAGCCGCTCATGGCGCGCGGGCGGCAGCGTCACGTCGTACGCCACACCGTGCGTCATCGGGTCCGGTCCGACCATGACGTCGAGCAGGAGCATGAGGTCGCGGGCGGTGCGCGCCATCGGACCGACGACGGCGAGGTCGAGGTCGACCGGCAATGGCGGTGCCGGCGGCGCGACCATGCCGCGGGTTGCCGCCAGTCCGAGTGTCGGCTTGTGCGCGTAGATGCCGCAGAAATGCGCGGGGGTACGCAACGAGCCGGCGAGGTCGGAGCCGATGGACAGCGCGCCGAACCCGGACGCCAGAGCCGCCGCTGATCCGCCCGAGGACCCACCCGACGTGAGACCGTGATCCCACGGGTTGTTGGTGGTGCCGTAGATCTCGTTGAAGCTCTGGATATCCTGCAGCCCCACCGGCACATTGGTCTTACCGAGCACCACCGCGCCTGCGGCCTTGAGCCGCGACACCTGGACCGCGTCCTCGGTCGGCATGAAGTTCGCCTGCGGCGACATGCCCCAGGTCGTGGGCAGCCCGGCGATGTTGTAGGACTCTTTGACCGTCACCGGAATACCCAGCAGCGGCCGGTCCTCGCCGCGGGCGCGCTCCTGGTCGGCACGGCGCGCGGCGGCCCGCGCACGGTCGAAGTCCGGCACGCAGATCGCGTTGATCGCCTTGTCGTCCCGCTCGATACGAGCGATTGCCTCGTCGGTCAGCTCCACCGATGTCACTTCACCGGCACGCAAGGCGGCCGCGAGTTCTTCTGCAGTCTGAAAGCTCCACTCCATGACGCCGACCGTACCGACCTCTGGAACAGGCCATAAAATGCCGATTCGCACAACGGGGTTGACGTCTCAACTCATCATGCTGCTCTCCGGCCACTGGAAATTCGCCCGACCGCCGGCCATGGCAACGCGCCACGGCCTGGCGCATCTTCGGTCACCGACACCACCGGGAACGGTATGTTCGAGCTCGTCCGCCCCCGTCCGGCCACGGAAGGTCCCTTCATGCTCCCGCAGAAGCCCGCCCTGCGCCCGGTCGTCTGGCAGCCGCCGGCGCGGCCCCCGCGGGCGCGCGTCAAGGCGAGCCGTCCGCCACTACCGCGTGTGCGCAGGCTGCCGCTGGGCGGGAAGGGGCCGGAGGACGTCCGGGTCGACGCCGCGGGGCGGGTGCTGACCGGAGTGGAGGACGGGCGCGTGCTGAGCGTGGACCCGGTCAGCGGGCAGGTGGCCATGGTCACCGACACCGGCGGCCGGCCGCTCGGCCTGTGTCCGCTGCCCGACGGGCGGTTGTTGGTGTGTGACGCGCAGCGGGGGCTGCTGCGCACGGATCCCGCCTCGGGGCGCACCGAGACGCTGCTGCGCGAGGCGGCCGGGCGGCCGTTGACGGTGTGCAGCAATGTGGTGGCGGCCCCGGACGGCACGTTGTACGTCAGTGATGCCAGCCGGCTGCCGCTGGAGCACTGGATGGGCGATCTGCTGGAGCACGCGGGCAGCGGGCGTCTGATCCGGTACGAGCCCGGTACGGGCACCGCCGAAGTGGTGCTCGACGGGCTGCAGTTCGCGAACGGTGTGGCGCTGGCCCGGGACGGCTCGTTCGTCGTGGTCGCCGAGACCGGTGCCTACCGGCTGACGCGGTTGTGGCTCACCGGGCCGAAGGCGGGGCGGCGTGAACTGTTCGCCGAACTGCCGGGTTTCCCGGACAACATCTCCACCGGTCCCGGCGGTCTGATCTGGGTGGCGATGACCGGTCCGCGGGAGCCGCTGCTCGATCTGCTGCACCGCACTTCTCCCGGTCTGCGCCGCGCGCTGTGGCAGCTGCCGACCGCGCTGTTCCGGGGGCCGCGCCCCACGGCGTGGGTCATGGCGCTGGACGCGGACGGGCGCGTGGTGCACGACCTCCAGCGCCCGGCGGACGGTTACCGCTTCGTCACCAGCGTGTGCGAGCACGACGGCGTGCTGTATCTGGGAAGCCTGGTCGAGTCGTCCGTGGGCGTCGCCGGACCGGTGCCGCAGTCCTGACAAGCCGGGGTCTTCGGGGCGTTCCTGCTCCTGCATCACCATCGCTCAACGATCATCTCACCGTTCCTTTGCATTTCGTTCACGGAACGTCCAGCACCGCTCAGCATGCTGTCCGGCGACCATTACGCACCAGTAAGTGCGTGCCGGACGCTCGTCGTTGCGGCACGCCACGTTGCTGACCGATCGTCAGGAGACGCGGCATGCCCGCATACAGCAGACGCCACTTCCTCACCGGCACCGCGGCCGCAGCAGCCGCAACGGCCCTCTCGCTGGGCAGCAGCCGGTTCGCGTCTGCGGCGGCCCTCGACCGTGCCGTGGCCGCCACCGCCGCCCGCGCCGTCCGCACCACGGGCACCACCCTCGAACAGGCCGCCATGGCAACGGGCAGCGGCCCGTACAAGCGCCTCCAGGCCGGGCCGGGCTGGCCGTTGGTGGTGCGCACCGACCTCGCCCAGGCGGCCGCGGCCCGCGACGGGCGGCGTACCGCGCTGGCCTCCTTCGTGCAGTTCACGGACCTGCACCTGGCGGACACCGAGTCGCCGGTGCGCTTCGAGTACCTGGCCCGGTACCTGGACAGCGCGCACCGCCCCCAGGAGGCGCTCACCGTGCGCGGGGCCTCCTCCCTCGTCGAGCGGGTCAACTCGCTTTCGGGCGGCCCGTTCACGGGGAGCCCGTTCTCCCTCGTGATGGCGACCGGCGACAACACCGACAACCACGAGCAGATCGAACTCGACTGGTACCTCACGGTGATGAGCGGCGGCGCGATCACCCCGAACAGCGGCGACACCCGCCGCTACGAGGGCGTGCAGAACTCCGGCAGCGCGCTGTACTGGAACCCCGAGGCGTCCTTCCAGGACTCGTACAAGGCCAAGGGCTTCCCCGGGATACCCGGCTTCCTCTCCGCGGCGGGACGTTCCTTCAACGCCCCCGGCCTGCGCACCCCTTGGTACAGCACCATCGGCAACCACGACGACAGCATCGAGGGCACCCTGCCCGACCTCGGTCTGCTGCACTCGCTCTACACCGGCGACCGCAAGCTGGAGGGGATCGACGACACCGAGGCGGCCAAGCTGGCCGACGCCCTGCGCAACGACCCCGCCTCGGCCGTCCTCCACCTCGCCAAGCTGCTCAAGAGCGGCGGCCCGGTGCGGCACGTCACCCCGGACCCGCGGCGCGCCCCCTTCACCCCGGCCGAGTTCGCCAAGGCCCACCTGGACCCCGCACGCACCGGCCCCGGCCCGGTGGGGCACGGCTTCACCGACTCCGCGGTGGACAGCGGACGGCTGTACTACACCTTCCCGGTATCCGACGGCGTCCTGGGCATCAGCCTGGACACCACCAACCCGGCCGGGTGGGCGGACGGTTCGCTCGGGACCGCGCAGCTGAAGTGGCTGGAGTCCGTGCTGCAGTCCCGCAGCAGCCGCTGGTACGACGCCGACGGCCGCGTCGTGCGCGGCGGACAGTCCGACGAACTGGTCGTGATCTTCAGCCACCACACCAGCACCACCATGGGCAACCTGCTGCCCGACCCGCACCACCCCTTCGAGAAGCGGCACGACGGCAACGAGCTGGTGGCCCTGCTGCAGCGCTACCCGAACGTCGTCGCCTGGGTCAACGGCCACACCCACGAGAACCAGATCCTCGCCCACGGCCACGCGACGCCCGAGCGCGCCTTCTGGGAGATCAACACCGCGTCGCACGTCGACTTCCCGCAGCACGCCCGGATCATCGAGATCGCCGACAACGGCGACGGCACCCTGTCGCTGTTCACCACGCTGGTGGAGTCGGCCGCCCCCTACACGACCGACTTCGGCGACACCTCCGACGCGGGCCTCGCCGCGCTGTACCGGGAGCTGTCCTTCAACGACCCGTACGCCGTCCCGGCGAAGAAGCTCGGCGCCGCGGCCGACCACAACACCGAGCTGCTGCTGGCCAGGCCCGGCCGCTGAACCGGGGACCCCGCGCCGGGGAGCAGCCACGTCAGCCGTGCCGCACCGCACGGAGCGCGTACAGCAGAGGGATCCTCGGCGCGGCGTCCGGCAGCCGCCACCAGCCGTCCCCGGCAGGCTCCATGGCGGCGAAGCGCCGCCACGGCAGCAGGTCCGTCTCCCGCAGCACGTCCACCGTCAGGCCCGCGGCGGTCGCGGCGCCGACGACCTCGCCGACGCCGTGCCGCCACTCATAGCTGACCGTGTCCGACTGCAGGGGCGGGCCGTCGGTGTAGGTGTGCGAGGAGTCGTGGCGGACCGGGCCCCGGCCCGCCAGGTAGTCGTGGCGCAGCAGCAGTTCGTGCTCGCCGGGCTGCGGCACCGGGCCCAGGGCGTGGAGCAGCGGGTGGAACTCCACCACGTACAGCATCCCGCCCGGCCGCAGCAGGTCCCGGACCACCTCCGCCCACCGGTGCAGGTCGGGCAGGTAGCACAGGGCGCCCTTGCCCGTGTAGACGACGTCGAACCGCCGCCCGCCGAGGGCCTCGACGGCCCGGTGGACGTCCGCCCGGACGAACTCCACCTCCCGCCCCGCCTCCGCGGCCAGCCGGCGCGCCTCCGCCACGGATGCGCCGGAGAAGTCGAGCCCGACGGTGTTCGCGGCCCCGCGGCCGGCGAACGCCTGGGTCTCCACGCCCAGGTGACACTGCAGGTGCAGCACGTCCCGGCCCTGCAGGGCGCCGAGGTCGTCCCACTCGAAGGGCGCGAACCAGCCGTCCGGGGAGCGGGACCCGTCCAGGCCGTAGAAGCCGCTGGCGACGTGCACGGGGGTGCGGGCGTCCCAGTTCCGGGCGTTGGCCCGCAGCATGTCCTCGGTCGTCGGCATGTGCTCGTCGGCGGTCATGGACCCTTTCTACTGCCCATCGTGGCGGTGCGGTACGGGCAGGTGTACCCGGCCGCACCGTCGTGCCTTGCCGCGGACCGGTCCGGGCACCCGCATACTGCGGTCGTGATCAGCAGATCGTTCACCGCCAGCGCCACCCGTCGGAGCCTGCTGCGCGCACTCGCGGCCGCCGGGGGCGCCGTCGCAGGCGGCGTGCGTCCCGTGCCGGCGGCCGCGGCACGCCACCCGCTGCCCCGCGCGGCGCGCCGGCACAAGCCCGACCCGGACAAGGCGCACGAGATCCGCTCCGAGTTCGTCCACGCCTGGGAGGGGTACAAGCGGTTCGCCTGGGGGCACGACGAGCTGCGGCCGGTCTCGGGGGGCCACAGCGACTTCTTCGCCCACGGGCACCCCGTGGGGCTGTCCATCGTCGAGGCGCTCGACACGCACCACGTGATGGAACTGGACGCGGAGACCGACCGGTGCGTGCGGTGGATCACCGGCCATCTGGACTTCGACATCGACGCCGACTTCCAGGTCTTCGAGACCGTCATCCGCATGGTCGGAGGCCTGCTCTCCGGCTATCTGGCCACCGGCGAGAAGCGCCTGCTCGACCTCTGCACCGACCTGGCCGACCGGCTGCTCCCCGCCTTCACCACCTCGCCGACCGGCATGCCCTACCGCTACGTCAACCTCCGTACGGGCGAGGTCTCCGGGCCCGTGCTGCCGCTCGCGGAGATCGGCACCAACATCCTCGAGTTCGGGGTCCTGTCCGACCTCACCAACGACTCCCGCTACCGCAAGGCCGCCAAGCGGGCGCTCCGCGCGGCCTATCAGCGGCGCTCGTCGCTCGACCTGCTGGCCACCAGCATCAACATCGAGACCGGCCGCTGGGCCGACCGCGAGGCCGTCTCCTTCAACCCGCCGGTGGACTCGTTCTTCGAGTACCTGTGGGGCGGCTGGGCGATGTTCCGCGACGAGGACTGCCTGAACTGGTTCCGCACCCTGGAACCCGCGGTCAAGAAGCACCAGACCGAACGCATCGGCGAGCTGCTGTGGTTCAAGAACGTCGACTTCCGCACCGGGAACCTGCTCAACAGGCGGCAGTCGTCCCTGGCCGTCGCCATCCTCCCGGTCGGCGGGGACAACACCCTGGCCGCGGACTACTTCCGCTCCTGGACCGCGGTCCTGGACAAGTACGCCGTCATCCCCGAACTCATCGACTACGCGCACCTCGACGTCGTCGACCCGCACAACCAGCTGCGCCCCGAGTACGCCAACTGCGCCTTCGAGCTGTACTGGCAGACCGGCGACCCGTTCTACCGCACCGCGGCCTGGCGCTACTTCAAGAACCTGCGCGCCCATCACCGCGTGCCCGGGGGCTACACGATCGTCACCGACGTCACCCGCAACCCCATGCCCAAGGGCGACCACTGCCCGGCGTACGTCTTCGCCGAGAACTTCAAGTGGCTCTACCTCACGTTCGCGGATGCCCCGCGCTTCGACTACACGCGGGGGTACCTCAGCACGGAGGGGAAGATCCTGCGGGGGCTGCGGCGGGCGTGACGTCCCCGGGGCCATGACACCGACCACACCGACGCGGAACTCCCTGCGGGTCCGCCCCGCCTGGTGAAGGCGTCCCTGGTCGGCGGTGCGGAACTGGCCTGCCCCGAAGGGGCGTCCGCCGAGGTCGACGCCTTCCCGGTCTTCGGCGGCGTCGACCTGACGGTCCCCGCGGGCACCACGGTCGAGGTCCAGGGCTTCTCCCTGACCGGCGGCGTCAAGGTGCGTCAGGAGGGTAGCGGCCGGGGGCCGGCCACCAGGTCTTGCCGCCGGCCCGCAGGGCCCAGCCGTGCTCTGCGCCGGACGGGCGCCGCGCCACGCCGTGCGCCTCATCGAGCGCGACACGATTCATACCGGTATATGTTCATATGCACGGCGCGGGCGGGGACGATCGGACGTGGACCGAGCACTTCCCGCCGCGAAGCCCTCCACTGTCTGGAGTAGTGGCTGTGCACATCGCACTGACGGGTGCCACCGGATTCCTCGGCAGCCGGCTGCTGGTGCAGTTCCTGCGCCGTGGCGCCGAGGTCACCGTGCTGGCCCGGCCCCGGCCGCGCGGAGCCGGGGAACGCCTCGCCACCGTCCTGGCCGCCTCGGGCGCCCCCGGTTCCCTGCTCGACCGGCTCCACCGGCGCGTCCACGTCGTCGAGGCCGACATGTCGCTGCCCCGGCTGGGCCTGTCACCCGTGCACTTCCAGGAGCTGGCCGACCGCGCCGACGCCGTCTGGCACTGTGCCGGCGACATCCGCCTCAATGCCGACCTCGCCGGCCTGCGCGCCGTCAACGTGCACGGCATCCGGCAGATGCTCGCCTTCACCGCAGCAGGCCGACGAGTACCGCGGTTCCACCATGTCAGCACCGCCTTCGTCGCCGGTGCCCGCCGCGAGGGAACCGCCTACGAGCACGAACTCACCGACGCGCACGGCTTCGAGAACGCCTATGAGCAGTCCAAATACGAGGCCGAGCTGCTCGTCCACGCCTGGGCTCGGCAGCAGCACCGGCCCGCCGTGATCTTCCGCCCCAGCATCCTGGTCGGCGACCGGCCTCCGCACCCGGACGTACCAGGGCACCCGCTGCAGTACATCGGCGAGGTCGCCCGGTCCGCCCGGGAGGCGGCTGCCGCCGGCGGTCTGGAGCTGCCGCCCGGGGAGCGTCCGCTCGTACGCATCGCGGGCCGTGCCGACGGACACCTCAATCTGCTTCCCGTGGACTGGGCCGCCGAGGCGATGGTCCGGCTCGCCGAACGCTGCCCCGGCACGGACGTGTCGACCTTCCACGTCGTGCACCCGCGCGACACGCCCATGGCCGTGCTGGTCCGGCTCCTCGAACGGCTCTTTCCCGTGCGTCTCGAACTCCAGGACGCGGACGTGGCCGTGTCCGACGCCACCGAACTGGAGCGGACCGCCGACTTCTACCCCGGCTTCACCCCCTACCTCCGGCACCGGCGCCGCTTCGACGACACCGCCGCCCGCCGGCTGCTCGGCCCACTGCCACCGCCCCCCGACGTCGACCTGCCCTACCTCGTCGCCGGCACCGACCCGGCGGCCCATGACGCCGCCCGCCCGAGGACCTCGCGATGAACCAACTCCTGTCCACTGCAGCGGACTCCGCGGTCACCCGCCGCGCCGTGTGGTACCCCGACCCCGACCGGCCGGCCGCGTACACCACCGCCGACGTGCTGCCGCTCGTCGCACACATCAGGGAACCCGTCCAGCTCGTCGGCGCCCCCGCCGGGCCCGGCATCGGCATCGCCCTCGGCGGCTCGGCCGCCCCCGCCACCGGCCGCACCGGTGTCCCGCACCTCGGCACCCTGCCCCCGCTCTACCCCGAGTGGCTCGGCGACCGCTCCTTCGCGGAGACCCATGGCACCCGGTTTCCCTACGTCGCCGGCGAGATGGCCAACGGCATCGCCACCACCGGCATGGTCATCGCCCTGGCCGAGGCCGGGATGTTCGGCTTCTTCGGCGCCGCGGGCCTGGACCCCGGCCGCGTCGAGGCCGCCGTCCGCGAACTCACCGCCCGGCTCGGCACCCGACCCAACTGGGGCGTCAACCTCATCCATTCCCCGGCGGAGCCCGGCCTGGAGGACCGTGTCGCGGATGTCCTGCTCCGGCACCGCGTACCCGCCGTCTCCGCCTCCGCCTTCATGGAGCTCACCCCCGCCGTCGTCCGCCTCGCCGCCACCGGGCTGCAGCGTGACGCCCGCGGCCGTATCCACCGCCGCACGCGCCTCTTCGCCAAGATCTCCCGCCCCGAAGTCGCCGGCCCCTTCATGTCCCCCGCCCCCGACGACCTCCTGCGCCGCCTCGTCGCCGCCGGCCGGCTCACCGAGGACGAGGCCCGGCTGGCCGCGCACGTGCCCGTCGCCGAGGACATCACCGTCGAGGCCGACAGCGGCGGTCACACCGACAACCGCCCCCTCACCGCCCTGCTGCCCGCCGTCCTCGCCCAGCGCGACGCCCTCGCCCGCACCCACGGCCACGACCGCCCCGTCCGCATCGGCGCCGCGGGCGGCCTCGGCACCCCCGCCGCCGTGGCCGCAGCCTTCGCCCTCGGCGCCGCCTACGTCCTGACCGGCTCCGTCAACCAGGCCGCCGTCGAATCCGGGCTCTCCGCCGACGCACGCGCCCTGCTCGCCGCGGCCGACGTCGCCGACGTCGCCATGGCCCCCGCCGCCGACATGTTCGAACTCGGCATCAAGCTCCAAGTGCTGCGCCGCGGCACCCTCTTCGCCCAGCGCGCCGCCCGCCTCCACGAGCTCTACCGCGACCACGCATCCTGGGAGGACATCCCCCCGCAGCACCGCACCGCGGTCGAACGGGACATCCTCCAGGCCCCGTTCACCACCGTCTGGGACGAGACGCGCCGCTTCTGGCAGCAACGCGACCCCGCCCAGACCGCACGCGCCGAGAGCGACCCCCGGCACCGTATGGCCCTCGTCTTCCGCTGGTACCTCGGCAGTTCCAGCCGCTGGGCCATCGAGGGCCGCACCGCGCGCCGCACCGATTACCAGATCTGGTGCGGCCCCGCCATGGGCGCCTTCAACCGCTGGGCCGCCCACAGCTTCCTCGCCGACCCCGCCCGGCGCACCGTCGTCCAGATCGCCCGCAACCTCCTCGAGGGCGCCGCCGTCCTCACCCGCGCCCACCAGCTGCGCAGTTACGGCGTCGCCGTGCCCCCCGCCGCCTTCGCCTTCCCCCCGCGCCCGCTCGCCTAGGACCGCACGCGCCCCGAGCACACCAGGAGCCGAGCATGCCCGACACCCCACCCGCAGAGCGGGTGCCCGTCGCCGTCACCGGCCTCGGCGCCCTCCTCCCGGACGCCCGCGACGTCGAGCAGAGCTGGCGCCTGATCCTCGGCCGCCACGACGCCATGACCGGCATCCCGCCCTCGCGCTGGCTCGTCGACGACTATTACGACCCCGAACCCGGCACCCCCGGCAAGGTCTACGTCCGCCGCGGCGCCTTCCTGCCCCGGGTCGACTTCGAACCCCTCGCCCACGGCATCCCGCCCTCCGTCCTCGCCTCCACCGACACCGCCCAGCTGCTCGCGCTCATGGTCGCCGACCAGGTCCTGCACGACGCCACCGGCGGCCGCCCCCAGGACCTCGACCGTGAACGGGTCTCCGTCATCATCGGCAGCGGCGCCCTGGAGATGCTCACCCAGTCCGGCCACCGCAACGGCCGCCCCCTGTGGCTCAGCGCCCTGCGGGAACAGGGACTGCCCGAACACCAGGCCCAGGCCCTGTGCGACGCCATCGCCGCCCGCTGCCCGGAACCCGACGAGATGACCTTCCCCGGCGGGCTCGGCAACCTCGTCGCCGGCCGCATCGCCAACCGCTTCGACCTGCACGGCACCAACCACACCACCGACGCCGCCTGCGCCAGCTCACTGGCCGCCCTCTCCTGCGCCCTCGACGAACTCGCCCTCGGCCGCGCCGACCTCGTCCTGGCCGGAGGCGTGGACGCCTCCAACGACATCGGCACCTTCCGCTGCTTCACCACCACCCCCGCCCTGTCCCCGACCGGCGACTGCCGCCCCTTCTCCGCGGACGCCGACGGCACCATGCTCGGCGAGGCCCTCGCCCTCTTCGCCCTCAAACGGCTCGCCGACGCCGAACGCGACGGCGACCGCATCTACGCCGTCATCCGCGGCCTCGGCACCTCCTCCGACGGCCGCGGCACCGCCATCTACGCGCCCCTCGCCGAGGGCCAGGCGCGCGCCCTGCGCCGCGCCTACGCCGACGCCGGCTACGCACCGGGCACCGTCGGACTCGTCGAGGCGCACGGCACCGGCACCCGCGCCGGCGACCAGGCCGAGTTCGGCGCCCTGCGCGAGGTGTACGAGGCCGGAGGACGTCCCGGCGTCCAGTGGTGCGCCCTCGGCTCGGTCAAGTCCCAGATCGGGCACACCAAGTGCGCCGCCGGCGCCGTCGGACTGCTCAAGGCCGTCCTCGCCCTGCACCACAAGGTGCTCCCGCCCACCATCAAGGCCGACCGCCCCCACCCCGACCTGCACATCGGGACCAGCCCCTTCTACCTCAACACCGCGGCCCGCCCCTGGATCCGCCCCGCCGGCCACCCCCGCCGCGCCGCCGTCTCGAGCTTCGGCTTCGGCGGCAGCAACTTCCACACCACCCTCGAGGAAGCCCCGCCCGGCGCGCCCCGGCCGCCCCGGGCCCGTACCCACCCCACCGAACTCCTGCTGCTCAGCGGCGCGTCCGCCGACGAGCTGCGCGAGCGCATCGCCGCTGCCCACGCCGCCGCCGACGCCGGCCGCACCGACGACGGCTTCCGGATCGCCGACCTGGCCCGCCACAGCCAGGAGGCCTTCCGCGCCACGGATCCCCTGCGGCTGGCCGTCATCGCCGCCGACGCCGAGGAACTCGCCGCACGGCTCGACCGGGCCGCCGCACACCTCGCCACGGCGGGGGAACGACAACACCTGTCCGAACGCGGCGAGTTGTACTGCACCGCCGGGGCGCCCGGGACCGGCCGGATCGCCTTCCTGTTCCCCGGCCAGGGCTCCCAGTACCCGGGCATGGGCGCCGACCTCGCCGTGCACGAACCGGCCGCGCAGGCCGCCTGGGACGCGGTCGCCGGTGAGGACGCCGCCGAACCGCCCCTGCACCGCGTCGTCTTCCCGCCGCCTGCCGCCGACGACGCCGCTCGCGTCGCCCAGCAGGCCCTCCTCACCGAGACCCGCTGGGCCCAGCCCGCCCTCGCCGCCCACAGCGTGGCCCTCCTCGCCGTCCTCCGCGAGCACGGACTGCGTCCCGACTGCACCGCCGGGCACAGCCTCGGCGAGCTCACCGCCCTGTACGCCGCCGGGGCCTACGACGCCGGCACCCTCCTGCAACTCGCCCGCCGCCGTGGCGCGTCGATGCACGACGCGGCGGCCGACGCCCCCGGCGGCATGGCCGCCGTCGCGGCGGGGCCCGAGGAGACCGCGGAACTCATCGGCGGCGCCGGAAACGGGCTGTGGATCGCCAACCACAACGGCCCCTCCCAGACCGTCCTCTCCGGCACCGCACAGGCCCTCGCGGCCGCCACCGCACGGCTCGACGCCGCCGGCGTCGCCGTCACCCCGCTGCCGGCCGCGGCCGCCTTCCACAGCCCCCTCGTCGCCGCGGCCCGCGCGCCCTTCGAGGAGGCCTTGCGCACCGCCGCCGTACGGGCCCCCGAGGCGGAGGTCTACTCCAACACCGACGCCGCCCCCTACCCGCCCGACCCGGAGGCCGTGCGCGCCCGGCTCGCCGCCCACCTCACCGCGCCCGTGCGCTTCGCCGACCAGATCGAGGCCATGTACGCGGCCGGGGTGCGCGTCTTCGCCGAGGTCGGCGCCGGCAGCGTGCTCACCCGGCTGACCGGCCACATCCTCGGCGACCGCCCGCACCTGGCCGTCTCCTTCGACCACCGCGACGGGCACGGGGTGACGGCCCTCCAGGACGGCCTGGCCAGGCTCGCCGTCCACGGCGTCCCCCTCGACCCCGGCCCCTCCTGGCGCCACTACCGCCCGCCCGCAGAACCCGAGCAGGAGCAGCGAACCACCATGACAGTGAAGATCGATGGCGGGAACCACGGCAGGACCTACCCTCCCCAGGCCGCCGACAGCACCCCGGCGGGCAGCACCCCCGCCCCGGCGGAGACCGCTCCGCCGCCCGTCTCCGTGCCCGATGTGACGCCCGTC
Organism: Streptomyces morookaense; assembly: GCF_013030945.1. Classification (GTDB taxonomy): domain Bacteria; phylum Actinomycetota; class Actinomycetes; order Streptomycetales; family Streptomycetaceae; genus Streptomyces; species Streptomyces morookaensis. The sequence continues at coordinate 15,891 of NZ_JABBXF010000093.1, read as the reverse complement.
GCCCCGGCGGGCGCCCCCGAGGCCGTGGTGCGGCTCATCGAGGACGCCCAGCGGCAGACCGCCGAGGCCCACGCCGCGTACCAGCGCATGATGACGGAGTCCCATCTCGCCTTCCTGAAGCTGTCCGAGGCGTCCTTTGCAGCCCTGCTCGGCGACGCACCGGCCGGCGTCCTTCCGCAACTTCCCGATACACAGGCGCCGTTCCTCTCCGCCCAGCCCGTCGAAACCGGTGCACCACCGCCGACCAGGCAGGCCGTCGAGATGCCCGCCGCACCGCCGGCCGCCGAGCCCGTCGTCGTGCCGGACGTCCCTCCGGAGTCCGGGCCGGACGCCGGACAGCCCACGGAGCAGCAGGACATCGGCGCCGTGCTGCTCTCCGTGGTGGCCGAACGCACCGGCTATCCCGTCGAGATGCTCCGCCTCGACATGGAGCTCGAAGCCGACCTCGGCATCGACTCCATCAAGAAGGTCGAGATCCTCTCGGCCCTGCGCCGGCACCTGGGCGAACTGCCGCAAGGCGACCCCGCCGAGCTCGTCGTCCTGCGGACGCTCGGCCAGATCGCCGACAGGATCCGCACCCTGGCGGACACGACCGGATCACCCCCGCCCACCGGGCCCGTCCCCCTCGACGCCGAACCGGCCCCCCTGGGCGAACTCCCGCCGTCCGACGGGGACATCGGGGAAACGGCGGCCCCTCCCCCGCCGGTCCCCGCCGCTACCGTGCACACGGCCCGGTACGTCCTGCGCGCCGTTCCCGTCCCCGCCGCCGGGCTGGCGATGCCGGGGCTCACCGAGCAGGTGCTGACCGTCGTGGACGGTGGTTCCGGGCTCGCCAAGCTCGTCGCCGAGCGGCTCACCGCCCGCGGAGCCGCCGCGGAGGCCGTCGAGAGCGCCGAGTCGCTGACTCCCGACACCCGCGGGGTGCTGCTGCTCGGCGGCCTCCGCCGGGACGCCTCCGTCGAGGAGCTGCTGCAGGTCCAGCGCGCGGCCTTCCGCGCCGCGCGGCTGGTCGCGCCGCGCTTCGCCACCGAGGGCGGCGTCTTCGTCACCGTCCAGGACACCGGCGGCGACTTCGGACTCGGCGGCACACAGGGCGCCCGTGCCTGGTCCGGCGGGCTCGCCGCCCTGGCCCGCACCGCGGCCCGCGAATGGCCCGCGGCCGCGGTCAAGGCCGTCGACTGCGCGTGCTCCGGCCGCACCCCCGAGGACGTCGCCGAGGCGATTGCCGCCGAACTCCTCACCGGGGGACCGCTTCTGGACGTCGGCCTGCCTGCCGAGGGCGGCCGCACCACCCCGCTGCCCGTTCCGGCACCCCTCGCCGCGGACGACGGCGGGATCCCCGCCGAAGGGACGGGGCCCGGCCCCGACGACGTCATCGTGGCGACCGGCGGCGCCCGCGGTGTCACCGCGGCCGCCCTGCTCGCCCTCGCCCGGGCCCGCCGCCCCCGCATCGCGCTCCTCGGCCGTACCGAGGTCGACGAGGAGCCGCCCGGCCTGCCGGACACGCGGGACGAGGCCGAACTGGTGCGCGCCCTCGCCGAGTCGAACCCCGCCGCCGCGCCGGCGGAGCTCACCGCCCGCGCCCGGCACGTCCTCGCCGTCCGCGAGATCAAGGCCGTCCTGGCCGCTCTTGAGGACGCCGGTGCACCGGCCCGCTACTTCCCCGCCGACGTTCGCGACCCGCACGCCCTGACCGGCGCGCTGCACGCCGTCCGCGACGCCTGGGGGCCCGTCACCGGCATCGTCCACGGCGCCGGGGTCCTCGCCGACCGCCGGATCGCCGACAAGACCGACGCGGACTTCGACCAGGTCTTCGGCACCAAGGCCGAAGGACTGCGCACGCTGCTGGAGGCCACGGCCGGCGACCCGCTGCGGACCGTCCTGCTCTTCTCCTCCGTCTCCGCCACCCACGGCAACGCCGGGCAGAGCGACTACGCCATGGCCAACGAGACCCTCGCCCAGGTGGCCTCCGCCGAGGCCGCCGAACGCCCCGGCTGCCACGTCCGCTCCCTCGCCTGGGGTCCCTGGGAAGGCGGCATGGTCACGCCCGCGCTCGCCGGCCGCTTCGCCGCCGCCGGTGTGCCGCTGCTGAGCATGGAGGCCGGCGCCCGCGCCTGCGTCCGCGAACTCACCACTGCCGACCATGGATCCCGCATCGTCCTCACGGCGGCCGCCGGACCGGCCGCGGAACAGCCCCCCGCCCCGGGCACCGCGCTCCAGCCCGCACAGGTGCGCGCCACCCGGCACAGCCACCCGCACCTCGCCGACCACGTCATCGACGGCACGCCCGTCCTGCCCATCGCCCAGGCCCTGGAGTGGTTCACCGCCGCGGCCGGCGCCTGGGCCCCCGCCGCCCCGCAGCCCGTTCTGTGCGACCTGCGCGTCCTGCACCCGGCTGTCCTCGACGGACTCGACGGCGACGGGGACTCCTTCACCCTGCACGCCCTCGCCGACCCGCACGAGCCGGGACGGCTCGCCGTCGAACTCCGCGGCGCCGGAGGCCGACTGCACTACGGCGGCACCCTCCACACCGACGGCGGGATCCCCGTGCACGGCGACGGGCCCGCGAACGTCCCGGACCTGATGCCGCCCCGGGACGGGGAGCACTACGACGGCACGGTCCTCTTCCACGGCCCCCTGCTGCGGTCCCTCGCCTCCGTCGACGGCCTCGGCCCGGCGGGCGCCCGGGGCACGGTGCACGGCCTCACCGGCCTCGGCTGGTCCGCAGGGCCCTGGCACACCGACCCCGCCGCGCTCGACGGCGCCCTCCAACTCGCCGTCCTGTGGGCCCTGGAGGCGCTCAAGGGCGCCACGCTGCCCATGGCCGTCGGCGCCTTCCGCCTCCACCGGCCCGGACCCGCCCGCGGCCCCCTCCTCTGCGAGGTACGACCTCTCTGGGCCGAAGGCGCCCACGCCCAGTGCCATGTGCACCTGTCCGATGCCGACGGCGCCCCCTTCGCCGAGCTCCACGACGTGGAGCTCGTCCGACGCCCCGACTGAGCGCTCCGCCGGAAGTCCGCCACGTCATCTGCGGGTAGGTCGTGGCCGGCCGCACCGGACTTCGCCAAGCCCGCTTAGGGACACCGCATGGGATTCGAACCGATCGCCGTCGTCGGACGCGGCTGCGTCCTCCCCGGCGCCCTCACCCCCGGCCGCTTCTGGGAGAACGTCGCCGCCGGGCGCAGCGCCCTCGGCCCCGCCCCGCCGGGCCGCCGGCGGCTGCCGCCCGGGTCCGACATCCGCGCAGGCACCACACCGGACGGCCGCGACGGCGTCCCCTGCGACGCCGGCGGCTACGTCCACGGCTTCGCCGACGCCTTCGACCCCACGGGCTTCGCCCTCGACAGCGCCGACATCCGGCGCCTCGACGAACTCGTCCCCTGGGTGCTGCACGCCGGGCGGCAGGCCCTGCACGAGGCCGGCCACCCCGGGCCGGCCCCGCACGGCACCGGCCTCGTCCTCGGCAACCTCTGTCATCCCTCCGACGCGGCCGCCCGGCATGCCGAACACGTCTGGGCCCGGTACCAGCAACCACCCGTCCGGGAGGCCCTGTTGGGCATCGCGGGCAGCCCGCCCGATCCGCGCAACCGCTTCAGCTCGGGTCTGCCCGCGCTGTTGGCCGCCCGTGCCCTCAGCCTGGACGCCGGCGCCTTCGCCCTCGATGCGGCGTGCGCCTCCGCGCTCTACGCCGTCAAACTCGCCTGCGACCGGCTCCACGACCGCACGGCCCGCCTCATGCTCGCCGGCGCCGTCAACCGGGCCGACAACCTCCTCGTCCACAGCGGCTTCGCCGTCGTATCGGCCCTCAGCGCCACCGGGCGCAGCCGCCCCTTCCACCGCGACGCCGACGGCATCGTCCCCGCCGAGGGCGCCGCGCTCGTCGCCCTCATGCGGCTGGCCGACGCGCTCGCCGAGGACCGGCCCGTCCTCGCCGTCATCCGCGGCATCGGCCTCGGCAACGACGGCCGCAGCACCGGCTTCCTCAGCCCCGACCCGGCCGGCCAGGAGCGCGCCATGCGCCTCGCCTACGCCGCGGCGGGCCTCGATCCCGCGACCGTCGGCCTGCTCGAATGCCACGCCACCGGCACCGCTGTCGGCGACGCCGCCGAAATCACCGCCACCGGACGTGTTTTCGCCGGCCACTCCGGCCTGCCCATCGGCTCGGTCAAGTCCAACGTGGGCCATCTGCTCGCCCCCGCCGGAGCCGCCGGTCTGCTCAAGGTCATCGGCGCCCTCGCCACCGGGCTACGCCCTCCGACGCTCGGCGCCGACGTCCCCGCCCCCGCCCTCGCGGGGCAGCCCCTACGGCTCCTCACCACGGCGGAGGACTGGCCGGGGCCCCGGCGCGCCGCCGTCAGCGCCTTCGGCTTCGGCGGCGCCAACGCCCACCTGATCGTGGACGCCTGGGACGGGACGGGGGCCCAGCCCCCGCCGCCACCCCCGCCCGCCGGGGGCCACCACCGGGGCGAGCCCGGCGCCGACCGCCGCCGGGACGCCGGGGGTGCCGTCGGCCGCGGCGGGGACGACGAGACCGCCACCGGGCACGACCCGGACCACGCACCGGTCAATGGCCACCACCCGCACGAGCCTTCCACCAGCCACCACCGGGCCGAGCCCGGCGCCGACCACCGCCCGAACCCCGAACCCACCCTTCTCCCCCACCGCCAGGACGATCAGGCCGCCGTCGGCCACCGCCCCGACGAGCCCTCCGTCGCCCACCACCCGGGCACGCCCACCACCCCCCGCCCCCCGGACGCCGGCCCCGCCGCCCGCCACCGCCGGTGCGGTGAGGACGCCGCCGGCCACCGCCCCGACCGCGGTTCCCCTGCCGGCCCCCGTCCGCCCGGCGGCCCCGTCGCCGTCGTCGCCCTCGCCGTCCGCACCGGCGACGACGCCGACACCACCGCCGCCTTCACCCGCGCCGTCCTCACCGGCAGGGCGACCCGCGCGCCCCGTACGGCCGTCTCCACCGCCCTCGACGGGCTGCGCTTCCCGCCCGTCGACCTGGCGGACACCCTCCCGCAGCAGATCCTCGTCCTCGACGCCGCCCGCGAGGCCGCGCGCGGCCTGGCATTCCCGCGTGAACGCACCGCCGTGCTCATCGGCATGGGCGACGACCCCCGGATCCCGCGCTACGCCCTGCGCCGCCGGATCACCGCCGCGTGGGAGCAGGCGGGGCTCCCCGACCCGCCCGGCACGGCCGACCGGCTGCGCGAGGCCTGTCACGCCCCCGTCAGTGCCGCGGCGGCCATCGGCAGCCTGCCCAATGTCGTGGCCAACCGCATCAACGCCCAACTCGACCTCGCCGGGCCGGGGTTCACGGTCTCCTGCGAGGAGGCGTCCGGTCTCGTCGCCCTCCGGCTGGCCGCGCGCGCCCTGCGCGCCCGGGAGGCCGATGCGGCGCTCGTCGGAGCCGTCGACCTCTCCCACGACGAGGTGCACACCGCGGCACTCGATGGCCTCGGCCTGTCCCGGGCACCCGGCGACGCCGCCGTCGTCCTCGTCCTCAAGCGCCTGGCCGAGGCCGAGCGGGACGGCGACCACGTCCTGGCCCTGCTCGACGACGACGCCGGGCGGGCGGAACCGGACCTGCGCTTCGGCGCCAACGTCGCCGACGAGGGAGTGTGCGACGTCACCGGGATGTTCGGCAGCGCGCACGCCGCCTGCGGGCTGCTCGCCGTCGCCACCGCCGTCACCGCCCTGCACCACCGCGTACGGCCGCGCCCGGTGGCCGGGGCCGAGCCCGCACCCGATGTGGAAACGGCGGAGGTCGTCGTGCCGGTGCTGGCCGGGCCCGTCCACCGGGTGCGGCTGCGCGCCGCGGCCGTCGCGGATGCGGAGGCGCCGGCCCCGGACGCCGGACCGGACGGCCCTCGGGTCGGCGTGCCGGCCCATGTGCCGCCCCTCCGCTTCCCCGAACCCGGCCCGCCGCCCGGCGTCATGGAGCCCGCACCCGCGCTGCCACCGGTGCTCGACGGCGCCACGCCCGTCCTCGTGCCGGCCGGTGCCGGCGGCGGTGACCCGGCCATGACGGCAGCCCTGCGCCACGGCGCCCGGGTCCGTGCCCTCCATCAGGATCACCTGGCCGCGCGTACGCACGCCCACGTCCACTTCCTGCACGGCAGGCGACGGCTGACCGCCGCCCTGGCCGCCGCGCCCCCACAGGCACTCACCGTGCCCGCCCGCCCGATCGCCCCCGCCCCGCCCGGGCCCGTGCTCGGCCGGGCGGAGCTCGAACGCCTCGTGACCGGCCCCGTCTCGGCCGTCCTCGGCGCCGCCTTCCGGCCGCTGGACGGCCGGGCCCGCCGCAATCGGCCTCCGGCACCGCCCTTCCTGCTGCTCGACCGGATCCTCGGCATCGACGGCCGGCCCGCCTCGCTCGGCACCGGAACGATCCGGAGCGAGACCGAACTGCCGCCCGGAAGCTGGTTCCTCGGCGCGGACGGCCGGATGCCGGCAGCCCTCCTCACCGAGACCTGCCAGGCCAACCAAGTGCTGCTCGGCTGGCTGGGCCTGGACCTGCTGCACTCCGGCGACCGCGTCTACCGCGCCCTCGGCTGCGAGGTGACCTTCCACGGCAGCCTTCCCCGCGCCGGGGAGACCCTGCGCCACGACATCCGGGTCGAGCGCCACGTCCGCCACCCGCAGGGCGCCCTTCTCACCGTCTTCCACGCCGACTGCCGTGTCGGCGACGAGCTCCGGTTCACCGTCCGCAACGCCCAGGCCGGCCTCTTCACCGACGCCGAGCTCGCCGCCGCCGACGGCGTCCGCTGGCAGCCTCCCGCCGCGCCGCCCCCGGACGTGCCCCACGACCCGCCGCCCCCGCCCCCCGCCGTTCCCCGCGGCTTCCCGGCCGAGGCCGTGCGCGCCTTCGCGGACGGGCGGCCGCACGACTGCTTCGGCCCCGGGTGGTCGCGGGCCCGCGACCACCGTCGCACTCCCCGCATCGACCCCGGCCGGCTGCTGATGATCGACCGCGTCACCGGCTGGGACCCGGCCGGCGGCGCCTGGGGCCGCGGCCTGCTGCGGGCGGAGGCCGACATCCGGCCCGACGCCTGGTACTTCGCCGCGCACTTCCCCAACGACCCCTGCGTGCCCGGCAGTCTGATGATGCACGGCGCCCTCCAGGCCATGGCCTTCCAGCTGGCGGCCCTCGGGCTCACCCTCGACCACGACGGCGCCCGCTTCGAACCCGTCCCCGGCCTCACCGCCGTGACCCGCTGCCGCCGCCAGGCCACACCCGCGCACCGCACGCTCGTCTACGAGGTCCACACCGCCGGGGTCGTCGCCGGCCCCGAACCGGCCCTCTACGCCGATGTCCTCGTCTCCGTCGACGGCATCCCGGCCCTCCACGGACAGGGCCTCGCCCTGCGCCTCGTCCCCGACAGCGGACCGCCTGTCCGTACGGGCCGTCGCGAGGAGACCGTCGACCCGGACACCGACACCTGGGTGCGGGACCACTGCCCGACCCTCACCGTGCCCGTCCTGCCCATGATGTCGGTCGTCGACCGGCTCGCCGCAGCCGCCTGCGACGCCACCGGCAACGGACCCGAAGGACTCGCCCTGCGCGACGTGCGGATCCGCCAATGGCTCACGGTGGACCGGCCGTTGCGGCTCACGACGCAGGTCCGCACCGTGCCCGGCGGCGCCGAGCTCACGCTGCTGCGCTGCCGACGGGCGGACCCCGTCGCGCAGTTCGAGCCCGCCGCCTCCGCCCGGCTCGACCTCACCGGCACCCGGCAGCGCCCCCGCCCGTTCCCCCCGCTCACCGACGCCGCCCCCACGCCGCTGCCGTACGCCACGGGTGCGGTCTTCCACGGCCCCGCCTTCCACTACGTGACGTCCCTGAGCACGGGGTCCACCGGCGCCACCGCCGTCCTCGACGCCGGGCATCCCGGCGTGCCGCGCGGCCGGCTCCACCAGGGCCTGCTCGACGGCGCCCTGCACATCGCCCCGTTCAGCGAGCTGTGGCGCTGGGCACCGGAGGCCGCGGCCGACGGCAGCCTCGCCTACCCCTGGCGGCTGGAGAGCTTCGACTTCTACGAGCAGCTGCCGCACACCGGCCCCGTGACCGCGGAAGCACGCTTCCGCGGCTTCCACCCCGACGGCCCCTCCTTCCCCCTCATCGACTTCCAGCTCCAGGCCGGCGGCCGCGTCCTCGCCGCGTTCCGCCTCATCGCCATCCTGCTCGGCGGCGGCCCGCACGGCCGCATCCCGCTCGCCGACCGCCTGGCCTTCGCCCGTGACCGCCGCTACCTGCGCGGCGCCGGCGTCTCCCGCACCGAACAGGGCGTCACCACCCTCACCCTGGCCGAGGCCGAACGCCACGACTGGCTCCCCGGCACCGTCCAGACGCTCTACGGGCTCCCCACGGACGTCCCCCTCGCCGACCATCTGGCCGCCCTCGCCGTCAAGGACCATGTCGCGCGGCTCGCCCGCGTCCACCCCTGCACCGTGCAAACAGCCCCCGACCTGCGCAGCGCCCGAACGGACAACGGCACCGGCCGACGCTACGGGATCGTCGTCACCCGCGAGGGCGACGGCGTCCGCGTCGTCACGGCCGACGGCCCGGGGTGACGGTCACCGGCCACCCCGCAGCCATGCCGGCGCCCACCAGTTGGCGCGCCCCGCGAGCCGCATGACCGCCGGGACGAGCAGTCCGCGCACCACCGTCGCGTCCAGCAGCGCCGCCAGCGCCAGCCCGACGCCCACGGCCTTGAGGAACACCAGCCCCGACGTCGCCAGCGCGGCCATGACCACGGCCAGGATCAGGGCCGACCATGTGAAGAGACCGGCCGTGCGGTCCACCCCGCGCGCAACGGACAGCACCGTGCCCGCCCCGCGGCGATGCTCCTCCACGATGCGCGACAGCAGGATGCACTCGTAGTCCATCGACAGCCCGAACGCGATGCAGAAGACCACGATCGGCAGCAGCACGTCCGTACTTCCCGTGACCGTGAAATCGCCCACCAGACGGCGCAGATGCCCCTCCTGGAAGACGAAGACCAGCGCGCCGAAGGTCGCGCACAGGCTGAGCGCGTTGAGCACGAGCGCCTTGAGGGCCAGCACCGGGTACCGGGTGAGCGCCAGCACCAGCGCGAACATCCCTGCCGCGATCAGGGCGAGCGCCAGCGGCAGCCGGTCCTGCACCGGCCGCTGGGCGTCCACCACCCGCGCCCCCATGCCGCCCACCCAGGCGCGGGCCGGCGCCGGCAGGGCCCGGATCCGGCGGACCCGCTCGGCGTTCGCCGGATCCGCGGGCTCCCCGCGGCCCGCCACCGACAGGAACACCCCGTGCGGGGACGCGAACTGTTTGGAGGCCCGCGTGGGCTTCGCACTGCGCCTGCCGCCCCGGTACGTCCCCGTCGGGCCGTCCACCTGCACCACCCCCCGCACGCCCGAAATCCGGCGGGCGTAGCCGTCCAGCTCCGCCCGCCGGGCCCGCGGGTCGAACGACGGCAGCACGACCGTCGTCGCCCCGATCCCGCTCGTCGCGAAGTCGCGGCGCAACGCCGTCCCCACCTCGCCGGCGGCCGTGTGCTCCGGCAGCACCCGGTCGTCGAAGAGCCCGAAGCGCGCCTGTGTGAAGGGCATCGCCAGCAGCACCAGCAGACAGGCGACCGGGATGCCGCCGAGCAGCGGTCTGCGCATCATCGCCCGCGCGATCCGGCCCCAACGGCCCATGGCCGGCCGGCCGTCCGGCCCGTCGCCGCCGTGCCGCCGCCACCGGGCGAAGACGTCGAAGCGCTCCAGGCGGTCGCCCAGCAGGGCCAGCACGGCGGGCAGGACCACCAGGCTGCCCAGCGCCGCCATCAGCGTCACCGCCATGCCCCCGCAGCCGATCGACCGCAGCACGGGGTGCGGGAAGACCAGGAGGGCGGCCATGCCGCCCGCCACCGTGGCCGCCGAGACCGCCACCGCCCGGCCCGCCGTGCGCAGCGTCGTGTGCAGCGCGGGTGCAAGGGCCGCCCCGCCCCGGCGCTCCTCGCGGTAGCGGCTGATGAGGAACAGGCAGTAGTCGATGGCCAGTCCGAAGGCCAGGGCCGTGCTGATGTTGAGTGCGTACGCCGACACCTCCGAGACGTCGGCGAGCCGACGCAGCACCGCCGTCGTGCCGAGCGCCGCGAAGATTCCCACGAACACCGGCAGCACGGCGGCCGCGGGCGAGCCGAAGACCAGGAGCAGCAGCGTGGCCGTCACCGGAAGTGCCACCAGCTCGCTCAGGTTCGCGTCGTGCGACGCCTGCCGTGCCACCTCCGCCCGTACGGCCGCGTCGCCCCCGGCGGCCACCTGCAGCGGGCCCCTGTGCCCCGTCACCCGTGGCATCACCCGTTCTGCGACCTTCCCGGTGGCCAGGTCGTTGCCGCGGAACCAGGCCAGCAGCAGCGCACTGTGCCGGCCCGCCGACCGCAGCGCCTTCGGGCGTCCCGCCGTCCAGTACGAGCGGACCCGTACGACGTCCCGCTCGGCCGCCAGGCGCCGCTCCAGCGCCCGCCCGGCCGCTGCGGCCTCCTTGCTGTCCACCGTCGCGCCGTGCCGGCCCCCGGCACGGGCCAGCAGCACGAAGTCCGGTGTGTCGGCCCCGAAGTCCCTGCCGAGGATCTGCTCGGCGTGCAGCGACTCCGCCTGCGGGGGCACCATCCCGCCGGAGGACACCCGGCCGGCAACGTCGTGCCCGGCCCACCCGGCCAGCACCGCCACCACCACGGCGAGCCCCGCCACCAGATGCCGGCGCCGCACGGCGAACGGCGCCCGCGGCGGACCGTCTTCGCCGCCGCTCGCGGATACGGTGTCGTCGGGCTGCGGCGGGGCTGTCTCGGTGGTCATGCCCCTTACTTCGGCCACCCGCCCCCGTCGGCTGAGTCCGCGAAACGAGTGGACCGGCCGGTGCCCGGGCGGCAACGGGGTGATCCGCACGTGGCGCGGCAGACTCGCCCTCGACGCGGTGCGGGGGTGCCATTCGGCACCCCCGCACCGCACCGGGAAGCCGGATTACAGCGCACGTTCCAGACGGTCCGCCATCAGCTTCACGAAGCGGGCCGGGTCCTTCGGCCGGCCGCCCTCGGCGAGTACTGCCAGGCCGTGCAGGAGCTCGGCCGTCCCGGCGAGCTCCGTGTGGTCCTCGCGTTCCCGGTAGGCCTGGTGGAGGCCCTTCACCAGCTGGTGGTCCGGGTTGAGTTCCAGGATCCGCTTGGCGCGCGGCACCTCCTGGCCCATCGCGCGGTACATGTTCTCCAGGGCCGGAGTCAGGTCGTTCGCGTCGGAGACGATGCAGGCCGGGGAGGCGGTGAGGCGGGAGGACAGGCGCACTTCCTTGATGTCCTCGTCCAGTTGCTCCGTCATCCAGCCGAGCAGCCCGGCGAATTCCTCGGTCTGCTTCTCCCTCTTCTCCTTCTTCTCCTTCTCGGCGTCGTCGGTGCCGTCGTCCCCGGCGTCGAGGTCGATGCGGCCCTTGGCGACGGACCGCAGCTTCTTGCCCTCGTACTCCCCGACCGCGTCGACCCACACCTCGTCGACGGCGTCGGTGAGCAGCAGCACCTCGATGCCGCGGTCCCGGAACGCCTCCATGTGCGGGGAGTTCTCGATGCTCTGCCGGGATTCGCCGGTCAGGTAGTAGATGTCCTCCTGCCCGTCCTTCATCCGCTCCACGTACTGCTTGAGCGTGGTCGGCTCGGTGTCGTGGTGCGTGCTCGCGAACGACGCGATGGCGAGGAGGGCGTCGCTGTTCTCCGTGTCGGTGACCAGTCCCTCCTTCAGGACGGCGCCGAACTCCCGCCAGAACGTGGCGTAGCGGTCCTGGTCCTTGGCCATCATGTCCTTGACCGTGGACAGGACCTTCTTCGTCAGGCGTCGCCGCATCATCTCGATGTGGCGGTCCTGCTGAAGGATTTCGCGGGACACGTTGAGCGAGAGGTCGGCCGCGTCGACGACGCCCTTGACGAAGCGGAGGTACGGCGGCAGCAGCGCCTCGCAGTCGTCCATGATGAACACGCGCTTGACGTACAGCTGCACGCCGCGCTTGACGTCCCGGGTGAACAGGTCGTGCGGGGCGTGGGCGGGGAGGAACAGCAGGGCCTGGTACTCGAAGGTGCCTTCCGCCTGGAGCCGGATCGTCTCCAGCGGGTCGCGCCAGTCGTGGCCGATGTGCTTGTACAGCTCGTGGTACTCGTCCTCGGACACCTCGTCGCGCGGGCGTGCCCACAGCGCCTTCGTCGAGTTGAGCGTCTCGGGTGCGGGCGGCACCTCCTCGTCGCCCGTGCCGTCCGCCGCGGCGGCCCCCTCGGGCACCATCCGGATGGGCCAGGTGATGAAGTCCGAGTAGCGCTTGATGATCTCCCTGATCTTCCACGGGGAGGTGTAGTCGTGGAGCTGGTTCGCGGGGTCGGCCGGCTTGAGGTGGAGCGTGACGGAGGTGCCCTGCGGCGCGTCGTCGACCGGCTCCAGCGTGTACGTGCCCTCGCCGCGCGACGTCCAGCGGGTGCCCCGGCTCTCGCCGGCGCGCCGGGTCACCAGGGTGACCTCGTCCGCCACCATGAAGCCGGCGTAGAACCCGACGCCGAACTGGCCGATGAGGCCCTCCGCCCCGGCCGCGTCCTTGGCCTCCTGCAGTTCCTTGAGGAATGTCGCGGTGCCCGAGTTGGCGATGGTGCCGATGAGTTGCCCGACCTCGTCGTACGACATGCCGATGCCGTTGTCCCGCACGGTGAGGGTGCGGGCGTCCTTGTCGACGTCGATCTCGATGTGCAGGTCGGACACGTCGGCGTCGAGTGCGTCGTCCCGCAGTTTCTCCAGACGCAGCTTGTCCAGCGCGTCGGAGGCGTTGGAGACGAGCTCCCGCAGGAAGACATCCTTGTTCGAGTAGACCGAGTGGATCATCAGCTGCAGCAGCTGACGTGCCTCTACCTGGAACTCAAACGTTGCGGTCGACATATGCGTGAATACCTCACAGGTCTATCGCCGAAGCTGATCGGAGCCACTGTAAAGCACCACGTCAGGGCGGTGGCCGCCTACACTCCCATCACATCGCGCGCCCGCCGTCGCGGCACCATGCCCAGCTGCCAGGCCTGCCAGCCGCGTTCGGGCTCGACGCCCTGCTGCAGCACCAGCGCGTACGCCCCCGCCGCCTCGCTCAGCGCGGGGTCGGCCGGCCAGTCCGCGGCCTCCGACTCCCGGCGCAGCTGCGCCAGTTCCTCCTCGGCCACCGCCGCCCCCACCACCGTGCCGCCCGGCGAGGCGAAGGGGAGGAGCGTGCAGCGCAGGAAGCGGGCCCAGGCCGCGCCCCGCCGGTCGCCGTAGCCGTCGAACAACCGGGCGGCCTCGTCGGCCAGTTCGAGTGCCGGGCCGGTGCGGTCGTTGCCCGCGTCGACGACGGCGAGCTCCACGCAGGACCAGGCCTCGCCGTGCGGGACGCCCGCGCGCTGGAAGTCCGAGCGGGCCTCCTGCAGCAGCTGCCGCGCGAAGCCGCTGTTGCGCAGCGAGCCCGTCTGGGCCGCCCGCTGGTCGCGGGTGACGCGGCCGGAGTGGTGCCGGGTGCAGGCCAGCCCGTACTGGTCCCGCATCCGGTTGAACATGACGCGGGCGCGCTCCAGTTCGCGCACCGCGGAGGCCAGGTCGCCGAGCTCCTCCAGGGCCTGGCCCAGGTAGTACAGCGTCCAGGCCTCGCCGCGGGCGTCCTCGTTCCGCCGGTGCCGGGCCGCGGCCTGCCGGAACTGCTCGGCGGCGGACGCGGCGTCCCCCTCCAGCAGGGCGGTGCGGGCGAGCTGGGTGAGGGCCCAGGCCTCGCCGCGGGCGTCCTGGGTGCGGCGGTAGAGCTCCAGCGCCCGGCCCAGTTCCTCCCGCCCCGGCTCGGTACGGCCGCGGCACAACTGCACCTGGCCGAGCTGGAAGTGCGCCCACGCCTGGCCGTGCACGCTCTCGCTGTCGCGGTGCAGCTCCAGAGAGTCGGCCAGCATCTTCGCCGCCTCTGCGAGCCGTCCGCGGTCCCGCTCGACGGCCGCCAGCGCGTGCAGCGTCCAGGCCCGGTCACCGCTCAGCTCGGGGGACGCCTGCAGTTCCAGCGCCTCGCACAGCTTCTCGCCCGCCTCGCGCAACTGGCCCTGGTGGTGCAGGGTGACGCCGAGGTCGCGCAGGGCCCGGGCGGCCCCGGCCTGGTTCTGGGCCTCGAGGTACAGGTCGACCACCGAGGTCAGGGTCGCGCGGGACTTGTCCAGCTCGCCGAGCTGACGGGCGGCGACACCGGTGCGCCACTGCACCGAGCGCATCAGCAGGCCCCGGTCCATGGCCTGGGTCAGCTCGCTCAGTTCGCCGAGGCGGTGGAGGTCGCCGCGGAGCAGGCAGTAGTCGCACAGCGCGCCGAGCAGGTGGAGCACCACGGCCTGCTCCACGCCCTCCGCGTGCCGCAGGGCCGCCGTGATGAAGCCGGACTCCTCGTCGAGCCAGCGCAGCGCCGCGTCCAGCGAGGTGAAGCCGTGGACGCCGCCGGGTCCGCGGGCGAACATGTCGGCGCGGGTGGAGGTCTTGCCGTCCACCATGCGGATGACCGAGTCGGCCAGTTCGGCGTAGCTGCGGAACAGCCGTTCCTGTGCGGCGGCGCGCTCGGCGGGCGTGTCCTCCTCGTCCAGCCGGGCCTGGGCGAAGGTGCGCACGAGGTCGTGCATCCGGTAGCGGTTGGCGCGGACGGGCTCGATCAGTCCGGCGCGGGCCAGGGCGGCCAGCCCGTGCGCGGCTTCCTGCTCGTCCTCGCCGAGCAGGGCGGCCGCGGCCGCCGGGCCCAGCGAGGCCCTCCCGGCCAGGGCCAGCCGGCGCAGCAGCCCGCGGGATCCGTCGCCCTGGTCCAGGTAGCGCAGCCACAGGGCGCGCTCGACCGGGTCCTGCCGCCCGGAGGCGGCCAGTTCGGCGCCGAGGACGTGCAGGGTGCGCGGGCCCAGCGCGGAGCCCGCCACCCGCAGCGCCAGCGGCAGGCCGCCGCACAGCTCCCGCACCCTGTCCAGTGCGTCCGCCTCGAACGGGCTCTGCGGGGGCTCCTCGGCGACGGCGCGCAGCAGTTCCCCGGTGCCGGCCGCGTCCAGGGGTCCGAGCGGCAGTTCGTACGTCCAGGCGATGGTGTCCTCGGGCAGGGACAGCGGGGTGCGGGCGGTGATCAGGACCAGGCTCTCGGAGCGCTGCGGGATCAGCCGGCGCACCTGCTCGGCGTCGGAGGCGTCGTCGAGCACGATCACCGCGGGCAGGCCCGCGAGGTGCTGCTCGTACAGCTCGGTCAGGCGCTGGAGGTGCTGTTCCTGCGAGGAGCGTTCCCGGAAGAGGAGTTGTTCACGGGGGGCGCCGAGCTGGTTCAGCAGCTGCATCAGCGCGTCGCGGGCGGGCAGCGGCTGTTCGCCGGGGCTCTCGCCGCGCAGGTCCGCCACGCCGACGCCGCGGAACTGGTCGCGCAGGTGGTGGGCGGCCCGGAGGGCGAGCGTGGAGCGGCCGGAGCCGGGCATGCCGTAGAGCACGACGACCGTGGGCCTGGTCTCGGTGTTGGCCCGGGACTGCTGCACCCACTGGCCGATGCTGTTGAGTTCCTTGAGGCGGCCTGCGAACGGTCCGACGGCCTCGGGCAGATGGTCGAAGGACCGGCCCAGGAGGTTGCGCCGCTGGGCCGCCGCGCTGCGGTCGACGCCGCGCAGCGCGGGGCCGCGGCCGGTGACGCCCGTGGCGCGGTCGGGGCGTGCGGTGCGGCCGCGGGTGGAGCCGGTGACCATGCGCTGGTGGTCCAGGAAGGGGCGGATGCCGCGCACTTCGACGGCCGTCAGCCACTGCAGCCGCAACTGCTGGGCGCCGCCGGGCTGTCCGCGCCGCGCGGCGCGGCCGTGCGCGGCCGACCAGTGCCCGGAGGTGAGCCCGAGGACGGTG
>NZ_JABBXF010000092.1 GCF_013030945.1 Streptomyces morookaense | reverse complement strand
GGGGTGGGCGGCTGCGCGGGCCGCGGCGGCACGGCACGGCTGCGCCCTGTGCCGGCGGCGCCCGCGGCACCGCCGGAGGAGGCGCGCTGCCCGGCCCTGCGGCGCTCGATCAGGGACACGGCGTTGTCCGGCAGCCATGCCGACGCCGTGCCGCTGTCGTCGTCCCCGCCGGCGGCGAAGAGGTGCGGGGCGAGCTGCGCCTGCAGGTCCGCCGGGCTGGGCCGGTGTTCCGCGGCCATCTGCATGCAGGAGTCGATGAGCGGCCGCAGCTCATCGGGCAGGCCGCTGAGGTCGGGGCCTTCCCGCAGGAGCATGAAGACCGTCTCCACCGGGTTCGCGCCGTGGAAGGGCGCATGCCCGGTCGCTGCGAAGACGAGGGTGGAGCCGAGGGAGAAGACGTCGCTGGCGCCCGTCACGCTGCGTGAGTCCCGCGCCTGCTCCGGGGACATGTACGCGGGCGTGCCGACGGCGACGTTGGTCATGGTCAGCCGTGTGTTGGACACCCCCGACGCGATGCCGAAGTCGATGACGCGCGGCCCGTCCTCCACGACCAGCACGTTCGAGGGCTTGAGGTCGCGGTGCACGAGGCCCGCCCCGTGGATGGACTGCAGCGCCTCGGCGATGCCCGCGGCGAGCCACCGCACGGCCTGTGCCGGGAGCGGCCCGCACTCCGTGACGATCTCCTCGAGCGAGGGCGCGGGGACGTACGCGGTGGCCAGCCAGGGCACGGCGGCGCGCGGATCGGCGTCGACGACGGCGGCCGTGTAGAAGCCGCTCACCGCACGCGCCGCTTCCACCTCACGAGTGAAGCGGACGCGGAAGAGCTGGTCCTCCGCGAGCTCCGTGCGCACCGTCTTGATCGCCACTCGCCGGCCGGATGCCGAGCGGGCGAGATAGACCAGCCCCATGCCGCCCGCACCGAGCCGGCCCAGCACCTCGAACGGGCCGATCCGTCTCGGGTCGTGCTGCGTCAGCTGCTCCACCACTGGCCTGCCACCTCCCCGTCGGGGCCCGGAAGGGTTTCCGGCCCCGCTGCAGCGTCTCACCGCGAATTATCCCGGGGAACGCACCCCGATTCTTCCTGGACCGGCCCGTGGTTGCGAACCCGGGTCGGGCTTCGTCGTGTCTCCGTCACATCCGGAACCGCGCGTCCCGCGGTCATTCCCTCCGTGCCTGTGCGGGATCGATGACGGCGAAGTCGGCCCCCTGGTCGTCGGCCAGCACCGCGAAGCGCCCGTAGGGGGTGTCCCGGGGCTCGCGCAGGACGCGGCCGCCGAGCCGGACGGCGGTGGCGGCCGCGCCGTCGCAACCGTCGACGACGAGGTAGACGAGGAAGTGGGCGGGCATCTCCTGCGGGAAACCCTCGCTCATGACGAGCCGGCCGCCGACCGCGTGCTCCGGCGTGGCGGGCTTTCCGGCGGGGGTCCAGACGGCGAACTCGACGCCTGCCTCCTCGCTCAGGTCGTCGGTGGCGAACCCGAAGACCTGCTCGTAGAAGGCGTCGACGGCTTTGGCGTCGCGCGTGTAGACCTCGGTCCAGCCGTACGAGCCGGGCTCGCCCCGCTCCTCGAAGCCGCCGTGGCTGCCGGCCTGCCAGACGCCGAAGACGGCGCCGCCGGGATCCGCGGCCGTCAGCATCGTCCCGTACTCGCCGACGGTCATGGGGCCCACGACGACCTGTCCGCCCGCGGCATGGATCCTGCGCGCGGTGGCCGCGGCGTCGGACGAGGCGAAGTACACGGTCCAGGCGGTCGGCATCCGGCCGTCGGGCTTGGGCGCCAGCGCCGCGACATTCCTTCCGCGGTGGAACGCCTGGGTGTAGTACCCGTACTCGGGGTCGCCGTCCTCAAAGGTCCAGTCGAGGAGTTCGCCGTAGAAGCGCTTTCCGGCGGCGAGATCGGGCAGCATGACATCCGCCCAGCACGGCATGCCTTCCGTGAATCCGTCCGTGGCTGCGCTCATGGGCCCGGCTCCTTCTGGGTGTGCTGCATCCGCCTGCGCGGGGTGCCCCGCCGCAGGTTGTGCCCAGCTGTCACGGTATCGGCGGAGGGCCGTTCTCGCTCGGGCTGTGGATAACCGGGGAATGGACGGGTGACGCAGTTGTCCACAGCTTGTCGATAGGACAATTCACCGGTACGGGCCAATCCGCTTCAGTCGTCTCCATACCCCTTCACACCCCTTCTGACCTGCCGATACACACCATCACGCACCCCCGCCCCCATTTGCATGCGGCCGAATCGCGCTCCGATCACCCCTCGGTAAGCTGACGGCATGACAGGACAAGTACGCACCGTCGACGGCCGGGTGGCCGGCCGGCGAGGCCAGGCGACGCGGCAGAAGCTGCTCGACTGCCTCGGCGAAATGCTCAGCTCCTCGCCCTACCGCGACGTCAAGGTCATCGATGTCGCCCGCCGGGCCGGCACCTCCCCGGCGACCTTCTACCAGTACTTCCCCGACGTCGAGGGCGCCGTCCTCGAAATCGCCGAGGAAATGGCGAAGGAGGGCGCCAGCCTCACCCAACTCGTCGCCGGACGCTCCTGGGTGGGCAAGTCCGGCTGGCAGGCGGCCGAGGAACTGGTGGACGGATTCCTCGGGTTCTGGCGCAAACACGATGCGATTCTGCGCGTCGTCGACCTGGGCGCGGCCGAGGGCGACAAGCGGTTCTACAAGATCCGCATGAAGATCCTCAACGCGGTCACCAACTCCCTGACGGATTCGGTCAAGGAGCTCCAGTCCAAGGGCAAGGTGGACAAGGACGTCAGCCCGGCGGCGGTCGCGGGCTCGCTCGTCGCCATGCTCGCCGCGGTGGCCTCCCACCAGAAGGGCTTCCAGAGCTGGGGCGTCAAACAGGCCGAGCTCAAGCCGAATCTCGCCCTGCTCGTCCATCTGGGCATCACAGGCAAGAAGCCGACGAAGTAGGCGCGTTGCAGGCCGCCTCGCCGGCCTGTCCGCTCACATCTTTCGCGTGCGTCTCTCGCACGTCCTGTCATCGCGACGGCGGGCCGCCCGGGTACGACCCCGGGCGGCCCGCCGCGTCGCACGCACGGCGGCCGTGACTCACCGGCCCGGCGCCTGCCGCCGCTCCAGCCGGAAAAGTCTGATCTCCCGTTCCACGCGCGCCTGATAACGCCCGTACGGCGGCCAGAATCTCAGCAGGGCCGCCCAGACCGCCTCCCGTTCCGCTCCCCGCAGCAGCCGTGCGCGCACGGGGATGTCCCGCCCTTTCCAGCTGATCTCCGCGTCCGGATGGGCCAGCAGGTTCGCCGACCAGGCGGGGTGACCGGGGCGGCCGAAGTTGCTGCCGACGAGTACCCAGCCCTCGTCCGTACCGTCACGGCCGCTGTCCGGCATGCAGGCGAGCGGTGTCCGCCGTCGTTGCCCTGTCTTCGCCCCTGTCGACGTCAGGACGAGCCCCGGGAGCAACTTCGTGCTCAGCAGCAGCCGTCCGCCCGTCAGACGGTGCACCGCGCGGTCCAGAGCCGGCACGCAGTGCGGTGCGATTCGCGCGAACGAGCGGGTGGAGGAGACCTTCTGCACCAGGCGTTCGACTACAGGCATCACAGCACCACCGCTTCCCTGGCCTCCGAAACGTCAAACAGACCGGCCAGTTCGGCCGCATGAGCCCTCAACCGGTGCACGGGGCCGAACAGCAGCTCGTCGGAAGCCGCTCGTTTGAAGTACAGCTGCACATCGTGTTCCCACGTCACCCCGATACCTCCGTGCAGTTGGACGGCCTCGCCCGCCACCCGCCACTGGGTTTCCAGGGCCTGGGCGAGCGCGAGTGCCCCGACGGCCCGCCCACGTGCTGTACCGGCCGCAGCCCAGGCGGCGTAGTACACGGCCGAACGTGCGGCCTGGACGGTCACATGGAGGTCCGCCAGCCGGTGCTTGACGGCCTGGAACGATCCGATCGGTCTGCCGAACTGTTCGCGTACGCGCGCGTACTCCACGGTCTTCTCCAGGGCCCGCTCAGCGGCACCTGATGCTTCTGCGGCCAGTACGGGAGCCGCGCTGCCACCGAGCACGGCGAGGGCCGTCGACGCCTCGCCGGTACCGAGCAGTTCCGCCTCGGTGTCCCGCAGCTCGATACGGGCCTGCGGCCGCGTCTCGTCCAGCGCTGTCAGACGCGTACGGGTCACTGCGTGCGCACTGTCCGGCCGTACGATGAACAGGCAGGTACGGCTACGGGCGTAACCGCCGGTGTGCGCGGCGACGAGCAGCAGCCCCGCGCTGTGGCCGTCGAGCACCTGCCCGGCCTCCCCGTACAGCCGCCAGCCGTCGGCGGTGCGCCGCGCCTGTATCCCTCCGGCTCTCCCGCCCCCGGACCAGGTGCCGTCGGCCGGTCCCGCGAGGCCGAGCGCCGTCGTGAGGGTGGCACCGGGCAGGACGAGTGCTCCCGTGAGCTCGCCGGAGGCCAGCCGAGGCAGCAGCTGCGCACGCTGCTGCGGCGTGCCCAGCGCGGTGACCAGCGGCACGGTCAGCACTGCCGTGGACAGGAGAGGAGACGGGAGCAGCGCCCTGCCCGCCTCCGCGGCGGCCAGGGCGAGTTCGAGGGTCCCGCAGCCCGCGCCTCCGTATCGCTGTTCCACTGCCAGACCCGCCAGGCCCGGGGACGAGCCGAGCAGCCGCCAGAGCCCGGCGTCGTACCCGGCCGGGGTGCGGACCACGGCGCGGACCTGCTCGGAGGAGGCATGTTTCTGTAGCAACTCCCGCAGAGTGCTGCGCATTTGCTGCTGCTCATGAGTCAGCCGGGCATCCATCACGGACTCCCCTCACCGGATCCGACGGCGGGCATTATGGCGAGGGGAAGCCCACTTTCCCAGTGCCGACCTGATGTACCGTCAGATTTATGTCTTCAGGCCGACGCAAGGTCGCCGTCGTCGGAGTCGCGCTTTCGGACTGCGGCCGTCTCGACACCGTCACGCCCTACGCCCTGCACGCCCAGGCCGCACGGCACGCCCTCGCCGACTCCGGTCTCGACAGGAACGTCGTCGACGGCTTCGCCTCCGCCGGTCTCGGCACGCTCGCGCCCGTCGACGTCGCGGAGTATCTGGGACTGCGGCCCACTTGGGTGGACTCGACCTCCGTGGGCGGCAGCACGTGGGAGGTGATGGCCGCCCACGCGGCGGACGCCATCGCAGCAGGCCACGCGAACGCCGTCCTCCTCGCTTACGGCTCCACGGCACGCGCCGACATCAAGGCCGGGCGACGCACCGCCACCCTCGCCTTCGGCGCTCGCGGGCCCGCACAGTTCGAGGCACCGTACGGTCACACGATCGTCGCCAAGTACGCCATGGCGGCACGACGTCACATGCACCAGTACGGCACAACCGTGCAGCAGTTGGCCGACATCGCCGTTCAAACCCGCGCCAACGCAGCCTGCAATCCGCACGCCCTCCACCGCGCTCCGATCACCATCGACGACGTCCTCAACAGCCCACTGATCGCTGACCCGTTCACGAAACTGCACTGCTGCATACGGTCGGACGGCGGCTGCGCCGTGCTGCTGGCCGCCGAGGAGTACGTACCGGACACGGTGAAGCCGCCGGTGTGGGTGCTGGGCACCGGCACAGCGGTGTCGCACATGACGATGTCGGAGTGGGAGGACTTCACCGTCTCCCCCGCAGCGGTCTCCGGACGGACGGCCTTCGAGCAGGCGGGCGTGACCCCACAGGAGATCGACGTTGCCGAACTGTACGACGCCTTCACGTACATGACGCTCGTGACGCTGGAGGACCTCGGCTTCTGCCCGAAGGGCGAGGGCGGCGCGTTCGCCGCGGGCGGCAGGCTGACGACCGGTGGTGCACTGCCGGTCAACACCGACGGCGGAGGGCTGTCCGCCTGCCATCCGGGGATGCGGGGCCTGTTCCTCATCGTCGAGGCGGTGCGTCAGCTGCGCGGTGAAGCGGAGGACGGCCGCCAGGTCCGCAGGAGCGGCGGACGGCTGCCGCAGCTCGCCGTGGCGTCGGGCACGGGCGGCTGGTTCTGCTCGTCCGGGACAGTGGTCCTCGGGCGCGGCTGACCGGCCTGACACTCGACCTGCCCACCGCCTGCTGTTGGATGGGCACATGAGCAACGGGCCGGACGACGACAGGCAGCAGGGACAGGACGAGCGGCAGGACGCCTTCCGTCGCCTTCTGCGCTCCCTTCCCGTGTGGGACACCGAGCTGCCGCATTTCGACCCGGCCACGGCACCGGACGACCCGCTGCCGCTCTTCCAGCAGTGGCTGTCCGAAGCGGCCCGGGCGGGCAGCATCGAGCCGCACACCATGAGCCTGGCCACCGCCGATGCCTCCGGGCGCCCGTCCGTGCGGACGGTGATGCTGCACGACGCCGACGAGCGCGGCTGGCACTTCGCCACCCACCGCACCAGCCGCAAGGGCCGAGAGCTGGCGGCACGCCCCGAGGCGGCCCTGGCCTTCTACTGGCCCGCAGTCGGCCGGCAGGTGCGCGTCCAGGGCACGGTGACGGCTGCGGACGCGGCGGAGAGCCGCGCGGACCTGGGCAAGCGGTCGCCCGGCGCGCTGGCCGCCGCTCTGGTCGGGCACCAGAGCGAGGAGCTGCCCTCGTACGCGGAACTGGAACGGGCCTCGGACGCGGCCCGGGAGCGGGCACACCGCGAGCCGGACGCTCCGGTGGACAGCTGGACGCTGTACGTCCTCTCCGCCGACGAGGTCGAGTTCTTCCAGGGTGACGCCCGGCGCCGACACGTACGCCTCGTCTACCGCCGTACGGACACGGGGGCCTGGACTACCCGGCTGCTGTGGCCGTGAGGTCGGGCGCCGGGTCGGTGGCGAGCCGGGCATGGAGGTGCACGTCCCACATCCGGCCGTCGACACCGGGCAGCGCACCGCGCATCGTGCCCTCGTAGGCATACGCACAGTGCCCGGCGACGCGGCAGGAGGCACGGTTGGGCAGGACATGGCCCAACTCGACCCGGTGCAGCCCGAGCTCGCCCCGGAACGCCCAGCGCGTGACGGTCTCCAGGGCGCGGGAGGCATAACCGCGGCCCCGGTGCTCGGGCAGCACCCAGTACGCGACGCGGGCGGACCGCAGCATCGGGTCGATCATCGCGAGCCCCACATGACCCACGACGCCGCGGAACCCGTCCTCCTCCGTGGTGATCGCGAACGAGGCCTGGTCCCCCATCCGCCAGCCGGCCGCACGTCGTTCGAGGAATTCGCGTGCCCCCTCCTCGTCCGGAGCGGGGACGGTGACGGCGTTCCAGCGACGGAAGTCGGGGTCCGATATGCCGCGCAGCACCGCATCGAGATCCCGTGCCTCCCAGGGGCGCAGCAGCAGGTCGTACTCACCGAGCCAGACCGGATCCAGTGCCGTGGGTTCCATCATGTGTACATTCAACACGCCCGGAACACCGGTACCGCCAGGGCGATTTCCGGTTCCTGGCGGAAGTCGACGGTGAGCTCCATCCCCACGTGGAGCGAGCCCGCCGGGCAGCCGGCCACCTCGGCCGTCATGCGCGGCCCCTCGACGAGGGACACGACGGCGGGGACGTAGGGCAGCCGGGAGCCGAAGGGCTGCAGGTCGTTGACGTGCACGACGGACCAGGTGTAGAGCGTTGCGCGGCCGCAGGCCTCCTCCCAGTGGACGTCGTCGCTCCAGCAGTACGGGCAGAACTCCCGCGGGTAGTGATGCGCCCTGCCGCAGTCGGCGGCGCGGCAGCGGCGGACCAGCAACCGCCCTTCTCCGGCGGCCTCCCAGTAGGTCCGGGTGAAGTCGTCGGCCTCCGGGACATCGGCGCGCGGCAGTCGTCCTTCCACGTCCGGCCTCCCCTTCACGGGCCGTTCGCGGACGGCCCATTCCTGACGCCTCATCAGATCTGTAGCCTGACTAGGCGTCAGCTTATCGGCCAACGAGCAGGAGTGGGCGAGAACGATGCTCGGATCGACTCATGGCACCCTCACCACCACCTCCCGCCCGGCCCGCGTGGCAGCCTGCGGCGAGCACCCCGGACCGGCCGTCCACGGCACCGCCGACGAGCAGGAGACGGATGTCAGCGGCCGCCCTCTGCACGCCGAAGTCCCGGATATGGAAAGGCTCTTCCGGCCCCGCACCGTGGCCGTCATCGGCGCTTCGGACGCCGAAGGCAGGCCCGGCAGGACCGTCACCGCACAGCTGATCGACTGGGCCGGGCGCGTCGACGCCCGTATCCACCTCGTGCACCCCACGCGCACCACCGTCTTCGGCCTCCCCTGCCACCGTTCCGTCCGGGACCTGCCCGAACCTGTCGACGTCGCCGCCGTACTCGTGGGCGACCCCCTTCCCTGCGTCCGCGAACTCGCCGACCAGAAAGCCGGTTTCGCCGTCGTCTTCGCCTCCGGCTTCGCCGAGGCGGGCACCGAAGGAGCCGCGGCCCAGGCCCGGCTCGCGGCCGCCGTCCGCGGGACAGGCACCCGGCTCCTCGGCCCCAACACCAATCTCAACGCCTTCGAGCGCTTCCGCGACGACCTGGACGGACCGGCCATCGCCCTGATCACCCAGTCAGGCCACCAGGGCCGTCCCGTCTTCGCCCTGCAGGAGCTGGGTATCCGGCTCTCGCACTGGGCCCCGACCGGCAACGAGGCGGACCTGGAGTGCTCCGACTTCATCTCCTGGTTCGCCGGCCGGCCCGAGACCGGCGCCATCGCCGCCTATGTGGAAGGGATCAAGGACGGCCGCTCCTTTCTCCTCGCTGCCGACCGGGCGGCCCGCCGCAAGGTGCCGGTCGTCGCCGTCAAGGTCGGCCGGACGGAGACCGGCGCCCGCACCGCCGCCTCCCACACCGGCAAGCTGACCGGGGCGGACGACGTGGTGGACGCGGCCATGCGGCAGTTCGGCGTGATCCGCGTCGACGGGCTGGACGAGCTCCAGGACACCGCGGCACTCCTCGCCCGCGCCCGGCCGCCACGGGCCCGCGGGGTGGCCGTGTATGCGATCTCGGGCGGCACGGGTGCCCACTTCGCGGACCTCGCCACCGCCGCCGGCCTCGACCTGCCCGTGCTGTCCTCCGCCAAGCAGGACGAACTGCACCAGTGGATACCCGCGGACCTGAGCGTGGCCAACCCCGTCGACTGCGGCGGCCACCCTGTGGGCGACGCGCGCGGCCGCAGGATCATCGACGCGCTGCTCGCCGATCCGTCCGTCGGCGTCCTCGTCTGCCCCATCACCGGCCCGTTCCCTCCCCTCAGCGACCGGCTCGCGCAGGACCTCGTCGACGCCGCGGAGGAGACGGACAAGCCGGTCTGCGTGGTGTGGGGATCCCCCGTCGGCACGGAGGACGCCTACCGCACCACTCTCCTCGGCTCCCCGCGCGTCTCCACCTTCCGCACCTTCTCGAACTGCATCACCGCCGTCCGCGCCTACCTCGGCCATCACCGCTTCACCACCGGTTACCGCTCCCCCTTCGACGACGCCCCGCGCGTCCCCTCTCCCTCCGCGGGCAAGGCCCGGGCCCTCCTGCGCCCGGGGGAGCAGCTCAGCGAGCACGCGGCGAAGCAGCTCCTGCGGGCATACGGCATACGCGTCCCCCGCGAACACCTGGTGACCAGCGCTGCGGCGGCCGTCCGCGCAGCGGGCCAGATCGGCTACCCCGTCGTCATGAAGGCGTCGGCCCCGCAGCTCGCCCACAAGTCGGAGCTCGGCCTGGTCAGGATCGGCCTGACCTCCGCGAGCCAGGTCCGCGACACCTATCGCGAACTCACCGACATCGCCCGCTTCGAGGGCCTCCCGCTGGACGGCATCCTCGTCTGCCAGATGATCGGACGCGGCATCGAGACGGCCGTCGGCATCACGCACGACCGGGTCTTCGGCCCCACCGTGACCGTGGGTCTGGGCGGCGTGCTGATCGAGGTTCTGGACGACACCGCCGTGCGCATCCCGCCCTTCGGCGAGGGCGACGCCCGCGCGATGATCGGCGAACTCCGCGGGCGGGCCCTGCTGGACGGCGTCCGGGGACGCCCGCCCGCCGACACGGACGCCCTCGTCGAGACCGTTCTGCGCGTCCAGCGCATGGCACTGGAAGTCGGCGACGGCATCGCCGAGTTGGACATCAACCCGCTCGTGGTACTCGACCGCGGCCAGGGCGCGGTGGCCCTCGACGCGCTGGCCCTCTGCCGCTGACGCGGCATGCACACCCCCGAACGGACCGTGCACGACCGCTCGCAGGACAAGGAGCTCCCCCATGGTCCTCTCCCCCCGTGAAGGGCCCCCCGGCCCCTCTGTATCGGATGAGTCATTGGTACTGCACCCCACTGACAACGGCGTTGCCCGGATCACCCTCAACCGCCCGCACACTCTCAACGCCATCACCCCTGACCTGCGGGAACAGTTGATTTCACATCTCGCCCGAGCCTCCGCCGAACCGACCCTGGGAGCCGTGGTGATCACCGGTGCCGGCCGCGGATTCTGCTCCGGCGCCGACCTCCGTTCCGGAGGTGCAACCGCCCCTTCCGAACGCATTCCAGGCGATGTCGCCCGTACCATCCGCCAGGGGGCACAGCGGCTGATCGCGGCGGTCCTCGACTGCGAGAAGCCTGTGATCGCCGCCGTGAACGGCGTCGCCGCGGGCCTCGGCGTCCATCTCGCGCTGGCCTGCGATCTCGTCCTGGCCGCCGAATCCGCCCGGTTCACCGAGGCGTTCGTCCACCGCGGTCTGGTTCCGGACGGCGGCGGGGCCTACCTCCTCCCACGGCTGGTGGGGCTGCAGAGGGCGAAGGCGCTGATGTTCTTCGGCGACACGTTGTCCGCCATCGAAGCGGAACGACTCGGTCTGGTGAATCGTGTGGTGCCCGACGGAGAACTGGCCGACACGGCCGAGGCGTGGGCCGAGCGGCTCGCCGCCGGGCCGACCCGGGCCCTCGCCCTGACGAAGCACCTGGTCAACTCCTCGCTCGACACCGACCGCAGCACCGCCTTCGCCGCCGAGGCAGCAGCCCAGGAGATCAATGCGACGACGGCGGACGCGGCCGAAGGCGTCCGCGCCTTCGCCGAACGCCGCCCTCCCGTCTACCGGGGGCGGTGACGAGGCGTGCGGCGAGAGGGCTTCCGATCTGATGCGACGTCACTTTCAATGGCTGCATGATGGGACACGCGGGGATGGCCGCAGCCGCCGTGCGCCACTTGCGCCGGAAGGGGGCACCGGCATCCGTGACACCGCCGGTCGACCCGCTTCCCCGGCCGGAGCTCCGGGCCGTGCGGGCGGACGAACCACCTCCGCCGCACCCCGCCGAACTCCGGCGCGTACTCGGCCACTTCGCCTCCGGGGTCACCGTGATCGCCGCACCGGGCACGGAGGGCGAACCGCCCGCCGGCTTCGCCTGCCAGTCCTTCGCCTCACTGTCCCTCGACCCGCCGCTCGTCGTGTTCATGGTGGCCCGGACCTCCGCGTCCTGGCCCCGCATCGCCCGCGCGGGAGTCTTCTGCGCCAGCATCCTCGGCGCGGGGCAGGAAGCGCTGTGCCGTGGTTTCGCGGTCAGCAGCGTGCAGAACGCCGACAAGTTCGCCGGGGTGCCCCACGAGCCCGCCCCCGTCACCGGCTCGCCGAGGCTCGCGGGCGTACCGGCCTGGGTCGACTGCTCGGTCCACGCGGTGCACACCGGCGGCGACCATCTCGTGGTCGTGGGGCGCGTCGAGGCCCTGGGCGCGGACGAGAGCGCCGCGGGCGCCGGGCCGTTGATCTTCCACCGGGGCGCGTTCGGAACACTGCGCGCCACCGGCTGCTGAAACAGCGCGGGAGAGGCGGACGCGGCGCCCCCTCCCGCTACTTCTCGCCCTTCACGCCGGGGTGCTCGTCCCCACCGCGGTGGTCGCTCCCTTCCCGCTGCACGCTTCCGACGCTCCGCTCGACTGCATCGTGATGCTTGTTACGGTGCCGGTTCTTGCCGCCGTGCCCACCCTTGGCGACCTTGGTCAGCACATACTTCTTGCCCGAGCCCGGCTTGCCGATCTCGTGGAAGATCCGGGGCTCCTTCTCCGTACCGGTGAGGCTCCAGTCGCGGGCCAGTTCGCAGCTGCCGATCCGCATGGAGACGCCCTGGACCGGCCCCTTGTCCGGCAAGGGCGTCCACGTTCCGGAGCCGTCGCAGTCCTTCGGCCTGTCCTTGCCCGTGCCGTCCCACACGTAGTTGTCGAGGCCCTGGGCGACCAGGGCGCCGTGCGACTCGAGCCTGACCGTGCCGCCGCGGCCGTCCGTCCAGGTACCGGCAAGGTCCGACGTGGAGAGCCTGGGCGGCTCGTACACGTTGACCAGACCGGTCCCGTAGACCGTCGCACCCACCGCTCCGACGGCCAGCCACGCGATCGCACCGTTGCGGGTGACCTTCCGGGCCACGCTTCCGGCCCGGTTCTCACGAATCCGGCGGGCGGCCACTCCGGCAACCAGTGCGGCGGGCAACAGGACCGCTGTGAGGGACGACCACCACAGCAGGTACGCGAGCGGATGGGCCGGCGAAAGACTGCCGAGGGCGGCGATGCCACCGAACACGGCCACCGCACAGGCGGCGACCACCGGTACGGCCCCCACCGTCCACTTCCACCCGTCGGGACCGCCCCGGCGCTCGGCCGCCCGACGGGCGAGCGCCAGTGCAGGCATCACGGCGGCTGCCGTGACGAATCCGCTGAGCAGAACGACGAGCAGCAGAGCACCGAGAGACACGGCGACGGCCAGGAGGACTCCACTGGGCAGTCCGTCGTGTTCGCGGGAGAGCAGGACGAGCACACCGACCGTCGCGGCGACCACGGACTCCGCACAGAGCGCGGCCATCGACGCGCAGAACGCCGCGCCGAAGCCGTCCGGGTGCGCCACCTGCGGCACGGGCGCACAGGTCGTCTCGGGGGCGACGTCCCCTGTCGCCTCGTCGGATATGGCGTGCGGCTCAGCCTGCTGTGTCATGTCGCCCCTCTCTCCAAGAAAGATTCCCCCAGAGGCCGAGAGGTTCCGCTGAGGGGTCGTTCCGAGACCGTGCCCGGCCGCCGACCGGGCGACCATTCTTGGCGAATGGTCCTGATTCATCCGAGGCGGGCCGTACCAGCCGACCGCAAGCTCAGACAGCAGCCGCAGCAAGCCTGCTGTGCGAGACGGCGCAGCGGGGATCGCATGCGGGGTGCCGGTGGTAGGACGCAGCAGGTCGCCGGAACGTTGTCAGAACGGCCTGATGAGTCGGGGATGAGGACAGCAGGGCGACAGGGAAGACGCGGGGCATGAGACTGGGCGCGTCATTCAGCGATACAGGCGCGTCATTCCCGGAAGGACAGCACCGCCCGTGTCACCGCTCCGCGACGCACGTCCTCCGCCGCTTGACCGAACTCCTCCACCGGATAGACGGCGGACACCAGCTCGTCCAGCAGGAGCCGTCCTTCGCCGTACCAGCGGGCGTACAGCGCTATGTCGTGCTGTGGCCGTGACGAACCGTAGCGGCAGCCGAGGATCGACTTGTCGAGGTACATCGCCGAGACGGGGAACGACGCCTCCGCACCGGAGGCCGGGACCCCGAGCAGCACCGCCTGCCCGTGCCGGTCGAGGAGGTCGATCGCCTGCCGTACGAGCCGGGTGTCGCCGACGCACTCGAAGGCGTGGTCGGCACCGCCGGGAAGGATCTCCCGAACTGCAGCAGAGGTGTCGGGAACGGCGGATGCGTCGACGAAGTGCGTCGCCCCGAACTGCCGGGCCGCCGACCCCTTCGCCGCGTTGGCGTCGACGGCGACGACGGGCGAGGCTCCGGCGATGCGGGCTCCTTGCAGGACGTTGAGCCCGATGCCGCCCGCCCCGATGACGACCACGGAGTCGCCCGGCCCGACCCGGGCGCGCCGGAGTGCTGCGCCCACTCCCGTGAGCACCGCGCAGCCCATGACCGCGGCCGAGGTCATGGGCATGTCGGCCGGGATCCTGACGGCCTGGACCCCCTTGACCACCGTGTGCTCCGCGAAGACAGAACTCGAGGCGAACTGGAACAGCCGCTCGCCAGGCCGGGAGAAGAGGCGGCTCGGCCTGCCGATGGAGGCACGGCACATGGTGGGCCGGCCTCGGTCGCAGTCGGGGCAAGTGCCGCAGTTGGCCAGTGTGGACAGTGCGACGTGATCGCCAGGAGCGACATGAGTGACGCCTGCTCCGACCGATTCGACGACCCCCGCGCCCTCGTGCCCCAGCACGACGGGGACGGGATACGGAATCACCCCGTCGACGACCGACAGGTCGCTGTGACACAGGCCTGCCGCGGCCACGGAGACGAGGACCTCGCCCGGTCCGGGCAGGCGGACC
Organism: Streptomyces morookaense; assembly: GCF_013030945.1. Classification (GTDB taxonomy): domain Bacteria; phylum Actinomycetota; class Actinomycetes; order Streptomycetales; family Streptomycetaceae; genus Streptomyces; species Streptomyces morookaensis. Next base: position 12,370 of record NZ_JABBXF010000092.1, on the reverse strand, counting down.
TGCAGGTCGTCGACCGTCCGTACCTGCTTCCCGTCGAAGATGACACCTCTCATACCCGGCTGTCCTCTCGTCCTCGCGGGTTGGCGGCGGCGGTCTCAGGAGGACCAGACGACCGATTGGAGTTCGCTGTACGCGTGCAGCCCAAAAGAGCCCCCGTCCCGGCCGATGCCGCTCTCCTTGAAGCCGCCGAACGGGGTCTCGGGGTGCCGCTGGGCCGTGTTGATGGCTACGTTGCCGCTGGTCAGCCGGGCGGCGAGGGCCCACGCGCGGGCGGTGTCGGAGCCGAAGACGTAGTCGTGGAGCCCGTACGGGGTGCCATTGGCGATGTGTACCGCTTCGTCCTCGTCGTCGAAGGGGAGGGCGACGACGACGGGCCCGAAGATCTCCTCGCGGGCCACGGCCATGTCCGGAGTGGCGTCGGCGATGAGGGTGGGCCCCACGTAGAAGCCGGGTCGCAGGTCGGGGCGGGTGCCGCCGACGACGATCCGGGCTCCCTGGGCCCGCGCGCCGGCGATGTACGCCTCGACGCGGTCCCGCTGGGCGGCGGAGATCAACGGACCCACGACGGTGGAGTTATCCACAGGGCTTCCCACCGTCAGTGACTCAGCGTAACGTTGGAGACCGGCGACGACCCGTTCGTACAACGCCCGTTGGACGAGCACGCGGGCCGGTGCCGTGCAGATCTGCCCGCTGTGGAAGGACCAGACCGAACCGACCGCCCCGATCGCCGACCTGAGCACCGCTCCGTCGGCATCCCCCAGGACGATGGCCGCGCCCTTGCCGCCCAGCTCCATCAAGGTGCGCTTCATCGACCTCCCCGCGGCCTCGGCGATCTTCTTCCCCACGGCGGTGGAACCGGTGAAGCTGACCATGCCGACGCCGGGATGGGCCACCAGCGCCTCACCGGCGGCGGGCCCCGAACCGGTCACCACGTTGAACGCACCGTCCGGGAGGCCGGCCTCCCGGAGGAGCGGGCCCAGGAGCAGACAGCACAGGGGGTCCTGCGGCGCCGGCTTGGCCACGACCGTATTGCCCATGGCCAGGGCAGGGGCGACCTTGCCCGCGAGATTGACGACCGGGAAGTTGTAGGAGGTGATGCAGCCGATCACGCCCACGGGGCGGCGCACGGCCACGGCGCCCAGCAGGCCGCCGGGGGCGAGCGGGCTCGCCGCGACGGGCCGGGGCGCGAGGGGGACGGTGTCCGGCTCCAGGGCGCCTCGCGCATAGCGCCGGAAACGCTCGGCCGCCGTGGGCAGTTGCATGGCCGAGGTGACGCGCAGGGTCGCGCCCGTCTCGGCCTGGAGGAGGGGGACGAGCTCCTCCTTGTGTTCGAGGATCAGTTCCGCCATCCGGTCGAGTACGGCTGCGCGTTCCCGCGGAGCCGTACGGGACCAGCCGTCCTGAGCGGCCTGTGCGGCGGTCACGGCATCGGCGACTTCGGCGGGAGCCGCCTCCGGGGCCTCCCCGACGACCTCTTCGGTCGCCGGATTGACAACTGGATAGTGCCCTTTTTCCGGCGTGCACCACGTGCCGCCGATCCAGTGCCCGTAGGCGGTTGCCGCCGGTGTCGCCGGTGTCATGGACGGGGCTCCTTCGGCAGGCCGAGCACGCGCTCGGCGATGACGGTGCGCTGGATCTCGTCCGAACCGCCGTAGATGGTGTCGGCACGGCTGAAGAGGAACTGGCCCTGGAGGTCGTCCAGTTCATAGGGGCGTGCGGCATCCCAGTCGCGCGGTCCCAGGACGGCGGCCGCACCGCGCACCTGCAGCGCCAGCTCGCCCAGCCGCCGGTGCCAGCCGCCCCAGAGCAGCTTGGCGACTGCACCCGCCCCGGGGTCGTCCCCCGCGCCGAGGTTCCGCAGGGCGTTCCAGCGCATGCTCTGCAGCTCGGCCCACTGCCGTACGAGCCGGTCGCGCATGACCGGTTCCGCTGCGGCGCCCGTCTCCCGCGCGAGGCCGACGACGCGGGCCAGTTCGGCAGCGAAGCCGATCTGCTGGGCGAGGGTGGCCACTCCGCGCTCCCGGGCGAGCAGGCTCATCGCGACCCGCCATCCGTTGCCCTCACCACCGACGAGATGCTCGGCGCGGGCCTCGGCGCCGTCGAAGAACACCTCGTTGAATCCGGCGTCCCCCGACATCTGTCGGATCGGGCGGACGGTGATCCGGCCCGGCTGATCCATGGGGACGAGCAGCAGGGAGAGCCCGTGATGGCGCCGCGATCCTCCGGTGCTGCGGGCGAGGACGAAGCACCAGTCGGCCTCGCGGGCGAGGGAGGTCCAGATCTTCTGGCCGGTGATCCGATAGGTGCGGCCGCCGTCGGCGCGGACGGCGGCGGTCCGGACGGCGGCGAGGTCGGACCCGGCACCCGGTTCGCTGTACCCCTGGCACCAGAGCTCCTCGCCGCGGGCGATGGCGGGGAGGAAGCGGGCGCGCTGGTCGGCGTCGCCGTGGGCGAGGAGGGTGGGGGCCAGCAGGTTCTCGCCCATGTGACCGAGGCGTGCGGGCGCCTGGGCGCGCGCGTACTCCTCGGCCCAGACGATCTGTCCGGCCGGTGTGGCGGACCGGTTGCCGAAGGTTCCGTGCGTGCGGTCCCAGCCGAGGCCGATCCAGCCGCCGGTACCGAGTTCACGTTCCCAGGCACGGCCGCCGGCCCGGGAGCGCGCCCCGGTCACCCCGGTGAGGTGCTCGGCCAGCCAGGCCCGCGCCTCCTCCCGGAGCTCCTCGTCCTGCGGCCCGAAGGCGAAGTCCATGCCGTCTCCCTTCGATGCGGCCCAGGGGAACCGCGGGGCTCGTTAACCGGCCCATATGGCCTAGGCGTTGGGCCGATCACCCGCCTCAGCCGCCTTGACCATGGCCTGCAGCCGGTCCAGCAGCGGCATCGGATCGGTGCCGACCGTCCCCGGGAGGAGGTCGGCGATCTTCTCGGGGCTCCAGCCACCCTCGGCATAGGCGGCGCGCAGTTCGCGGGGCTGCGCCCATACAGCGATCTTGGGTCCGGCCACGGTGTACACCTGCCCGGTGATTCCCTCGGCCCGGGCACGGTCGCTGAGCAGGTAGACGACGAGTGCGGCCACGTCCTCCGGTTCACCGATCTCCGTCAGCTCCATCGGCACCTTGACGGACATCCGCGTACGGGCCACGGGGGCAACGCAGTTCGCGGTCACTCCGTACTTGTGGAGACCCAGGGCGGCGCTGCGCACGAGGGAGATCACACCGCCTTTGGCGGAGGCGTAGTTGGCCTGGGCGACGCTGCCCTGGTGGCTGCCGCTCGTGAAGCCGATGAGGGTCCCGCTCCTTTGCCGCCGCATGGCGGCCGAGGCGGCCCGGAAGACGGTGAACGTACCCTTGAGATGAGTGGCGATGACGGGGTCCCACTCCTCTTCCGTCATATTGAAGAGCATGCGTTCGCGCAGGATTCCGGCGACGCACACGGCACCGTCGATGCGTCCGTAGCGGGCAAGAGCGGTGTCGGCGATCCGCTGTCCGCCGGCCATGGTCGAGATGTCGTCCGTGACGGCCACGGCCTCGCCGCCTGCTGCTTCGATCTCCTTGGCCACGGCGGCGGCGACCTCGCCGGTGGGTCCTTCGCCGTCGACGGTCACCCCGTAGTCGTTGACGACGACGCGTGCCCCCTCGGCTGCGCAGGCCAGGGCCACGGCCCGGCCGATCCCCCGGCCGGCACCGGTGACGGCGACCACCTTGCCTGCCAAGAAGTTCCCCACGGTGCGCCCCTTCCCGCAGCTTCTGACGGACCGTTAGATTCTGGATAGAGCGGCCTGGGAAGACAAGAGCCGGGAGGGAACCCATGGCGCTGCCGCCCGAGTTCCACGAAATCGCCGAACGGGTCAACAACTGGGGGCGCTGGGGGGCGGACGACGAGATCGGAACGCTCAACCTCATCACCGACGATGTCGTGCGCAGAGCCGTCGCGACCGTGACCAGCGGCCGCCGGATCCCGCTGGCGCTGCCCCTGCAGCAGGACGGCGTGCAGACGGGCCTCATTCCCGGCAGGGTCAATCCGCTGCACACCATGACGTCCGTCAACGCGGAACTCTTCGGTCCGGGAACAGTCGCCACCAGCGACGACGTGGTGACCATGGGCCTGCAGGCGGCCACCCACTGGGACGGGCTGGCCCACGTCTCCCACGGCGGCCGGCTCTACAACGGCCGCCCGGCGGACTCCGTCACCGCCCACGGCCGTGCGGCCTTCAGCGGCATCGAGAAGGCCGGGGCCGTCCTCTCCCGCGGCGTGCTGCTCGACGTCGCCCGCACCAAGGGGGTGGAACGCCTCGACGGCGGCCATGCCATCACCCCGGAAGACCTCGATGCGGCCGAGGAACTGGCGGGCACCACGGTCGGGGAGGGCGACATCGTCCTCGTACGGACCGGCCAGGTGCAGCACTACCTGCAGGGCAACAAAGAGGCGTACGGCTTCCCTTCACCCGGGCTCTCGGTCCGCACTCCCGAGTGGTTCCACGCCCGCAATGTCGCCGCGGTCGCCAACGACACGCTCACGTTCGAGATCGTCCCACCGGAGATCGAGAACCTCTGGCTGCCCGTACACGCCCTGCACCTGGTGGAGATGGGAATGCCGCAGGGCCAGAACTGGAACCTGGAAGAGCTCTCCGTCGCATGTGCCGACGAGCGGCGCCACATCTTCCTGCTGTCGGCCGCACCGGAACCGTTTGTCGGGGGAACAGGGGCCCCGGTCGCCCCGGTCGCCGTGCTCTGAGAACCGACGGGACGTCGGCTGCGCAGGCCGTGGAACGCCACGCTGCAGAGGATGTCCACATCATGGGCGGACGGCGGCGTACAGATGCACACCCCGAGCACGGCACCGCACGCCGCCACCCAGCCTCCGGCGCCTCAGCCCTGTCGTCGCGCCGGGCCGCGACCCGTACTCGCCAAGGCAACCCTGGACCTCCGGGCCTCTCGACGTCCCCTCGCAACGAATCGCTGCATCCAAGGGTGATCACGTGAATACTTCACGTCAACACCTGGTCTGGACTTTGTCGACTACGCCCGATTTGTCGCGGCGTGTTGTGGCTCGAAAGCACCAGTCCACAGCGATCCCCTGCGGTCGACCTCGCACCAGATGCGCTTCCCCGCACCTTCCGGCTGCCAGCCCCAGCGGTCGGCGAGACCATCGACGAGCTCCAGGCCTCTCCCGCCCGTGTCGTCACCCCGGGCACAGCGCCGACGCGGCGGCCGGGCGCTGTTGTCGGTCACCTCGACACGGACGGTTCCCGGACAAACCCCGGGCGCCGTCCCCACGGAGGCACCCGCACCGGGAAAGAGCATCCGCAGAACGGCCGGACAGCCCGTGTGCACCACGGCGTTGGTGACGAGCTCCGAGATCAGCAGGATCAGCGTCTCCGCGAGCGGCTCGTCGACCCCTATGCCGGATCCGGCGAGGCGCGACCTCGCCCACCTGCGAGCCCGCCCCACTTCCGCGGGATCGGCCCGGACTTCCATCTGCATCTGAAGCACCTGCACCGCTCACACCACCCGAACCGGCGGACACAACACCTCGCGCCTCCCAAGGGTCACGGAACGTGATGCCCTTCTGAGACAGCTTGGTTGACGTTCAGTTACCTCAACAAGCGCTTCAGGCATATTCCGGCGCAAAGGAGTATGCGCCGCCCGCGCTGTGCGACCTGCGCCGCGAGGCTTCGAACACCGGGGAGTCGAGCCCCCCGGACACGTGCGAGCTGGGCACATGGCGACATCCGACATCGTCCGACCGGCCACGCCTTGATGGTTGCACCCTTGAACCACTCGCATCCATGGGAGATTACCCGAGGCCCGACCCGACTGCGCACCGTGACGAGTTACACGCGGAACACAACTCGATATCAACACAGCGTGATCTTTTTTCCGTGGCAAGGCAGGCATTTCACCGCCCCCTGGTTACGCAGCGCCATACCCGTCTCCCGCCAACAGCCCTGCGGCCAACTCCTCCTCGGCGGCCGCCGGGGTCCGCCACTGTTCGCGCCTGAGCCACGCCCTCTTGAGGTGCAGGTGGACGTCCGCGTCCCAGGTGAATCCCATACCGCCGTGTACTTGCAAGCAGTCCCGCGCATTGCGGACAGCCGCTTCGTCGGCGAGCAGCTTCGCCCCCGCGATATCGCAGCCCGCCATGGTCAGCGACGCTGCATACACGCCACTGCGTGCGATTTCCGCACGTACGAGCATGCGGGCACAGAGGTGTTGCACGGCCTGGAAGGATCCGATGGGGCGGCCGAACTGCCTGCGGGTCCCGGCATGGAGGACGGCCATGTCGAGCGTGCGCAGAGCGCTGCCGAGTTGCTGGGCCGCAGTCAGGAGGGTGGCCTCGGAGCGCAGACGCCCCCCATCTCCCCCTGCCGTCAGGTGCGTTAGCGCAGGAGACGGCAACTCCTGCACCGCATACAGCGGCGTCAACGGGTCGACCGACTGCACAGGCCGGGCATCCAGAACACGTGGACCGGTGCCGCCGTCCGTCGCCATCACCCGGGCACCCGCGCCGTCGAGAAGCAGCACGGAGTCCGCCGCACCGAGGTGTTCGGCCATCCCGGGACCGGTCAGGGCCGTCACCACTCGGGTGCCCTCGGCCGCCCCGGGCACCAGACCGGCCGCGAGGTGGGTGGCGACCAGCGGTCCGGGCACCAGGGCCCGCCCCGCCTCCTCGAAAAGGAGCACCGCCTCCGGCATCCCCAGACCCACGCCGCCGTCCCTCTCCGGCAGCCGCAGGGAGAAGAAGCCCGCCTCACCCAACTCCCGCCACAGCGCACAGCCGACGTCCCACCCAGTGCTCGCCCCCCGGAAGTCCTGTGACCCCTGCACGACCTGCCGATCGCCCTGCCGATCGCCCTGCCGCCCGCCCCGCTGAACGCCCCGCAGTTCCTGCGCATCCACCACCTCCCGTAGCCGCTCGCGAGGGAAGCACCGCTCCAGGAGCTGCCGCATGCCTGCCTGCAGGGCCAGTTGGTCGTCGTCCAGCCGGAAATCCATGGAAGCCGTCACCGTCCGCCGGGGAGGCCGAGGATGCGCTCGGCGATGATGTTCTGCTGAATCTGGGAGGTACCGGCGGCAATCGTGTACGACAGCGAGGAGAGGCGCTGGGCGGTCCACTCCTCCGCGGCATCCAGCGAGGCGGGGCCGAGGACCTCGGCGGCCGTGTCGTACAGCTCCTGGCGGGCCTGGGAGTAGCGCAGTTTGAACACCGAGCCGCCGGTGCCCGGCACTCCGCTCCCGCCGTTGCGCAGCGCATGCCCTGCTGCGCTCACGTTCCACTGCACCAGTCGCCACAGTGCAGTGAACTCGGCGCTGAGCCGCCCGAGTCGGCGGCGCAGCACGGGGTCGTCCCAGCGGCCGTTCTCCTTGGCCTTGACGGCCAGCCGGGCCAGGGTGCGGCGGCAGGCGACGACCTCGCCCGCGAAGGCGGTGCCGCGTTCGAAGGAGAGGGTGACCATGGTGACGCGCCAGCCGTCGTTCTCGGCTCCGACGCGGTACGAGAGCGGCACCCGCACCTCGTCCAGGTGCACCTCGGCGAACTCGGCGGATCCGGCAAGGGTGCGCAGCGGCCGGACCGTGACGCCCGGGGCGTCCATCGGCAGGGCGAGCCAGGAGATCCCGCGGTGCCGGGGGGCCGAGCCGTCGGTGCGCACGAGCAGTTCGCACCAGTCGGCGACCTCGGCGTGAGAGGTCCAGATCTTGCTGCCGGTGACGACGTACGCATCACCGTCCCGGGTCGCGCGGGTGCGCAGGGAGGCGAGGTCGGAGCCTGCCTCGGGCTCGGAGAAGCCCTGGCACCACACCTCCTCGCCCCGCAGGATCGGCGGCAGCCAGCGGGCGCGCTGGGCGGCTGTCCCTTCGGCGGCGATGGTGGGGCCGGCGTGCAGCAGGCCGACGAAGTTGGCGCCTACGTACGGCGCTCCCGCCAGTTCGGTCTCCTCCAGGAAGATCAAGTGCTGGGCGGGTGTGGCGCCCTGGCCACCGGCGTCGGCGGGCCAGTGCAGTCCGGCGTATCCGGCGTCGTACAGGGCCCGCTGCCAGGAGCAGTCGTAGGCGCGCCGGGCGGGCCAGTCGGCCGGGGACGGTGCGGGGGGCAGCCGGGGCAGGGCGTCGGCGAGCCAGGCGCGCAGCCGTTGCCGGAAGTCCTCTTCCTCCTCGGTACAGGTGAGGTCCATGGGAGGTCACCTGCCGGGCGGAACAATGGGGGCGGACGGGTTGGGCAGGGCGGCCGGGACGGAGGTGCCGGCGGGGTCGAGGTCCAGGCCCAGCATCCGGATGGCGTTGCCCCGCATGAGTTTGCGGACGGTCTCGTCGTCCAGGCCCTTCACATGGTCGAGGGCGACTTCCTTGGTGTGGGGGAAGGTCGAATCCACGTGGGGGTAGTCGGTCTCGAAGGTGGCGTTGTCGCGGCCGACCGCGTCGAGCGAGGCGATGCCGTGTTTGTCGCGGAAGAAGCAGCAGTGGATCTGCCGGTAGTAGTAGGTGGAGGGGGGCTCGGGGACCAGGTCGCGCACGCCGCCCCACGCGCGGTGCTCCCGCCACACGTCGTCCGCACGCTCCAGGGCGTAGGGAATCCACCCCATCTGCCCTTCGGCGTAGGCCAGTTTGAGCCGGGGGAAGCGGACGAGGACTCCGCTGAAGAGGTAGTCCGTCATCGAGGCCATGGCGTTGTTGAAGGACAGCGAAGCCTGGACGGCCGGGGGCGCGTCGGGTGATGCGGCGGGCATCTGCGAGGAGGAGCCGATGTGCATGCAGACGACGGTGCCGGTCTCCTGGCACTCGGCGAAGAAGGGGTCCCAGTACCCGGTGTGGATGCTGGGGAGTCCGAGGTACGGGGGGATCTCGCTGAAGGTCACGGCCCGGACGCCGCGGGCGGCGTTGCGCCGGATCTCGGCGACGGCCAGGTCCACGTCCCAGAGCGGGATCAGGCACAGCGGGATCAGCCGGCCGCCGCTGTCACCGCACCACTCCTCCACCATCCAGTCGTTGTAGGCACGCACGCAGGCGAGTGCGACCTCCTTGTCGTGCGCCTCGGCGAAGGTCTGGCCGCAGAAGCGGGGGAAGGTGGGGAAGCACAGGGACGCCTCGACATGGTTGACGTCCATGTCCTTCAGCCGTTCCGCCGGGTCCCAGCAGCCGGGGCGCATCTCCCGGCGGGTGATGCCCTCCAGGGTCATCTCGTCGCGGTCGAAGCCGACGGCCGCGATGTTGCGCTTGTACGGGAACTGCAGGTCCTCGTAGATCCACCAGTCGGCGGGCGGCCCGGCGGGGTCCATGGTGATGCGGTACTTCCCGCCCACGTAGCACAGTTCGCCGATCCCGGCGGTCAGCGGGCGGGGGCCGCGGTCACGGTACTTGGCGGGCAGCCAGGTGTCGAAGAGGTGGGCTGGCTCGATCACATGGTCGTCGACGCTGATGATGCGCGGAAGATCCATGGCGTCTTCTCCCTCGCCGGACAAGGGGGCCGGGGCCGAGGTCGGCCCGAGAGTGATCTGACGGTACGTCAGATCCTGCAAACGCCAGTCAGGCTAGCCCCCGCCCCCTGGACCCACAAGGCGCGCCCGCCTACGCTCCCCCTCTACCTGACGCCCAGTCAGTCACGCAGTCACGGAGGGCCGCCATGCAGTCGCCCGGCACCGCCCAAAGCCTCGCCACGTCATGCACCTTGTGGGAGCTGCTCGACCGCCGCGCCGCCCTCACCCCGGACGCCCCGGCGCTCCTGCAGGACGAGTCCCCGGCCCCGGCGGATGCGCCAGGGACCGCCCGCCGGCTGACCTTCGGCGGCCTGCGTGCCCGCAGCGAGCGCGTCGCCTCCTGGCTGTACGAGCTCGGCGTGCGGCCGGGGAGCTGCGTCGCCTGGCAGCTGCCCACGCGCATCGAGACGGTCGTCCTGTCCTTCGCCCTGGCCCGCCTGGGTGCCGTCCAGACGCCGCTCGTCCCCGCCTGCCGCGACCGCGAGGCCGGACATGCGCTGCGCGCCACCGGCGCCGAGTTCTTCGCCGTGCCGGGCACCTGGCGCGGCCACGACCACACCGCCATGGCCCGCCGCCTGGCCCTCACCCTGCCGGTGCCGCCGCTGGTGTTCACCGCGTACGCGCACCTCCCCGAGGCCGACCCCGCAACGCTGCCGCCACCGCCCGCCGACGGCACGGCCGTCCGCTGGGTCCACTGGACCTCCGGCACCACCTCGGACCCCAAGGGCGTGCTGCACAGCGACCGTTCCCTCATCGCCGCCGGGGCCTGCCTCGCCGACGCGCTCCGCCTCACCTCCCACGACGTCGGCTCCATGGCCTTCCCCTACGCGCACGTCGCCGGGCCCGACTACACGGTGATGCTGCTCCTGCGCGGCTGCCCCGCCCTTCTCCTGGAGCACTTCTCCCTGCCCGGTGCGCTCCCCTCCTACCGCCGTCACGGCGTCACCGTCGCCGGAGGTTCCACCGCCTTCTACACGATGTTCCTCGCCGAACAGCGCAAGGCCCCTGCCCGCCCCCTCATCCCCACGCTGCGCCTGATGGCGGGCGGCGGCGCCCCCAGACCGCCCGCGCTCCACGGCGAGGTCACCCGCGAGCTGGGATGCCAGCTGGTGCACGGGTACGGCATGACCGAAGCACCCATGATCACCATGGGAGTTCCGGGCGAGGACACGGACAAGCAGCTGGCCACCACCGAGGGGCGGCCGCCCGCGGGCATGGAGGTCCGGGTGACGGACCCGGACGGCCGACCGCTGCCACGGGGAACGGACGGGGAGATCCGGCTGCGCGGAGAGGCCGTCTGCAAGGGCTATCTCGATCCGGCCCAGACCGCCGAGGCGTTCGACGCGGACGGATTCCTGAGGACCGGGGACCTCGGACATCTCACCGGTGACGGTCATCTCGTCCTCACCGGGCGCCTCAAGGACGTCATCATCCGCAAGGGCGAGAACATCTCCGCCCAGGAGGTCGAACAGCTCCTCCTCACGCACCCGGGCATCGACGACGTCGCCGTCATCGGCCTGCCCGACGCCGCGCGCGGGGAGCGCGTCTGCGCCGTCGTCCAACAGCGCCCGGGCGCTGCCCCGTTGAGCCTCCCCGACGTCGCAGGGCATCTCCGCGGGGCGGGGCTTGCGCTCCACAAGGTTCCCGAGCAGCTGGAGCTCGTCCCGGAGCTTCCCCGCAACGACACGCTCCGCAAGGTGCTCAAGCACCGGCTGCGCGAGCGCTACGCGGATCCGCAGCCGTGAACATGAACAGACGCCTGCGTCTCAGCCGTCGGTCCGGTATGTGGCGCTGGCCTGGTCGAAGAAAGTGTCCACCGAACGCTGCCGGTCCGCGGGGCCGATCACCTGGAGGAGGTGGTAGCGGCCCTTGAGGAGCATGGCCGCGTTGCGGACGTACAGCGGGCGGCCGCTGCTGTCGTTCCAGGTGAAGGTGCCCTCCGCCGTCGTCGTCCCGCCGACGTCGGTACGGCGCAGCCCCGAGGCGCCGGACCAGGAGGAGGAGCGGTAGGGCGCGAGTTCGGGTTCCTTGTCCGCCTGGTAGGCCATCGGGTCGGTGCCGACGTCGGCAGCCTTGTCCCGCCCGGGCACCACGATCAGCTCGTAGGCGCCGCCGGCGTAGACGACCTGACCGCGGTCGTTGTCGCCGACGCGCTGCCAGTCCTTGGCGACGGCGACGGAGAAGCCCTTGGGGTCCTCGCGCACGGAGAAACCCTGGGCGAGGTCGCCGGGGGCGGTCGTCCCGTCCTCCCGGGAGCCCGGGGCCGAGGCCTGGCCCAACCGGCCTGCGCCGCCCGCACCTTGGGGGACGGTGCCGACGGATCCGGCGGCGCCGGTGCGGTCCGTGGCGGTGCTGCCCGTCGTCTCCTCGGCGCGCGGCATGAACAGCAGCGCGTACAGCACCGCGCCGAGCAGGGCGAGCAGGACCGCGCCGACCAGCAGACGTCCCAGGCGGTGCGGGGAACGGGTGGCAGCGGGCACCCGCTGTTCCTGCAGGTGCTTCTTGTGCCGTCCGTGCGCCGCCGCCTCGGCGGTGGCCATGCGGGCGCCCCTGCGGCGGACGAGCTCGCCGCGCCGGCGGACGACCGGCAGCCGGACCGCCCCGCGGCCCAGGGTGAGGGGGCGCTCGCCGGAGGTCAGCATGCCGATGGACGGCACGGTGACCGTGCGGCTGCCGATGTCCGGTTCCGGGGCCGAGCGGATCAACGAGCGCAGCCAGCCGCGGAGTTCCTCGAACTCCGGGCGCTCGGCCGGATCCTTGCGCATCAGCGACTCGACGACCGGGCGCAGCGCACCGCATTCCTCGGCGTAGGCGGGCGGCTCGGTGCAGACGGCCTGCAGCAGCTCCGCCGTGCCCTCCTCCGGGTAGGGCGCGTGCCCCTGGACGACGCGGAAGAGCAGC
>NZ_JABBXF010000091.1 GCF_013030945.1 Streptomyces morookaense | reverse complement strand
GGGCGCGTGCCCCTGGACGACGCGGAAGAGCAGCGCGCCCAGCGCCCACAGGTCGGCGGCCGGGCCGACGGGCGGGGCCAGCTGCCAGTTCTCCTGCACGGGCCAGGCCTGCTCCGGGGCCCAGCGCTCGGTGACGGCGCCGACCACCACCATGCGTGCCTGGCGCGCCCGTTCGGCCGCGAGGGCGCTGCCGGGTCCGGAGCCCTGGGCCCAGCTCTCGGCCGGCGGCGCCGGAGCGGTCCCGGTGCGGGCCTGCGGCCCTTGCGGGGTTCGGGCTGCGGGCTCCGCGGCGGCTTCGGGTGCCGTACGGGCCGGGGGGACGCCGTGCACCAGGGAGTCGGCGCTCCAGGGCAGGGGGGAGCCGGGCGCGGGAGCCGTCCCGCTGGCGGCGCTGCCGCCGCCCCAGGTGGAGGCGCCGGTCGCGGTGCCGGTGCGGCCCTCCCCGGCCGGCGTGCGCGCGGCGGCGGCACGGGTGCCCGCCGTGTACGCGGCGACGGCCGCGGACCGCGCTCCCTTCTTGGCGGCTGCTCCCGGGGGGCCGGCCGGTGCCGCTGCGGGCGGGCGCGGCGGCTCGGCGGCTCGCGGCACCGGGTCGTAGCCGCACAGCGCCTCCTCGGCCGCGCCCGCCGCGAGGCCGGTGAGGATGGCCCGGCCGTCGTCGCAGATGAGGACCGTGCGCACGGTGATGTTGCGGTGGGTCCAGCCGTGGGCGTGCAGGGCGCGCAGGGCCGTGAGCACGTCGGCGGCCACCTCGGCCGCGCGGTGCGGGGAGAGGGCGCGTTCGGCCATCACGGCCGCGAGCGGGCGGGCGGCGACGAGTTCGCTGACGATCCAGAGGCTGCCCGCCTCCGCGAAGACGTGGAAGACCTGGTCGAGCCGCGGGTGGTCGGGGAGTTGCGCCGCGGCCGTCGCGGCCGCCAGTGCCCGGCGCACGGCGGGGTTGCCCGGCCCCTGCCCGGTCCGCCCGGCCGCGCCGCCGCCGGCCCCGTACGGCGCCTCGTCGCCCACGACTTCGGCGTCGACGACCTCGGGCAGCGGGATCTGGCGGACCAGGACCTCCTGCCCGCTGTAGGTGTCGAAGGCTCTGGTCTCGACGAGTTCGAACGCTTCGGAGGGCGGCAGCGGCAGGCGGTAGCGGTCGGCGAGCACCCGGCCCGCGTAGTCGTCCACGGCGCCTCCCCAGTCGTGCGTTCCACCCGTCGACCGCATGACCGCCTACCGTCAAAGCCGGTCGTTCAGCTGTCGTTTGCTGCTGATGGTGATGCCCAATGCGGCTGCGTACAGTCCACGAGGACTCACGATACGTGCCGAACCCGCCCCTTCGGGCGCGTACGGCTCAGTACGTTCTCAGGAGGGTGCTCCATGCATGCTCAGCGCGTGCTCAGGACGACTTCCCGGTCGTGCCGCTCACGATCGTGGACGCGCTCTTGTGCTTGACCGTTGAACCGCCCTTGCCGTCCTGGTCCTTGCCCCCGTCGCTGAACGCGAGGGCCAGCACCGTGCCGAGGACGGCCAGCGCCACGACGACCACGGCGACGAGCAGCACCTTCCGCGGCACGACGTCCGTGAGGGAGGCCCGCCCGAAGGAGCCGGACCGCGCGCTGCCGCGGATCCGGATGCCCGTGGAGACGCTGCCCAGCCCCTGCAGCGCCGTCCGCTCCGGCTCGGAAGCCGATGCCGACGCCGAGGGCACTGCATCCCGCAGCGGCCGGAAGGAGCTCTGGATCCGGTCGGTCGGGGCGTCCGAGGAGGACGGCCGGGACGATCCTGCGGACATCGTCTTCGGCTTCGACCCGGCCGAGGGCGAGGCCGAGGACGACGCCGAGGACACCGACGGCCGCGACGTCGAGGTGGACGGCTTCGCCGCGGCCGGGGTCCGGCCGCTCTGCTGCGACCTCTCTGCCTGCCTCGCCTGCTTCGTCTGCTTCGTCCGCTCGGCCGACGACGAGGGCAGCGCCGGGATGGCTGGCACCGCGATCGCCTGCGTGGCCTCCAGGTCCGGCTGCGGCTCCGGCCGCTTGGGCAGACGCTCGTCCGGGGCGTTGACCGCGTCGGTCAGCAGCGCCCGTGCACCGGCCTCGTCCAAACGCTTCTGCGGGTCCTTGGCCAGCAGCCCGTACATGACCTCCGCCAGCGGGCCGGCGTTCTTCGGCGGGCCCAGGGGCTCCGTCATCACGGCCGTGAGGGTCGCTATGGCCGACCCCTTGTCGTACGGAGGGGCGCCTTCCGTCGCCGCGTACAGCAGACCGCCCAGCGACCACAGGTCGGCCGGGGGCCCCGGCTTCTGGCCGCGCGCCCGCTCGGGGGAGATGTAGGAGGGGGCGCCGACGAGCATGCCGGTGGAGGTGACCGACGGGTCGCCCTCGACCTGCGCGATGCCGAAGTCGGTGAGGACGACACGCCCGTCGTCCGCGATGAGCACGTTGGACGGCTTCACGTCACGGTGCAGGATGCCCTCACGGTGCGCGGCGCGCAGCACGTCGAGGACCGCCAGGCCGACTTCGGCGGCCCGTCTCCACTTCAGCGGCCCGTCCTCGCGGATGACCTCGGCGAGCGAGCGGCCCTCGATGAGCTCCATGACGATCCACGGGCGGTCGTCCTCGTGCACCACGTCGTAGACCGTGACCGCGCCCGCGCTGCGGATGCGGGCGATCGCCTTGGCCTCGCGCAGCGTGCGCGTGATGAGGCGGCGCTTCTCGTCCTCGTCGATGTTGGCCGGGAAGCGCAGTTCCTTGACCGCGACCGTGCGCCCCAGCGTCTCGTCCGTCGCGCGCCAGACCGTACCCATGCCGCCGCGGCCGAGGACTTTCCCCAGCCGGTACCGACCGGCGAGGAGGCGCCCTGTCGTGCCCTGCGTCTGCTCCGCCTCCGACATGCGTCCCCTCTGGCAATCAGCTCTGCGACCAACCGACCCTGGCAGAGCGTCCATTGTCTCTCATCCCAGGACCTGCGGAAGGCCAGGGTCCAAGAGGCCGTGGATGATGGGCGCATGCCGACGCGCACCGCCCCAGCACGCCTCACGGCAGCCATGGCCGCGCTGTGCTGCGCCGTTGCAGCGCAGGGGGCGGCCGGTTGCGGCTTCACCGCCCGCTCACCCCTACATGACCTGATTTCGCAACGTACGGTTCCCGGGGCCGCCGAGCTGTCACAAGATGCTCATGGGACGGCCCGGTTCAGCACGGCCGGGGTCGCGGACATCCGGACGGGACGCCTCATCCGTCCCACGGATCGCTTCCGTGCCGGAAGCATCACGAAAACGGTCATTGCCACCGTCACGCTCCAGCTGGTCGCGGAGCACCGGCTGGATCCGGACGATCCGGTCGAAGACCACCTGCCCCCTGACGACTCCGCAGCTATCAGACGCACCACGGGCACCGCACACATCACGGTCCGCCAACTGCTCACCCACACCAGCGGACTGTTCTCCTACACCGACGACCGCGCGTTCTTCAGCGAGTTCTTCGGCGCCGGGTTCACCGCGCACCGCTACGACTCCCACACCCCCGAGGCCCTGCTGCGCACCGCGCTGGCCCACCGGCCCTACGCCCCGCCGGGAGCCGTCTACCACTACTCCAACACCGACTACCTGCTCCTCGGCATGGTCATCCGTCAGGTCACCGGCGACTCCTACGCCGACGAGGCCCGACGCCGCGTCATCCTCCCCCTGCACCTCACGGGCACCAGCTTCCCCGGCCCCCGCACCACGCTCCCCGCGCCGCACGGGCGCGCGTACAGCGCAGGGCTCACCGACGTCACCGACCTCAACCCCTCGTCGGCGGGCGCCGCAGGAGAGATGGTCACGACCCTTCCCGACCTCGACCGCTTCTTCGCCGCCCTGCTGGGCGGAAAGCTGCTGCCCGCGCCGGAGCTGCACGCGATGGAGGACACCCGGGCCTCGCAGGGGCGGTACGGGATGGGGCTGTTCCCGGTACAGCTGCCGTGCGGGCGGACGGTGTGGGGGCACAACGGGGAGATCAGCGGGTCGTATGTGGTGGCCCTCGCGACGGACGACGGCCGACATGTGGTCAGTTATCGGGTCAACAGTGATGTACGGCCCGGCGCCACGACCGAAACCCGGCTGCTGGCAGCCGAGTTCTGTCCGCGCCGTGACGGATAGGCGCCTCACACCGGCTGGATGTCCGGCGCCCCCAGCCGCGCCGCGTCCGCCGTCAGGTCGTCCGGCTGGCGCTGCGACTCCCGTTCCGCCTGGACGCGCTTCTCGTAGTGCTCGACCTCCTTCTCGATCTGCGCCTCGTCCCACCCCAGCACGGACGCCATCAGGCCCGCGGCCTCCCGTGCGCTGCGCGTCCCGCGGTCGAAGGTCTCGATCGAGATCCTGGTGCGCCGCGTGAGCACGTCGTCCAGGTGGCGCGCGCCCTCGTGCGAGGCCGCGTAGACGACCTCCGCCTTCAGGTAGTCCTCCGCGGCCGGCAGCGGCTCGCCCAGCGACGGGTCGCCGACGACCAGGCCCAGCACCTCGTCCACCAGCGAGCCGTACCGGTTCAGCAGATGCTCGACGCGCGCGACGTGCAGGCCCGTGCGCCGGGCGATCTGCGCGCGGCCGTTCCACATCGCCCGGTAGCCCTCGGCGCCCACCAGGGGCACGTCCTCGGTGACGCAGTCGGCCACCCGCTGGGCCAGCCCGTGCACGGCCTCGTCCACCGCGTCCTTGGCCATCACCCGGTACGTCGTGTACTTGCCGCCCGCCACGACGACCAGACCGGGCACCGGGTGCGCCACGGTGTGCTCGCGCGAGAGCTTGCTGGTGGCGTCCGACTCACCGGCCAGCAGCGGGCGCAGCCCGGCGTAGACGCCCTGGACGTCGTCGCGCGTGAGCGGCACGGCGAGCACCGAGTTGACGTGTTCCAGCAGATAATCGATGTCCGCGCTGGAGGCCGCCGGGTGGGCCTTGTCGAGGTCCCAGTCGGTGTCGGTGGTGCCGATGATCCAGTGCCGGCCCCAGGGGATGACGAACAGCACGCTCTTCTCGGTGCGCAGGATCAGCCCGGTCGTGGAGTGGATGCGGTCCTTGGGCACCACCAGGTGGATGCCCTTGGAGGCCCGGACGTGGAACTGGCCGCGCTCGGCGATCATCTGCTGGGTGTCGTCCGTCCACACCCCGGTGGCGTTGACGATCTGCCGGGCGCGGATCTCGAACTCGCCGCCCTGCTCCAGGTCGCGCACGCGGGCGCCGACCACCCGCTCCCCCTCGCGCAGGAAGCCCACCACGCGCGCCCGGTTGGCGACATCGGCGCCGTAGGCCGAGGCGGTGCGCACGAGGGTCATCACGTAGCGCGCGTCGTCCATCTGCGCGTCGTAGTACTGCAGGGCACCGATCAGCGCGTCCTTGCGCAGCGCGGGGGCGACCCGCAGCGCCCGCCTGCGCGTGAGGTGACGGTGCGTGGGCAGCCCGCGGCCGTGGCCGGAGGAGACGGACATGGCGTCGTACAGCGCCACGCCCGCGCCCGCGTAGCAGCGTTCCCAGCCCCGGTGCTGGAGCGGGTAGAGGAACGGCACGGGCTTCACCAGGTGCGGGGCGAGCCGCTGCAGCAGCAGGCCGCGTTCCTTGAGGGCCTCGCGCACGAGGGCGAAGTCGAGCATCTCCAGGTAGCGCAGCCCGCCGTGGATGAGTTTGCTGGAGCGGCTGGAGGTGCCCGCGGCCCAGTCCCGCGCCTCCACCAGGCCCGTCACCAGCCCCCGGGTCGCCGCGTCGAGCGCGGTGCCCGCGCCGACCACGCCGCCGCCGACCACGAGGATGTCCAGTTCGCGTTCCGCCATCCGGGCGAGCGCCTGTCCGCGCTCGGCCGGCCCGAGTACCGATGTCCTCACCACTGCCTCCCGCTCGACCGCTCACGCTGTCCGCCGGTGACGGCGCCACCGGCGCCCGTGCAGCCCGGTGGCGGGCCCGGCTCGTCCGCCGCCTCCCTTCGATGCTGCCCCAGATCCGCCGTTCCGGCCGGTCCGCAGGCGCAGCAGGACCGTGGCACGGCACGGCAGGCCCTCCGCAATCCCGGACAACTGTCATATATCCGCTTAACCTGATTCAGCCCGTCCGTGCCTCGCCCGGCCCTCCGGGAAGGACCGCCCCGCCATGCCCGCAGATCTCGCCGTCATCGGACTCGGCCCCCTCGGCCTCCCCCTCGCCCAGGCGGCCACCGCCGCGCGCCTCCCCACCGTCGGCTACGACCCCGACCCGCACACGGTCGCCGAACTGCGCGCCGGCCGGCTGCCCGCCGAGGGCGGCGCCGGCTCGCTGACCGCCGCCGGGATCCGCCGCATGCTCTCCGCGGGCTTCCGCCCCACCACCGAGGACGCCGAGCTCGGCAAGGTCCGTACCGCCGTGATCTGCGCCCCCACCCGGCTCGGCGAGGACCGGGCCCTGGACCTCAGCGCCGTCCGCGACGCCGCCCGCACCCTGGCCGTGCGGCTGCGCCCGCACACCACCGTGCTGCTGGAATCGGCCGTCCACCCCGGCACGACGGAGGACTTCGTGCGCCCCCTCCTCGAAGCGGGCTCCGGGCTGCGCGCCGGCCGGGACTTCCATCTCGCCTACTCCCCCAGCCGCTTCGACCCCGCCAACCGGCGCCACGGCTTCGCCAACACGCCCAAGGTCATCGGCGGTCTCACCGCCGCCTGCACGGAGGCCGCCGCCGCGTTCTACGGACGGTTCTGCGAGAAGGTCGTACGGGCCCGGGGGGTGCGCGAGGCCGAGACGGTCAAGGTGCTGGAGACCAACTACCGGCACGTCAACATCGCGCTGGTCAACGAGATGGCGGTGTTCTGCCACGACATCGGCGTCGACCTGTGGGACGTCGTGCGCTGCGCGGAGACCAAGCCCTTCGGCTTCCAGGCCTTCCGGCCCGGCCCCGGCGTGGGAGGCCACGGGGTGCCCATCGACCCCGCCTACCTCTCGTACAAGCGCAGCAGCCCCGGGCACCCGCTGCGCATGGTGGAACTGGCGCAGGAGGTCAACGGGCGGATGCCGCGCTACGTCATCCAGCGCTGCGCCACGCTGCTCAACGAGCACGGCAAGTCGGCGCGCGGCGCACGGGTGCTGCTGCTCGGCGTCGGCTACAAGGCGGACGTGGCCGACCAGGAGGGGTCGCCGGCGCGGGAGATCGCCTCCCGCCTGATGGAGATGGGGGCCCAGCTCAGCTACCACGACCCCTACGTGGCGCAGTGGCGCGTGCTGGGGAAGCCAGTGCCGCGGGCCGACTGCCTCTACGAGGCCGCAGCGGACGCCGACTTGACGGTGCTGCTGCAGCCGCACCGCACGTACGACCTCCAAGGACTGGCGGTCAAGGCGCAGTTGCTGCTGGACACACGGGGCGCCAGCCCGGCGGGGGCGGCGCACCGGCTGTAGGGGGTTGCGAAGCCGGCCCCGCACCCCCCCGTAGCGCGTCGTACCCCGTCGTACCGCTACAGCCTGCGCCCCGCCAGCAGTCGCGGCTGCGCGTCCAGCACCGTCCTCAGCGCCGCGAAGTCCTCCACGCAGCGGCCCGTGCCGACGGCAACGCAGTCCAGCGGGTCGTCCGCGACCAGGACCGGGATGTCCAGCTCCTTGCTGAGACGGACGTCCAGCCCGCGCAGCAGTGCACCGCCGCCCGTCAGCACGATGCCGCGGTCCATGATGTCGCCCGACAGCTCCGGCGGGGTCTCGTCCAGGCTCTGGCGCACCGCCATCACGATGGCGTCGACCGGCTCCGAGAGCGCGTGCCGGATCTCGTCCGCCGTCAGCGTCAGCGTCTTCGGCAGACCGCTGACCTGGTCACGGCCGCGGATGGTGATGCGCTCCGGCGGCTTGAGGCCCTGGGTCTCCTCCGGGTCGCCGCCGGCGCCCTCCACGTCGCCGCTCTTCTCCAACTGCTGGGCGAGCGCGCTCAGTCCGGCCGCCGACCAGTAACCGGTCGGAGCGGCGGAGCCGATGGTCATCTTGATCTCCTCGGCGGTGCGCTCACCGATCGCGAGGGAGTACTCCTTCTTGACGTAGGACATGATCGCCGCGTCCATGGCGTCGCCCGCGGTGCGCACCGAGCGCGCCGTGACGATGCCGCCCAGCGAGATCACCGCTACCTCGGTGGTGCCGCCGCCGATGTCGACGACCATGCAGCCGGTGGGCTCGCTGACCGGCAGGCCCGCGCCGATCGCGGCGGCCATCGGCTCCTCCACCAGGTGCACGGCCCGCGCCCCGGCCTGCGACGCGGCCTCGATGACCGCGCGGCGCTCCACGCCCGTGATGCCGGACGGCACGCACACCACGACGCGGGGCCGGGTGAAACGGCGGCCCGCCATCACCTTCTTGATGAAGTGCCGCAGCATCCGCTCGGCTATCTCGAAGTCCGCGATGACGCCGTCGCGCAGCGGGCGCACGGCGACGATGTTCGAGGGGGTGCGGCCGATGGTCTCCTTGGCCTCGGAACCGACCGACAGCACGCTGCCGTCGTCGGCGTTGACGGCGACGACCGAGGGTTCGTTGAGCACCACCCCCTTCCCCCGCACGTACACCAGCGTGTTCGCGGTGCCGAGGTCGATGCCCATGTCCCTGCCGCTGAACGACTTGCTTTGCGCCATAAGTCGCCAGTATTCCCTATGCTCGAACCTTTATACGGAGCTAACGCCCCTGGTGGGCAACGGAAAAGGCCCGGACCCTGCCGTGGCAGGGTCCGGGCCTTCTGTCGGTGCGTCAGCGCTTGTCGTGCTGCGACGGCGCGACCGTCACCTCGACACGCTGGAACTCCTTGAGCTCGCTGTAGCCCGTGGTGGCCATGGCCCGGCGCAGGGCGCCGAAGAAGTTCATGGAGCCGTCGGGGGTGTGCGAGGGGCCGAGGAGGATCTCCTCGGTCGAGCCGACCACGCCCAGGTTCATGCGCTTGCCGCGCGGCACGTCCTCGTGGACGGCCTCCATGCCCCAGTGGTGGCCGCGGCCCGGCGCGTCGGTGGCGCGGGCGAGCGGGGAGCCCATCATCACGGCGTCGGCGCCGCAGGCGATGGCCTTGGGCAGGTCGCCGGACCAGCCCACGCCGCCGTCGGCGATCACGTGCACGTAGCGGCCGCCGGACTCGTCCATGTAGTCGCGGCGGGCGGCGGCCACGTCGGCGACCGCGGTCGCCATCGGGACCTGGATGCCCAGCACGTTGCGGGTGGTGTGCGCGGCGCCGCCGCCGAAGCCCACCAGGACGCCCGCGGCACCGGTGCGCATCAGGTGCAGCGCGGCGGTGTACGTGGCGCAGCCGCCGACGATGACCGGCACGTCGAGCTCGTAGATGAACTGCTTCAGGTTCAGCGGCTCGGCGGCACCGGAGACGTGCTCGGCGGAGACGGTCGTGCCGCGAATGACGAAGATGTCCACGCCGGCGTCGACGACGGCCTTGGAGAACTGCGCGGTGCGCTGCGGGGAGAGCGCGGCGGCGGTCACGACACCGGAGTCGCGGACCTCCTTGATGCGCTGCCCGATCAGCTCCTCCTTGATCGGAGCGGCGTAGATCTCCTGCAGGCGCTTGGTCGCGGTGCGCTCGTCCAGCTCGGCGATCTCCGCGAGCAGCGGCTCCGGGTCCTCGTAGCGGGTCCACAGACCCTCGAGGTTGAGCACGCCCAGGCCGCCCAGCTCACCGATGCGGATGGCGGTCTCGGGCGAGACGACCGAGTCCATCGGGGCGGCCAGGAACGGCAGCTCGAAGCGGTAGGCGTCGATCTGCCAGGCGATCGAGACCTCCTTCGGGTCGCGGGTACGGCGACTCGGGACGACGGCGATGTCGTCGAAGGCGTACGCCCGGCGGCCGCGCTTGCCGCGCCCGATCTCGATCTCAGTCACGTGTGTGGCCTTTCCTTCTGCACGTCTGCCGCATCCAGTATCCCTGACGCGGCGAGGCCCGCGGCCTGACGACCACGGGCCCCTTACGACCTCATACAAAGCTCCGACTACTACCGACGGGAGTAGTTCGGCGCCTCCACCGTCATCTGACCGCATCATCCGGGGGGCAACCCCCGGACCCCCGGCCGGAGGCCGTGGTCACCGGCGCGAATAGTTCGGCGCCTCCACCGTCATCTGGATGTCGTGCGGGTGGCTCTCCTTGAGGCCCGCCGACGTGATGCGGACGAAGCGGCCCTTGTCCTTCAGCTCCTGGATGTCCGCGGAGCCGACGTAGCCCATGGAGGCGCGCAGGCCGCCGATGAGCTGGTGGGCGACCGAGGACAGCGGGCCGCGGTAGGGGACCTGGCCCTCGATGCCCTCGGGGACGAGCTTGTCCTCGGAGAGGACGTTGTCCTGGAAGTAGCGGTCCTTGGAGAAGGACTTCGCCTGGCCGCGCGACTGCATCGCACCGAGCGAGCCCATGCCCCGGTAGGACTTGAACTGCTTGCCGTTGATGAAGACCATCTCGCCCGGCGACTCCTCGCAGCCGGCGAGCAGCGAGCCCAGCATCACCGTGTCGGCGCCCGCGGCGATCGCCTTGGCGATGTCGCCGGAGTACTGCAGACCGCCGTCGCCGATCAGCGGCACGCCCGCCGCGTGGCAGGCCTGGGCGGCCTCGTAGATGGCGGTGACCTGGGGGACGCCGATGCCGGCGACGACGCGGGTGGTGCAGATCGAGCCCGGGCCGACGCCGACCTTCACGCCGTCCACGCCCGCGTCGATCAGCGCCTGGGCGCCGTCGCGGGTGGCGACGTTGCCGCCGACGACATCGACGTTGATGTTGGACTTGACCTTGGCGATCATGTCCAGGATGCCGCGGCTGTGGCCGTGGGCGCTGTCCACCACCAGGAAGTCCGCACCGGCCTCGACCAGCGCCTGGGCGCGCTCGAAGGCCTCGGCGCCGACGCCGACCGCGGCACCGACGATCAGCCGGCCGTCGGCGTCCTTGGCGGCGTTCGGGTACTGCTCGGCCTTGACGAAGTCCTTGACCGTGATGAGGCCCTTGAGCACCCCGGCGTCGTCCACCAGCGGCAGCTTCTCGATCTTGTGACGGCGGAGCAGCTCGATCGCGGCCTCGCCGGAGATCCCGACCTTGCCCGTCACCAGCGGCATCGGGGTCATGACCTCGCGGACCTGGCGGCTGCGGTCCAGCTCGAAGGCCATGTCGCGGTTGGTGACGATGCCGAGCAGCTTGTTCGCACCGTCGGTGACCGGCACACCGCTGATCCGGAACTTCGCACAAAGGGCGTCCGCCTCGGCCAGCGTGGCATCGGGGCGCACGGTGATCGGGTCGGAGACCATGCCGGACTCGGAGCGCTTGACGAGGTCGACCTGGTTGGCCTGGTCCTCGATGGAGAGGTTGCGGTGCAGCACGCCCGCACCGCCCTGGCGGGCCATGGCGATGGCCATGCGCGCCTCGGTGACCTTGTCCATCGCGGCCGACAGCAGCGGGATGTTCACCCGCACGTTGCGCGAGACCCGGGAAGCGGTGTCGACGGTGTTGGGCAGCACCTCGGACGCGCCCGGCAGCAGCAGGACGTCGTCGTAAGTCAGACCGAGCATCGCGAACTTCGCGGGCATACCGTCGACGTTGTCAGTCATGACACCTTCTCCAATGGTCTTGCATCAGCCAGGACTCCCATGCTAACGGGCGCCACGCGTGTCCCATTCCACTATGACTGAGTCCCGCATCACTTGGACATTCCTCCAACCGCCGTGCTGCGGGCGCCATTTTGCCGAGCGGCCTGCCGCTCGGCCACCACTCGTCTACTGCTCGTCTACTGCTCCGCGAGAGCCCGCAGCCGGCTGAGCGCACGGTGCTGCGCGACCCGGACCGCGCCCGGCGACATGCCCAGCATCTGCCCGGTCTCCTCCGCCGTCAGTCCCACCGCGACCCTCAGCAGCACCAGCTCGCGCTGGTTCTCCGGAAGGTTGGCCAGCAGCTTCTTGGCCCACTCGGCATCGCTGCTGAGCAGCGCCCGTTCCTCCGGACCGAGCGAGTCGTCGGGCTGCTCGGGCATCTCGTCGGAGGGCACGGCCGTGCTGCCGGGGTGACGCATGGCGGCCCGCTGGAGGTCGGCGACCTTGTGGGCGGCGATGGCCACGACGAACGCCTCGAAGGGGCGCCCGGTGTCGCGGTAGCGCGGCAGCGCACAGAGCACCGCCAGGCAGACCTCCTGCGCCAGGTCGTCCACGAAGTGCCGGGCGTCGCCCGGCAGACGGGACAGCCGCGTGCGGCAGTAGCGCAGCGCGAGAGGGTGCACCAGGGCGAGCAGATCGTGAGTGGCCCGCCGGTCTCCCTCGACGGCACGGGCGACGAGGGCGCCGATCTCCCCCGGACCTGTGGCCACAGGGGGCCCCGGGATCTCGTCGTCGCGCATCGGTCCATGGTGCCTTGACGCCGGACGATCCGTGGCACCGCCCTCATTGTTGTGCATAGAACCGTTACGCGTCGGTGTCGTCGCACTCACGTCTCGCGTCGCCCCCTTCCGGGTATACCCGCCCCACGCCCACGACTCCCCCGATAGCTTGTGCCCATGCCGCAGGGCATGGGACCAGGCCTGTCCGTCATCAGGTCTCTCCCGGCCGGGCGAGAAGCGCCGGCCTGTGCCGGGGACGGGGAGGAGTCACAACTCCAAGGATGCGGCATCCGTCGGAGTTTCGGCGTCCGGCGCCGACGCGGTGAGGTCGCGGTGCGCACCGCCTGCCCGGTGACGCGCAACGCGACCGCACGGCGCTGCGCGCCACAAGCGCCTAGCGGACCAGACCCCACCGGAAACCGAGCGCCACCGCGTGCGCCCGGTCCGAGGCGCCCAGCTTCTTGAACAGGCGGCGCGCATGCGTCTTCACGGTGTCCTCGGAGAGGAACAGCTCGCGGCCGATCTCGGCGTTGGAGCGGCCGTGGCTCATTCCCTCCAGCACCTGGATCTCGCGCGCGGTGAGCGTGGGTGCGGCGCCCATCTCCGCCGAACGCAGCCTGCGCGGGGCGAGGCGCCAGGTGGGGTCGGCGAGCGCCTGCGTCACGGTGGCCCGCAGCTCGGCGCGCGAGGCGTCCTTGTGCAGGTAGCCGCGGGCCCCGGCGGCGACCGCGAG
The DNA here is from genome assembly GCF_013030945.1 of Streptomyces morookaense. Classification (GTDB taxonomy): domain Bacteria; phylum Actinomycetota; class Actinomycetes; order Streptomycetales; family Streptomycetaceae; genus Streptomyces; species Streptomyces morookaensis. Next base: position 6,975 of record NZ_JABBXF010000091.1, on the reverse strand, counting down.
GGCCACCCCGTCGAGGTCCTCCGCGACGGTGAGCATGATGATGCGGGCACCGGGGTCGGCCGAGAGCAGCCGGCGCACGGTTTCCACACCGCCGAGCCCGGGCATGCGCACGTCCATCAGAATCAGATCCGAACGATCGGCGCCCCAGCGGCGGAGGACTTCCTCGCCGTTGGCCGCCGTCGTCACACGCTCGACGCCGGGCACGGTCGCCACCGCACGACGGAGCGCCTCTCGGGCAAGCGGGGAGTCGTCGCAGACGAGGACGGATGTCATGGCCGCCCTCCGCAGCTGATGCGCGTCACCTTGAGCCTCCAGGCTGGTACTGATCGTCACCTGTGCGATCGACGAGACGCCGGAAGATACCGACAAGCTCCACCAAGCCCGGACACCCGCCCGACCGCTTGATTTCGTCAACCGCCTCCGCACTCTCAACGACGGTCACCCGAAAGAGTTACGGGCTCGGTCGGCCACGTTCGGCACTCTACGTGAAGGCGCGGACACGGAGCAGGGCGCACGGGGAACGCGCGGGGACAGAGCCCGCCCCCGCCCCGACTTTTGCCCCATTTGCTCAGTTGGAGCCGCTTTTCTTCCCATACAGAGGCATCTATGGCTAGATTCGCAATGAGTCATATTTTCATCTGCTCGGATGGCAGTTGAAAAGTGCATGTCACGCACATCGCTTCGACACATCGGTTCCGATCGCTTCGAGGGGATAGTCATGGCAGATTTCTCCCGCCTCCCCGGCCCCAACGCCGACCTCTGGGACTGGCAGCTGCTGGCGGCGTGCCGCGGGGTCGACAGCTCCCTCTTCTTCCATCCCGAGGGCGAACGGGGCGCGGCCCGCAGCGCCCGGGAGACCTCTGCGAAAGAGGTGTGCATGCGCTGCCCGGTGCGCGCGGAGTGCGCGGCGCACGCGCTGGCGGTGCGCGAGCCCTACGGCGTGTGGGGCGGCCTCACCGAGGACGAGCGGGAGGAGCTGATGGGACGCGCCCGGCACCGGTCCATCACCGCGACCGGCACCATGACTGCTTGAACGTTTCTCCACGCAGCGCCTCAGCGCCGCGTCGCCTCCGTCAGGCGGTCCAGCATGGCCCCGACGGCCGGGACCCGTTCCAGGTCCGGCAGGGTGAGGGCCACGATCTCGCGCTGCACCAGAGGCTCCACCGGCACCGTGCGCGCGCCCATGGGCACCACCGACTCCAGCGCCAGTTCGGGCATCACAGCGACCCCGAGCCCCGCGCCCACCAGGCCGAAGACCGCCGGGTAGTCGTCCGTCGCGAAGTCGATCCGCGGCGTGAAGCCCGCGCTCTCGCAGACCTCGACCAGATGCCGCCGGCAGCGCGGACAGCCCGCGATCCACGGCTCCTCCGCCAGCTCGCCGATCCCGATCCGGTCCGCCCCCGCCAGCCGGTGACTCTCCGGGAGCACCCCGACGAGCCGGTCGGTCAGCAGCGGCCGGACGACGAGGTCGTCCCACTCCTCACGCGCCGCCTGGCCGTCGCCGCGCACCTCGACCTCGGGATAGCGGAAGGCCAGGGCGATCTCGCAGTCGCCCTCGCGCAGCATCTCCACCGAACGCCCCGGCTCGGCCTCGACCAGCGAGACCCGGGTGCCGGGGTGCGCGGCCCGCATCGCCGCCAGCGCGGAGGGCACCAGCGCCGAGCTGCCGCTGGGGAACGACACCAGCCGCACCCTCCCCGCGCGCAGGCCCGCGATCGCCGCGACCTCCTCCTCGGCGGCCGTCAGCCCGGCCAGGATGCCCGTCGCGTGCCGGACGAGCGCCTCGCCCGCCTGCGTCAGGCGCATCTCGCGGCCCGAGCGGATCAGCAGCGGGGTGCCCGTGGACTGCTCCAGGGCCTTCATCTGCTGGCTGACCGCAGGCTGGGTGCAGCCCAGCTCGCGGGCCGCGGCGGAGAAGGAACCGGTGGTGGCCACGGCGCGCAGCACCCTGAGATGACGTGCCTCGATCATGTCTCCGAGCATAAGCCCGGCTTGGGGGGTCTGTGGCCGTCTTGTCTCGACGCTTTGACCGGTGCGTCCTACCCTGAGCCCCATGCACCTGCTCTCCGTGAACGTCGGACATGCCCGGACCACAGCGGACCGCCCGGATGCCCCGGGCTTCGCCGGCGGCATCGTCACCGGTATCGACAAGCGGCCCGCAGCGGGCCCGGTCGCGGTGGCCGCCCCCGGGCCGAAGGGCACCGCGGGCAGCGGGCTGGTCGGTGACGAGGTGGTCCACCTCGAACACCACGGCGGGAACGACCAGGCCGTCTACGCCTTCGCCCGCGAGGATCTCGACGGCTGGGAGCGGGAGTTGGGGCGCGCCCTGCCGCCCGGCTCCTTCGGCGAGAACCTCACCACGGCCGGGGTCGACGTCAACGGCGCCCGGATCGGCGAGCGCTGGCGCATCGGGCGGGACCTGGTGCTGGAGGTCTCCGCGCCGCGCATCCCCTGCCGCACGTTCGCCGACTGGCTGGGCGAGGCGGGCTGGGTCAGGCGGTTCACACAGGCCGCCGCACCCGGCGCGTATCTGCGGGTCGTCGAGCCGGGCGAGATCGGCACGGGCGACCCGGTGACCGTCGTGCACCGGCCGGAGCACGAGGTGTCCGTCTCCTTCGTCTTCCGTGCGCTCACCACCGAACGCGCGCTGCTGCCCCGCGTCCTGGCGGCCGGCGAAGCGCTGCCCGACGGGATCCGGCGGAAGGCCGCCGAGTGGACGGCCCGTCAAGCGGCGCGCCCGGAGGGAGGAACGGAGTCGCCGGAAGGCAGCCGCGAGGGCGTGGCGAGCACTAACGTTCCCGTATGACGACTGCACTGATCACGGGAGCAACCGCGGGCATCGGCGCGGCCTTTGCCCGGCGGCTCGCGGCCGACGGGCACAACCTCGTCCTGGTGGCCCGCGACGAGAAAAGGCTGCACGAGCAGGCGACCGAGCTGCACGACCGGCACGGCGTGGAGGCGGAGGTGCTGCGCGCCGACCTGGCGGAGGACGCGGGCATCGCCGCGGTCGAGGAGCGGCTCGCGGACCGGAAGCATCCGGTGGATCTGCTGGTGAACAATGCGGGGTTCGGCAACAAGGGCGCGTTCCTCGACGTGCCGATGGCCGACGAGCTGAAGATGCTCAAGGTGCACTGCGAGGCGGTGCTGCGGCTGACGTCGGCCGCGGTGGGGGTGATGCGGGAGCGCAAGCGCGGCGGCGTGGTCAATGTGGCGTCGGTCGCCGCGTTCGTCCCGCGGGGCACCTACGGCGCGAGCAAGGCGTGGGTCGTGCAGTTCACGCAGGGCGCCGCGCGGGACCTGGCGGGGAGCGGGGTGCGGCTGATGGCGCTGTGCCCGGGTTTCGTGCGGACGGAGTTCCACCAGCGGGCGGGGATGGGAACGGACAACATCCCCGGCTGGATGTGGCTCGACGCCGACCGGCTGGTGGACGCCGCGCTCAAGGACCTGGCGCGCGGCAAGTCGCTCTCCGTCCCGGACCCGCGCTACAAGGCACTGACCGGGCTGACGAAGATCGTGCCGCGCGGGGCGCTCGGCCGGATGTCGTCCGCCTCCGGCCGCCGGTACGGACCGACCCGCTGACGGCAGGACCGCAGTCGTGAAACGCCGGAGGCCCGGCGCCCCTTGCGGGGTGCCGGGCCTCGCGGCTTACGCGGTGCGTCAGTGCGCGTGGCCGTGACCGTGACCGTGACCGGCCTCGGCGGGCTCCTCTTCCTTCTTCTCGACGACCAGGGTCTCGGTCGTGAGCAGCAGGGAGGCGATGGACGCGGCGTTCTCCAGGGCGGAGCGGGTGACCTTGACCGGGTCGATGACGCCGGCCTTCACCAGGTCGCCGTACTCGCCGGTCGCGGCGTTGAAGCCCTGGCCCTTGTCCAGCTCGGCGACCTTCGAGGTGATGACGTAGCCCTCGAGGCCCGCGTTCTCGGCGATCCAGCGCAGCGGCTCGACGACGGCGCGGCGGACGACGGCGACACCGGTGGCCTCGTCACCGTCCTTGCCCAGGCCGCCGTCCAGCACCTTGGCGGCGTGGACCAGAGCGGAACCGCCACCGGAGACGATGCCCTCCTCGACCGCGGCGCGGGTCGCGGAGATGGCGTCCTCCAGACGGTGCTTCTTCTCCTTGAGCTCGACCTCGGTGGCCGCACCCACGCGGATCACGCAGACGCCGCCGGCGAGCTTGGCGAGGCGCTCCTGGAGCTTCTCGCGGTCCCAGTCGGAGTCCGTGGCCTCGATCTCGGCCTTGATCTGGGCGACGCGGCCCGCGACATCGGCGGAGTTGCCACCGCCGTCGACGATGGTGGTGTCGTCCTTGGTGACGGTCACGCGGCGGGCGGTGCCCAGCACGTCCAGGCCGACCTGGTCGAGCTTGAGGCCGACCTCCTCGGCGACCACGGTGGCGCCGGTGAGGGTGGCCATGTCGCCGAGCATCGCCTTGCGGCGGTCGCCGAAGCCGGGGGCCTTGACGGCGACGGCGTTGAAGGTGCCGCGGATCTTGTTGACGACGAGGGTCGACAGGGCCTCGCCCTCGACGTCCTCGGCGATGATCAGCAGCGGCTTGGAGGCACCGGCCTGGATGACCTTCTCCAGCAGCGGCAGCAGGTCCTGGATCGAGGAGATCTTGCCCTGGTGGATCAGGATGTACGGGTCGTCGAGGACGGCCTCCATACGCTCCTGGTCGGAGACCATGTACGGCGACAGGTAACCCTTGTCGAAGGCCATGCCCTCGGTGAAGTCCAGCTCCAGGCCGAAGGTGTTGGACTCCTCGACGGTGATGACACCGTCCTTGCCGACCTTGTCCATCGCCTCGGCGATGAGCTCGCCGACCTGCTTGTCCTGGGCGGACAGCGCGGCGACGGCGGCGATGTCGGTCTTGGAGTCGATCGGACGGGAGGTCGCGAGCAGCTCGTCGGAGACGGCCTTGACCGCGGCGTCGATGCCCTTCTTCAGGGCGGCCGGGGAGGCGCCGGCGGCGACGTTGCGCAGACCCTCGCGGACCAGGGCCTGGGCCAGCACGGTGGCGGTGGTGGTGCCGTCGCCCGCGATGTCGTTGGTCTTGGTCGCCACCTCCTTGACGAGCTGGGCGCCCAGGTTCTCGTACGCGTCGTCCAGCTCGACCTCGCGGGCGATGGTCACACCGTCGTTGGTGATCGTGGGAGCGCCGAACTTCTTGTCGATGACGACATTGCGGCCCTTGGGGCCGATGGTCACCTTCACGGTGTCGGCGAGCTTGTTGACGCCGCGCTCAAGGGCGCGACGGGCGTCCTCGTCGAACTTCAGGGTCTTGGCCATGGGTTACGTATCCTTCGCCGTATCTCGCAAACGAACTGCGCCCCGGGCGCCCGGCTCTGCAGGCACGGGAACCAGGGGCGCAGTCAAAGCCTCGAAAGCCTGTGGCTTCGGGGTGAATTACTTCTCGATGATCGCGAGCACGTCGCGAGCCGAGAGGACGAGGTACTCGTCGCCGTTGTACTTCACCTCGGTGCCGCCGTACTTGCTGTAGAGCACGACGTCGCCGACCTTCACGTCGAGCGGCAGGCGCTCGCCGTTCTCGAAGCGGCCCGGACCGACGGCGAGGACAGCACCCTCCTGGGGCTTCTCCTTCGCGGTGTCCGGGATGACCAGGCCGGAGGCCGTGGTCTGCTCGGCGTCGAGCGGCTGGACCACGATGCGGTCCTCAAGCGGCTTGATGGCAACCTTGGAGCTGGCGGTCGTCACGATCCGACCTCCCCCTTCGGAGATCTCACGGGGTCAATTGTCTGAGGTGGCGACCAGGTGGATCCGTCGTCGCGGGTGCCGGACCTGCCCGTCGCTGTGTTTGGCACTCACCGGTGGAGAGTGCCAACGGAGCCGAGACTATGACGCGGTTAGCACTCGGTCAAGCGGAGTGCCAATTCGCCGTGCGGCGAGCCATGACCTACCCGGGGGGCGGGGCGCCTACTCCACCTGCGGGGTGGCGCGTCGCGGGGGCGCGCAGCTACACGTAGTCCTCCAGGCGGGCCACCGTGTAGCCCTGCCTCTGGATGCTGCGGAGCATGTTCGTCACCATCTGCGCCATCGTCGTGCCCTTGAGCTCGGACGGGCCGCGGAAGTGGGCGAGGACGATGTCGCCGGGGCGCAGCCCGCCCCCCTCCGCGTAGCGCATGTCGTTGATCTGCATCGTGGCCTCCCACAGCACGACGGCGCGCACCCCGCAGTCGCCCGCCGCGGCGAGGGTCCGGTCGTTGTAGTTGCCGTACGGGGGCCGGAAGAGGACGGGGCGGGTGCCGAACCGCTTCTCCAGGATGTCCTGCTGCCCGCAGATCTCCTTGCGCTGCGCCTCGGCGGAGAGGGTGCGCAGGTTGGGGTGGGTGAGGGTGTGGTTCTCGACGGCGTTGCCGGGGGCGGGGCCCGCTGCGCGGAGCTGCTCGAAATAGCCGTAGCCGCTGCCGGAGCGGGCGATGTTGTCCGTCAGGAACATCGTGAACGGCAGCTTCAGGTCCTTGGCCATCCTCGCGAACGCCGGGTCCTTCTCGGCCCCGTCGTCGAAGGTGAGGAAGACGACCTTGTCGGTGGTCCGCACCCGCCGGACGATCTGCGGGGTCTCGCCGGGCCTCACCGTCGCGGTCAGCCGGGTGGCCGGCGGCGCGGGCGGCGGCGCGAGGGGCCTGTCGAGGCCCCAGCGGCGGTAGGCGCCGGCGTCGGGCGCGGCGGCGGACGCGGTACTGGACGCGGAGCGGCTCGGCGTGGCCGGTTTCGGGTGCGACGAGCCGTTCGAGCAGCCGGTCAGCAGTGCGCCCGCGAGGAGCAGGGCGGCGGCGGGGGCGAGGGCGGCCCGGAGGCCGGAAACAGGCGAGCTCACTCGAACGATTCTTGTCCGCACGTTCGAGGCATTCCCCCTCGGGGGGTGAGCGGACGCAAAAGGGCGGCAGCTCCCCCGATCGGGGTGCTGCCGCCCTGTGCGGTGCCCGTCCGCTCTTAGTAGGCGGAGTTGACGCTGTC
>NZ_JABBXF010000090.1 GCF_013030945.1 Streptomyces morookaense | reverse complement strand
GACGTACGACGCGGCCGGCAACCGCACGTCGCTCACGGACCCCACGGGCACCGTGACCCACTACACCTACGACGAGCTGGGCCACCCGGCGTCGGTCACGGACGCGTTGGGCAACACGACGCACGTACGCTGCAACGCGGCCGGCTTGGTGACGGAGGTGACCGACCCCCTGGGCGCGGTCACCAGCTACCGCCGGGACGCCTTCGGCCGCGTGACGACCGTCATCGACCCGCTCGGCGCAACCACCCACCTGCAGTGGTCGGTCGAGGGCCGCTTGCTGCGCCGTATCGCACCGGACGGCGCGGAGCAGTCCTGGACGTACGACGGGGAGGGCAACTGCACGCGGTACGTCGACGCGCTGGGCGGCGTGACGACGTACGAGTACACGCACTTCGACCTGCTCACGGCCCAGACCGGCCCGGACGGCGTGCGCCACGAATTCACGCACGATGCGGAACTGAGGCTGACGGGGGTCACCAACCCGCAGGGCCTGACGTGGACTTACGGGTACGACGGGGCGGGCCGCCTGCTGGAGGAGACGGACTTCGACGGCCGGCGCCTCACGTATGCGTACGACGCGGCGGGTCGGCTGACGGCCCGGACGAACGGCCTGGGCCAGACGATCACGTACGAGCACGACGTGCTCGGCCGGATGGTGGCGAGAAACGCGGACGGCGCCGTCACGACGTACGCGCACGACGCGGCGGGCCGCCTGCTGGAGGCGACGTGCCCGGACGCCACACTGATCTACCGCAGGGACCGCCTGGGCCGCGTGAAGTCGGAGACGACGAACGGCAGAACCCTGACGTTCACGTACGACGAACTGGGCCGCCGCACGCGCCGCATCACGCCGAGCGGCGCGGTGAGCGAGTGGACGTACGACGCGGCGGGCCGGCGCAACTCCCTGACGGCGTCAGGCCATCGCTTCGACATCGAGCACGATGCGGCGGGGAGGGAGGTGGCGCGGCACTTCGGCGAGAGCATCGCGCTGACGCACGAGTGGGACGCGGCGGGCCGTGTGATCTCCCAGTCGGTGCTTGCTGGCGAGGACCGCCTGCACCACCACTCGTACACCTACCGCCGCGACGGCTACCTGACTGCGGTCGACGACCGCAGCTTCGAACTGGACGCGGTGGGCCGCGTTACGGCGGTCGAGGGTCCGGGATGGCAGGAACGTTATGCCTACGACTCCGCCGGTAATCAGCAAGAGGCCGGCTGGCCTGAACGGCTCCCCGGTGCAGAAGCGCAGGGCACACGCACGTATTCAGGCACGCTGATCAAGCGCGCAGGAACGGTTCGCTACGAACACGACGCGCAGGGCCGGGTGGTCCTGCGCCAGAAGGTCCGCCTGTCGAGGAAACCGGACACGTGGCGCTACGAGTGGGACGCGGAGGACCGCCTCCGCTCGGTGGTGACGCCTGACGGCACGCGCTGGCGCTACCTCTACGACCCACTGGGCCGCCGAATAGCGAAGCAGCGCCTGACGGCTGACGGGGCCGAGGTCGCGGAACAGGTGGACTTCACCTGGGACGGCCCGACCCTGACGGAACAGATGACGACGTCTGCCGCGTTGCCGAACCCGGTCATCCTGACCTGGGACCACGACGGCCTGCGCCCGGTCTCCCAGACGGAACGCATAACGGCGGCGGAGGCCCCGCAGGAGGAGATCGACAGCCGCTTCTTCGCGATCGTCACGGACCTGGTCGGCGCGCCGACGGAGTTGGTGGACGAGCGGGGAACAACGGCGTGGCGCACCCGCACCACGCTGTGGGGCACGACGACGTGGCCGACGTCCAGCACGGCCTACACCCCACTCCGCTTCCCGGGCCAATACTTCGACCCGGAGACGGGACTCCACTACAACTTCCACCGCCACTACGACCCGGAGACGGCGCGGTACACGTCACCGGATCCGCTGGGGCTGGCGCCGGCACCGAACCCGGCGTCCTACGTGCACAACCCGCACACATGGGCCGATCCCCTCGGGCTGACTCCTTGCGAGGACGCCGAAAAGAACGCCGCCGCACGCAATGAGACGGTACTCGGGCCCGACGTACCAGCGCGCGAAGAAGCCTCGGTCGGCAGTGCCGCACACCACAAGTACAAGAAGACCTTCTTCGATGCATACCCCGACCAAAAGGGAAAGGTCGTGGTGCACCACGCAATCGAGCAGCAGGTCCTGAAGCGATACCCGGGACTTTTCACTCCGGACGAGATCCACTCCTTGGAAAACCTGAGAGGGATCCCGAAGGGCGACATCAACAGCCGCATCCACCTCAGCGAGATCCGAATAAAGTGGAATGACTTCTACAACAGCCACCCGAACCCAACACGCCAAGAAGTACTTGACCACGTGACACACGTGGACGACACACTGGGGCACTGGTTCGACCCCAGGATCCGCTAACATTCGCCATACCGCATTCGAAGAAGGAGAAAATAATGTGGCGTGAAGTTCTCGAATCCACTGGACACACCGTCGAACTGCGCGAACCTGCATCGCGAGCCACGCTCGACGACATCGAGTCCCGACTCGGCCAACCCGTCCCGGATGATTTGAAGCAACTACTCCTGGAGACTGACGGAGTCGAAGACGAATTCGGATCCGAGATCATCTGGAGCTGTGAACGAATCCTCCAGGACAACCGCGCGTTTCGTACTAATGAGTCGTATGCAGATCTCTACATGCCCTTCGACTCGCTCATGTTCTTCGGCGACAACGGGGGCGGCGATCAGTTTGCCTTTGTGCGTACACCTCAACGACAGGACGTTTTTGTCTGGGAGCACGAGACCGACAGTCGGAACTGGGTTTGCCCGTCTCTGGAAAATTATCTCCGACGCGCCCTTGAAAGCGCCGGAGAGGACTGGTACCGACAGGCGTGAGTGGGTGCCAATGGGCCGCTGGCATACGGTTCGAAGGCGCTCAGATGCTTCCGGCCTTGATGCCGGCCAAGAAAGCTGACCACGCCTCGCTGCGAAGAACAAGAACCGGGCCGTGGGGAACCTTGCTGTCTCGCACGGGTATAGCGCCTTGGAAGCAGTCGGCCACCTCCACACATGCCCCGTTTTCCGATCCACTGTAAGTGGATCTTCTCCACGTCTTAAATATGGGTGCATCCGGTATTCGACTAGCCTTCATCGGTGTACTCTTCCAGGTAATCGCGGATCAGGTCGAGAGACTCGGGCTCCGGCAGAGCCATTGAGCGCGCCACGTCGAAGCGCTGGACCAGCTCAACCAGCTTCTTCGGTGCATCCACTGCCTCACCGGAGTCGAAGCTTTCGACCAGAGCCACCGTCCCGCCGTCCTTGAGAGTCAACAGGGTCAAGCTACCACCCAACATCGGATGCAGCGCCTGCCGGAACGGAAGGATCTGCACCGTGATGAGCGAGCTGTCTGCCGCCCTCAACAACCGGTCCAGTTGTGCCGTCATGAACTTTTTATTGACCGTTGGACGCTTTAGCGCAGCTTCGTCAATGATTGCCCAATAATAAGGCGGGTCATCCGCCTCGAAGAGACACTGCCGGTTCATTCTGGCTGTCACATGCGCACTGATCTGATCGGGCGTTTTGCCGGGCATTCCCGCCAGGAACAGTTCTCGCGCATAGTCTTCCGTCTGCAGTAGTCCGGGGATCAGGCTGCTCGTGAATACTTGGATTCGGAGAGCCTTTCGCTCTTGCGCAACGACCTCTCGACTGTAGTCGGCGATCAGGGTGTCTTGTGCCATGGCGAGCAGCTCGACGAACAGTTCGTCTGCGTCGAAGTGGACGTCCAAGGCTTCCGCGAGGGCCACAGAGGGAAGCTGCTCGCCGCGCTCGACCCGGCCGATGTACGTGTGCGGGTACCCAATTCGCTCTGCGAGGGCGCGCAGGGACAGACCCGCTGATTCACGCAGGCGCCGCAGCCTGCGCCCCAGCATCGTGCGCGGCGTGGACCTGTCTTCGTTCTCTTGTAGCTCCATCGAACGGCCCTTCAACTTGCTGTGCACTAGCGGCATTTGGTCACAGTGCAGGTGTGTCCCCAGTGTGCCCGTTGAGCCAAAGTGGAGACCCGCGATTCCCAACTCTCCAGGGATCGCGAAACGAAAAGGACCCCGGCGACCGTCCTACCGGTCCCGGGGCATGGCCAACGCTGAGAGGAGCGCTGACGTGCTCAACCGTATCCGCCGCCGGCTCGAACGGGCCAGGGAGCCCCGCAGGCGTGACGACCTGATGGCAGGAGCGCCGCTCCCCCACGACGAGCCGAGGTGGAGCAAGTGACCCGTTCCGCAATGCGATTCACCCGCTGGAAGATCACGTCCGTGAAGGTGCCGGGCAACCCCCTGGTAACGCACGAACTGCACTGCGCCGCCTGCACCAAGAGCTCGGGGCCATGCGCGGAGATCGGCACTGCCCTTGACTGGGCCATGCGGCACTCCGGCGCCAACCCGGACCACACCGGCTACCGTGAGATCGCACACCGGCACTGGAAGACCAGCCCGGAAGGGCCGATCACCCCGTAGACCGACAGGCGCACCGCCAAGCGCCACCACTCCTTCCGGTGTCAGAAACCCTCACCTTCAGGGGTCGTTCACGAAGGTTTCTGTCACCGGAGGCACACACTCCGGGCTCGGTCTTCCGTCACGCCCTCTGCCCCTGCCCCTGCCCGAGCCCAACCCCCTCCCGCCCCCACGGGATGTTGAGCCAAGGACTGCCCGGGTCCGTGGTGAGGGTGCGATGTGCCTGGAGAACCTCCTCGTACCACGAGCCGAACTGCTCCTCGTCGAAGTGGAGGCAGCGCCCGAGGGCGTACGCGGCGGAGAACTCCTCCCAGGAGCTGTAGACGGACCTGGCGGCGATACCGGCGCGCAGGACCGCCTCCTCGGCCTCGTGCAGGGTGCAGTACCTCGCGGCCAGGCCCCAGCGGGCCATCCCGGAGGCCCGTCCGTAGTCCCAGGCCTGCGTGGTGCGCACATAGGCGTCCTCCGCCAGCAGGCCGTCCGCGCGGAAACGGGCCTCGTACCGCGTGATCACGCCAATCAGCCGGTGGAGTTCGGCGACGTGCTCCTCGACCTCGTCCTCCGTGAGGGTCCTCCCCCGGGTGACCCCGTCGGGCGTGATCCGGGTCTCCCCCGCCTCCGCGATCCTCCTGCGCAGGACGTGCTCCGCCGTGCGGCGCCAGTGCTCCACCTCGACGGGCCCGACGTAGTCCTGTGCCATGGCCCGCCGGACCCCGAGCGCGAACTCCCATACGTCACCGACCATGTCGGCGTTCAGCAGCCGCTCCTGGGCGTCGCGCCACGCCTCCGGGCCGTCGATCCCCCACCAGTCCTCGAGCCGGTCCTTCTCGTGGAAGTAGCCGCCGCCGTGATAGGCCATGGCGTTCCACAGTTCCCCGTTCTTGACGAAGAGCAGCGCGCTGCAGGCGAGTCCATGGGCGAGCGGGCCGTGCAGGGGGCCGCCCACGTACAGGGCGCGCAGCCGGCCGTGCCGGTCCGGGCAGCCGCAGGCCCTGGTGTGCGCGCGCTCGGCGTGCTCCTTCCAGACGGCGCGGTGCGCCGACGTCGCCGGGATGACGGCCTCGCAGGGGGTCCCGGGGTTGACCGCCAGATACGGCGGATCGGCATCGTTCCATTCCCGCGCGTACCAGCCCAGGGAGTACCCGCAGAAGACAGGGTCGGGGACCGGCGCGGGCAGCATGCCCTCGGTGTACACCGCAAGGCAGACGATCCCCGTCCGGGGGTGCCGCCAGGGGGTGAACATCACCGTCGGAGGGTCGGCGTCCGCGCCTGCCCGCGGGACGGGCAGGAACAGCCGCGTCCCGGCCAGCACATGGAGGTACGCGTCCCAGTCGCCGCGGAGCAGCGCGTCGTACAGCCCCTGCTCGACATCGCTCGGCGCCTGCCATACCGCGGCCGCCCGTGGATCCCAGACCCCCGGCTGCGCCCAGCCGACAGGCCTCTCCCCCGTGTTCCACAACCCCATGTTCCAACCCTATCGATCACACATCGAACAGACCCGATGCAGTATCGACGGGCCGCCGACCGCCGGTGGTCCCGGGCCGGACGATGGCTTCGTGGGCAGCGAGTTCTTCCGGGGTCCCGACGAAGGCAGGTCCGCAGTTCGGAGGGAGGCGCTCGACCACCATCGCGATGGCCTGTTGCGGCGTCGCGGCCGGTCCCACGGTCTCACTGCGTGAGGGTCCAGAGACCCAGTAGCCGCCTTCTGCCGCGGGGTGGATGTACGGAATGTCCCAGGTCCATCGCTGCTCGGTGCAACGGCTGAAGTGCAGTTCGCCCATTCCTGTCCACGGGAAGAGCTCTCGTAGACGGGGTTCGGCGTAGGCCGCTTCGAGCAATTCCGGACGGACCCGCCCGTCGTTGCAAACCTCCTGCCAACCCGCTTCGACCAGGGCTTGGCCCGATGGTGTCGTATCCATAGTGGCCATGATCCCTGCCGTTCCGGAAGGCTATTTCCCAGTCGCGCGCCAAGAACCACGCAGGCCGGGAAGCCTCCCGGGAGACCCGGCCCGCACGCATACCGCTCGAACGCCCGCACTCGGTCACACGAACCGACCGCCGCACCGCCAAGCTCACCCCGCCGGCAAATGAATCGTCTTGTGCTCCAGATACTCCGCAAACCCCTCCGGCCCGAACTCCCGCCCCAACCCGGAGGACTTGTAGCCGCCGAAAGGGCCCATCATGTCCAGGCTGAAGGTGTTGACGCAGTACGTCCCGGTACGTACCCGCCGCGCCACCTCCAGCCCCCGCTCCACATCACCCGTCCACACACTGCCCGACAGGCCGTAGTCCGAGTCGTCGGCTATCGCGACGGCCTCCTCCTCGTCCTCGTAGGGCAGCAGGCAGACGACCGGGCCGAAGATCTCCTCGCGGGCGATGCGCATCGCGTTGTCCACGTCGCCGAAGAGCGTCGGCTCGACGTACCAGCCCTTCTCCCGGTCCGCCGGGCGGCCGCCGCCCGCCAGGACCTTGGCGCCCTCCTCCCTTCCCAGCGCGATGTACTCCAGCGAGCGGTCCCGCTGGCGCCTCGTCACCAGGGGGCCGACCGCGGTAGCGGGGTCGAGCGGGTCGCCGACGGTCAACTCCGTGGCAGCCGCCGCCAACCGTTCGGCGAGTTCGGCGTAGTGGGTGCGCGGGGCGAGGACGCGGGTCTGGGCCACGCAGGCCTGGCCGTTGTTCATCCAGGCGCTGGGGACGATGCCGGCGACGGCCGCGTCCAGGTCGGCGTCCGGCAGGACGATGGCGGCGGACTTGCCGCCCAGTTCGAGGGTGACGCGGGTCAGGTTGCGCGCGGCGACCTCCATCACGCGCTTGCCCGCCGCGACCGACCCGGTGAAGGCCACCTTGTCGACGCCGGGGTGCCCGACGAGGTATTCGCCGGTCTCCCGCCCGGCGGGCAGGACCGACAGCACGCCCTCCGGCAGCCCGGCCTCGGCGGCGATCTCCGCGAGGAGGTACGCGTCCAGCGGCGTCTCGGGCGACGGCTTGAGGATCACCGAGCAGCCGGCCAGCAGCGCGGGCGCCAGCTTCGTGGCCGCGGTGAACTGCGGCACGTTCCAGGGCACCACGGCCGCCACCACCCCGACCGGCTCGTGCCGCACGAGCAGCGGGCCGAACGCGCCGGCCCTGCGCTCCTCGCAGGGGAAGCCGCGGGCGACGGAGATGGCGCAGTCCCACACCATGACCGCGCCGAGCGCCTGCCCGAGGACGCTCCAGGAGTAGGGGGAGCCGTTCTGCGCGGAGATGAGGCGGGCGAACTCCTCGTGCCGGGCGGCGATCGCGTCCTTGATGCGGGTGACGACGGCGATCCGCTCCTCCGGCGGCAGTCCCGGCCAGCCCCCCGAGTCGAAGGCGGTGCGGGCCGCGGCCACGGCCCGGTCCACGTCCGCGGGCGCGGCGTGCGGCACGCGCCCGATGATCTCCTCGGTGTGCGGCGACACGACGTCGAGCACGGCGTCCGTCGCCGGGGCGGCCGGGGTGCCGCCGATGAAGAGATGGCGGTGCTCGACGATTCCGGTCATCGTGATCCCCTCCAGATCTGACGTCCCATCAGATGGGGATAGCAGCTCCCCGCGGACCGGGCAATGCGCCCGCGGGACGTAGCGGTACGTATCCGCCCCGCCACGCAAGCGGGCGTCCGGTTAAGGTGTCCGGGACAACTCCATCCCACCTCGGAACGGGGGAAGCCGGTGCGAATCCGGCGCTGACCCGCAACCGTGAGCAGGGCCCGGGGCCCTGCGAGCCGGAGCACCCGCGCCGAGGAGGAAAAGGCTCACCCGTCGAGGTATGCGGGGCCGGGCCGGTGCCCCGCGCTCCGCCGCGGCGGCCGCCGCGCGGCTGCGCAGGCCTCCCGTGCAGACCCCGTACGGAACTCCCGTACAGACACCGAGAGGCACCGACCCCATGGCCCCCTCCTTCGCCGTCCACGCGCGCCGCGGCGCCGCGGCCCTGGCCACCGCCGCCGTGCTGGGCGCCGCCGCAGCGCCCGCGGCCTTCGCCGACGGCTCCCCGTCGCCGGCGGCACCGGGGCTGTACGGCACCAAGGACCCCAAGTTCGACGGTGTCTTCCGGCAGTCGCTCGTCCTCGTCGCCCAGGGCACGACGGGCCTGCCCGACGAGGCGGCCGTGAACTGGCTGGCGGACCAGCAGTGCTCCGACGGCGGCTTCGCCGGGTACCGGGCCGACACCGGCAAGGCCTGCGACCCGAAGGCGGGCGAGTTCACGGACGCGACCTCCGCCGCCGTGCAGGGCCTGGCGGCCGCGGGCGGCCGGTCCGCTGCCGTGCAGAAGGGCCTCGACTGGCTCAAGGGCCACCAGAACGAGGACGGCGGCTGGGGCATGACCCCCGGCGCCGCCAGCGACGCCAACTCCACCTCCATCGCGATCGGCGCCTTCGCCGCCGCGCGCCAGGACCCCGCCAAGGCCGTTGCCAAGAGCGGCAAGAGCCCGTACGACGCGCTGCTGTCCTTCCAGCTCGGCTGCGACAAGAAGGAGGACGAGCGCGGCGCGTTCGCCTACATGCCGCAGAAGGGCGAACTGCAGGCCAACGACCTCGCCTCGGCCGCCGCTGCGCTGGCCGCCCTCGGCAAGGGCTTCGGAGCCGGGGCGCCGAAGCAGGGCGACAAGCCCGTCAAGCCGCTGGAGTGCACGGGCGACGAGAACGCGAAGCCCCAGGACGCGGAGGCGGCGGCCGACGCCGTCGCCGGCTACCTGGCCAAGAAGCTGGACGCCGACGGCGGGCAGCTGAAGTCCTCGATGCCGGGCGCCCCGGAGGGCCCCGACTTCGGCGCCACCGCCGACGCCGTCATCGCCCTCGCCGCGGGCGGGCACCGCGAGGCGGCCGGCAAGCCGCTGGCGTGGCTGGAGTCCAAGGACAGCAAGACGGCCGAGTGGGCCAAGGGGGACCCGGGCCGCCTCGCCAAGCTGATCCTCGCCGCGCACACCGCGGGCGCCGACCCGCGCGCCTTCGGCGGCACGGACCTGGTGCGGCAGCTCGCGGACACGGCCCCGAAGCCGCAGGCCACGGCCACGCCCCAGGCGAAGGAGGAGAAGAAGGACGGCGGCAGCGACTCCAGCCGCTGGTGGGTCCTGGGTGCCGCCTTCGTCGCCAGCGTCGGCGTCGGCATCCTCCTCAGCGGCCGTATGAAGAAGAAGCAGTAGTGATGCGTGCGATGCGCGGAGTCTGCGCGCTTCTGGCGGCCGGGCTGCTCGCCGTGCTCGGCGCGGCGCCCGCGCAGGCGGCCGGTTACCGCTACTGGTCCTTCTGGCAGGCGGCGGGCAGCGGCAAGGACTGGACGTACGCCACGCAGGGCCCGGCCACCGCGCGCCCCGGCGACGGGGAGACGATCGGCTTCCGCTTCGCCGTCGGCGAGGACTCGGCGCAGGCCGCCAAGCCGCGCGGGGCAGCCGACTTCGCGGCGGTGTGCGGATCCACGGCGGCGAAGGACGGCAGCAAGCGGGTGGCCGTCGTCCTCGACTTCGGCACGGCCGCGGACGCCCCCGCGGGCGCCACCCCGCCGGCCGCGCGCAGCGCGTGCGCCCAGGTCGGCACGGACGCGAGCGCCGGCGAGGCGCTGGCCGCGGTGGCGAAGCCGCTGCGCTACAACTCCGCCGCGCTGCTGTGCGCGATCGCCGGGTACCCGGAGTCGGGCTGCGGCGAGCAGGTGGGCTCCGACAGGACCACGACCGCGGCCGGACCGGAGAGGAAGCCGGAGAAGAAGGACGACGGCGGGCCCTCCGCCGGCCTGCTCGCGGGCATCGCGGCCGTGGCCGTCCTCGGCGCGGCCGCCGTCTGGCAGAGCCGCCGCCGGCGCGGGTGAGGAACAGACGGCACGGATGAGGAACAGCGGCGCACTGCACGCCGGCGCATGGTGGATCTGGGCCCTGGGGCTGGCGGCCGCGGCATCGCGGACGACCAACCCCCTGCTGCTCGGCCTGCTCGTCGGCGTCGCGGGCTATGTGGTGGCGGCCCGGCGGACGGACGCGCCGTGGGCGCGCTCGTACGGGGCGTTCCTCCGGCTCGGGCTGGCCGTCATCGGCATCCGCCTGGTCTTCGCGGTGCTCCTGGGCTCGCCGATCCCCGGTACGCACACGGTGTTCACGCTCCCCGAGGTCCCGCTGCCGGACTGGGCGCGCGGGGTGCGCATCGGCGGCCGGGTGACCGCGGAGGGCCTGGTGTTCTCCCTCTACGACGGGCTGAAGCTGGCGTCCCTGCTGGTCTGCGTGGGCGCGGCGAACGCCCTCGCCAACCCGGCCCGGCTGCTGAAGTCCCTGCCGGGTGCGCTGTACGAGGCCGGGGTGGCGGTGGTGGTCGCGATGACGTTCGCGCCGAACCTGGTCGCGGACGTGGCCCGGCTGCGCGCCGCCCGGCGTCTGCGGGGCCGCCCGGACCGGGGCCCGAAGGCGCTGCTGCAGGTGGGGCTGCCGGTGCTGGAGGGCGCGTTGGAACGGTCGGTGGCCATGGCGGCGGCGATGGACGCGCGCGGCTACGGGCGCACGGCCCGAGTCCCGCGGTCCGTACGGCACTTGACGAACGTTCTGACGCTCGGGGGCCTGACCGGGGTGTGCGCCGGCACCTACGGTCTGCTGGCGGACGAGGGTGCCGGGTACGGCGTCCCCGTCCTGCTGCTCGGTCTGGCGGCCGCGCTGGGCGGTCTGCTGCTGGGCGGCCGCCGCTCGGTGCGCACCCGGTACCGGCCGGATGTGTGGGGGGTGCGGGCGTGGCTGGTGTCGGGGTCGGGAGCGGCCGTCGCGGCCCTGATGGCGGCCGCGCCGGAAGCGCCGCTGCACCCGGGAGTCGTCCCCCTGACGGCACCGGTGCTGCCGCTGGGGGCGGCGGGGGCGGTGCTGATCGGCCTGCTGCCGGCGTTCGTCGCCCCGGCCACCCGTCATGACGCTTCGGAGGAGGCACCGCAGTGATCCGGTTCGAGAACGTGACCGTCACCTACGACGGCGCCGCCGAGCCCTCCCTCCGCGACGTCGGACTCACCGTCCCGGAGGGCGAGTTGTGCCTGCTGGTCGGACCCTCGGGGACCGGCAAGTCCACGCTCCTCGGCACCGTCAGCGGGCTCGTCCCGCACTTCACGGGCGGCACCCTCCGCGGCCGGGTCACCGTCGCGGGGCGCGACACCCGCACGCACCGGCCCCGTGAACTCGCCGACGTGGTCGGCACGGTGGGCCAGGACCCGCTCGCGCACTTCGTCACCGACACCGTCGAGGACGAACTCGCCTACGGCATGGAGTCCCTCGGCCTCCCGCCGCACACCATGCGCCGCCGCGTCGAGGAGACCCTGGACCTGCTCGGGCTCGCCGCCCTGCGCAACCGGCCCATCGCCACCCTCTCCGGCGGGCAGCAACAGCGCGTCGCCATCGGCTCGGTGCTGACCACGCACCCGCAGGTGCTGGTCCTGGACGAGCCCACCTCCGCGCTGGACCCGGCGGCCGCCGAGGAGGTGCTGGCCGTGCTCCAGCGCCTGGTGCACGACCTCGGCACCACGGTGCTGATGGCCGAACACCGCCTGGAGCGCGTCGTCCAGTACGCGGACCGGCTGATCCTGCTGCCCGCCCCCGGCGCGGCCCCCGTCTGCGGCACCCCGGCCGAGGTCATGGCGGTCTCGCCGGTCCGGCCGCCGGTGGTGGACCTGGGCCGGCTCGTCGGGTGGTCCCCGCTGCCGCTCTCCGTCCGCGACGCCCGCCGCCGCGCGGCGCCGCTGCGCGAGCGGCTCGCCGGGGCGGTACCGGAGGAACCGGCGCCCGTCCCCGTACCGGCACAGCCGCGCCGAACGGGCCTGTTCCGCAAGCCGGTTCGACCCGACTCCCCCGCCCCCGTCGCCGAGATGTCCGGCCTCGCCGTCCGGCACGGCCGCGTCGACGCGCTGCGCGACATCGGCCTGACCGTGCGGCCCGGCGAGACCGTCGCCCTCATGGGCCGCAACGGCGCCGGCAAGTCCACCCTCCTGCGCACCCTCGTCGGCATGCACGAGCCCGCCCGCGGCACGGTGCGCGTCGGCGACGCCGTACCGCACCGCACGAGCCCGCGCAGGCTCCTCCGGCGCGTCGGCCTCGTCCCGCAGGACCCGCGCGACCTGCTCTACGCGGACAGGGTGGCCGCGGAGTGCACCGCCGCCGACCAGGACGCGGGCGCAACACCGGGCACCTGCCGGGAGTTGGTGACCGAGCTGCTGCCGGACATATCCGATACCACCCACCCTCGCGACCTCTCCGAGGGCCAGCGCCTCGCGCTCGCCCTGGCGGTGGTGCTCGCCGCCCGTCCCCCGCTCCTGCTGCTGGACGAGCCGACGCGCGGCCTCGACTACGCGGCCAAGGCCCGCCTGGTGGAGATTCTTCGGGCCCGCGCCGCCGAGGGCCACGCCATCGTGCTGGCCACGCACGACGTGGAACTCGCGGCGGAACTGGCGCACCGCGTCCTGATCCTGGCGGAGGGCGAGATCGTGGCGGACGGCCCGACCGCGGAGGTCGTGGTGTCGTCCCCGTCCTTCGCCCCGCAGGTGTCGAAGATCCTGGCCCCGCAGCCGTGGCTCACGGTGCCGCAGGTGCGCGATGCGCTGGGGGTGATGGCGTGAAGGGGTTCGCCGAGGGGCCTGAGGCCACTTGTCCTCCGCCGCAACGCCGGGCAACCACGATGAAGGTGACCGGCGGTGCCGAACCGGCCGGTCCGGCCGACCGCCAAGCGCGAGCCATCCGGCTCGGCGCGCGATCGGTGGCCGCGCTCCTCCTCGTCTCCGCCGTCGGCGTCGCCGCCTTCGCATGGCCGCTGCTCGCCGCACAGGCGTCGGGGCTGGCGCACTCCGGTGACGCCCCCTGGCTCTTCGCCGCCCTCCTCCCCCTCCTCCTCGCCGTCGTCATGGCGACGATCGCCGACTCCGGCCTGGACGCGAAGGCCATCGCCATGCTCGGCGTCCTCGCCGCGGCCGGGGCCGCGCTCCGGCCGCTCGGCGCCGGCACGGCCGGCATCGAGCCGATGTTCTTCCTGATGGTGCTCTCCGGCCGCGTCCTCGGCCCCGGCTTCGGGTTCGTCCTCGGCTCGTTGTCGATGTTCGCGTCGGCCCTGCTGACCGGCGGGGTCGGCCCGTGGATGCCGTTCCAGATGCTGGCCATGGGCTGGGTCTCGATGGGCGCGGGCCTGCTGCCCGCGCCCGACCGGCTGCGCGGGCGGCGGGAGTCGGCGATGCTGGCCGCGTACGGGGCGGTCGCGTCCGTCCTCTACGGCACCGTGATGAACCTCCAGGGCTGGCCGTACATCGGGTCCCTCGCCTCCGGGGTGTCGTTCGTCCCCGGCGACCCGCTCTCCGCCAACCTGACGCGTTTCGCGGCCTATTGCCTGGCCACGTCCCTCGGCTGGGACCTGCCGCGCGCGCTCGTCACGGTGACGGCTACGCTCGCGCTGGGCCCGGTCGTCCTCAGGGCGCTGCGCCGGGCGACCCGGCGGGCCGCGTTCGAGGCGCCCGCACGGTTCACAGCCGCTGAATGATCGTCCCCGTCGCGAGCGCGCCGCCCGCGCACATCGCGATGAGGGCGAACTCCTTGTCCGTGCGTTCCAGTTCGTGCAGCGCGGTGGTGATCAGCCGGGCGCCGGTCGCGCCGACCGGATGACCGAGGGCGATGGCGCCCCCGTTGACGTTGACCTTCTCCAGGTCCTGCTCGAAGACGTGCGCCCACGAGAGCACCACCGAGGCGAACGCCTCGTTGATCTCCACGAGGTCGATGTCGCGCAGCGACATCCCCGCCTTGCCCAGCACGGCCCGCGTCGCGTCCACCGGCCCGTCCAGGTGGAAGTGCGGGTCGGCGCCGACGAGCGCCTGGGCGACGATACGGGCCCGGGGGCGCAGCCGCAGGGCGCGGGCCATGCGCTTGGACGCCCATAACAGGGCGCAGGCGCCGTCGGATATCTGCGAGGTGTTGCCCGCGGTGTGGACGGCGGTGGGCATGACGGGCTTGAGCCCGGCGAGCGCCTCCATGCTGGTGTCGCGCAGGCCCTCGTCGCGGTCGACGAGGCGCCACATGCCCTGCCCGGCGTGCTGCTCCTCCTCCGTGGTGGGCACCTGGACCGCGTAGGTCTCCCGCTTGAAACGTTCCTCCGCCCAGGCGCGAGCGGCCCGTTGCTGGGAGAGCAGGCCGAGGGCGTCGACGCGCTCGCGGGTCAGGCCGCGCTTGCGGGCGATGCGCTCGGCGGCCTCGAACTGGTTGGGCAGGTCGACGTTCCACTCGTCGGGGAACGGCTTGCCGGGCCCGTGCCGGGAGCCGCTGCCCAGCGGCACGCGGGACATGGCCTCGACGCCGCAGGAGAGGCCGATGTCGATCACGCCGCTCGCGATCATGTTGGCGACGAGGTGGCTCGCCTGCTGGGAGGAGCCGCACTGGCAGTCGACGGTGGTGGCCGCGGTCTCGTAGGGCAGCCCCATGGCGAGCCAGGCGGTGCGGGCGGGGTTCATGGACTGCTCGCCGGCGTGGGTGACGGTGCCGCCGACGATCTGCTCGACGCAGTCGGGCTGGATGCCGGTGCGTGCGAGGACTTCCCGGTAGGTCTCCCCCAGCAGGTAGGCGGGGTGGAGGTTGGCGAGCGCCCCTCCGCGCCTGCCGATGGGGGTGCGTACGGCTTCGACGATGACGGGTTCCGCGGCCATGACTCGCCCTCTCCTCGTGTCCGCGGGCTTCCCGGTGCCCGCGGCAGCAGAAGTAGTACGTGTTCTCGTCTTCTCGTCCCGCTCGCAGTCTTATGACTGCCACCCCCGGTACGCAAGGGTCGCGCAGGCCTCCTGCCGCGCAACAGACGGCGTCGTCTCCCTTGCCGCTCCCCGGGCCCGTCAGTACGGTCACGGCACACCTTTCTGACGCTCCGTCAGCTACTGCGAGGTGACCGCGATGGACTGCCCGGCGCTGCCCGACGGATTCGACTTCACCGACCCCGACCTCTACCAGCGGCGCGTCCCCCTCCCGGAGTTCGCCCGGCTGCGGCGCACCGCTCCGGTGTGGTGGAACGCCCAGCCGCACGGCCTGGCGGGCTTCGGCGACGACGGCTACTGGGTGGTGACCCGGCACGCGGACGTCCGGGAGGTCTCCACCCGGCCCGAGGACTTCTCCTCCGCCCGCAACACCTCCGTCATCCGCTTCCACCCCGGCATCACGCCGCAGGCGATCGACGCGCAGAAGCTGATGATGCTCAACATGGACCCGCCCGAGCACACCCGCGTCCGGCAGATCGTGCAGCGCGGCTTCACCCCGCGGGCGGTCCGCGCCCTGGAGACGGCCCTGCGGGAACGGGCCCGCGCCATCGTGGCGGCGGCCCGCGAGCGCGGCAGCGGGAACTTCGTCACCGACATCGCCTGCGAACTGCCCCTGCAGGCCATCGCCGAGCTCATCGGCATCCCCCAGCACGACCGGGCGAAGATCTTCGACTGGTCGAACCGGATGATCGCCTACGACGACCCCGAGCTCGCCGTCACCGAGGAGACCGGCGCCCTCGCCGCCATGGAGCTGATCTCCTACGCGATGGACCTGGCCGGCGCGCGCGCCGCCCGCCCCGCCCGGGACATCGTCAGCCGGCTGGTGGCGGCGGAGGACGAAGGGAGCCTCGGCTCCGACGAGTTCGGCTTCTTCGTCCTGATGCTGGCCGTCGCCGGCAACGAGACCACCCGCAACGCCATCAGCCACGGCATGCACGCCTTCCTCACCCACCCCGGCCAGTGGGAGCTCTACCGGCGCGAACGCCCCGCGACCGCGGCCGAGGAGATCGTTCGCTGGGCCACCCCGGTCGTCTCCTTCCAGCGCACCGCGACGCACGACGTGCAGCTGGGGGACGTGACCGTCCGGGAGGGGCAGCGGGTCGGCCTCTTCTACGCCTCCGCCAATCACGACCCCGAGGTGTTCGACCGCCCCGGGGAGTTCGACATCACCCGCGACCCCAACTTCCACCTGGGCTTCGGCGGCGGGGGCCCGCACTTCTGCCTGGGCAAGTCGCTGGCCGTGCTGGAGATCGACCTCGTCTTCCGCGCGATCGCCGACGCGGTGCCGAACATCCGCGCGGCCGGGGAGCCGCGGCGGCTGCGCTCGGCATGGCTGAACGGGATCAAGGAACTGCAGGTGGTGTACGAGCCATGACGCCCCTCGTCCAAGATCCACAACTCCCTTGATCTGGACTGGACCTGACCCCTTGTCAGGCCGATAAGGGCGGACTTACCCTCGGGTACACCTTCCGGGGCGGCACCTTCCGCGCATGCGACGCGCACCCCACGACCGCCAACCCCACCCCATCCGAGGGGAATCGAACATGAAGGACGATCAAGGAAGACAGGTGACCGGCAAGGTCAGGTGGCGCAGATTCGCCGTCCTGGCCGTGCCCGGGTTCGCCGTCACGGCCGCGCTGGCCGTCGCCCTCGCCGACGGTGCCCTGGCGGCCTCGTTCGCGGTCTCCGGGCAGGAGTTCAAGATCCGCGCCCAGAGCATGGAGGGCGACGGCTTCGCCCAGTACGGCGGCGTGGACCGCAACGCCCGCGGCAAGCTGCTGCCGGTCGCGGTCACCGCCATCAAGAGCGCCAGGATCCATTCGCTGTGCCAGTCGGTGGTGACCACCCTGCCGATGCTCGGCGACATCTCGCTGCAGCTCACCGCGGGCGGGGGCAGCAAGCCGGTCGAGGCCGAGAACCTGTTCATCGACGCCACCCAGATGTCCGGCGACGCGTCGTTCAAGGACATCGAGATCGGCCGGGACGCGTCGACCCTCAACAAGGGTCCGGCCAACGCCCAGGGCCTGCAGGACGCGTTCGGCCAGCAGGCCAAGCGGATCGAGATCTCGGACGTCAGGCAGACCGCCTGGGCGACCAATGCAGGAACGTTCAAGCTGTCCGGCCTCGATATGAAGATCGGCCTGGGCAGGAAGGAGTGCTTCTGACGTGGCCGGGTCCGCGTCGGAATCCCCCGCCCGGCGTCACCCCTGGACCACGTGGCGACGGTGGCGCAAGGGCCGCCCGTTCTGGGGCGGCCTCGTCACCGTCGTCGCGGGCACGGAGATCTGCGTCCTCCCGCTGGCCCCGCTGAAGATCATGCTGGAGCAGGGCATCGCGGGCATCCCCTCGGTCCTCATGGGCCTGGTGATGGTCGTCATGGGCCTGACGGCCTGGTTCGCCCCGCAGTACCGCTCGCTCGCCGGGGTGCTCACCGTCCTGATGGCCACGGCCGCGCTGGTGATGTCCAACCTCGGCGGCTTCCTGATCGGCACCGTCCTCGGCATCGTCGGCGGGGCCATGACCTTCGCCTGGACCCCGGCGGACCGGGAAGCGGGCGAGCCCGCACCGCCCATGCACCCACCGTCCCCATCCAAGGAGATCCGATGACCCTCCGCAGTGCGCGCCCGCTCGTCGCCTCCGGTGCCGGCCTCGCCCTTCTCGCCGCACTCGGCCTGGCCGGGTCGGCCGGTGCCAGACCGGCCGACGCGGGGTCCACCACCGTCTCCCCCGCCGGACACTCCTTCGCCGCCACGCTCAACGGACAGGCCACCTTCCAGGCCGGCTCCGTGACCGTCACGTGCAACACCTCCACCAGCCAGCCCGACGGCACCACCACCAACAACCAGGTACCCGCGGCACCGGGCAACACCAACGCCGCAGGTCCGGTGGCCAGTTCGGTCAACGCCCCCACGTACTCCGACTGCAGCGCCAGCATCCCCGGCGTCACCGTCACCGTCACCACGTCCGGCACCTGGGGCATCTCGATGCAGAACGGGTCGCCGATCACCGCCACGATGACCATCCCCCAGGGCGGCCTCGTCCTGCAGACCACGGGCCTGGCCAACTGCACGGTGACCGCGGCACCCGGCGGGAGCGCGTCCTTCGGCGCGACGTTCACCAACGGCGCGCCGTCGCAACTGGTCGTCAGCGGCGCCTCCGTACCCGTCACCGTCAGCGGCGGCTTCGGCTGTCCGACGGCCGCCACGGCGTCGGTCTTCAACGCGACGTACGACGTGACGGACACGACGGACGCGACGCAGCAGATAACGGTGGGCAGTTGACGGCCTTCCCCGCGCCCTGAAAGGGGCGCGGGGCTGCGACATCATCAGGCCCGAACGGGCTCGGGCGCGACGGGATCACTCGGCCCCCGCGCCCCGGGAATCACGGCAAGGGCAGGCCGTCCGGGCCCGGTCAGCACGTACTGAATGCCGAAGCCGCAGGCAACCACCAGCACCCCGCCCAACGCGTCCAGCACATAGTGGTTGGCCGTCCCGATGATCACCGAAAAGGTGAGCAGCGGGTAGAGCATGCCCGCCGCCTTCATCCACGGCTTCGGCGCGATCACCGCGATCACGATCCCGCACCACAGCGACCAGCCGATGTGCAGCGAGGGCATCGCCGCGTACTGGTTGGACAGTTCCGTCAGCGGCCCGAAGTCGGGGTGGGACAGGTCCTGCGGCCCGTTGGCGGTGTCGATGAAGCCGAGGCCCGGCATCAGCCGCGGCGGGGCCAGCGGGTAGAGCCAGAAGCCGGCGAGCGCCATCAGCGTCGCGAGGGCCAGCGCCGTGCGGCCCCAACGGTAGAGCGCGGGGCGGCGCACGTAGAGGAAGGCGAGCAGGGACACCGGCACGATGAAGTGGAAGGTGCCGTAGTAGTAGTCCATGGCGTCCGCGAGCCGGTCGGTGCCCGCCACGAAGTGGTTGAAGGCGTGCTCGACGTCCATGTGCAGGAATCTCTCGATGCCGAGTATCTGCCGGCCGTGCGACTCCGCCAGGCTGCGCGAGTCGGGGGCCTGGGCGCGGACGTAGGAGTAGGCCCAGTAGCCGACCCGTATCAGCATCAGCTCCAGCAGCATGTTGGGGCGGTTGAGCGGGCGCTTCCAGAAGCCGAGCAGCGGCACCCAGGACCAGCGCCCGCGCTGCGGCTCGGCGACCGGGGTCGGCTCGGGCCGCTCCCACAGCTCCGCGCCGCGCGACAGGAACGGCACCGCGCAGGCGGCCAGCAGGGCGGCCAGCAGCGGGGCGTTGTCGCCGAGCGGCCCGAACACGGGGTTCGGCGGCACGAGGACGGCGCTGGGGAGCGTCATGACGAGCACGACGAGCACGGGCCACACCAGCCGGCCGGCGCGCCGCCGGCCGACCCGGCCGACGACGGCGAGCAGGATCCACAGCTGCTGGTGCTGCCAGGCGGTGGGCGAGACGGCGACGGCGACGCAGCCGGTGAGGGCGGTGGCCAGCAGCAGCTGCCCGTCCCGGGCGCAGCGCACGGCGCGGCGGAGGCCGGTGACGGTCACGGCGGCGGACAGCAGTGCATAGAGCGCGAGTTCGACGGGGCCTCGCAGGCCGATGCGGAGCAGCAGTCCGTGCAGGGACTGGTTGGCGAGCCCGTCGGGGTGGCTGCCGAGGCCGGCGCCGGCGATGTGGTGCACCCAGTAGGCCCACGAGTCGTCGGGCAGGGCCGCCCAGGCGAGGGCCGTGCAGACGGCGAAGGTGGCACCGCCGGCGAAAGCAGCGCGCCGCCGCCCTGTGAACCGGAGCAGCGGCGCGAAGAGCAGCACGGCGGGCTGCAGGGCGGCGGCGAGCCCGACGAGGACGCCCGCGGCCGGCCCGTCGTCCTGCGCGAGGCGCGGCCGGCAGCAGGCGAGGACGACGAGCAGGACGGGGATGATGCTGGTCTGCCCGAGTGTGAAGGTGTTGCGCACGGGCAGCGAGAGCACGGCCAGGATGACGGCCACCGGCGCGGCGAGCAGCGCCGTGCGCCGGGAGACGGGCTGCGGCACGGCGCGCGCGGCGACGAGCGCGAGGGCGACGACGAGGAGCAGCGTGCCGAAGGTCCAGGCGATGCCGAGGCTCTGTTCGGCGGCCCGGCTCAGCGGTTTGAGGACGAGTCCGGCGAACGGGGTACCGGTGAACCGGTCGGTGTCGTAGAGCGAGCCGCGCACATGCAGCACGCCGTGGTCGCCGATCCAGGTCGCCAGGTCGGTGAACCGCCGCTCGGGCGGGAGCCGCAGCACGGCGGCGGCCTGCCGCACGGCGAGCAGCCCGGCGAGCCCCCAGAGGACCCCCAGCACCATGCCGGTGCGAGAGCCCGCGCCCAGCGGCCCCCCGAGCCCGCTCCGCTCTGCTTCCGCCACGCTCCGCCGCTCCTCCGGTCGCCCAGATCGGTCGTCTTCGTCGAGTTCGCCGCGCTCTGTGAGACCTTACTGAGTCCGCGGGTGGGGAGGCGGGTCATCCCCGGACACCGTGCCCCGCGGCGACCGCGCGAGACCCCTGGGGCAGGATGGCCCCATGAGCATCGTGAAGATCAACGCCCTGACCGTCCCGGCCGAGCAGCGCGAGGTCCTGGAGCAGCGCTTCGCCTCGCGGGCCGGTGTCGTGGAGAACTCCGACGGTTTCGAGTGGTTCGAACTGCTGCGCCCCCTGGAGGGCACCGACAAGTACCTCGTCTACACGCGCTGGCGCAGCGAGGAGGACTTCAAGGCGTGGATGGAGGGCCCGATGCGGTCGGCCCACCAGGGCGGCGGCGAGGGCGCCCCGAAGCAGCGGCCGGCTGCGGCGGACTCCACGCTGTGGTCGTTCGAGGTCGTGCAGCAGGCGGGGCCCAAGCAGGGCTGACGCAGTCCGCGTCCCGGCCGGTGTCCCCCGCCTCCACCCCCGTAAGAGGCGGGGAACCCCGCATCACCCCCCGCGCCCCAGAATTGCCGATCAGGCCACCCCTGTTGACCTGATTCGGCGTGGTCCGAATGTCCCGGACCCGGCCACAATCGATCCGTGGCCCTACGGATCCACTTCACGGCCGACGACCTCTCCCGCACCCGCCTGGCCGAGGGGCCCCGTCCCCTGGTCGAGCTCGGCATGATGACCTGGGCGAAGGGGCAGCCGGCCCGTGCCCGCCGCCTCGGGAGCCGGCGTGACGAACCGTTCGAACCGCTGTCGGCCCCGCTCCTGAGGCTCGTCGGCCGGCATCCCTGGAAGGGGCGCCTCCCCGCGTTCGTGCTGTCGCCCGTGGACTGCGGTCATCCCCGGGAGGCGCTGGAGCGGCTGCGCTCCACATCCCACATGCAGATCCGCAAGCACTTGGCGGACCTCACCCAGCAGCACTGGGTGCTCCGCCACGAAACGGGACCGGAGCCCCTGCACCAGTACTTCGACATGCTGGTGCGCATCCATGACCGGGACGAAGGCGCCGACTGGCCGCGCGTCGACTCGCTGGCGAGCGCCGATCGGGCGCTGCGGATCCAGCACTTGGCCACGGGCGGTGTCGAGAGCCTGCTGGCGGGCCTCGACCCGCTCCGTATCCGCTGGCGCCCTCCCGTGCTCGAGGTCGACTTCCACGTCGAGCTGGAAGTCCGACTCGGCGGTCGCGGGCTGCTGTTGGTCCCCACGCTGTACGGCGACAGACCGGTCGTGGGCGTGGACCCGTGCAGCGCGCAGCACTGGCTGACCTACCCGGTCCGCCACGGCGAGCACCCCACGGCCGCGCCCCGGCTCCCGGGCGCCGTACTGCCCCCGTCCCTGGCCGCGCTCCTCGGCCGGACGCGTGCCGCCGTGCTGTGCGCGATCGCCGCCCACCCGAACAGCAGCACCACCCAGCTCGCCGCCCGCACCGGCATCGCCCCGGCCAGCGCCAGCGAACACGCCTCCGTCCTGCGCTCGGCGGGGCTCACGGCCGCGGTGCGCCACCGCAACGCGATGCTGCACACGCCGACCTCCGCCGGCATCGGCCTGCTCGAAGCCGCCGCGGCGGACGACCGGTTCAGCAGGCGTCCTCCACCGCCGCAGGCGCCCCGCCCAGATCGGCGAGGTCCTGGGCGGTGAGGTCGAGAGCCGCTGCGGCGATGTTGTCGTGGAGGTGGCGGAGCCGCGTGGTGCTGGGGACGGGGATGACGTGCGGGCCCTGGGCGAGGGTCCAGGCGAGGGCGATCTGGGCGGGCGTCGCGGCGTGGCGGGCCGCGACCGTGCGGAGGACGGTGAGGATGCGCTCGTTGGCCGCGCGGGCGCGGCGCGTGAAGCGGGGGTGGCGGGCGCGGACGTCGCCGGGGGCGAAGTCCGTGCGCGGGGTGATGGTGCCGGTGAGGAAGCCGCGTCCCAGAGGTGCGTACGGGGCGAACACCGCGCCGTTGCGGGCGCACCAGCGGACGATGGGCATCGACTGCCGGGCCCACAGGGAGAGTTCGGACTGCACCGCCGCGACCGGGTGGATGCGGTGGGCCCGTTCGGCGTCGCGGACCCGGACGTCCGAGAGGCCGAGGTGGCCGATCTTGCCCTGCCGGACCAGTGCGGCCAGGGCGCCCCAGCTGTCCTCCAGCGGGACGTCCGGGTCGATGCGGTGGAGGTAGCAGAGGTCCACGGTGTCGGTGCGGAGCCGGCGCAGGCTCGCCTCCACGGCGGCGCGCAGCTGTGCGGGTCTGCCGTCGCGGTGCAGGGTCATGGCGGCCAGGTCGTCCACGACGAAGCCGGCCTTGGTGGCCAGGAACACCTCGTGGCGCCGGGCGGACAGGGCGCGGCCGATCAGGCTCTCGTTGTGGCCCTCGCCGTACACGCCCGCGGTGTCGAGGCAGGTGACGCCGCGGTCGACGGCGGTGTGCAGGAGGGCGGCGGCCTCGGTGTCGTCGAGGTCGGGGCGGGCGTACATCCAGGGGCTCAGCGCGGAGCAGCCCAGGCCGACGGCACCGAGCGGGCGTCCGGTGGGCGGGAAGGTCCTGGTTCTCATGCCCGTACCCCTCCCTCGCGCGGGCGCCGCGTGCGACGATCCTCGCCATGACCATGATCGCGAACTCGTCCTCCTGGACCGTCGCCCCGGAGCCCGTCGGCTCCGCCGGATCGGCCGCGCTGCTGCGCGAGTACCTCGTCGACGTCGCCGACCGCTGGTATCTGCTGCACCACGGCCGGCGGTGCACCCCGGAGGAGATCGAGCGGCACCTGGCCGAGGACCCCAGCGACGATCTCGTCCCGCCGCAGGGCGTGTTCCTGGTGGGCCGGTACGACGGCGGGCCGGCCGGCTGCGTGGGGGTGCGGCGGCTGGACGCGCGAACGGCCGAGGTGAAGCGGATGTTCGTCCGGCCCGCGCAGCGCGGGCGGGGCGGCGGGCCCGTCCTGCTGGGCGCGGCCGAGGAGTTGGCCCGCTCCTGGGGCGCGGAGCGCATGGTGCTGGACACCCGGCTGGACCTGGTGGAGGCGCGGGCGCTGTACGCGCGCCAGGACTTCCGCGAGACGCCCGCCCACAACGACGGCGCATACGCGGAGGTCTGGATGACCAAGCGGCTGGAGGGAGTTCATGGCCGCGCGTCGTGATCCCGCCTGGACTCGCCGCCGTTGCGCGGCTGTTCCGCGTCGGAGCCGCACAGTTCGGCGCTGAGTTCGCGGACGAGCACATTGAGGTCGGTGGGCCGGTCCGGCGTCCACCAGTCGCCGAGCAGTTCGGCGAGTGACTCCTTGCGCGCGTCGAAGAGCAGTCCGGCCTGCCGCTTCCCCTCCTCGGTGAGCACGAGCAGCACGCCCTCGCGCCGCACCAGTTCGCGTATCTCCAGCTGGCGCCCGGCCTCGGTGACCACACGCAGCGGGATGCCCGCGCGTTCGGCGAGCAGCGACGGTTCGGCGGAGCCGTAGCGGTTGATGCGCAGCAGCATCCAGCTCGCGGCGGGCAGCAGGTCGAGCCCGGCGCGTTCGGTGATCTTCTCGTAGACCTGCCTGCGGCCCTCGCGGCTGCCGAGCAGCGACAGCATGCGGGCGGCCTCGTCGTGCGAGGAACGCTGGACGGGGTTGCTGGAGACGACCTCGCCGGCCTCCGGCGCGGTGACGGCGCTGCGCAGCGGCTCCTCCCGGAGCAGCCAGGCGAAGGCGAAGGCGAGGAGGGCGGGGGGCACGGCGTAGACGAAGACATCGGTGATCGACTGGGAGTAGGCGCCGAGGACGCTCGCGCGCTCCGCGGCCGGCAGCCGGCCCACGGCCCGCGGGTCGGCCGCCAGGGCGCCGGGGGTGAGCCCGGGCGGCAGGGCGGCCCCGGCGAGGGCCGCGGCGATCCGGGGGCCGAGCTTGTTGGAGAAGATCGTGCCGAAGACCGAGACGCCGAACGAGGCGCCGATGGAGCGGAAGAAGGTGGCGCCGGAGGTGGCGACGCCCAGGTTCGCGTAGTCGACGGAGTTCTGCACGACGAGCACGAGCACCTGCATGACGAGGCCGAGCCCGAAGCCGAAGACGAAGAAGTAGACGCTCATCTCGCCCGTCCCGGTGGCGGGTTCGAGCTGGTGCAGCAGGAGCAGGCCGATCGTCATCACGCCGGTGCCGGCGATGGGGAAGACGCGGTAGCGGCCGGTGCGGCTGACGATCTGGCCGGAGCCGGTGGAGGCGATGAGCATGCCGGCCACCATCGGCAGCATGTGCACGCCGGACAGGGTCGGCGAGACGCCGTGGACGACCTGCAGGAAGGTCGGCAGGTAGGTCATCGAGCCGAACATCGCGAAGCCGACGATGAAGCCGATGACCGAGCAGAGCACGAAGGTGCGGTTGCGGAACAGGCCCAGCGGCAGGACGGGTTCGGCCGCGCGCCGCTCGACGAGCACGAAGGGGACGAGCAGGGCCACGCCGAGCACACCGAGGAACACGATCTGCCAGGACGACCAGGCCCAGGTGGTGCCGCCGAGCGAGGTCATCAGCACCAGGCAGACGGCGACGGCCGCGATGAGGAAGGTGCCGAGGTAGTCGATGCGGTGCGGGGTGCGGTGGACGGGGATGTGCAGCACGGCGGCGATGACGGCGAGCGCGACGGCGCCGACCGGCAGGTTGACGTAGAACACCCAGCGCCAGCTGAGGTGGTCCACGAACAGCCCGCCGAGCAGCGGCCCGAGCACGCTCGTACCGCCGAAGACCGCACCGAACAGGCCCTGGTAGCGGCCGCGGTCGCGGGGCGGCACGATGTCGCCGACGATCGCCATCGACAGCACGATCAGCCCGCCGCCGCCCAGGCCCTGCAGGGCGCGGAAGCCGATCAGCTCCAGCATGTTCTGCGCGGCCCCGCACAGGGCGGAGCCGACGAGGAAGATGACGATGGCGGTCTGGAAGAGCTTCTTGCGCCCGTACTGGTCGCCGAGCTTGCCCCACAGCGGGGTCGCGGCGGTGGAGGCGAGCAGATAGGCCGTGACCACCCACGACAGGTGCTCCAGCCCGCCGAGGTCGCTGACGATCGTGGGCAGCGCGGTGGAGACGATGGTCTGGTCGAGCGCCGCCAGCAGCATGCCCAGCAGCAGGGCGCCGATGGCGACCGGCACGCTGCGCTGCACATGACCCGCGCCGGGCACGGCCCCGGGGGCGGTGGCCGCGGCGGGGCCGGGGGCGGATTCGGGCGGGAGTGCGGGTTTGTCCTGCGCCATGGGAACTCCCCTCCGTTGAGCGGCCGGGGTCGGGGTTCCGTCAAGCTCCATCGTGAGCCGGAAGTGCCCGTACGGCCTGCCGGGACACCCGTTCGGGCGGCTCCGGAAAGGGCCCTCGCAGCGGCTGCGACCTGGGGCATTGGCGTTTCTGGCGGTGCTTTTTGTATGTTTGAGAAACAAAGTGGCCCCGCCCGCACTCCCTGACCGGCGGACGGGGCCGCTTGTCTTTCTCCCGCGCTCTGGAGTCCTCGGATGACCATCACGCTCACCGCCCGCGCACTGCTGCTGGACATGGACGGGACCATCGTCAACTCCGACGCCGTCGTCGAGCGCTGCTGGCGCCGCTGGGCCGGGGAACACGGTCTGGACGCCGACGAGGTCATGAAGGTCGTCCACGGCCGCCAGGGCTACGCGACCATGGCCGTCCTGCTGCCGGACCGCCCCATGGAGCTCAACCACGCCGACAACCGGCGCATGCTGGAGGCCGAGACGGCCGACGTCGACGGCGTCGTGCCGGTGGCGGGTGCGCCCGCCTTCATGGCCGCCCTCGCCGGTCTCCCGCACGCCCTGGTCACGTCCGCGGACAGCGGCCTGGCGCAGGCGCGGATGGGGGCGGCGGGCCTGCCGATGCCGGGTGTCCGCGTCACCGCGGAGTCCGTGAGCGCCAGCAAGCCGGACCCCGAGGGCTTCCTGAAGGGGGCCGCCGAGCTGGGCTTCGCCCCTGGGGAGTGCGTGGCCTTCGAGGACTCGGAGGCCGGGATCGCTGCCGCTCGGGCTGCCGGGATGCGAGTCGTGGGCATCGGTCCGCGCGCTGCCGCGCATGCGCCGGACGTGGCCGTGGCCGACCTCACGCAGGTGGGCGTCGCCCGCGGGGCGGACGGCGAGATCGTGCTGACGGTCGGCTGATCAGGCTTCCCCGTCCGCCTGCTCGACGGTCCGCGCACAGCGAACCCCCTCCGGGGGTTCGGGACCGACGAGCGGGTGGGCGGGGATTCTTTTTCCGCTGCGGGCCGGTTGTGGCCGGTCGCGCAGTTCCCCGCGCCCCTTACGGGGCGCCTCGCCTAGGCCGCCACCGCCTCGTACAGGCTGAAGCCCGCCAGGGCCAGCATCACCAGGGCCGCCACCTTCGTGATCAGTGACAGCGGTACGTACCGCATCAGCGCCTTGCCGCCCACGATGCCCGCGCCGGCGACCGCCCACAGGCCCAGGGTCGCGCCCACGCCCACCGAGACCGGGTCGTTGTAGCGCGCCGCCAGGTTGGCCGTCATGATCTGCGTGAGGTCGCCGAACTCCGCGACCAGGATCAGCATGAAGCCCGCCCCGGACACCTTCCAGAAGGACTGGTCCGCAGGCTTCCTGATCTCCTCCTCGTCGTCGTCCTTCTTCAGCAGCAGCACGGCGGCGCCCGCCAGGAACGCCACCCCGACGACGGCCTGGAGCAACCGCTGCGGCAGCAGCGTCAGCAGGCTGCCCGCCGCGACGGCCAGGGCCACATGCACGGCGAAGGCGGCCGCGACGCCGACGAAGACATACGAGGCCCGGTAGCGCGTACCGAGCATCAGGGACGCCAGGGCGGTTTTGTCGGGAAGTTCGGCCAGGAAGATCACGCCGAAGACCAGCGCGGCGACGGTGAAGCTGAACACAGGAGCGGTTTCCTCGAGTCGGAGGGGCGACGCTGTCGTACCGCACCGACGAGTTCAGGGGTCGCTTCGGCACGGCAGCGTCGTGGACGGACACTGCTGCCGAAGGTCTCGCTGGCCGGGCCTGCACAGCGCAAGCGACCGGCCTCCGGGCGCCGGCCGGGCACGAGGCCCGGCAGTATGTCGACGTTCCGGCGAAGAGCTACTCCCCTTCTGCTCCCCTCAGGGTACGCGACGCGGCGCCGGTGCCGAAAATCAAGAACTTGAACTTGCAAGCACTCTTAGGCGCCCCTAACCTGAAGTACTCCGCTTTCCGTCCCCGTCGCACGAGGAGCACCGCTCATGCCCCCCACACCGACCCCCACCACCCCGGCCGCCACCACCAGCGCCGCAGCCACCGCCCCCGCGCCCGACTCGCTCGCCGGACGCCTCGACGCGGCCCGCCCGTACGTCCTGTCGCTGTTCCGCATCGTCGTCGGCCTGCTCTTCGCCACCCACGGCGCCGCCTCGCTCTTCGGCATCCTGGGCGGCGCGGCCGGCACCCACGGCGGCACGATCCCGGCGGGCACCTGGCCCGGCTGGTACGCGGCGGTCATCCAGCTCGTGGCCGGCGTCCTCGTCCTGTTCGGTGCCGGCACCCGCACCGCGGCGCTGATCGCCTCCGGTTCCATGGCCTACGCGTACTTCAACGTGCACCAGAAGGTGGCCCTGTGGCCGATCCAGAACGGCGGCGAGGCGTCCGCGATGTTCTGCTGGGCCTTCCTGCTGCTGGTCTTCACCGGCCCCGGTGCGTTCGCTCTGGACCGCCTCTTCGGCCGCTCCGCGCGCAACTCCGCCTGACGGCCGCCCCGGCCGGGGCGCAGTGCGCTCAACTGATGTGATGCGCACGACCGATGTGCACCTTCGGGCGCGGGATGCGAAGAACATCACGCGTCCCGCGCACATCTCCCGTTTCCTTCAGGCGTACGCTGTACGGTTGTGAAGGCCGCCCCTGCCGCTCCCCTGCGACGTCGCGGCGGGGGACCGTACCGGGAGATCAGGACGTGCTGGAGCAGTTGGGGGCCTTGGCCGACACACCATGGATATACGTGATCGTCGGGCTGTCCGTCCTCCTGGACGTCTTCCTGCCGGTGCTGCCGAGCGGGGTCCTGGTGATCACCGCCGCCACCACGGCCGCGGGTTCCGCCGCCGGTGCGGTGGGTGACGCGGCCCACGGGCACGCCGACTTCCCCAACATGTTCGCGCTCATCGCCTGCGCGGCCACCGCGTCCGTCCTCGGCGACATGGTCGCCTACCGCCTCGCCTGGCGCGGCGGCGACCGCTTCGACCGCGCCATCGCCCGTTCCCGCCGCCTCACCGCGGCCCAGGCCAAGCTGGGCACGGCCCTGTTGCGCGGCGGCGGACCGCTCGTCGTGCTGGCCCGCTTCGCACCCGCCGGCCGCTCGGTGGTCAGCCTCGGTGCGGGCGTGATGCACCGCAGGGTGACCGAGTTCCTTCCGTGGTCCGCACTGGCGGGTGTGACCTGGGCCGCATACAGCGTGAGCCTGGGCTACTTCGGCGGCATGTGGCTCGGCGCGACCTGGCTCGGCACGGCGGTCTCGGTCCTGGCGCTGTTCGCGGCGGGGGCGGGGGCGGTGTACCTGATGAAGCGCCCGGAGGAACCGGAAGCGCAGCCGCAGTGACCCCACGCGACAACGGCCGGCGGGCCGGCTCCGATCGACGGAGCCGGCCCGCTGTCGTATCACGCGTGCGCGCTCAAGGGCCGTCCCAAGAGCCGCCCGTTCACCGGACCTTGGTGAACACGTCCCGGTCGAGGGACTTCAGCCCGTTCGCCCAGAGCTGGTTCACGCGGCTGCGCTCGGCGGCGTTCGGGTACGGGTTCGTACAGGACGGGCCGGGGCCGCCGCCGGACATCAGCTCGCTGCACGGGCCCGAGTAGTGGTCCGGCAGGCCGAGGACGTGACCGGTCTCGTGCGCGGTGACACGGGTCGAGTCGTACTCCTGGTTCTGCTGGTAGTCCAGGAAGACATACCCGCGGCCGTGGCCGTCGGTGCTGGCGTAGGAGCCGCGCGAGTCGTTGCCCTCGTAGTAGTTGAAGTCGGCGTTGCCGCCCGCTCTCAGCTGGACGTTGCGGACGGAACTGTTCCAGATCTGCGCCGCGTTGGCTATCTCGTTCTGGAAACTCGGCGCCTGGCTGGGGTCGTAGGTCACCGTCACGGTGCGCAGGCCGGGCGACGCGGCCTGCTTGGCCTTCGCGGACTTCATCACGGCCTCGAAGAACGCCTTCGTGTCGGCCTGTTCGCGGGCCGAGCCGACGTACGCGGCCCGCGAGGACGCCGTGGACTTCGCCGATGCGGCCGGCTGTGCCGTGGTCGCCGCCGAGGCGGGCACGGCCGTCATGGCGGCCGCCAGACCCAGTCCGAGGGCGGCGGAGAGCACTGCAGTGGAGCGGTTCATGTGGGGGACTCCATTCGTGCCGAGAACCCCGGGCCGCACGGGGTGGGCCGGCGACCGGAGTTCAACGGGTGAACGCTTGTTCCCCTTGAGTCTGTGACGCGTTAACGCCGGTGCGGATGATGCCAATTGGGCATAGCACCGCCCCATCACCTAACCTTCGCGCTCCGTAGTCGCATCACCTCTGTTATGTGTCTGGTGTGACGTACGAGGCGAAGTTATGCTCCCTGCGTGGAGCTTGAGGTCAGGCACCTCCGTGCACTTTGCGCCATCGCCGACACCGGCAGCGTCCGCAAGGCCGCCCTGCAGCTGGGCATGACCCAGCCCTCGCTCACCACCCAGCTCCACCGCATCGAAAGCTGCATCGGCGGGCTGCTGTTCACCCGCGGCCGGACCGGCAGCCGCCCCACTCCCCTGGGCCACTCCGTCCTCGCCCGCGCCCGCCCCATCATCGCCGAGATGAGCGCCCTGGTGACCGCCGCCAGGGACGCGGCCCTCGGCATCGGCGGCGCACGGTTACGCATCGGCAGCATCGGCAGCCGCGCGGTGACCGGTTGGCTGCACCGCATCCACCGGCGGCTGCCGGAGACGGACACCACGATCCACATCGACGTCTCCTCCGGCGTGCTGCTGCAGCTGCTGGCGACGAACCAGCTCGACGTCGCGCTGGTCCACGAGACGACCGGCTTCCCCCTGCCCGTCCCGGCCGGGGTCGAGCGCCGCGTGCTCATCGCCTGCGAGCCGCGCTTCGTCGCCCTCTCCGCCGGACACCCGGCGGCCGCGCGCCCGGTGGTGCCGCTGGGCGAACTCGCCGGCGACGACTGGATCACCGACCCGGCGGCCGACGACGAGGCGACGGCCCTGCACCGCGCGTTCACGGCCGCCGGCACGGCCCCCCGCATCCTCCACGTCCGCGACACCACGACGGCGGCCGAACTGGTCGCCTCCGGCGAGGCGGTGCGCTGCTGCCAGCCGACGGCGGCACCGGAGGCCGGAACGGTCGTCCGCCCGCTGCTCGGCGACCCGTTGACGGCGCAGCTGTCACTGGCGTCGCGGCGCGGTGCGCTGCCGATGCGCGAACTCGACGCCCTGTTCGGCGACCTGATGGAGGCGTACGCGGAGGCGGCAGAGCGGAACGAGACATACCGCTTATGGCTGCGGGAGCAGGGTGGCGGCCTGCTCCCGCTGCCGACGGGACGGTGAGGCGCTCCCGGCCGCCACATTTCCGACGAGTTTCCGGAGCTTTCACGACAAGTTACGCACCAGGGTTGCTCAAGCCGAAACAGTCACGACAGTCTGGTTGCCTAGAGCAACCTCACTGGAGGATCCGCAATGCCCAGCACGAGCACCGGCGGGGACACCGCGCCGGCCTTCCGCACCTACGTCGAGGAGAACCTGGACGCCCTCGGCTCCGACCCCGGCCGCGAGGCCCTGATCCACGGGGACCGGCGCGTCACCGCGGGCGAAATCCGCGACCTCGTCTACCGCATGACCCGGGCCCTCGTGGCCCAGGGCCTGCGCCGCGGGCACACGGTCACCCTGCTGAGCGGCAACCTGCCCGAGATCATCGCCGCGCGCTACGCGGCCAACCTGCTCGGCTGCAAGGTCAACCACCTCTACAACAAGCTGTCCGCCGACGTCCAGGCCACCATCGTCCGCGACGTCGAGACGCACACCCTGATCGTCGACCCGCGCCTGGCCGCACGGGCCGCCGAGGTCACGGCCCTGGCCCCGGTGAAGTCCGTGCTCGTCCTCGGCCCTTCGGACGCGGGCACCGACCTGCTGGAGCTGGCCGCCCGCGAATCCGCCGAGCCGTTCCCCAACCAGGCGCACCCCGGCGACGTGTGCACCATCCGGCACACCGGCGGAACGACCGGCCACCCCAAGGGCATCTGCAGCACGTTCGGGCAGAACCCGTTCCGCGCGATGGAGCACAACGCCGACGTCCGCCTGCTCGTCTGCACCACCCTCGCCCACGCCGCCGGGCACATGGCCGACGCCACCCTGCGCGAGGGCGGCGTCGTCGTCCTGCTGGAGGACTTCGACCCCGCGGCCGTCCTCGCCGCCATCGAGCGCGAGCGCATCACGGACCTCTTCCTGCTGCCGCCGCTGCTCTACCAGCTGATGGACCACCCGGACGCCGACCGCACCGACACCTCCAGCCTCCGCTGCATCGCCTACGGCGGCTGCCAGTCCTCCCCGGCCCGCATCGCGGACGCGGTGCGCCGCTTCGGCCCCGTACTGCTGCAGTTCTACGGGCAGAACGAGGCCGGCGGCATCAGCATCCTCACCGCCGAGGACCACGACCTGGACCACCCGCGCCACCTGCAGCGCCTGCGCTCCGCGGGCAAGCCGCTGGAGGGCGTCGAGGTCGCGATCCGCGACGAGGACGGCCGCGACCTGCCGGCCGGCGAGCACGGCGAGATATGCATCCGCTCGGAGCGGCTCATGCAGGGCTACTGGAAGCAGCCCGAACTGACCGCCGAGGTGCTGCGGGACGGCTGGCTGCACACCGGCGACATCGGGTTCGTCGACGAGGAGGGCTACATCACCGTCGTCGACCGCCTCAAGGACATGATCGTCGTGGTCGGCGGCCATGTGTACACCAGCGAACTGGAGGACGTCCTCAACTCCCACCCGGAGGTGCTCCAGAGCGCGGTCTTCGGCGTCCGCGACGCCGACCGCATGGAGCAGGTCCACGCCGTGGTCGTCCCGGTACCGGGCAGCGGTGTCGACGCGGAGCAGCTGCGCGCGCTGGTCCAGGAGGAGCGGGGCGCGATGTACGTGCCCGCGAGCATCGTCTTCACGGAGGCGCTGCCGCTGACGGACGCGGGCAAGCCGGACAAGAAGCGGCTGCGGCAGGAGGCGGAAGCGGCCGCGTCGGCCTGAGTCCTCACGGCAGCCCCCGAGTCGCCGAACCTCTCGTGGAGGCCGGTACGCGTACCCCCCCCGGCGGCCGGGGGAAGTACGCGTACCTGGCCGGAATTGGCTATTGTCCAGCCGACACTCGTTCAAGATCATCGGGGGAATTCCGTGTCGGAGCAGGCGCCTGCCCGCAAGGGCAGAACCGCAGCAATCGGCTGGGCGCTGACCATCGCCTTCAACATCGTTGCGCCGATCATGACGTACAACCACCTGACCTCGGCCGGATACGGCGAGGTCACCGCACTTCTCGCCTCCGCCGCGTGGCCGGTCGTGGACATCGGCGTCCATCTGGCCTGGCATCGCCGGGTGGATGAATTCGCGGTCATCAGCCTGGTGTTCATGGCGCTGACCATCGTGGTCACTCTGGCCGGTCCGCAGTCGGCCCGGCTGCTCCTGGTCAAGGACTCGCTCGTCACCGGGATCTTCGGAATCGCCTGCCTGGCCTCCCTGGCCGCCCCGCGCCCGATGATGTTCTATTTCGGCCGCAAATTCGCCACCGACGGCACACCGGCCGCCATCTCCTGGTGGAACGGCCTGTGGCAGTACGAGGGGTTCCGCTGCGTACAGCGGAACCTCACCATCGGCTGGGGACTGGCCTACGTCGCCGAGGCGGCATTGCGCATCGCCCTGTCCTATGCCCTCGACACGGCCTCGATGGTGACGCTGAACTCGGTGCTGTCGTACGCCGTCACCGGCGCACTGATCTTCTGGACGATCACCTACGCGCGCCGCTCCCGGCCGAAGGCCGCCGCTGCGGCGCCCGTCGCCGAGCCGACGGCCGGCTGAGCGGTACGCCGCACACCGGGGCTGCCCACGGCGTATGCCCGCCGGAGGCAGGCCTCCTGCCCGCCGGTCGCCGCGACCGGCGGGCAGGCCACTTGATACGTGCCACGTGCTAAGAGCTACGAGCTACGAGCTACGCGCTCACTCCCCGTCGAGAGGACGGATGAACTCGAGCGTCCAGGTCTCCTGGAAGTCGGGCTTGGGCGGCACCAGTTCGATCTGCGAACCGCGGTATCCCGCGCGCAGGGCGAGGCCCTTGTCCGACAGGATCTTGACCCCGCCGAGGACCGTTTCGAACGTGAACTTCGCCCATTCCTCGCGTGGCACGTTGTTCACCCAGAGCTTGTCCTCGGCGAGGACGATCCCGGCCTGCTCCTGCAGGGCGAGCCGGATGACATACGGGGAGCCCGGCACGGGCTGGGCCGGCTCGATGACCCATTCCTGCTCGATCGGCAGCGGGTTGGCGCGGTCGGTGATGATGGGCGCACCGTACTTGACGGCGTGCTCCGTGGCCGTCACCTGGGCGCCGGGGCCGATGATGTGGGCGTGGATCCGGTAGACACCGGGCTTTACCGGGATGGGAGGCATGCGCGCGACTTCCTCTCACTCGGTTCGGTCGGCGGCGGGACGCCGCCGACCCGCACACCACCATCGGGGCTGCGCCCGGCGCGGAGAAGGGCCGGATGCCGCCAAGTCCGATACGGCGGGGACTGCTCGTCCGCAAGTGCGAATCGGGTGCACGGGGGTGCGCATTCGCCTGCGCGGGTGTACGTGCGCGGGTGCCGCGCTCCCGTGGGGCACGCCCTAAGGTGCCCTCATGAGCGAGGAGTCGACACCGCAGAGCGAGCAGCCGGGCGAGTGGCGGCGCCGCAGCCGCAGTTTCGGCGAGGTCGCCGAGACGTACGACGCTGCGCGTCTCGCCTACCCGGACCAACTCGTCGACGACATCCTGGTGTTCGCGGACCTGCGCGGGGCGCCCGCCCTGGAGGTCGGCGCGGGGACCGGCAAGGCCGCGCTGGCCTTCGCCGCCCGCGGCGTACCGCTGACGTGCATCGAGCCGGACCCGCGCATGGCGGAACTGCTGAAACGCAAGTGCGCGGGGGCGCCGGTGACGGTCGTGGCCGAAGAGTTCGAGACCTGGCAGCCGGACCGCCGTTACGGCCTCCTGTACTCCGCGCAGGCGTGGCACTGGATCGCCCCGGAACTGCGCTGGGCACGGGCCGGTGAGGCGCTGGAGCGGGGCGGGACAATCGCCTTGTTCTGGACGGACTGGCATGTGAAGGACACCGCCCTCCGGGCCGAACTGACCGCTGCCCACGAGCGGCAGCACTTCGCGCAGAGGTTCCCGGACGAATTCGTCTGCTCCCGCACGGACGGCCCCGACTCCTGGGTCCGGCAGGAACTGGCGGCGGAGGACGGTTTCGTGGACGTGGAGGAGCGGACGTACACATCGGCACACGAGCACTCCACCGGGGGTTTCGTGGACCTGCTGTCCTCGCACTCCGCGTACCGCATCATGCCGCCCGGAACACGGGAGGCGCTGTTCGCGGAGGTGACGTCGCTGGTGGATGCGCAGGGCGGCAGGGTGGGGCTGGGCGCGACGACGCGCCTGTTCCTGGCGCGGACGGGGGGTTAGGGGGGTGTCCGGCGACGCACATCTTCACGACACGCCGGTGTGGGTGAGGACTTGCGCCCGCATTTACGTGTTCAAGTGATCGGGCCGGCTGCTAGTTTGCACGGGCACCGGAAGGAAGCATCCGCCCGCTGTGGCCGTCACCGCAGCGCGTCGCCGGACCGGCGTTCACCGTGCGGTGCCCTCGCGGCGACAACCTCATGCTGCACGCGGCCATCCACCGCGCGGAGCCCGGCTCGGTCATCGTCGTCGAGTCGGGGGACATGGACTACGCGCTGGCCGGCGGCAATGTGTGCGCCGTTGCGCAGCGCCGGGGAATTGCGGCGTTCGTGGCCGACGGGGTGATCCGCGACCTCGCGGAGGTCCGGGCGATGGGCTTCCCCGTCTTCGCGAGGGGCGTCATCCCGATCCCGGGCACGAAGGCAGCCGTGGAGCCGTTCAACGTGCCGGTGCGGTGCGGCGGGGTGCGGGTGCACGCCGGGGACGTTGTCGTGGCGGACGAGGAGGGCGTGGTGGTCGTGCCGCGCGACCGCCGGGAGCAGGTACTCCTGGACGCCAGGGCGAAGTTGGCGAAGGAGGC
Organism: Streptomyces morookaense; assembly: GCF_013030945.1. Taxonomy (GTDB): domain Bacteria; phylum Actinomycetota; class Actinomycetes; order Streptomycetales; family Streptomycetaceae; genus Streptomyces; species Streptomyces morookaensis. The sequence continues at coordinate 13,013 of NZ_JABBXF010000090.1, read as the reverse complement.
CGCGGAGTCCCTGGACGTGTGGGAGGCGGCGCACCGTGCCCGTATCGACGGCATCCTGCGGGCGAACGGCTTCGAGGGCTGAATTCGCTGGACTCGTCGCCCCCGGGCACGACAGGTTTCTCGCATGCCTTTCATACGCGCCACGATCGGGCACAAGAACGCTTCCCCCGGGCGATGCCCGCGAGCTGTGGGCGAGGAGGCTGAACGCCACACTCAAGGTCGGCCTGCACTTCGATGTCGTCCAACTGCCTTCCGGCGTCGTGGAACGCGGCATCCACGGCGTCCGGGGCCGGGCCGCCATCGACACCCACTTCCGTACGGTCGGAATCACCAGCGCCGTCATCGCCTCCCGGACCCTGACCCGGTACAGCCTGCTCGTATCGCCGGGCACCTTCCGGGACTGGGCGGTGCCCGGCATCACGTGCCGGGAGCGGCGGAGCCGGCAGCGTGATCAGGTGCTGTGACGGAGGCGGTCCGCGAGGGCGCGGAAGACGAAGAAGTTCGGGATCAGACGTACGGACGTGGTCGTGAGGCTGCTCCAGCGGCCGGCGACGCGCAGCTTCACGTAGCCGTCCTTCACCGTGATCTCCTCGACCTGCTGCCACGGCACCGACTTGCCGCCGGAGCCGATTCCCGAGGCCGTCATCCACAGAGGGCCGAAGTCGAGCCGTTGCCCGGCGGCGAGCTGGGCGAGGGCCTGGGGGAAGCGTGCGACGGTGACGGCTCGTTGGATGGCCGGTCCCCATTCGTGGGGGTCGGCGAAGCCGCCGCGGAGGATGACGCGTTCACCTGTCGTGTCGGTCACCGTGTAGGCGTAACTGATCCTGGTGGTCATGCCGTTGTAGGTGTGCCGGGTGATGTCCTGCAGAACGTCGGTATCGGTGTAGCGGACCGCCCGGACGTGGCCGCGGTGGGCGATCGTGAGTCCCCGCTCGTACAGGTCCAGCCGCGACCCTTCGTTGCGGTCGGACACGCGGCCGTACCGCGCCATCGCTATCAGGCACACCACGAGCGGGCCGCCCAAGATGATCAACAGGGCGGGGTGGCCGGTCACGACACAGAGCACGGCCAGAGCCGCGAGGACCGCGGCGGCGACCCTGACCCGGCCCAGGTGCTGGCGCTGCGCCGGAGCGATCGACGGGTAGGCGGCCCGGTGTTCTCCGAGCCCTTCCCGTCCCGCCAGCTCATGGATCGCCCGTCCGTATGCGTCCTGGCCGGATGCGGCCTGTTCCCCCGGCGAGTCTGCCATGTCCCCCGTACCTCTGTGCGGCAGGCGAGGGCCCGCCATGGGCGGCAACAGGCCTGCGTCGATCGAAGATTGAGCGCAGGGTGGCAGCTGTCGATGAAATAGCCATGAAACAGGTCAGGATGTGGGCGTGAGTTGGTCCCGGCTCGTGCTCTCGGGCGATCCGTGGAAGATCCAGGGCTCGCCCGGTCTTTCGGGTTTCCCGGCCACGATGCGCAGCAGCGGGACGTCTCCGTGGAACTCGACGAGCATCGCACCGTGCGCGTGGAGCCGGTGGATGGACTCGCGGACGTCGGCCTCGGCGTCGACCTTGCCGAACCAGCCGGCGATTTCCTCGACGGCCACAAGAACGCCTTTGTCGTCTCCCGTGATCAGGCCCAGCCTGCCGGTGTCGATCGCGACGTCGAGGTCGAGCGCGCACATCGGCAGCTCGGAGTCGTACAGCGGCCCGAGCCTGGCCATCCGCACCATCATGTCCCTGGCGTCGTCCGTCAGTTTGGGATCGTTCACAGCGTGGGAAGCGTCCGTGCCGCGCGGTACGCGGATCCATTCCTCGTATCCCCCGCCCGGCGGCTCCAGTTGGCGGAGCGTGTAGGCGGCCGGGTGCCGTCGGCGGCGGGGCTTGCCTGGTTTGTGTCGTCCCATGCCCTGGTCAACGACGACCCGCAGCAGTGCGTGGCTTCGGTCGGCCGACGGACATGCGTTCGTCCTGGCGGAGCTCGTCAGAAGCCCCGAAGCATGATCGCTCCGGGGCTTCGTCACTGGTGGGCACAGACGGATTCGAACCGCCGACATCTGCTTTGTAAGAGCAGCGCTCTACCGCTGAGCTATGCGCCCTCGCACGAACAGACAGCCTACATGGCCTGGCCCGCACCCCGGCAAACCTGATCAAGGCCCCTCGGGGTGGGGAAAACCCCACCCCGAACCCGGTAGCGCACCGGATCCACTACCCGGGCCCCCGTTTCTAGGGTCGAAGACATCAGTCAGGCCCCCCGAACGGAGTTCCCATGTCTCCCCGCACCGCCGCCACCCGCACCGCCACCGTGATCAGTGGTGTTCTGATCACCGGTGTCGCCCTCAGCGGGTGCGGGGCCAGTGCCGACGATGCCGCGCCCGAGGAGCGGACGTTCGCCCTCAGTGGGAAGGAGCTCACCGTGGACAGCGACAGTTCCGCCATCGAGCTCGTCGGCGGGAGCGGCAGCGGCAAGGAGGTGAAGGTGACGCGGTGGTTCGACGGGTGGGCCGTGGGCGGGTCCGCGGGGGTCACCTGGAGCATGGACGGGGACACCCTCAAGCTGCGGCTGCACTGTCGCGGGATCAGTGTGGGATGCGACGCCAAGCACCGGATCGAGGTGCCGCGCGGGATCGCCGTGCACGTCAAGGAGAAGAACGGGTCCGTCCGTGCCCGCGGCTTCGACAGTGATCTGAAGATCGGTACCGGCAACGGGTCCGTCGACGTGCGCGACACCGCCGGGCGGCTGGAGGTCGGTACGTCCAACGGGCGCGTGACCGCCGAAGAGGGCATCCGCTCCCGTCAGGTGTCCGTCACCAGCGACAACGGGTCCATCCGGCTCGGGTTGCAGCAGGTGCCCGACCGGGTCGAGACGAGGACCGGCAACGGTTCCACCCGCATCGCCCTCCCCCGCGCCGCCTACAACGTCGATGCGCACGCGGGCAACGGGCACGTCGGCGTCGACGTCCCGCGCGACGCCGCCAGCACGCACGCGGTGACCGCCCGCAGCAGCAACGGGAACCTCACCGTCACCGCCGGCTGAGCCACGGGCACGGCCACCGGCCGAGCCGTCCCCTCCCGGGCAGGTGGGAGAATGGCCCCTCGGGCCTGGGGAGACTCACCGGAGAGGGCAGACGGCAACGTGACGGCGACCTTCGCGCAATCCATACGGCACGCAGGACGGTCCGTTCGCGAGACCGCCGCGCTCGTGCTGCTCCCGCTTCCGCTCGCCGCCCTCGCCCTCGCCTCCTTCGCCGGCGGCGGCACGCGCCGCTGGGGGTGGGGCCGCAGCAGCGAGGCGCAGCGTGCCGATGCCCAGGCCGCGAAGGACGCGGCCGCCGCCGCGTTCTACGAGCTCGACACCGCCCAGCGCGAACTCCGCATCTCCATCGAGACGATCACCGCGGTGGACTCCTCCCCCGCCGCCCGCAAGGCGGCCGCCGACTTCGAGGCGTTCGGGCAGCGGATCGACGAGGTGTCGCACTCCTACATCGGTGCCGTCGATGCTCATGATCTCGACCGGGAGGACCTCGACGCCTCCGCCGCCTCCCGTGCCCGCGCCGACCTGACGCGGGCCAAGGACGAGCTCGTCCGCGTCAAGGGCGAACTGGAGCGGTTCGGGCAGAGTCTCGGGCCGCTGCTCGCGAGAGCCGAGAGCGAGCTGGCGCAGGTCGCCCCGGCGGTGGAGCGCGCCCGGCAGGGGCTGCTCGCCGCGAGCAACGCGCTGGACGCCGCACGGGCCGTGGGGCTGCGCGCCGACGACCTGGCCGCCCGGCTGGCCGCGCTCGCCCCCGAGCTGACCCTGCTCAACCAGGGCGCCGGGCAGCACGGTGTACGCGGGACCGTCGAGCGTGCCGAGCGTGTGCTGCGCGAGGCCGCGGCCATCCAGGACGAAGCCGGTCAATTGCCGCAGAAGGCTGCGGAGATCGACAAGCGGCTCGTCTCGCTGCGCACCCGCGCCCAGGCGCTCACCACGCGCGCGGGCGCCGTCGGCCCCGTCCTCAGCGAGCTGCGCCGCCGGTACAGCGCGGCGTGCTGGCAGGACCTGCAGCAGGTGCCGGACGAGGCCGAGCGGGCCGTGGCCCGCGCCGAGCAGGTGCTGCGCGAGGCGCAGGAGGCGCGGGACGAGCAGCGCTGGGCGGACGCGACGGCCCGGCTGGCGACGGTGCGGGCGCTGCTGAGCACCACCGACGAGGCCGTGTCCGCGGCCGGCGAGCGGCTGCGGCGGCTGGACGAGGTGTCCTTCGACCACCGCAAGGAGGTCGAGCGCACCCGTTTCGCCGTGCGCGACGCGCAGCGGCTGGCGATGGCCGGGCGCAGCACGCCCGATCCGCGGCATGCCGGGCCGCTCGACGCGGCGGTCGAGCGGCTGGAGCGCGCGGTCGCGGGGCTGGAGGGACGGCACCCGGACTGGTGGCGGTTCCTCACGGAGACGGAGGCCGTGCGCGAGGTCGCGGCCGGGGTGGTGCAGGCGATCCGGGACGAGCGGGGGCAGGGGCGCTGACGCCTTATGCTGCGGGCATGCCTCGTTATGAATACCGGTGCAAGGCGTGCGGTGACACGTTTGAACTGAACCGGCCGATGGCCGAGTCGTCCGCCCCGGCCGTGTGCCCTGCCGGGCACGAGGACACGGTGAAGCTGCTCTCGACCGTTTCCGTGACCGGCACCGCCGGGCCCGCTCCGCGGGCGGGAGGCGGCGGCTGCTGCGGGGGCGGCTGCTGCGCCCCGTAGGGGTGACGGGGCGGCGTGCCCCGGCTACCCCACCCGCCGCGCGAGCGTCACCCCGTCGGCCACGGTCAGCATCACGCTCTCCATCCGCCCGTCCTTCGCCGCGTGTTCGTTGAACGCGCGGACGGCCGCGCCCGGGCCGTCCGTCACCGCCGGGTCCACGACCGAGCCGCCGAACAGGACGTTGTCGACCACCAGCAGGCCGCCCGGCCGCAGCCGCGGGACGATCTCGTCCCAATAGGCGATGTAGCCGCCCTTGTCCGCGTCCAGGAACGCCAGGTCCAGGTGCGGCTCGGCCGGCATGGCCCGCAGGGAGTCGAGGGCGGGCGCGATCCGCAGGTCGATGCGGTCCGCGACGCCCGCCTCGGCCCAGGCCCGGCGGGCGTGGGCCGTCCACTCCTCCGAGATGTCGAGGGCGATCAGCCGGCCCTCGCCCGGCGGCAGCGCCTGCGCCATGGACAGGGCCGACAGGCCCGTGAAGGTGCCGACTTCCAACAGCTGCCGGGCGCCCGTCAGGCGGACCAGGAAGGCCAGCAGCGCTGCCTGCTCGTGCGGGACCTGCTTGACCGCCACGTCCGGCAACAAGGCATGGGTGGTGTCGACCACGTCGCGCTGCACCGCGTCCAGCGGCGGGTTGTGGGCCAGGACGTACGCGTACAGCTCGGGCGTGAGCGGGGCGTTCTTCAACTCGGGCACGACGTCTCCTCGTTGTGACGACTGCTGGCGGCTGCTGACAACTGCTGACGACTGCAGGCCGCCCACGAGATTACGTGCACGCCGCGGCGAAGGCGCGCGCAATTTCCTCGCCCGCCGTCACACCCCGCGCCGCCAGCGCCGTGACGTGCGGTGCCGTCCAGTCCAGGTCGGCCAGTTCGCCGTGGCCGGGGCGCCAGGCGAGGTCCGCCGCGAGCAGCAGGTCGGCGTCGAGCAGGGAGTCGCCCGCGGCCAGCACCCGGGCCGCGCCGGTGCGGCGGGCGACCTCGGCGACGGCCGCGCTCTTGGTGAGCGGTTCCGGCACGGCGTAGAGCTTGCGGCCCTGCAGGGACACCGTCCAGCCCCGCGGTGCCGCCCACTCCGCCAGGTCCGCGACCCAGGCGTCCGGCAACTGCCCGCGCTCCACGACGAGATACGCGAAGAGGTCCTCGGCCACGCGCTCCTTGAGCAGCCACGCCGGGTCCGCGGTGCGCAGCAGCCGCGTACGGACCTCGGCCAGCGTGGCGCACTCGGCGGCCAGCCTCCGCCGTACCGCCGCGTGCCAGCCGGCGTCCGGTTCGCCGTCGACGAGGGGTTGCCCGCCGTTCGCGCAGACGGCGAACCGCGGTGCGGGGCCGGGCAGTCGGACGCGTTCGTACTGTTCCCGTGTGCGGGTCGTCGTCGGGACGAAGACGGCCGTACGGGCCACCCCGGCCAGCAGCCCGGCGGCCGTGTGCGTCATGTACGACAGCGGTCTGTCCCGGTACGTCTCCACGCACAGCAGCGGCGACGTGCTGTCGGCGAGGCCGAGCGCGGCCTCCGAGTAGATGAGGGTGCGGTCGAGGTCGCTGGCGACCAGTACCGGCGTCACGGCGTCGGCACCGCCTTGCCGTCCGCGCCGGTGGCGCCGCGCGTGTAGCGGGGGTGGACGAGGCCGACGCAGCTGTAGGGCAGGCCGTCGGTGCCGTCGACCTCCTCGACGGGGACGCCGCGCTGTTCCGCCAGCAGCCGCACATGGTCGAGGTCGGCGCCCGCGCCGCGCCTGGCGAGGATCTTCCAGGGGACGCGGCGCAGCAGGACGCGGGTCGTCTCGCCGACGCCCGGCTTGACGAGGTTGATGTCGTGGATGCCGTATTCCTCGCTGATGCGCTCGACGGCTGCCCAGCCGGTCCAGGTGGGGGTGCGGTCGGGGGCGGCGGCGAAGCGCTTGGCGTCGAGGGCGACGTCCTCGGCGACCTCGGGGAAGCGGGCGGTGACGGCGTCGAGGAACGAGCGCGAGACGTCGGCGCCGGCCAGCTCGCGGTAGAACTTGGCGCCGTGGAAGTCGCCGGGGCCGACGAGGTCGGAGCGCAGGACCGTGCGCGAGACCAGGCCGGAGACGGTCGAGTTGAGGCAGGCGGACGGGATGAGGAAGTCGTCGCGCGTGCCGTAGGTGGCCACGCAGTGGCCGGGGTCGGCGAGGACCGCGAGGCGCGGGTCGAAGCCGTCGCATCCCTCCAACCCCTCGATCGCCTCGGCGAGTTCGCGGGTTATGGCGCCCTTGCCGGTCCAGCCGTCGACGAAGACGACGTCCGCCGGGTCGTAGCGGCCGGCCAGCCAGCGCAGCGCGTTGGCGTCGATGCCGCGGCCGCGGACGATGGAGACGGCGTAGTGCGGCAGGTCCAGGCCGTACGCGTACCGGGCCCAGCGGCGCATCAGCACGCCCACGGGCGTGCCCGCGCGGGCGAGGGAGACGAGGACGGGGCGGGGCGAGCGCTCCGCGAGGACGGTCTCGGTGACGACGCCGACCGCGCGGGCGATCCGGGCCGCGGAGGCGTCGAGGGCGGTGCGGTAGAGCGCCTGGTAGCGCGCGCTGGGCTGGTACTCGACGGGCAGCGACTCCGCGTAGTGGGCGCCGCCGCTCTGGATGGCCTCCTCCCGTTCCTCGGTGGGGGCTTCGAGTGCCACGGAGGACAGGTCCTGGAGCAGCCAGCCGACGTCCTCGGGGTCGTAGGAGGAGAAGGCGGGGCCGCGCAGGGGCTCGCCGGCGGCGCGGTGCGAGGGGATCACGGCGAGCAGGACCTTCCGGGTGTGGGCGGCGAGGCGGTCCGGCAGGCCGCCGGGGGCGTGCAGGGCGGGGGTGTCGCCGGCCGAGTCGACGACGGCGACGATCGCGTCGAAGCCGGCGCCGGCCACGTTGTACGCGTAGCGCTCGCCGTCGGGGGCGTCGTGGGCCGGGAAGGTGATCCGCGACCGGATCGCATAGCCGGGGTCGTCGACGGGGAGGACCGGTGACCGGGTGGTCGTGGAGAACCGCACGCCGTCCACCGACCGCTCCAGTTCCACGGCCAGGCGCAGGGGCGCGTACATCAACTCCTCGTTGCCGAGGACGAGTACGCGCCGCGCCCCCGGCGGGAGGGCCTCGCGGATACGGGCCGCCATGGCCGGAAGGGCGGCTTCCAGGCGGGCGCGGTGGGCGGGGGTGAAGCCGTGGCGGCCTCCGTCGGGGAGGCCGAGGGGCCACTGCAGGCCGACGCGGGAGACCTCGCCGCGGCGGGGCGGGTCCTCGGCGCGGGCGTCGTCGTGCCGGGCGACCAGTTCCCGGCCCCGCTCCAGCACACCCTCCGGCAGCCGGACCGTCCCGCTCGCCAGCGCGACGACGTCGACGCGCGCGCCCAGGTCCGCCGCGAACTCCTCCAGCCGCGCGCGGTCCTGCGCGGTGCGCATGTCGACCAGGGCGACGACCACGTACCGGTCGCGGGGGAAGCGCTCGTGCAGTGCGGCGATGGTGTTCAGGACCGTGCGGCCCGTCGAGAACTCGTCGTCGACGAGCACCAACGGGCCGTCGCACGCCAGCAGTTCCGGGTCCTCGGGCAGCAGCAGGTGCGACGTCGCGTGGCTGTGCTCCTCCTCGAAGCCGCCGACCGCGCGGACCCCGCGCACGGCGCGGCGCGTGGAGTGCAGGTACGGGGCGGTGCCGAGGCCGTCCGCGACGGAGTGGCCGAGGCCCGTGGCCGTCTCCGCATAGCCGAGCACCACCGCCCCCGCCGCACCGGCCCCGCCCAGCAACTCCCGTACCCGGCGGCCCAGATCGAGCCCGGCCCCGTACACCCGCGCGGGCGAGGCCGGTACATGCTTGCCGAGCACGTTCGAGACCAGCAGGTGCGCCCGCCGGGGGTTGCGGCGCAGGGCCAGGCCCAGCAGCTCCGGCAGTTGCCGGTCCCCTTCCAGGCCGACCCCGAGCCGGTCCGTGACCCACTGGCCCGACCACACGTCCACCACGCTCCGTTGCTCCTTCACGTCCGAGTCCCGTCCGCGTTCACGTCCGCGTTCACGTCCGCACGCTCGCCGACAGCAGTTCCACGAAGCCCACGTCCTCCCGCGCGACGCCGAACACCTCGGCGCGCAGCATCGTCCGCTCGGCCCAGGCCCGGTGCGGCTTCACTTCGTTCATCTTGTTCGTATACGCGGAGCGCAGCACTCCGCCGCCGTCGCGATCCGGCCGCAGGATGTCCTGCGCGTCGCTGAACTCCTCGTGGCTGACGACGGAGAGGGCGTGCACGGGGGCGACGTGGGAAGGGTGGATACAGGTCTTGCCCTGCAGGCCGTTGGCGCGGTCGAGCTGGATCTCGCGCAGCAGGCCGTCCATGTCGTGCTCGATCAGCGCGGCGCGCAGCGCCTCCGCGGAGCCGGCGAAGGGGCTGCGGCGCAGCTGGGGCTTGAACATCCGCTGGGGCTGCGGGAAGTACTCCCAGACCGGGCCGGTGACGGTGAAGCCGCTGCCGTCCGCGCGGCCGAGGACGTTGACGACGTCGGCGATGACGGAGGCGACGAGCTGCACGTCGTACGCGGTCATGTCGGGCGCGCGGCGCAGTCCGTAGGCGGAGCAGAAGTCGGTGACGCCGAGGCGGAGGGCCAGGACGCGGTCCCGGTGCTTCTCGACGGCGCGGGCGATGCCGCCGAGCGTCTCCGTACGCGTCTCCAGGTGCAGCAGTTCGGGCGATTCGAGGACGGGCATGGCGAACAGCCGCTGTCCGCAGGCGGCTTCGGCGGTGGTGAGCGCCTCCAGGAAGGGCAGGCCGCGTTCCTCGGTGAACTTGGGGAGAACGAATCCGGACAGCAGCCGCCCGGCCGGGCCGAGGCGCCGCATCAGGGCGGTGATCTGGCCGGGCTCGCGGACGCGGACGAACAGCAGCGGGAGATCACGGGTGGAGTCCGCGAGTGCGGTCAGCTGCCGGACGAGGTTCTCCTCCGCCCCGGCGACCTCGGCGTCCCCGATGGAGTCCTCCAGGCACAGGACCATGGACACCACGCCGCGCTCCGCCTGCTTGACGATGTCCGCGGCGAGCGTGCTGCGGGTGGCGGGGCTGTAGAGCGTGGCACCGAGGGCGACCGCGAGGGTGCGGGCCGGGGAGCCGGCGTCGAAGCTGCACGGCTCCTTATGGAACAGCCCATTCCGCACCGTGGGCGCAAGGTGGTCGAAATGCCTCATCAGTCTCCCCGTTGGGCCACGCCTCGACGCCTCCGGGAGTGCTGCCGGGCCCGGAGTGTGGCTGGTTATCGTACGTCCGGCGGGTGGTCAAGAGTTCCCCAAGCAACAGAAAAACTCCTGACCGGCGTCAACATGTCGAGTAGGAGCAGCGGGACGCGCGACACCCCCTGCGTTGTCCGTCGCCCGCGGAGGAAGGCAGGATTGCGGACATGACGCACGCGATGCTGAAGGGGTCGAACATCCCGCTGGACGCCCTGACGATACGGGCCGTACTGCGCTGGACCCCCGGCCCGGGCGTCCCCGACGTGGACGCCTCCGCCCTGCTGCTGGGCGATGCGGGACGGGTCCGCTCGGACGAGGACTTCGTCTTCTACAACCAGCCCCGGCACCCCTCGGGCCTGGTCCGGCACCTGCCGAAGAAGCGGCTCGTGGAAGGGATGACGGACTCGCTGGAGGCCGACCTCCCCGCGCTCGACGGCTCGGTGACACGCGTCGTGCTGGCCGCCTCCGCGGACGGCGGCCCCTTCGGACTGGTCAAGGACCTGTCCGTGCTGCTGTACGACATGGCCGCGGGCGGACCGGAGGCGGCCGCCGAGCCCGTCGCCCGCTTCGATGTGCAGCCGGAGACGGGCGACGAGACCGCCATGATCTGCGGCGAGCTGTACCGGCGCGGGGAGGGGTGGAAGTTCCGGGCGCTCGGGCAGGGGTATGCGTCCGGGCTGGTGGGCCTCGCCACCGAGTTCGGCATCTCGGTGGACGACGCCGCGGCCCCTGCGGGGGGCCCGGAGCCGGTGGCGGAGCCGCCGGTGCCGGTGCCGTCGTATCCGCCGGGGGCGGGGTACGGGTACCCGCCGGCGCCGGCCGGGCCGGCGCCGGGGTTCCGGTTGCCGCCTCAGGGGCCGCAGTTCCTGGCCCGGTGAGCCGGGGCGTTCACACCTTGGACTTGTAGCCCCTGCCCCACTGCAGCCCCCACCCGTACAGCCGGTCCAGTTCGCTCTGGAAGCCGTAGACGTACTTCATCTCGCGGCGGACCACGATGTCGCCGCCACGGTTCTCGATCATGACGACGGCGCACGAGCGGGCTTCCGGGGCGCGCTCGTGGAGTGCGATTTCGAGCTGGGGGCCGTTGCCGGGATACAGCGTCACCGTGGCGTGGGTACGGTCGAACGCCGGTGTGCCGTCATAGATGTAGACGAAGATCAGCAGGCGCTTGAACTCTTCGCGGTGGTCCATGTTGATGTAGATGTCCTCACCCGCGCCCGAGCCGAACCGGTCGTCGCCGCTGAGCTGGATGTACGGCGGGGAGTTGATGCTGCCCAGTATGTTGCCGAGCGGCTGCACCACCCCCTTCGTGCCGTCCTGGAGCTCATACATACAGGCGAGGTCGAGGTCGACGTTGACCACGGCCGGTCCCTGTGCCGCCACCACCTCGGGTGTGAACTTGCGGAACGGGTGCCGCAGTCCGGCGCCGAGCGAGGTGGACCGGTCGTCCATGAAGTCCGAGGTGCGCATCCGCCAGGACAGGTTGACGCGCAGATTGCCCGTGGCGGCCCCCTGCTTGGTCAGCGAGAACGTGTGGTGGCGCTTGGTGAGCTCCACCGCCCCGGTGCCGGTGACATCGAACTGTCGCGCGGCCCCGTACCCCCAGTTTCCGAAGAGCATTTCCCGGATCGTCATCGCGCTGTACCCCCACCGTCCGTAGCGTGACCGTGCCGTGAACCCGCGAGGCGGCCGCGAGGTGTTCCTCGCGGCCGCCTCCAGGGGAAACGTTCCTCAAATGTGCCGGGGTCACACCCCGGTGGCGACTTCCGCCTTGGTTTCGGAGCCATTGCCCGTGCCGCTCTCGCGGCGGTTGCGCAACACCGAGGAGAAGAACGCCAGTCCGATCAGGACGACGCCGATGAGACCCGTGACGACCTCGTTGATCTCGTACTTGATCGTGATGAGCAGAATGACGGCCAGCGCTCCGATCGCGTAGTGCGCGCCGTGCTCGAGATAGACGTAGTCGTCAAGGGTGCCCTTACGGACAAGGAAGACCGTCAACGAGCGGATGTACATCGCACCGATGCCGAGACCGAGCGCCATCGCGAAGATGTCGTTGGTGATGGCAAACGCACCGATGACACCGTCGAAGGAGAAGGAGGCGTCGATGACTTCAAGGTACAAGAACATGAAGAAGGCGGCTTTTCCGGCCAGTCCGACGACCGATGCGCCGCTCTTCTGCGGCAGCGCGGCCCCGTTCTCCTCGTTCTCCTCGCCGTCCTCTTCCTCATCCTCCAGGCGGTCCTCGAAGAAGCCCGAGATGCCGCCGACGATCAGGTAGGTCACCAGGCCGCCGACGCCGGCCAGCAGCACCGTCGCCGTCTTGTCGACCGTGCCGGAACCGCCGTGCACGGGGACCGAGGTGGCGACGGTGGTCGCGGCGATCAGCAGCGCGACCAGGGAGACGACGATCGACAGCGTGTCCAGCTTGCCGAGTCTGGCCAGCGGCTTCTCCAGCCAGGCCAGCCACTTGATGTCCCGGTCCTCGAAGACGAAGTCCAGGAAGATCATGAGCAGGAACATGCCGCCGAAGGCCGCGATGGCCGGGTGGGCGCTGGTGACCAGCTGCTCGTAGCGGTCGTGGTCCTGGACGGCGACCTTGACGGCCTCGATGGGGCCCAGCTTGGCGGTGATGGCCACGATGACGACCGGGAAGACCAGCCGCATGCCGAAGACGGCGATGAGGATGCCCAGCGTCAGGAACATCTTCTGCCAGAACGGGTTCATCTTCCGGAGGATTCCGGCGTTGATGACCGCGTTGTCGAACGAGAGCGAGATCTCCAGGACGGAGAGGATCGCGACGACCGCCAGCCCCTGCCACCCCCAGAGAACGCCGGCCAGGGCCAGTCCGGCCGCGGTCACGGCGAACGACCAACCAAAGGTTTTCAGGAGCACTGGTCGACCCAATCCTTCGCTGTTCGGGGAGCCGCGACGGGACGCGGCTTTACGAAACGTTGACCCCGAAGTCTAGAGCGATGCCACGCAGGCCGGAGGCGTACCCCTGGCCCACCGCACGGAACTTCCATTCGCCGCCGTAGCGGTAGACCTCGCCGAAGATCATGGCCGTCTCGGTGGAGGCGTCCTCGCTGAGGTCGTAGCGG
>NZ_JABBXF010000009.1 GCF_013030945.1 Streptomyces morookaense | reverse complement strand
TTCGTTGCGAACAAGGTCGTGACAAACGCGTTCGTCGGGCGCCGGGACGGGACGCCGGGCTTGGACGTGGCGATGAGTGTGGCGAGGCGCGGCAGTCATGCCGTCTTCGCTCTGATCGGCGGAGACGGCCACCACGGAGCCCACTTCCTGCGCACCAGCCGGATGGGCGCAGGCATCACGGTCACCGGAACGCCGATTCGGCGACGCGTGCCGGCGTCACGATTCCGTGAAGGGCCCCGTGGCGACAAAGCGGTGGAGTTGGCGGGCGAAACTCTGAGCTTCCTCGGGCGGCCAGGAGGTGAGGGACGCTTCGATGAGCGTGGCGAGGCGCTGCCTGGTGGTCTGCACCACCCGCTGCCCGGTTTCGGTCAGGGCGAGCAGGGTGGCGCGGCGGTCGTCGGGGTGGGGTTCGCGGCGCAGCAGGCCCGCTTCCTCCAGGCGGGTGGCGCGGCGGGTGACGCCGGAGCGGTCGAGGCCGATCTCGCCCGCGAGGTCGGCAGCGCTGCACGGGCCGGTCCGGGCGAGCCCGCTGAGAACGGGGTAGGTGGTCTCGTCCACCGCCTCGCCCAGGCCTTCCGTCAGGCGCCCGTACAGGTGTGCCCGGGTGCCTCGCTTGAGCAGAGTTCCCAGGGCGTCGGCGATTTCGTGTCCCACATCGTCAGGCATGACCCAAGGATAGCGTGCGCGGCGCACGCAATCTGTAGTACGGTGCATATGCGTGCTCGGCGCACGCACTTTCTGCTCGCAACGCGAACTCCAAGGGGACCGTCATGACCACCGTCAGCACCCACACCGACGCCCGCGCCGCCCTCACCGACCTGCTCCTCACCCCGGGCCTCGACCTCGACGAGGCCGCCGATCGGCACTTCGCCCCCGACTACCGTCAGCGCACCGACGGAAGCTGGGCGGACCGCACCGAGTTCCTCGCCCACATCGCCCACCTGCGCACGATCGTCGCCGGCGGCTCGGTCGAGGTGCACGACGAACTCGCCTCCGGCGATCGTTACGCCGACCGCCACACGATGGAGGTCATCAAGACCGACGGCTCCACCGTCCGCATGGAGGTCTACCTCTTCGGCGAGTTCGCCCCCGACGGCCGTTTCCGCCGCATCGAGGAGACCACCCTCATGCTCGAAGGCGCCGACGCCGACCGGAATCTCGGCAGCGCCCGCTGAGCCGCATTGCCCATCCGACGCCACGAGGCCGCCCCTGTGCCGACGCACCGGGGCGCCGCCGTCATGGTGCTTCGTCCCAGAAGTGAGAGGAAGTGGTTGTCATGCTCGACGTGCTCGTCGCCGGGGCCGGCCCGGTGGGGCTGTGGCTCGCCGCGGAGTTGCGCCTGCAGGGGGTGGAGGTGACCGTCGTGGAACGCCGGGCGGCGCCGGACGGACGGTCGCGCGCGGTCGGCATGCAGGCCGGCACGCTGGAAACCTTCGCCACCCGCGGCCTGGCGGAGCGGTTCATCGAACGCGGCACCCCGGTGCCGACCGGCCACTTCGGCGCGGCGACCACCCGGCTGGACTTCTCCACGGTCGGGGCGGTGCACCCGTTCATGCTGGCGCTCGGCCAGTCCGTCACCGAACAGCTCCTGGAGGAGCACGCACTCGCCGTGGGCGCCCGGGTCGTGCGCGGGGAGGAGGTCGTCTCGCTCACCCAGGGGCCGGACGCCGTCGAGGTGGTGATCCGGGCCGGCACCACCCACCGGACCGTGCAGGCCCGCTGGGTGGTGGGCTGCGACGGCACCCGCAGCGCGGTACGCCAGGCGGCCGGCATCGACTTCCCCGGCCAGGACGCCACGTTGACCGGGTGGCTCGCCGACGTCGAACTCGACGATCCGCCCACCGCGCCGCTCGCCGCCACCGGGCCGGCCGGTTCGTTTCTCGCGGCCCCGATCGGCGACGGCGTCCACCGGCTGGCGGGTCTGTCCACGGCCACCATGCATCACGGCACCGGCGAACCGCTGACCCTGGACGAGGTGCGCGAGCAGACCCGGGCGCTTCTGGGACGGGACCTGGGCATCCGCAACCCCCGGTGGCTCTCGCGCTACGGCAACGCCACCCGGCAGGCCGCGCGGTACCGGGCCGGACGGGTGCTGGTGGCCGGGGATGCGGCGCACATGTTCTTCCCGGCCGGTGGGCAGGGCATGAACCTCGGCATCCAGGACGCCACCAACCTGGGCTGGAAGCTGGCCGCCACCCTCCAGGGCCGGGCCCCCGACGGGCTGCTCGACAGCTACGACACGGAGCGCCGGCCGGCCGCCCGCGCCGTCATCGACAACACCCGCGCGCAACTCGCCCTGTTCGCGGCGGCGAGCCCGGAGCAGATCGCACTGCGCGAGGTCTGGTCCGCCGCCCTGGCCGAACCGCGGACCAACCGGCAGTGGGCCCGCCGGATCGCAGGCTTCGACGATCCGCTCCCCGCCGACACCGCACCCGGCGCGCACCCGCTCGACGGCACCCGACTGGCCGGCCTCACCCTGGACGCGGCCGGCGCACCCACCCCCCACTCGCTGATGCACCACGGCCGGCCACTGCTGCTGGACCTCGGCGGGACCCGCACACCATGTTCCGCGGACGGCCTGGAACAGCGGGCGGCCTCCGCCGACACCGCCACGGCAGACCCGATCTGGTGGGACGTCACCGCAGTCCTCATCCGGCCGGACGCCCGGATCGCCTGGGCCAGCACCGACACCGACCCGCAGCGCCGGGCCGCGGACTGCCTCACCAGCCTGCGCACCCAGTGCCGTTGAACGCCGCCACTGTGCTTGTGCTTTCTCGTGCCTGGTGTCGACCGGATGCCCTGGGCCGGGCGTATGCGCAGTGAAGCGGGAGATCCGGGAGTGGCCGTTGACCGCTGAGGAGTTCGAAGAGTTGTATGCCCAGACGGTCGCACGG
>NZ_JABBXF010000089.1 GCF_013030945.1 Streptomyces morookaense | reverse complement strand
AAGGCCGCCGTCGACGGCATCGGCTGAGCGGGGCAAGAACCTTGTAGGGGCGTGGAGGGGGAGAGCACATCATGCCTGGGTGGGACATCAAGCCGGACGCCGTCCGCGTGGTGCTGGGCAACACGCGTGACAAGGCCGAGAAGCTCGGGGAAGAGCTGCAGGCCTACGCCACCACCATGGAGAGCGCGGCGAAGTGGGCCGGCACGATGATCCAGGGTGAGGCTCCCAAGGGCGGTGCCTTCGGTCCGGTGGCCGGAGCGCTGGGCGAGTTCGGCAAGAACACGCAGGACGATCTGAGGTTCCTGATAGTCCGCTCGGCCAAGTCCATACGGGGTGCGGCGGAGGCCACGCGCTGCTATGAGAACGGCGCTCTGGAGATGGCGCAGAACGCGCAGAGCGCGGCGGCCCAGGCGCCCACGCCCAAGGAGCTGAAGGGCGAGGACCAAAAGTGATCGAGCCCGAGAAGATTCCGCACTACACGGGCAACTTCGACCAGTTGGAGAAGGATGCCGCGGCGCTGAAGAAGACTGCGTCCAGCATCCGCTCGACCGGCAGTGACATTCACAGCACCTTCCAGGGCCTGGACCCGGTCTACGAGGCGCCGGAGAAGGGCCCGTTGTTGCACACCACCGTGCCGGTGCGCGAGGGGGCGGACCACTTCGCGTCGAAGCTGGAGACGGTCGGCGGCGCGCTGTCCGACTTCGCCCACACCGGGCGCCCGCTGGCCAAGCGCATGGACGAACTCCGGCGCGAAGCCGAGGCCTTCGCCAAGTCGGTGGCGGATGACAAACACTGGCAGCGTGACGCCAAGAAGCAGAAGGAGAATGCCCACCTCGTGCACGAGGTGGGCCGCGTCTGGGGCGAATTCCAGGAAGCGGAGCGCTCGACCGCGGACAAGATCAGCGCCCTTGTCGGCAACACCCGTTGGGTGCCGGACGACGGCTCCCACAAGCCGGGCATGTACGGCTTCAGTGCGGACGATGCGGCCAAGGCCGACAAGACGCCGTGGGGAACGGCCGATGCGCGCGAGTACACGGGCGTGAAGTGGCTCTGGCATCACGGAACCCACTTCGTGGGTGGCCTCGTGACAGGCTTCTTCAAGGACGGGATCCTGGACACCCTGAAGGGGCTTGGCCACATGGTCAACTTCTTCGACTGGGACACCTTCGCGAAGACGTGGAGCGGTATCGGTGACGTCGTCACCGGTATCGGCCTGTACACGGTCAGGCCGTTCGAACTGGCCATGAACGCCATGGGTCTGCCGGACAAGCCGGACCCGGACAGCGATCGTGCAAGGAAGGCGGCAAGAGAGTTCGGCAAGTCCCTGGTCGCCTGGGACCAGTGGAAGAGGAACCCGGGACGCGCCATCGGCACCGTCGTGTTCAACGGCCTCACCCTCGGCGCAGGACCCCTGCTCAAGCTCGGCAAGGCCGGCGAACTCGGCAACTTGGGCAAGGCGGGGGAAGCCGGCGGCAAGGCAGCCAAGGTGGCGGGCGCCCTCGGCCGGGCCGGCCAGCTCGTGGACCCGATGACCTACATCGGTGGAGCGGCCAAATACGCGAAGGTCCAGGTCGGCGATCTCCTGAAATCCCTGAAGGAAACTCACACCGGAAAGGTCGGCGACTTCCTGGACGGTGCATCGAAGCCCTCGGGTGCGCTGGCTGACCTTCCCAAGGGCTTCCACTACACCAACCACGAGGGTCAGCTCCGCGTCATCACCGAGGACGGAAAGATCCTCGACGAACACGGCAAGCCGGCCGAACCGCCTGCCGTCAAGGAACCCCACAAGGCCGACCTCCCCAACGTTCACGAAACCAGCCCGTCCGATCACCGCGTGCCTGCCGGCGTGGGCGCTTCGCACCCCCAGGCTTCCGCTCACGCGGGAGGCGGAACCGCCGATGGTGCTGCCTCGCATACGGGCAGCCGCGCCGGCGATTCTGCGGGCTACTCCGGGAGTGCTTCACACACGCCGAACGTGCATGGCGATGGCCACAGTACGTCGACTCACTCCGGTCACGACGCCCCGAGCAGGACGGGCGGCCACAACACGGGAAGCCATGGAGGCCATTACGATCACGGGCCCACTGCGCACGGCCACGATGGGCCCCGTCACGCGGATGACAACCCGTCGCACCACGCCGGCGAGCACGACACGCCCTCGGGTGACTCTCATGGTGATGGCGGCACGCATCCTCACCACGAGGGAGGCTCGGGGCATCCCACATCGAACGGCGCTCATGAGAATGTCGATCACAGCACCCACAACGCTGATGGCTCAGACCTTCCGAGCGGTTCCACTGGTCTGGAAGAGTTGCCTCCGCCGGGCCCAGGGGAGAAGGTCATGGATCGCTTCCCCGAAGGCGATCCACGAGTAAAGCGCACCGATGGCCTGGTCACCCAGGTCAACGGGCGCCCTGTTGCGGATTACTTGGACGACCTTTCGCAGTCACGAGGTGCGGCATACCGTGATGCAAAGGAGGCCGGAACATTCCCCAGAAAGCAGACGGGAGCGTGTGTCGGCGTCGTCATGGATCTGCGGACCGGGTCGGTTATTGAGGGGATCAACGGGAAAGCGGCCAACATCATTCCTTTGGACCAGCTTCACCCGACTCTTCGGGAGCGCTACGAGCAGATTGCAGACAACCCGCCGCACCGTGACCATCCGCTCGGGCATGCTGAAGTCAAGGCCGTCAATGAACTGCTCTGGGAGCGGCATAGCAAGGGGCTTCCCGACGGCAAGGAAGCGCTCGCTGAAATGCGAGCGTCGGTCGAGTTCCCGTATCTTCCGGACAAGGTCACGGGTGCGCCGGGACGGCGTGCGCCGTACTGTGCGAACTGCGGCCATATGATCGAAGAAGTGCCGAGTAGCCATGGGCGCTACACGGACGACCCGCCGACTGACGACAACTGGATCCCAGGGTGATAGCAGTGCAGCGCATCGACATCGATGACCCAGCCGTAGACATGGATGCCTCGCAGCGTCTCCTTTATCAAGGGAAGCTGTTCACCGGCGAGGTGGCCGAGTACCAGGGTGAAGCCTTGATCAGCCTTGATGGTTACACCGAGGGGATCCAAGACGGTCCGACACTTGAATGGTTCCCGGACGGGACCAAGCGGAGTGAGGGCGTCATGCGTATGGGGTTTGTTTCGGGTGAATATCTGGAATGGCACCCCAATGGCACTCTTGCCTCAAGGCAGGTTTTCAGCGAGGACGGAAAGAGGCTGAAGGAAGAGTATAAGTGGGATGTCCAGGGGAACCCGACACGGACTTGGCGCGACAGTGATGCCTGAGCGCCGGCAGGCTTGACCGGGGAGCGGTGCCCAGGTGGTTCTTGGGTGCTGCTCCTGCTCGGACTTCAAATGGTCGCCGATTGGTGACATGTCCCCTCTTCGGTTCGCCGGGATAGCGGCATCGATGGCAACTGTCGCTCGATGCAGGACTCCAACGGCATGCTCCGAGCGGCCTGAGATGGCCCGTGAATCGTAGCTACCTGTCGGGAATTTAGGTTAATAACCGCGAAGTGTCGGCCCCTGTCCATCCCCTGGCGGTCAAGCGACAACGACTTGCATCAGAATGGTTCTATGAATGCTGTGCCAAATTCAGGGTCGACGACCCCGAAGAGGACGGCACCCCGGAGCGGGCGGCAGACTACAAGGCCTGCTTGGATGCCATTTATGCCGAGATCCGCGAGGAGTATGTCGCCGAAAAGGCCGGGCGAGGCGAGTAATCCGCAATTGGCTCTCAGCGGGTCATCGGTGTCCCCAGGCTCCCTGATGCTGGGAAGCGCCGCCCGATTGTGCTTCCGGTGTCACGAGCCAACGCTGCGCGTCTTGTGGGGCGTTGGTTTGTGACACAGGAAGCGGTGATGGAGCGACTGCTGGCAATCGACTGGGCAGACTACGCCGCGGGCGACAGGAATGCCGCCTCGCGAGCCCTGCTCATGCGCGAGTACCTTCGTCGTGCAGCCGTGTGAGCGGAGTGGCTCGGCGGCAGTGACAGGTGGCCGTTCATCGACATTGCGGAGCGTGTCGATCCGTCCGTGTGTGCCGACGCGGAGCTGATTGAACAGTTGGATGCGTTCCCGGCTGACATGGGGCGGTGACAACTGTGGATCTCTACGCCGAGGTTGAAAAGGTCGACGAGAGCAGCGAGTTGGCCCGATACAAGTTCACTGACGTCAAAGGCGTGGAACGCGCCATGTTGCTGAACAAGGTCACCAGGCTATTGCCTGGGTTCAGGGTGGGTCTGCTCCTGACCTGCTGTTTGTGTGGTCGTAGTCGACAGGTCGAGTGCCCAGTCCCGGGTCGCTGTCCGGTGCCGGAAAACAATGTCTTGCAAGAGTGACGGCGTCGGGCGCCGGCGAGTGCCGGGCCGACTGGCCACCGGGCGCCGTTGCCCCACTATGATCACTGCCTGCCTTGAAATGATCGACGTGGGGGACCCGTGCGCAAGAAATTCACCGCAATAGCGCTGATCGCAACTGCCGCTCTGCTGACAGGATGCAGTAGCGGCGGCGGGAGCGGCGACAAGGGCTCTGCCAAGAGCGACGCCACCGCCAAGTCCAGCGTGGAGCCGAAGGGTGACGCAGGTGACGGCGAAGTCACTCACGAAGTGACCCTCGAGGTGCAGGGGACCGGGAAGACCCAGGTCTACTACGACCTGGACACGAACAAGGGGGAGGAAGTCTCCCTCCCCTGGCAGAAGACGGCCAAGGTGACAGTGGTCGGCGCGGAGCACAGGGTCGGGCACTTGGTGACCCTTGTACCGGGTTCGACGCAGGGCGACGACGGCATGCTCCGAGCGGCTTCGTGCGTCATCAAGGTCGACGGCAAGAAGGTCGCGGACAACCAGGACGGAAAGTCCGGCAAGCCGTGCGAGTACAAACTGAAGTAGCGCGGCACGCTGGAACCGTCGGACCCTGTCCACCCCTTGGTGGTCAAGCGCCATCGGCTGACCTCGGAGTGGTTCTACGAGTGCTGCGCCAAGGTTCGGCGTCGACGGTCCCGAGGATGACGGTCCCGCAACGCGCCCTCGCCGGGCCCCGGGTGTGGAGCTGGCTCCTCCGGCAGCGGAAATCTCGAATTCCGATCCCGAGGATTCGAGATTTCCGCTGTCGGAAGCGCCGGCTTCACAACAGCGGGCCGACCGTGATCCTGCCCTGCCGGTTGCCAGGCCCACCCACTGTCAGTCCCCCTTGGCAGGATCGTCCCCATGAGTGATCCCGTAGCCAACCTGCTCGACCCCGGCAACGACTGGTCCAACCGTATCCGGAGCCGCTTCACCGGGCTGTCTCCTGAACTGGCCGACCTCGTCCTGCACTTGGGCACCGCCACCCAGTTCTGGGACTACCGCTACAAGGTCGACACCGCCTGGAAGCGTCGCACCAAGGCTCTGCTCAAGGCGGAAGGTGCCGCAGACATCGTGCAGTTTGCGGTTCGGGAGTTGGCTCACGGCGGCTCCTTTCACGGGATGGCCGACCCCGAGCACGTGATCCGGGAGCTCGGGCAGGGCAAGCCGCCGTCTCCCGCCCGTAGTCTCGCGGTCGGGGTCCTCCTCGCCGCCGGGTGGGTCGGCGGGGACAGCAGCCTGGCCGCCGACCTCGCCCTCGTCGCGCGGAAGAACGCTCAGGCCATGGACACCTACTACCGCGTGGACGACCGGCTCTCCGGTGCCGCGTTCACCGCCCTCGGTGAACTGCGCGGGCCGGCCGCGATGGAGGAGTTGTGGGCCCTGCATTATTGGGTCAGCCCCTCCCGGCCCCCGCAGAAGGTGCTGGTCAAGTCCATCAAGAAGGCTGCGGCCCGTCTCGGCGTGCCGGCCCATGAGGTGGCCGAACGTACCGTGCCCCGCCATGGGTTGGAGGCCGACGGGACGTTGACGGTCGGGTGGATCGGGCGCGGGGCGCTGTGGTGGAACGCCGCGCTCGACGCAGTCGTCACCGTGCACGGCACCGGGCAGGTGACCGTCGACTGGATCGACGAGGTCGGCACCGCCACGCGCACCACGGCACCGTTCCGTTCGCCCAGCGGCTACAAGACCCCGGCCCGCGCCGACAGTGTCGACTACCTGCGGCGTCACGCCCAGCGCATCGAGGCCACCCTCGCCGCCGAACGGCTCCGGCTCGCCGCCCTCGCCGGTGAGGGCCGCACCTGGCTCTGGCCGGACTGGGTCCGGTACTACCGCGACCATCCCATCACCGGGGTGCTCACGCGGTCACCGGAGCTGGAGTGGGAGTACGAGGTGTCCGACGGGTGCGGGTACCGGCCTCTCGACACGGCAGTCCGGAGTGGAGGGATACCGTCCACCGCGCGTGTTCGGCTGCGGTCGTGCCGGCGTCCTCCCCAGGGTTGACCAGTGGCCCGCCGTGCGGCTGAGCGGTGATCAGTCCGCGGCGCGATGTGCCGGGGGTGTGCGGCGCGGGAGTGTGGAGCACGGCCGGACGGACGTCCCCGGCCCTCGCCCATCGCCAATGAACGGAAGGATCCGCCATGCCCCGCAACCGCACCCGCGTGGCCGCCCTCGGCGCCGCACTGCTCATCGCCACAGCCGCCGCCGGCACCGCAGTTGCCGCCGACGACGCCGCCGGCGGGCACCAACGGCCGCAGCGGGAAGCCGCCTCGCTCACCGGCACCGGCAAGCTGTACCGCTCCGCCGGGGACGACATCCACTTCACCTTCGACGCACACCTGGACGCCAAGGACCTGATGGCCCCGGACAAGGCCCACGGCACCTTCCGGTTCAGCCACTACCTGCACGGCAAGGGTGCCTCGGCCGAGGGGCGGATCGACTGTCTGGTCACGGGCGGCAAGGTGGCCGTGGCCACGGGCGTCATCACCAAGTCCGACCTGGACGGTGCCGTGGGCAAGCGGGTCGGCTTCACCGTCGACGACAGAGGCCGGCACGGCGACCGCCTCGGCTACAGCTGGGCGGCCACGGGCAGTCCGCGGGACACCGACAACCTGCCCAAGTGCGTGAGTTCCGCACCGTTCGAGAAGGTGGAGAGCGGCGACTTCACCGTCGTTCCTTGGGAGCCCAGGCTCTAGAGGTTCGTCACAGGTTCGGCTGCCGGTGCACATCCGGCGCACATCTTCAGTCCCACAGGGGAGGATTGAAGATGTGCGCCAGACGTGCGTCGGCAGACCTGCTGCTAGGACACCGTGAGCCCCACGCCCTCCGCCGTCACCGCGATGGCGAAGTCGAAGAAGGCGGCCTGGTCCGTCACGCTGTCGTGGGTGCGGCTGAAGACCTCGAACACCAGCAGCCCGATCAGGTTGCTCCACAGCACGATGCCGCGCTCGACGAGGTCCTCGTACGGCGCCTCCGGCACGTTGCCGAACAGCGCCGCCGCCTCCGGGCGGATCAGCGGCGGGCCCGGCACCGCCCGCCGGGGCGCGGTGAGTTCGCCGGCCTCGAGGGCGGACCGCAGGATGCCGGCCAGCACGGCGGGGGTGCGCGAGGCGGGCGGCACCGTGTCCTCCGGCGCGTGGTAGCCCGGCACGGGCGAACCGTAGACCAGCGCGAATTCGGCCGGGTTGGCGACCGACCACTGCCGCAGGGCGCGGGCGGCCGCGAGGAGGCGGGCTCCTGCCGATGCGCCGGCGTCGCGGGCCGCCTGGTCGGCCCGTTCCATCGCGGCGCCCGACTCGTCGTAGGCCTCGATGAGCAGTGCAGTCAGCAGGTCGTCCCGGTGGGGGAAGGCGGAGGTGACGTCGGCGAGAGCCAGACCGTGTTCGCGAGCCACGGCTTCCAAGGTCAGCCCGCCGGCGCCCCGTTCCGCGAGGATGCGGCGCGCAGTGGTCCCGATGGCGGCCGGCAGGCCGTGCGGTATGTCCATGATCCGACCGTACCCGCCGAGTTGCCAACCGTTGGCCATCGATCGCCCCGTAATTCCCGGCAGAACTCCGTACCCTTGCGGGCTGGCAATACTCAGCAACAGCCGGACGCAGGAGGAGGCTCCCGCTGCATGAGCGGTCCGTACGCCGACGAGCCGGGAGACCTCATCCCGCGGCCCGCCACCACCTTTCCCGCGCTGCGCACCGCCCTCGCGCGGCTGGACCCGTCGCGGCTGCCCGAGTACCAGGCCGACCGGGACCAGGCGTTCACCCTCGCCACGCGGCACGCCTCGTTCCACCCGATCCGTGTCTTTCTCACCAAATGGGCCACGGAGATCGAGATCGAGCGCCGTCCGGCGATGGCCGCCCGGTATCACGCCGCGCTCGATGCCGCGAACACCCTCGACGGGGACGACCCCGCCTGGCGGGCGGCGATGGACGAGTGCCTGGCCATCCACAACGAGGCCCGCGCCGCCCAGGTCCCGCCTTTGTCGCCGTGAACCGTGAAAATTGCGGTGATCAAGTAATGCGTGCGTAACGGATATTCCGCCGGGGACCTCCCCGACCCGCCCTGTCGGACCCACGGGCTAAGCTGAACAAACTCCCGGCGCCGGTCCAGAACCGGACCGGGCTGCCACCGTGGGGGTGGTTGCCGGATCGCGAAGCAAGCGCGGCAGGCCCGGTGCATCGGGCAAGACGGGGAATGATGGCGAAGGATTACGACAGTCAGCTGCTGGAGTCGGTGTCCGTGCGGCGCCGCCGTATGCGGGATGCGCTGCTCTACGGGGCCCAGCGGGCCCGCCGCTCCGCGGACGAGAAGCTCGGCAAGGTATTTGCCGGAATTGCCATTGCTGCGGTGCTGTGCGCCGGATGCGTCGGGTGGTCGTTCATTCAGCACACCCTCGCCAAGCAGAAAGAACAGCAGAAGCAGCAACAGCAGCAGCAACAGCAGCGGTATGCGCCCGTGACGCCTACGCCCACGCCCGCACCCGAGTCGTCATCGGCCCCCACCCCCAAAGCAACGCACAAAGCGCACAAAGTGACGGAGTCGGCCCAGTGATAGGTTCTGCCGCGTGAACGTGGGGGCAAAACAGCGTACGGAATTGAGCAGGATCACTCTCGTCGGCGAACGACGCCGGGTGGATCTTGTTTTGCCCGCGGACGAACCCATCGGGAGGCTTCTCCCGGACGTCCTGCGGCTGCTCGACGACCGGGTCGCCGAACGGCCCGCAGCCCGGCACCTGGTGACCGCCGACGGGGCCGTCCTGCCCCAGGACGGCAGCCTCGCCGAGGCCGGTGTGCCGGACGGTGCGATCCTCCGGCTCGTCCGGTCGCACGACGCACCCTCCGCGCCCGTCGTGCACGACGTCACCGACGAGCTGGCCGAGGATCTGGACGTACGCGCCTGGCGCTGGCGTCCCGAGGCCCGGCAGTGGACCGCCGGTGCCGCCACCGTCCTCCTCGCCCTCGTCGCCGGCGTGCTCGCCCGCACCAGCCTCGGCTCCGCCGCCGTGCCCGCCGGGATCGCAGGAGTTGCCGCGCTCATGGCCGTCGTCGGCGCCGTCGTCGGCAAGGCCGGGCGACGCGACCTCGGCACCATCCTCATGCTGGCCGGCGGCACCCTCGGCGTGCTCGCCGCCTGGACCGCCGCCGACGCGCACGCCTGGAACGGGCCCGCGCGCCTCGCCGCGACCGCGGCCGCGCTCACCGTCACCCTCGCGCTGCTCGGGCTGTTCTCGCCGCTCGGCCGCGGCGGGCTCGTCGGTGCGGCCGCCGTCGTCACAACGACCGCCGTATGGGAGGCCGTTGCCGCCTTCCAGAGCGACGCCGCCCGTGTCGGCTCGGTCCTCGCCGTCGTCTCCGTCGTCGTCCTCGGACTGCTGCCCCGCCTCGCGCTGATGGCCGCCGGCCTCACCGGGCTGGACGACCGCCGCTCCGGCGGCGCCTCCGTCAGCCGCCACGAGGTCGAGACCGCCCTCGCCGCAACGCACCGCGGACTGGTCCTCGCCACGGTCGTCGTCGCCGCGTCCGCCACCGCGGGCGGCATCCTCGCCGTCGGCGACCCGTCGCCCTGGACGGTCGGCCTGACCGCCGTGCTCGCCGTCGTACTGCTCTCCCGCTCGCGGGCGTTCCCGCTGGTGGCCGAGGTCGTGGCGCTCATGACCGCGGCCCTGGTGCTGCTCGTCCGGCT
This sequence comes from Streptomyces morookaense, assembly GCF_013030945.1. Classification (GTDB taxonomy): domain Bacteria; phylum Actinomycetota; class Actinomycetes; order Streptomycetales; family Streptomycetaceae; genus Streptomyces; species Streptomyces morookaensis. The sequence goes on along the minus strand of NZ_JABBXF010000089.1, from coordinate 40,095 downwards.
CGCCGTCCTCTGGATCGGCCACGGCGCCCACACCGGCCACTCCCACGGCACCCCCTACGGCCCGCTCGCCGTGCTCGCGCTCGCCGCGGTCGTACCGCTCGGCGTCCTCGCCGTCCAGCCGCCCGAGCACGTACGCGTCCGGCTGCGCCGCGCCGTCGACCTCGTCGAGACCTTCGGCGTGATCGCCCTCTTCCCGCTCGCGGTCGGGGTGTTCGGCGTGTACGTACGCCTGCTGCACCAGTTCTAGGAGAGCCGCATGTCCCAGGACCAGCAAGGCCAGAGCAGCGACTGGCAGGGTGATCTGCTGCGCAATCTGCGCAATCTGACCGGAGAGCTCGACGAGTTGGCGGGCAAGCAGGAGGCGGAGGCCGACAAACCCGCCGAGCCCGCCGACGCCGTCCCGCCCCGGGCGGCGGCCCCGGCCCCGGAGCCCGCCCCCTACCGTCCCGCTCCCCTGCGTCCCCTCCCCACCCCCGTCACCACCGAGATCGAGCTCCCCGAGGAACTCCTCAAGGGCAAGCCGCTCAGCGGGGATTCGGCCGCCAAGCGCACCAGCCGCTCCCTGCGCCGCCTCGTCGGCTCCTCGGCGACCCGTGAGGTGGAGGACGCGACCCGCGTCGCGCAGGCGTTGCAGCAGCCGCTGACCACCGGGCGGCAGATCGTCGTCACCAGCATCCGCGGCGGCGCCGGCAAGACCACCGTCACCGCGCTGCTCGGGCGCACGTACGCGCACTACCGGCAGGACCCCGTCCTGATGCTGGAGGCCGACGCCGCGCTCGGCACGCTGCCCGCGCGTCTCGGCGCGACCAAGGTGCGCTGGACGACCGCGGACCTCGCGCGGATCATCGAGCCGTCGATGCAGCTGACGGACGTCGTCGGCTATCTCGTCCAACTGCCCGAGCGCGGCGGCTGGCTGCTGCCCGGCAGCCAGGGCCGGGTGGGCAGCCGGCTGGAGCTGGACGAGTACCGCTCCGTCATGGTCGCGCTGCGCCGCTACTTCGGCATCACCGTCGTCGACTCCGAGACGCTGCCCAGCGAGCTGGCCCGTACCGCCCTGGTCGCCGCGCAGGCGCGGGTGCTCGTCACCCCGGCCACCGCCGAGGGCGTCACCAGCACCCGTGCGGTGCTGGAGTGGATGGCGTCCCTCGGGCGCCCGCAGCTGATGGCGAAGACCGTCGTGGTCCTCGCCGCGTCCTCCCCGCACATGACGCTCGACGTGGCCGCGGCGAGCGGCCACCTCCAGCTGGACGGCGTCAAGGTGCTGACGCTCCCGTACGACCGGCACCTCGCCGCGGGCGGGCCCATCCGCACCGAACTGCTGGGCCAGGCCACCCGCGAGGCCGCCACCGAACTCGCCGCCGACGTCCTCTCCCGAGCCATGAGCAGGCGAAGCACCCGATGACCACGCGCATAGTCCACCGCCCCGCCCGCACCACGCGCCCCCTGGTCGTCCCGGACGCGCGCACCATCGAGCCGCCGCCCAACCTGCCCGAGGGCAAGACCGGCGGTGCCCTGCACACCCTCATGCCCATTGCGGGCGTGATGAGTTCCGTCGTGATGATGACGGTTGTGCGCAACAGCCAGTTCGCCGGGCTCGGTGCCATCGTGCTGGTCGTCACCGTCATCGGCTCGGTCGGCATGCTGCTGTCGCAGCGCGGCAAGGCGCAGCGCACCCGGCGCGCGCAGCGCGAGCGCTACCTGGAGTACCTGGAGGAGCTCCGCGAGGAGCTGGGTGCCGAGGAGCGGGAGCGCCGCGAGGCCGCCCGTGTGCTCGACCCGGCGCCGGAGGCGCTCTACGACGTCGTGCGCGACCCGGCGCGGCTGTGGGAACGGCGGCGTGCGGACGAGGACTTCCTGCGCGTGCGCATCGGCACCGGCCGGATGCCGGCACGCCCGCTGACCGTCGGGCAGCAGGGCAGCAGCGTGCTCACCCCGCCCGACCGGTTCATGCTCAACGAGGCCGGTGCCCTCAAGGCCCGTTTCAGCACGGCCACCGACCTGCCGCTGACCGTCCCGCTGGACCGCGCGGGCAACGTCAGCATCGTCGGTGGCGACAGGGAGAGTGTGCTGCGTGTCGTGCGTGCACTCCTGTGCCAGACGGCCGTTGCGCACGCGCCCGACGACGTCGCGCTCGCCCTCGCCGCTCCCGGCGACCGGATGGCGGACGACTGGGAGTGGGTGAAGTGGCTGCCGCACACTTTGGACCCCGAGGAGCACGACGGGCCCGTCGCCGCCCGGCGCCTCGCCCCCGAACTCGGCCGGCTCGCCCGGCTGATCAACCGTGATCTGCGCGAGCGTGCCTCCTACGCGGCCGAGGTGCGCCGCGGCCTTGCCGGCAAGGACGCGCTTCAGATGCAGAGCCGGCTGCTCGTCGTGAGCGACGAGTACGGGTCGGACGCCCGCGAACTGCCGTGTCCCGACGAGGCGGTGGGCCTGGCCGAGATGGGTGTCACCGTGCTGCACCTGGTCGCCGAGCGCGTCCAGGAGCCCGGTCACGTCTCCCTGCGCATCACCGTCGACGGCGACCAGGTGCATGTGGAGGATCTGCGCACGCCGGAGCCCGTCGTGGTCGAGGGCACCGCCGACCCGGCCACCGCGGCCGGTGCCGAGGGGCTCGCCCGGCTGATCGCCCCGTTGCGGCTGTCCGCCGAGTCACTTGTGGACGCACCTCTGTCGGGTCCGGTCGGCTTCACGGAGATGCTCGGCATCGACGATCCGGCGCAGCTCGATGTGACCGCCCTGTGGCAGCCGCGCGGCGAACGCGCCTTCCTGCGCGTGCCGATCGGCATAGGGGACGGCCACCAGCCGGTCCTGCTCGACCTCAAGGAGTCCTCCGAGCTCGGCATGGGCCCGCACGGCCTGTGCGTCGGCGCGACCGGCTCGGGCAAGAGCGAGCTGCTGCGCACGCTCGTCCTCGCGCTCGTGGCGAGCCATCCGCCGGAGGATCTGGCGATGGTCCTCGTCGACTACAAGGGCGGTGCCACCTTCGCGCCGTTCGCCGGACTGCCGCACGTCGCCGGTGTCATCACCAACCTGGAGAACCAGGCCGGCCTCGTCGAGCGCGTCCACTCGTCGCTGGCGGGCGAGGTGCAGCGCCGCCAGCAGGTGCTCAAGGACGCCGGGAACGTCGCCGACATCGGCCACTACGCGGCACTGCGCGAGACCCGGCCCGACCTGGAGCCGCTGCCGCACCTGTTCGTCGTCATCGACGAGTTCGGCGAACTGCTCACCGCCAAGCCGGACTTCATCGACCTCTTCCTGTCCATCGGCCGCATCGGCCGCTCCATCGGCGTGCACCTGCTGCTCTCCAGCCAGCGCATCGAGGGCGGCAAGCTCAAGGGCCTGGACACCTACCTGTCGTACCGGCTGGGCCTGCGCACGTTCTCGGCCGACGAGTCGCGCACCGTCCTGGACACCACCGACGCCTTCCATCTGCCGCCCATCCCGGGCTTCGGCTACCTGAAGGTCGACACCAGCGCCTACGAGCGCTTCAAGGCCGGCTTCGTGTCCGGCCCTTACAAGGGTCCGGCTCTGCGCGACGTGGAGGATGCCGCGCCGCTGGCCCTGCCGTACCCGGCCTTCAACACGCTCGAAGGCCCCGAGGACGGCTCCGGCGACGCCGAACCGGCCATGCGCACCCGCAACCCGGGCCCCAGCGTCATGTCCGTCATGGTCGACCAGCTGCGCGACGCCGCCGCGCCCACGCGCTCCATCTGGCTGCCGCCGCTGCCCTCCGCCATCGCGCTCGACACCTCCGCCGGACCCGTCCAGGCGGGCAGCCGCGGCATGCAACTCGCCGTCCGGCCGGGCGCGATGAAGGTGCCGCTCGGCCTGCTCGACGACCCGGCCCGGCAGTGGCAGGGCCAGTGGACCCTCGACCTCACCGTCGCGGGCGGCCACGCCGCCGTCATCGGCGGCCCGCAGTCCGGCAAGACGACGCTGCTGCGCACCCTCGCGCTGTCGCTGGCCATGACGCACACGCCGCGCGAGGCCGGCATCTACGGGCTCGACCTGGTCGGCGGCGGCCTCGCCGCGCTCGCCGGGCTGCCGCACGTCGGCGGCATCGCCGGGCGCGCCGACCGCGAACGCGCCGCCCGCACCGTCGAAGAGGTGCGCGGCATGCTCGCCGCGCGCGAGGAGCTCTTCCGCGAGCACGGCATCGACTCCGTCGAGCGGCTGCGCGAGATGCGCGCCGAGGGCCGCCTGCCCGAGCTGTCGTCCACCGAGATCGTGCTCGTCATCGACGGATTCGGCGCCCTGCGCGACGACTTCGAGATGATCGAGGACGCCGTCACCGACCTGCTCAAGCGCGGCGGCGGCTACGGCATCCACGTCGTCGCCGGCATGCTGCGCTGGAACGACGTGCGCATCGCCACGCAGGCGATGTTCGGTACGCGCATGGAGCTGCGGCTCAACGACCCGGGCGACTCCAGCATCGACCGCAAGCTCGCGGAGACCATCGCCGCGGACGAGCCCGGCCGCGTCCTGACCGACGGCAAGCTGTTCGCCCAGACCGCGCTGCCGCGCATCGACGGCCTCGCGTCGACCTCCGAGATCGGTCCGGCCGTCGAGCAGGCCGCCATGGTCATCCGCTCGTCCTGGTCCGGCGACGGCGCCCAGCGCGTCCGCGTGCTGCCCGCCCGGATCCCGGCCGCCTCGCTGCCGCAGGTGACGGCCGAGCCCAACCGGGTGCCCATCGGCCTGGACCAGACGGCCCTCGCGCCCGTCCTGCTCGACCTGTTCAAGCGCGACCAGCACCTGATCGTCCTGGGCGACAGCGAATGCGGCAAGACGAACCTGTTGCGTCTGATCGCCCAGGGGCTCATGGAGCGCTATTCCGACGAGGAGATCGTGTTCGCGGTCATGGACCCGCGGCGCGGCCTGCGCAAGCTGGTGCCCGAGGAGTACCGCGGCGGCTACGCGCACAATTCCAAGCTCTGCGGTGCCCTCGCCACCGGCATCGCCACCGAGTTGGAGAAGCGCATGCCGGACGACCTGGCCGCCCAGGACGCCCTCGCGTCCGGCACCTGGTACTCCGGGCCGCGCATCGTCATCCTCATCGACGACTACGACATCCTCACCACCGCGGGACAGCAACCGCTCGCGCCCTTCCTGCCGTTCATCCCCTCCGCCCAGGACATCGGCCTGCACTTCGTGGTCACGCGGCGCGTGGCCGGTGCGTCGCGGGCGCTGTACGAGCCGTTCCTGATGACGCTCCGGGAGAGCGGTACGGCGGCGGTCGTGATGACCGGCGACCGGCAGGAGGGCCAGCTCTTCCCGGGCGTGTACGCCGGGGCGCAGCCGCCCGGCCGGGGCACGCTCGTCCGCCGGGGCGAGGCAACGCGGCTGATCCAGACGGCGCTTGCCGCAGAAGACAACGGGGACAACGGGGGAAACAGCTGATGACCAAAGATGTGATCGCACTGACCGAGCGGATGCCGGATGCCTGGAGTGTCCTGGCCGGTCTGCTCTCCGGCGGCCCCGACCTGCGGGTGCAGGCGGCCGGGGACGGTGCCGTGGTCCAGCTCTGCGACGCGGAGGGGCGGCCGCTGGTCTCCATCGAGGCCCCGCTGCTGCTGCAGGTGCCGGGCGAGGCGGCCCGGCTGCTGGGTACGGACGTTCCGGGTGACGGTCCTGTGTGGTGGACCGAGGCACGTGCGTCAACTGCCGTGCCGCAGGCGGCGGAACTGGCGGGCACCTTCGCCGCCCGGCTGCAGATGCTGCTGGGCGGCAGCGTGTGGCCGCAGGACGCGCCGGGCACGGCCGACCCGGCGAAGCCCGTCGACACGTCCGGCATCAGCGCCGTACCCGCGCAGGCGGCCGCACAGCCGGCCGTCGACGTGCTGACGGAGCACGTCGCCGTGATCCTCCAGGACCGGCCGGTCATCGCCATGACGAGCTGGCTGTCCGAGGCCCTGCGCGCCACGCTGGAGAGCGACCGCGGCCTGCAGATCGTCACGCCGGGCCACTGCCGGCTGTCGCTGCCGACTCGGTCGTTGATGTCGACGGCGATGCCGTCGCGCTGGGTCGTCCAGGACGAGAAGGTCGGCTACTACGACGGCCTGTCGGGCGCTGTCCTGCGGTGGCAGGACGGCATGTTCCTCGCGGCGACGGACGAGAACGGCGAGACGGCGGTGGCGCCCGCCTTCACCGATGTGCAGCGCACGGACGAGCGCCAGGTGTCGGTGTCCTTCCGGACCCTGCACCAGCCCGAGGCCCACCTCGTGCTCGGCGGCGCGCTGGAGGCCGCCTGGCAGGCGCTGACCGGCGAACTCCCGGCGGGCTGGGGCACGGCCGAACCGGCCAACCTGCCGTGGTCGCGGCGCCAGTTGACGGACCTCGCGTACGAGCGGGCGCCGCAGCCGACGTGGACCGTGGTCGTCGGCAGCCCGGAGCGGCCGGCCGTCGCCACGCTGCGGGTCGTGCGCACGCCGGACGGCGTGGAGGAGGACATCACGCTGACCGTCGGCTACGGGGCCGGCGAGAAGCCGCCGCTGGACGCGGTGCCCGGGCTCGCGGAGGAGCTGGCGACGCGGTACGGGCTGCGCTCGATGCTGTGCCACCTGCGGGAGGCGCGGCGCGACCTCGCGGTGCCGCCGTGCTTCGAACGGCCGCCGGTGCCGTTCGCGTTCGCACTGGGCGCGGGGGAGGTCCGTGAAATGGGCGTGGCCCGGGCCGGGCGCACGCCGCTGGCCGAGGCCCCGGTGAAGCTGGGCGCGGAGGCGCGCCCGGGCTTCTACTACCCGCTGGGCGACGGGGAGACGGTGGAGGGGTGGACGGCGCTGGAGGCGCTGATGCGGCACCTGAAGGGGGTCGAGGCCGCGTAAGTGGGCGCCCCGTAAGGGGCGCTACCGCCTGAACGCCCACTCCATGCGCGGCTCCAGCGCGAAGCGCAACACCCGTCGCACGGGGGCCGTGCACAGCACCGTGATCATGATCACGGCCAGCGCGGTCACCACGACCATGCCCACCGGCTGCCGCACCCACGCGGCGGCGTCGTACCAGCCCCACCACCGCGACATCTTGATCACGAACCCGTGCAGCAGGAACCCGGAGATCGTCCCGGCGCCCAGTGCCGTGAACCATGTCCTCCTCCGCGGCACCCAGGCGAAGAAGCCCGCCGTCAGCACGGCGGCGCATCCGAAGAGTGCCAGGCCCATCACCGGGGCCGTCCACAGCGGTTGGTGCAGGTCCTGGACGGCGTCGTTCCGGTAGAACCAGCCCGAGTCGATCCGGGGCGCGAGGAACCAGGCCACCGTGATCGCGCACGCGAACACCGGCACCGCCGCGATCCGCACCCACCGCTTCTGCACGAGGGCGAAGTGCTCCGGCTTCATCCGCAGCCCGATCACGAAGAAGGGCAGGAACTGCAGCACCCGCATCAGGTCGAAGTCCGGCCCGGTGTGCGGCGCGACCATCGCACCGATGGAAATTGCGAACGCAATCGGCACCGGCCAGCGCAGCACCTGCCACACCGGCGTCGTCAGCCGCCACACGAACAGCGCGGCCAGGAACCAGTTCAGGTACCAGGGGTTGGTCAGCGTGAACGGGTCCGGCGGGGCGTCGTCCTCCGCCCAGTGCTGGAAGAGGATGTAACCGGTCTGGAAGACCAGATACGGCACGGCGACCCCGGTGACCAGTCGCTTGATCTTCGCGGGAGTGAAGTCGAAACCCCGGGAGAAATAGCCGGACATGAGGATGAAGGCCGGCATGTGGAACGTGAACACCGTCAGGTAGAGCGCCAGGGCCGTCCGGCTCGTGTGGGTGAGCGGCTCCCAGGCATGCCCGACGGCGACCAGCACGATCGCGAGGTACTTCGCGTTGTCGAAGAAGGGGTCGCGGGCCGAGGGGGCGGGGGAGGGGAGGGGAGGTGCGGTGGCCACCGGGCGGGAGGTGGCGGTGGGGGACATTCGAGGAACCCTAGCCGCGCGGGCCGAGGCCGGTAAACCGCCGGGAGATACCCGGCGGATCAGGTCCGTACCAGACGATTCGGACCTGGGGGTTCCCTGAGAAGCCCCTGGTTGTACCCCGAGGAATCGTCACGCCATCTTTCCCCCCGGCGAGTTGGTGGCACGATGGTGGTCAGTCCCCGACCGAAGGTGTGATCTGCTGTGGCGATTTCACTGTCCGTGGTGCTGCTCCTGGCGATCGTCCTGGTGGTGATGATCCGTGCCAACAACATCAAGACAGGCCCCGCGATCGTTGCGATCCTCTTCGGCTTCTTCCTCGCCTCCACGGGCATGGCCCCGTCGATCCACCGGTTCCTGGACTCGATCGCGCAGACGATAAACGGCATCCGGTTCTGAGCGCGTTCCGGGGCGCACGCGCCGCACATGAAGAACGCCCCCGGCCGGAGCCGGAGGCGTTGTCGGAGCGGGCGACGGGAATCGAACCCGCGTAGCCAGTTTGGAAGACTGGGGCTCTACCATTGAGCTACGCCCGCGCGCGCCGGAAAGCCCGTGAAGGCTGCGCGGCACGGTGTGCATCGTAGCGGGTCGGAGCGGTGCGCCGCACGCCACCCCTCCTCGCCCTCCGCGCCCCCCGAATTCCGCGTCCCCCGCACCCCCGCGGCGATGTACCCTACGTCTCGCACTTACGGGGTGTGGCGCAGCTTGGTAGCGCGTCCGCTTTGGGAGCGGAAGGTCGTCGGTTCGAATCCGGCCACCCCGACCAGCAAGATCACATTGTGGGGCTCATCCTGCTTGCGGTTACTATGCAAGCTGCGCGTCTGTGTGTCTTCTCTACCGCGCGCGATCCGCTGAACATCATCAGCTGAAACCCAAGCAGTCAGCCCCAAGGAGACCGAACCGTGAAGAGCGCCGTGGAGACCCTGAACCCGACCCGGGTTCGGCTCACTGTCGAGGTGCCCTTCGAGGAGCTCAAGGCCAGCCTCGACGCGGCGTACAAGAAGATCAACCAGCAGGTCACGGTGAAGGGCTTCCGCAAGGGCAAGATCCCCGCCCGCGTGATCGACCAGCGCTTCGGCCGTGGCGCTGTGCTGGAGGAGGCCGTCAACGACGCGCTTCCGAAGTTCTACACCGAGGCGGTCAACGAGGCCGAGCTGAGCCCGCTGGGCCAGCCCGAGGTCGACATCACCGAGCTCAAGGACAACGAGCTGCTGGCCTTCACCGCCGAGGTGGACATCCGCCCCGCGCTGGAGATCCCGGACTACTCGGGCATCGAGGTCACCGTCGACGTCGCCGAGGTGACCGACGAGGACGTCGAGAAGTCCGTCGAGCAGCTGCGTGAGCGCTTCGCCACCACCGCCCCCGTCGAGCGCGCCGCCGCCGAGGGCGACATCGTCACCGTGGACCTCGAGGCCAAGGTCGACGGCGAGGTCCTGGAGGACGGCGTCGCCAAGGGCATCGACTACACCATCGGTTCCGGCCAGCTGCTGGACGGCATCGACGAGGCCGTCACCGGTCTCGAGGCCGGCGGCACCGCGACCTTCACCTCCGAGCTCAAGGGCGGCTCCGCCGAGGGCAAGGAGGCCGAGGTCAAGGTCGACGTCACCGCGGTGAAGTCCCGTGAACTGCCCGCGCTGGACGACGACTTCGCGCAGCTGGCGAGCGAGTTCGACACGCTGGACGAGCTCAAGGCCGACAGCCGCAAGCGCCTCGCCCGCATGAAGAAGTTCGACCAGGCCACCCAGGCCCAGGAGAAGGTGCTCGAGGAGCTCCTGAAGCTGGTCGAGGTCCCGATGCCCGAGAAGCTTCTCGAGGACGAGATCAAGACCCGCAAGCACAACCTGGAGCACCACCAGCTCGGCCAGATGGGCCTGACCCTGGACAAGTACCTGGAGATCCAGGGCAAGTCCGCCGAGGAGTTCGACGCCGAGCTCAAGGAGCAGGCCGAGAAGGGCATCAAGACCCAGTTCGTCCTCGACGAGATCGTCAGCAAGGAGGAGGTCGGCGTCGACCAGGAGGAGCTCACCGAGCACCTCATGCGCCGCGCCCAGTCCTCCGGCATGAGCCCCGACCAGTTCGCCCAGGCGGTTGTCGAGGGCGGCCAGGTGCCGATGCTCGTCGGCGAGGTCGCCCGCGGCAAGGCGCTGGCCACCGTCGTCGAGGCCGCCACGGTCAAGGACACCGAGGGCAACGTCGTCGACCTGGAGGACGAGGACGAGACCGAGGCCGCGGCCGAGGCCGTCGAGGGCACCGAGGCCTGATCCTCCGCCCGGAGCCCCGCACCGCGCTCCGTACGGGCCCGGACCGCTTCCCCGCAAGGGGCGGCGGCCCGGGCCCGTCGCGCTTCCCGGACCCCTGGGGGAACCTGCGCTCAGAGCGAACAGTTACGGATGCGGGATGGCGCCTGCCGACCAGCGCGTTAGGGTCCGTAGATACGAGGGCAGGGGAGACTCTGGCAGCGCACCGGGGACAGCCCGGCCGCGCCGGTCCCGGTCCTCAGAGAAGACGCGGAGACGGCCCGTTGCCGTCAGAGACGAGCAGGTGGATACGTGACGAATCTGATGCCTTCCGCCGCCGGTGAGATCGCCATCGGTGGTGGCCTCGGCGACCAGGTCTACAACCGGCTGCTCGGGGAGCGGATCATCTTCCTCGGCCAGCAGGTCGACGACGAGATCGCGAACAAGATCACCGCGCAGATGCTCCTCCTGGCAGCCGACCCGAGCAAGGACATCTACCTCTACATCAACAGCCCCGGCGGCTCGGTGACGGCCGGCATGGCGGTCTACGACACCATGCAGTACATCCCGAACGACGTGGTCACGATCGGCATGGGCCTCGCGGCCTCCATGGGCCAGTTCCTGCTGACCGGCGGCACCCCGGGCAAGCGCTTCGCCCTCCCGAACACCGACATCCTCATGCACCAGGGCTCCGCGGGCCTCGGCGGCACGGCCTCGGACATCAAGATCCAGGCCGAGCAGCTGCTGCGCACCAAGAAGCGCATGGCCGAGATCACGGCGCTCCACACCGGCCAGTCCGTGGAGACGATCATCCGCGACGGTGACCGCGACCGCTGGTTCACGGCCGAGGAGGCCAAGGAGTACGGGATCATCGACGAGATCATCACGCACGCCTCCGGCGTTCCGGGCGGCGGCGGCACCGGGGCCTGACGGCCTCGCAAGTACCGCCGGAAAGCCACCTCCCAGCCCACCGACCGCCATCAGGATGGTGAACACCCGCATGAACATCTCGTCCCACCTGGCCTCCGCCAGCGGCCTCTACACCGGTCCCCAGGCCGAGGCCCGTTACGTCGTCCCGCGCTTCGTCGAGCGCACCTCGCAGGGCGTCCGCGAGTACGACCCGTACGCGAAGCTCTTCGAGGAGCGCGTGATCTTCCTGGGCGTGCAGATCGACGACGCCTCCGCCAACGACGTCATGGCGCAGCTGCTGTGCCTGGAGTCGATGGACCCGGACCGGGACATCTCGATCTACATCAACAGCCCCGGCGGCTCGTTCACGGCCCTGACGGCCATCTACGACACGATGCAGTTCGTGAAGCCGGACATCCAGACGGTCTGCATGGGCCAGGCCGCCTCCGCCGCCGCGATCCTGCTGGCCGCCGGCACCCCCGGCAAGCGCATGGCGCTGCCCAATGCGCGCGTCCTGATCCACCAGCCGTCCAGCCAGACGGGCCGTGAGCAGCTCTCCGACCTGGAGATTGCGGCGAACGAGATCATGCGCATGCGCACGCAGCTGGAGGAGATGCTCGCCAAGCACTCCACCCAGCCCCTCGAGAAGATCCGCGACGACATCGAGCGCGACAAGATCCTCACCGCGGAGGACGCGCTGGCGTACGGTCTGGTCGACCAGATCGTCACCACGCGCAAGTCGTCCGTGGCGGTCTGAGAGACCGGCCCGGGCCTTCTCCCGGGCACTGTGCCGCCGGTACCCCCCTTGGCCGAGTAGGTCCAAGGGGGGCCCGCACGGGGGGCCCGGCAAGGTACCGTCGATAGGCAAGCACTCGGGTCCGCGGAACTGGGCGGATCCCAGGCGAAGGGGAAGCACCTCGTGGCACGCATCGGTGACGGCGGCGATCTGCTCAAGTGCTCGTTCTGCGGCAAGAGCCAGAAGCAGGTGAAGAAGCTCATCGCGGGTCCTGGTGTCTACATCTGCGACGAGTGCATCGACCTCTGCAACGAGATCATCGAGGAAGAGCTCGCGGAGACCTCCGAGGTGCGCTGGGAGGAACTCCCCAAGCCCCGTGAGATCTACGAGTTCCTCGAGGGCTACGTGGTGGGCCAGGAGGCCGCCAAGAAGGCCCTTTCCGTCGCCGTGTACAACCACTACAAGCGGGTCCAGGCCGGCGAGACCGGCGGCCACAACCGCGACGACGGCATCGAACTGGCCAAGTCCAACATCCTGCTGCTCGGCCCCACGGGCTCCGGCAAGACGCTGCTCGCGCAGACGCTGGCCCGTATGCTCAACGTCCCCTTCGCCATCGCCGACGCCACGGCCCTGACGGAGGCCGGCTACGTCGGCGAGGACGTCGAGAACATCCTCCTGAAGCTGATCCAGGCCGCCGACTACGACGTCAAGAAGGCCGAGACCGGCATCATCTACATCGACGAGATCGACAAGGTCGCCCGTAAGAGCGAAAATCCGTCGATCACACGGGACGTGTCGGGCGAGGGCGTCCAGCAGGCCCTGCTGAAGATCCTGGAGGGCACGACGGCCTCCGTCCCGCCCCAGGGCGGCCGCAAGCACCCGCACCAGGAGTTCATCCAGATCGACACGACGAACGTCCTGTTCATCGTGGGCGGCGCCTTCTCCGGTCTGGAGAAGATCATCGAGTCGCGGGCCGGCGCGAAGGGCATCGGCTTCGGCGCCACGATCCGCTCCAAGCGCGAGATCGAGGCGAGCGACCAGTTCCAGGAGGTCATGCCGGAGGACCTGGTGAAGTTCGGGATGATCCCGGAGTTCATCGGCCGGCTCCCGGTCATCACGTCCGTCCACAACCTGGACCGCGAGGCCCTGCTCCAGATCCTGGTGGAGCCGCGCAACGCCCTGGTGAAGCAGTACCAGCGCCTGTTCGAACTCGACGGTGTCGAGCTGGACTTCGACCGCCCGGCGCTCGAAGCCATCGCGGACCAGGCGATTCTGCGGGGGACCGGCGCGCGCGGTCTGCGGGCCATCATGGAGGAAGTCCTGATGTCCGTGATGTACGAGGTCCCGTCCAGGAAGGACGTGGCACGGGTCGTCATCACCGAGGACGTCGTCCACTCGAACGTGAACCCGACGCTGGTGCCGCGGGAGCCGCGCATCGTGCGCAAGGACGAGCGGCACGAGAAGAGCGCGTAGTCACGCAGAAACGTCAAGAGGGGGCGCCCGGTCGGGCGCCCCCTCTTTGCTGCTGTGCGGGGTTACTTGTCCTTGCGGACTGCGGTGCGGACCTTGGCCGTTGCGTCGGAGAGGTCCTTGGGGGACATGACGTCGCCGGTGGCGTCCATGCCGCTGGCACCCATGCCGCCGCCGAGGCCTCCAGAGGTCTTCGGTACCTCGTGCGTGACGACGCCGACGGCGCTGCTGTCGGCCCAAATGCAGGTGCTGGACTGGGCATTGCTGCTGATGGTCCCCATATTGATGGTGACCTTCTTGGACAGACACTTCATCACCGCGCCGTCGAAACCACTGGGGTGGTACTCGGTGGCAGGCGAGGTCGTCTCGTAGGTGGCGTGGATCTGGGCGCCCAGCTTCTTCTCGTTCTCGTCCATCTGGGCGAGCATGGCGTCGACCGTCTTCGCCGGGTCGGGGACCTCGCCGTAGACGCCGGCCACCGATAGAACCTGCTTCTGGCCGTTGGTGTAACGGCCTGAGACACCGGTGCCGTTGTCGATGCCGAGGGCCTTGGTCTTGTCGTTGTTGGTGAGGTCCTGGCTGGTCTGGGCGCCAGGCTGCGTGGGGCCCTTCGTGTATTGCCCGTCCAGCAGCGAATCCGGCAGGACGATCGTGTACGGCTTCACCTTGCCGCCACCGCTGCTGCCGCCCGAGAGGAACACGATCCCGCCCACGACCGCGCCCACAACAACCAGCGCGCCCACCGCGATCGCGATGCCCTTGCCGGCGCCGCCGCTCTTCGCGGGCGGGGGCGGGTAGCCGCCCGGCATGCCCGGCTGGCCCCAACCGCCCTGCTGCGGCGCCTGCGGAGGCTGCGGGGGCTGGCCCCAGCCGCCCTGCTGGGGCTGCTGCGGGGCGCCGTAGGGGGGCTGGACCGGCGGGGCGGCGTAGGGGGACTGCGGCGGCGGGGCCTGCTGCGGGTAGCCGTAGCCGGGCTGGCCGGGGGCGCCGCCCTGGCCGTACGGGTTGGGCCCCTGGGGCGGCTGCGGGGGCTGGCCGTACGGACCCGGCTGGTTGTAGCTCATTGTTTCCTCTTCGACTCTTCGGCTCGACGCAGGGCTCTCACGCGACAGTTCTGCGCCATCCTTCCCGATGGCTTATTCCGGCCTTACGTCGGGGCGGCAACGGTTCTGGAACAGTCCGGGGGTCAGTTCGTGATTTCCACCCGCATGTCATGACGGATTCCCGCCGCGAAGGCGCCCGCTTCGTCGGCGCTCGGGGTCATGCCCGTCCGTATCGCGGACGCATCCATGTGGATGACGGTGCCGACGGTGCTGTGGTCGGCCCAGATGCACATGGGCGTCTTGAGGGTGTGGCCGGCGAAGACCGGGCCGCTCATCACCATGTTCTGGCACTTGAGCACGGCGCCGTCGTCGAGCCCGGCGGGCGTCACCTTCTGCGGGGTGCCCTCGACCGAGGTGTTGGTGCCGTCCTTCTCCTTGCCCGCCGAGGCGGCCATGGCGTGGAACAGGCCGTCCACGACCGTCTCGGGGTTCTTCACCTCGCCCCACGCGCCGGTGAACTTGACGACCTTCTGCGTGCTTTCGTCGCCGGCCTTGTAAGTGGCGCTGACATTCTGCGGGTTGACGACCCCCAGCGTCTTGAGGTCCTCCAGGTCGGCGGAGTCGAAGCCGTCCCCGCTCGCGGACGCGTCCTTGGCGTATGTGTCCGCCACCTTGTCCGGCGCGACGAGCTTGTAGCGCTTGCCCGTGGGAGCGGCGGACGACGGGGCGGCGGAGGGGGCGGCCGGTTTGGCGGCGGAGGACGCCGCCGCCTTCGCAGGCTTCTTGTCGTCGCCGCCCTTCAGGAGCATCCAGCCGCCGCCCGCGATGGCGGCGACCAGAACCACCGCGGTCGCGACGATGGCGGCGGTCTTGCCCTTGCCCTGCGGTTGCTGGGCCTGGAAGGGCATGGCCGGCGGCATCGGGGGCATGGGCGGCTGCGGCGCCTGCGGTGCCTGCGGTGCCTGCGCGTACGGGTTGGGCCCCTGAGGCACCTGAGATCCGTATGGCGGCTGCGGCGGCTGCGGCGGTCCGTACGGGCCCGGCTGGTTGAAGCTCATCGTGACTCTGCGTCCCCTTCGCGGCGGTTCCGACCTGTATGTGACGTGGCCAGGTCAAGGCCCCGTCATCCTCGCCGATGGGCGATCGAGGGCCCCCGCCGGGGGGTAAACGGGTTCGTGGGCCGCGCCCCCCGCCCCGTAGAATTCCCCCGTGACCGATAACACTCAGCAGCATCCGCACAGCGTCCCCGAACTGCCGACCCAGTACGCGCCGGCCGAAGTAGAGGGGCCGCTGTACGAGCGCTGGGTAGAGCGGGGCTACTTCGAGGCCGACGCGCAGAGCGACAAAGAGCCGTACACGATCGTCATCCCGCCGCCGAACGTCACCGGCTCCCTGCACCTCGGGCACGCGTTCGAGCACACGCTGATCGACGCGCTGACCCGCCGCAAGCGCATGCAGGGCTACGAGGTGCTGTGGCAGCCCGGCATGGACCACGCCGGCATCGCCACGCAGAACGTGGTCGAGCGCGAGCTGGCCAAGGAGGGCAAGTCCCGGCACGACCTCGGCCGCGAGGCGTTCGTCGAGCGCGTCTGGCAGTGGAAGGCGGAGTCCGGCGGCCAGATCTCCGGTCAGATGCGCCGCCTCGGTGATGGTGTCGCCTGGTCGCGCGAGCGCTTCACCATGGACGAGGGCCTCTCCAAGGCCGTCCAGACGATCTTCAAGAAGCTCTACGACGACGAGCTGATCTACCGCGCCGAGCGCATCATCAACTGGTGCCCGCGCTGCCTCACCGCCATCTCCGACATCGAGGTGGAGTACCAGGACGACGACGGCGAGCTCGTCTCGATCACCTACGGCGAGGGGGACGCGTCCATCGTCGTCGCGACGACCCGCGCCGAGACGATGCTCGGTGACACCGCCGTCGCCGTCCACCCCGAGGACGAGCGCTACAAGCACCTCGTCGGCACCGAGATCGAGCTGCCGCTGACCGGCCGGCGCATCCCGGTCGTCGCCGACGAGCACGTCGACCCCGAGTTCGGCACGGGTGCCGTCAAGGTCACCCCGGCCCACGACCCGAACGACTTCGAGATCGGCCGCCGGCACGACCTGCCGTCGCTGACCGTCCTCGACGAGCACGGCGTCATCACCGTCCACGGCCCCTTCCTCGGCCTGGACCGCTTCGAGGCCCGCTCCGCCATCGTCGGCGCCCTGCGCGCCGAGGGCCGGATCGTCGCCGAGAAGCGCCCGTACACCCACTCCGTGGGCCACTGCTCGCGCTGCAAGACGACGCTCGAGCCGCGTCAGTCCATGCAGTGGTGGGTCAAGACCGCTCCGCTGGCCAAGGCCGCCGCCGACGCCGTACGCGGGGGCGAGGTCAAGATCCACCCGCAGGAGATGGAGAAGCGCTACTTCGAGTGGGTCGACAACCTGCACGACTGGTGCATCTCGCGCCAGCTGTGGTGGGGCCACCGCATCCCGGTCTGGTACGGCCCGGACGGCGAGATGGTCTGCGTCGGCCCGGACGAGCAGCCGCCGACGGGCGAGGGCTGGCACCAGGAGACCGACGTCCTGGACACCTGGTTCTCCTCCGGCCTGTGGCCGTTCTCCACGCTCGGCTGGCCCGAGCGGACCGAGAGCGTCGAGAAGTTCTACCCGAACTCCGTCCTCGTCACCGGCTACGACATCCTCTTCTTCTGGGTCGTCCGGATGATGATGTTCGGCCTCTACGCGATGGACGGCACCCCGCCGTTCCACACCATCGCCCTGCACGGCATGGTCCGCGACCAGTTCGGCAAGAAGATGTCGAAGTCCTTCGGCAACGCGGTCAACCCGCTGGACTGGATGGACAAGTACGGCTCCGACGCCGTCCGCTTCACGCTCGCCCGCGGCGCCAACCCCGGTGTGGACGTGCCGATCGGCGAGGACTGGGTCCAGGGCTCGCGCAACTTCGCCAACAAGGTGTGGAACGCGACGCGGTTCGCGCTGATGAACGGCGCCACCGTCGAGGGTGAACTGCCGCCCGCCGAGCAGATGTCGGCGACGGACCGCTGGATCCTCTCGCGGCTCAACTCCGTGGTCGCCGAGGTCGACGCGTACTACGACGACTACCAGTTCGCGAAGCTCACGGACGCGCTCTTCCACTTCGCGTGGGACGAGGTCTTCGACTGGTACGTCGAGCTGTCCAAGACCACCTTCATGGGCGGCGGCGAGCCGGCCAAGGTCTCGGCCCGGGTCCTCGGCGAGGTCCTGGACGTCACGCTGCGCCTGCTGCACCCGGTCGTCCCGTTCGTCACCGAGACGCTGTGGACCGCGCTCACCGGCAAGGAGTCGGTCGTCGTCGCCGAGTGGCCGGCCGACAGCGGCTTCCGCGACGCCGGCGCCGAGCGGGAGATCGAGGAGCTGCAGCGGGTCATCACCGAGGTGCGGCGCTTCCGCTCGGACCAGGGGCTGCAGCCGGGCCAGAAGGTTCCGGCGCGGCTGGAGCTGTCCGGCACGGCGCTCGCCGCGCACGAGGGTGCGATCCGTCAGCTGTTGCGCTTGCAGCCGGCCGGGGACGGTTTCCAGGCGACGGCGACGCTGCCGGTGGCCGGGGCCACCGTTGCGCTCGACCTTTCCGGTGTCATCGACTTCGAGGCGGAGCGGAAGCGGCTCGCCAAGGATCTTGCTGCCGCCGAGAAGGAGAAGGCTCAGGCCACGGCCAAGCTCGGCAACGAGGCGTTCCTCGCCAAGGCGCCGGAGGCGGTCAAGGAGAAGATCCAGAAGCGGCTTGCTGCCGCGGAGGCCGATATCGAGCGGATCAGCGGCCAGCTCGCGGCTCTGCCGCAGGGCTAGTCGGTCGGCTGCGGGCCGGCTGTGGCTGGTCGCGCAGTTCCTCCCCCAGCTACCGCTGGGGGTACCCCCAGCGCCCCTTACGGGGCGCGGGCCGTCCGCGGTCGTAAAAGCCCCGCGCCCCTGACGGGGCGCGGGGCTTCCCTTATCCGCGCCGTGAGTCCCACGGCCTCGTTCGGCCCGGGTCCCACATGGGGCCCCACGGGCCCTGCACAGGCTCCTCCTCCACTCGGTTGAGGGGCCTGTCCTTGTTGCGCTCGCGGCGGTCGCGGACCGGCGCGAACAGTACGTACAGCGTGGAGACCGCGACGAAGACCAGGCGGATGAATCCGCGTGCCGAGTCGTCCGGCACGATGAACACGCTGCCGTAGAGCACGATCAGCGCGATCCAGCTCCACCACGGCACCAGGCGTCGCTGCCCGCACACGTCCCACAGCAGGGTGCCGAGCAGGACCGATGCCGTGTAGTAGGTGTAGACGCTGGGGTCGAGGACGATCCGGGCGTTGGCGCCCAGCAGCACGACCGCCGCCCAGCGGCCCCGCCACACCGCGATCGCGCCCAGTGCGAGGCCCAGTGCTGCCTGTGCGGGGCGGGCCCAGTTGGGGGTCTCGGGGTCGTTGGCGCCCAGCCAACGCAGCGCGGACGCGGGGTTGTTGGGGATGGTGAACTTCGCGGCGGCGAAGGAGTGCGGGTCCATGATGAAGAACGGCAGCCACATCACGGCCACCAGTCCCACGCACCACAGCACCGCCCGCATCCAGCGTTCCCGCGGCAGGGCGAGGATCAGCGGCAGGAAGGCCAGCGCCGTCGGCTTGGAGTCCATCGCCAGGGCGAGGCAGGCGCCGACGGCGGCGGCGTTGCAGCGCGTCAGGAACCAGACGGCCAACGCCGTGAAGAACAGGGCGAGTACGTCGTCGAGGTGCCCGAAGCGGACCGAGACCTCGATCCACATGGGGATGAACGCCGCGCCGGCGATCAGCACGCGCTGCCGCAGCCGCTGGTGGTTGGTGCCGGTGCCGAGGAAGTGGATGGCGGCACTGCGCCCGGCCAGTACCACGATCACCAGGCCGAGGACGGACATCAGCGCGGCGGCGAGGAACTGGCCTGCGTGCTCCGAGAAGGGGTTGAACAACCCCGCGACCAGGAAGCTGATCGGGCCCATCTGGAGCTCGGGGTGGTGGGCGTAGAGGTTGAGTCCGCCCGTGCCGTCGGCCCCGTTGTAGATCAGCTCGCCGCCCGTGCGCAGATAGTGCCAGGAGAAGCCGCCGTTGGGCTCCACCACGGCGAACCACAGCACGGTCCACGCAGTCAGCAGCAACAAGTGCATGCGGTTGCTGAGTTGTCGGGTGCGCACAACGCTCCGTTCCGCCACCCGGAACCGGTTCCGGGCATGAATATCACCGGCGGTCAGATGGCGGAACGGGGGTGAAGGTTGCCTCTGGAGTTGCGGAAGTGACGTACTTCTCAGGCGTCTCAGGCATCTCAGGCGTCTCGGGTGTCTCAGGCCTCGATGGCGACCGGGCCCGACTCGATCGTCTCGGCGTTGCGCCGCGTCTTCGCCCAGCCGTTGCGGCCGCGCAGCATCCGTACGAAGCCGCGGGCGGAGGCGGGGAAGAGGTGGTACGCGTACAGCCACAGCGCCAGGCCCCACAGCAGGGCGGCCGGGAACGAGGCGTCGGGCGCGCGGTCCCGGCGGTAGACCGGGCCCCACAGGACGAACGGCATGATCGAGACCACGGCCAGGGCGAGCACCAGCGGCCACAGCGCCAGCATGCCGCCGAACGCCGCGCCGGGTCCGTCCTCGGCGGCGGTCAGGCCGAGGAGGGCGAACATGACGGCGCAGAGCGCGAGCGTGACCAGGTGGGCGACCGGCTGGAGGAAGGTGTAGAGCGTCTCCAGGACGCCCTTGCCGCCGTAGTGGCGGGAGGAGACGATGCGCGGCGCGTAGCGGACGCACTGCAGATTGCCCTGGGCCCAGCGGGTGCGCTGGGTGAGGAAGCGGCGGCCGTGCGGCAGGCCCTCCTGGGAGACCCAGGTGTCGGCTATGTGGGATATCCGGTCGCCGGTGAGGATCATGTGCAGGCCGAGCTCGTAGTCCTCCAGCAGGGCGCCGCGCTGCCAGGGGCGCCGCTCGGCGGCGGCGATGCGGTCCAGCGAGGCGAGGCGGGTGAACTGGCCGTTGCCGCCGAGGCCGACGGAGCCGGTGCGGCCGCGCAGCAGCTGCATGCCGGCGTTGGAGACGGAGAACTCCATGTCCTGCATACGGACCAGGAGCCGGGCGAAGGCGTTGCGCACGCGGCCGCGGTCCGGCAGCGGTCGCGGGTCGCCGGCGTTGCGCATCCGGACGCTGACCTGCACGCCGCCGGTCTCGGGGTCGCCGAAGCCGGCCGGGCCGCTGACGATGTCCAGGGCGTTCGGGTCGAGCTGGCCGTCGGCGTCGATGACGCACACGACGACGCGCTCGCGGTCGGTGTGCTTCGACAGGAACTGGTTCAGCTCGTCGTACGCGGCGTTGAGCGCCGCGCCCTTGCCCTGGCGGGCGTTGGGGCGGTGGCGGCGCACGAGGTGGACGCGGCGGTCCTCCTCGGCGAGCTCGGCGACGATGGCGCCGGTGCGGTCGTCGCTGTCGTCGTCGATGACCCAGACGTGCGCGCGGGGGTGGTCGGCGCGCAGCCGGCCGACGGTAGTCCCGACGACCGCCTCCTCGTCCCGGCAGGGGACGAAGAAGTGCCAGTCGAAGGCGTCGGCGTTGCCGGGCTCGGCCTCGGGCCGCCGCAGGTAGGCGTGGCGGGCACCGGCCCAGTAGAGGAGGAAGCAGAGGAGGAGGAAGAAGGGGAACGCGAGCAGGAAGGGGCTGGAGAACATGCGGGGTGGAGCTCCGGGACGTTTCGGGGGCGCGAACGGGCGTGGTCGGCGCGGCTGTTACGCGGCGGCGGCCAGCTGCTGCGGGGCGGTGACCGTCGTCAGCAGTGCGACGATCCGCTCGGACGCGGTGCCGTCCCCGAAGGGGCTCGGCAGAGCGGCCAGCCGCTGAAGGCCCTCGGGACCCTCGGCAAGACGGCGGCGTGCGGCTTCGCCGATCGCCGGCCCCGGCTCGACCAGGTCGGCGAAGTCGGCCATGGCCTCGGGCCGTTCGGTCGAGCGGCGCACGACGACCAGGGGGCGGCCCAGCACCGTGCACTCCTCCTGGATGCCGCCGGAGTCGGACACCAGCAGCGCGGAGTGCCGGGCCAGGGCGAGGAATTCGGAGTAGCCCAGCGGGGCGCTCACCGTGAGCGGGGCGAGCAGGTCGGTCAGCCCCGCGGCCTCGATACGGGCCCGGGTGCGCGGGTGCAGCGGCAGCACGACCGGACGTTCGGCGGTGGCCAGGGCGCCGAGTTCGGTGAGGATGGCGCGCAGGGCGGCGGCGGAGTCGGTGTTCTCGGGGCGGTGGACGGTCGCCAGGACGTATGCGTCGGCGGTCAGCCCGTGCTGCGCCAGCAGGGCGGCGCGGTCGGCGGCGGCGGGCAGCTGGCCGTGCACGGCCTCGACGACGGTGTTGCCGGTGACGGCGATGCGCGCGTCGTCGATGCCCTCGGCGAGCAGGTTGGCGCGGTTGTCCTCGGTGGCGGCGCACAGCACGTCGGCGATGCGGTCGATGAGGACGCGGTTGTGCTCCTCGGGCATGTTGCGGTCGTGGCTGCGCAGCCCGGCCTCGACGTGCAGCAGGGGGATGCCGTGGGCGTTGGCGGCCAGCGCGCCGGCCAGGGAGGCGTTGGTGTCGCCCTGGACGACGACGGCGAGCGGCGGCTCGGCGGTGAACAGCTCGTCGAGCTGGCCGAGCGCGGCGGATATCTGCACGGCGCGCGGCTGCCCGCCGACACCGGTGAGGAAGGTGGGCTCGGGCAGCCCGAGCTCGGTGAGGAAGCGGCCCGACAGCGCCTCGTCGTAGTGCTGCCCGGTGTGGATCAGGTGGGCGGCGGGTCCCAGGAGCCGGCACAGGTCGGTGAGCTTGACGAGCTCGGGACGGGTGCCGAGGACGATGGCGATGCTGCGGCGCGGCAGGGACATACGGGAGCTCCTGGGGCTGACGGGGGCGGTGACAGCTCCAGAGCCTGCGGGGCGACGGTTGCGGGGGCGGATGAGCTTCGGTTGCGGGACGGTAGCGATTGGATTTCCCGCGCCCCGTAAGGGGCGCGGGGCTGTTACGTCATGCGGCTCCGCCGCGTGGGCGCGACCAGCCACGACGGACCCGCACCAGAACAACCGGGCCCAGGGGGGCGAAGCCCCCGGAGGTCACCCCCGGTACCGGTACCCCAGCCCCCGAACCGCCTCCAGCGGATCAGCGGCCTCATCCCCGGCCGCCTGGCGCAACTTGCGCCGCAACCGCATCACGGCGAACTTCACCCGCTCCCGCCCCGTCCCCTCCGGGTCGTCCCAGACCCGGTCCAGCAGCTGGTCCGTCGTGATCACCCGCCCCCGGTTGCGGACGAGCAGTTGCAGCAGCCGGTATTCGATGTCGCTGAGCCGCGCCTCCTGGCCCTGCCACACCGCCGAACGGCGTTCCGGCACCAGCCGCAGCCCGTCCTCGCCGAAGGAGTCGCCGGCCCAGCCGGCGGCGGGCGCGCTGCGCCGCAGCAGCGCCTCGACCCGGGCCAGCAGCTCGTCGTTGCCGAACGGCTTCGGCAGGTAGTCGTCCGCCCCGGCCCGCAGACCGCGCACCCGGTCGCTCTCGGCGCCCCGGGCGGTCAGCAGCAGGACGGGCAGGTCGCTCATGTCCCGGGTGCGCTCCAGCACCTGCCAGCCGTCGAGCTCGGGCAGGCCGATGTCGAGGAGCAGCAGCGCGGGCCGCTCGGCGAAGAGCAGGCGCAGCCCCTCGCGCCCGTTGTCGGCATGGAGGACCTCGTACCCGGCTCGCGTCAGGAGGGTGCGCAGCGCGAGCGCGAGGTCGGGGTCGTCCTCGACGACGAGCACCCGGGTCATTCCGGCCCCCCGGCGGGCAGCCGGATGGTGAAGACCGCGCCCTCGCCCTCGCGGCCCCCGGCGGTCAGCGTGCCGCCGTGCTGCTCCACGACCGTCCGGCTGATCGCCAGGCCCAGCCCGGTGCCCGGGTAGTCGCCGCTCCGGGCGTTGGCCGCCCGGGCGAAGCCGTTGAAGATCTCCTCGCGGGAGGCCTCGGGGATGCCGATGCCGGTGTCGGCGACCTCGATCCGCCAGTGGTCGCCGTGCGGTGCCGCCGTGACGGTGATCCGGCCGCCGGGCGGGGTGAATTTGGCCGCGTTCTCCAGCAGGTTGCCCAGCACGTGCTGGAGCCGGTGCCGGTCGCCGCGCAGGACGGGGCCGGGCGTGCAGTCCAGGACGGTGAAGACGGGGGAGGCGCTGCGCGTGCTCCGGGCCATGTGGTCCAGGACCGCGTCCTGCAGCATCGCGGGCACGTCGACGGGCCCGAACTCCAGCTCCGGTCCGGTGGCCCGCATCCGGGTGGTGAGCAGCAGGTCGGCGATGACGCGCTGCATCCGGTCGGCGTTGCGGTGGACGGCGTCGAGCAGCGCGGACTGCTCGTCGGAGAGCTCGCCGAAGTTCGGGTCCCGCAGCAGGTCGCAGAAGCTGAGGATGGAGGAGAGCGGGGTGCGCAGCTCGTGCGAGGCGGCGGCGGTGAAGGAGTTGCGCTGCCGGGCCAGCTCGGTGAGCTCGGCGTTGTCGCGCTCGGCGTCGTGCTCGCGGCGTTTGAGCTCCGTGATGTCCGTGAAAAGCCACATCGCGCCGAGGTACTCCCCGCCCTTGCGCAGCGGCTCGACCTGGCGGCGGACGATGCGTCCGTCGACGAGGGGGATCTCGGCGGCCCGGTGGACGTGCCGGCGGGCGAGGATCTCGCCGGGGGTGCGCGGGCCGGAGAAGTCGGCGGTGAAGAAGGCCCGGACGAGGGGGACGAGCGGCCGCATGGAAGCGCCGGCGGAGAGGTCGGCCCTGCCCTCCAGGTCGAACATCTCGACGAGCTGCCGGTTGACGGCCAGCACCTCGTCCTCCGGGCTCTGCAGGAGCGCTCCGGAGGGCAGCGCTTCCAGGACCGCCTGCAGGCGGTCCCGGTGTTCGCAGCCGTGCGGGGCGCAGCCGCGTGGACTTTTCTCCTCATCCACGGACAAAAACCTAGGGCATTCCGGAGTACTCCGCTCCGCTTGGACGGCTCCGGGAACGGCCCTTGCCGGGTCTGTCGGTGCGGCTCCGTAGACTGGTCGGCGTGAGCGAGCGCCCCCTGAACGA
Source organism: Streptomyces morookaense (assembly GCF_013030945.1). Lineage (GTDB taxonomy): Bacteria > Actinomycetota > Actinomycetes > Streptomycetales > Streptomycetaceae > Streptomyces > Streptomyces morookaensis. Next base: position 15,725 of record NZ_JABBXF010000089.1, on the reverse strand, counting down.
CGAGACCGGTGATCACGAATCCGGCAACTCCGGCGAAGCCGGCGAGTTTGCCGAAATCGTGGAAGCCGAGACGAACCGCGACCCCGACCTGGCCGTGATCGAGGCCGGCAGCCGCACCCTGCGCACCATGTCAGGGCCCCCGCAGGGCGACGCCGTTCCGGCCCGCCCGGAGGACCCGGAGGTGGACCGGGCGCTGCGCGAGGTGGAGGCCGAGCTGGCGGGGCGCTGGGGCGAGACCAAGCTCGACCCCTCGCTGTCGCGCATCGAGATGCTGATGGACATCCTGGGCCAGCCGCAGCGCGCCTACCCCTCGATCCACATCACCGGCACCAACGGCAAGACCAGCACCGCCCGCATGATCGAGGCCCTGCTGGCCGCCTTCGACCTGCGCACCGGCCGCTACACCAGCCCGCACGTCCAGTCCGTGACCGAGCGCATCAGCCTGGACGGCGCACCGATCGCGGCCGAGCGTTTCATCGAGACGTACCGCGACATCCAGCCGTACATCCAGATGGTCGACGAGCGCGAGGAGCACCGCCTCTCCTTCTTCGAGGTGCTCACCGGCATGGCCTACGCGGCCTTCGCCGACGCCCCGGTGGACGTGGCGGTCGTCGAGGTCGGCATGGGCGGCTCGTGGGACGCGACGAACGTCGTGGACGGCACGGTCGCCGTCGTCACCCCGATCGCCCTCGACCACACCGACCGGCTCGGCACCACGCCCGGTGAGATCGCCCAGGAGAAGGGCGGGATCATCAAGCCCGACGCCACGGTGGTGCTCGCCCAGCAGCCGGTGGACGCGGCGCAGGTGCTCCTCAAGCGCGCGGTCGAGGTCGACGCCACGGTGGCCCGCGAGGGCATGGAGTTCGGCGTCACCGGCCGCGAGGTCGCCGTCGGCGGTCAGCTGCTGACGCTGCGCGGCCTCGGCGGGGACTACCCGGAGGTCTTCCTCCCGCTCTACGGTGCGCACCAGGCGCACAACGCCGCCGTCGCGCTGGCCGCGGTCGAGGCGTTCTTCGGCATCGGCTCGGAGCACGCCCGCACGCTCGACCTCGACACCGTGCGCCGGGCCTTCGCCTCGGTCACCTCGCCGGGCCGGCTCGAAGTGGTGCGCCGCAGCCCCACCGTGGTGCTGGACGCCGCGCACAACCCCGCGGGTGCCCGTGCAGCCGCCGAGGCGGTGGGCGAGGCATTCGGCTTCAGCCGCCTCATCGGAGTGGTCGCCGCCAGCGCGGACAAGGACGTGCGCGGCCTTCTGGAGGCCTTCGAGCCGGTCTTCGCCGAGGTCGTCATCACCTGCAACTCCACCCAGCGCGCCATGGACGCCGACGAGCTCGCCGCCATAGCGGTGGAGGTCTTCGGCGCCGAGCGGGTGCAGGTCGAGCCGCGCCTGGACGACGCCCTGGAGGCGGCGATCACCCTCGCCGAGGAGGAGGACGAGTACGCGGGCGCCGGTGTGCTGGTGACCGGCTCGGTGATGACGGTCGGCGAGGCCCGGCTGCTCCTGGGAAGGAAGTGAGATGCGGACGCTGTGCGCGAGCACTCTGATCGGTGAATTCTTCGTCATCGGATTCGCCGGCCTGGTGGCCATGAAGGACCCGGGCCTGTCCATGGCCACGGTCTGGGCGGTCTGCGGGACCACGATGGTGCTGAGCGTGCTGCTCTGCGGAATGATCACCCGGCCCGGCGGGATACAGCTGGGCTGGGCCCTGCAGGCCGCATTGATCGCGAGCGGTTTCGTGGTCCCGGTGATGTTCATCCTCGGCATCGTCTTCGCCGGCCTGTGGTGGTGCTCGGTCCATTTCGGCCGCAAGATCGACGAGGCGAAGGCGCGCTTCGCGCGCATGAGCGAGGAGGCGGCGCCGGAGACGGCGTGACCTGCGGTCGGCCCGCGCCCCGAACGGCCCGCAGTTGCACTGCGACCGCAGATACCGCGCCCCGAAGGGGCGCGGGGAACTGCGCGACCGGCCATGGACGGGCCCGCAGCTGCCCACGGCCCGACCAGCGCAGGGATCCGGCCGGCGACCCCGTCAGGGACCCGGTACCGACGGTGCCGGGTACCCCTGTACCCTCTGCGGCAACCACACCTGATCGCAAGGAGCCGCCCCATGAGCCAGCGCACCCTCGTCCTCCTCAAGCCCGACGCCGTCCGGCGTGGCCTGATCGGCGAGATCATCGGCCGGATCGAGCGCAAGGCGGGCTGGACGATCGGCGCGCTGGAGCTGCGCACCCTCGACCGCGCCACTCTGGAGCAGCACTACGCCGAGCACGAGGGCCGCGACTTCTACGAGCCGCTGATGGGCTTCATGTCCTCCGGTCCGGTCGTGGCCATGGTCGTCGAGGGCGAGCGCGTGATCGAGGGCGTCCGCGCCCTGGCCGGCCCGACGGACCCGATCGCGGCGGCCCCCGGCTCGATCCGTGGCGACTTCGGCACCATCACCCGCGAGAACCTCATCCACGCCTCGGACTCCGAGGAGTCCGCGGAGCGGGAAATCAAGATTTTCTTTCCCGGCCTCGTCTGATAGCTGATCAGGCCGATCAGAGATGTACCCATTCTGATCAGGGGCGACCGATTAATTCTCGGTCGCCCCCTGGCATATGCGGAGCGAACGAGGGAACCTCTCACTCCGACACGACGTCACCATTACGGGGGCGGGCTTGTGTTCTGCCGACAATGGCGGAGGAACCCTCGCGCCGCGCCCCACCGCCGCGCGAGACTACGATGAAGTGCTCCCGCGCCCGCAGCGCACCACCTGCCGACCTCAAGTAAGCAATCGCTCCAGTTGGGAAGGCCAGACGTATCCTCATGGGGAACAATATGTCGTTCATCGGCCGTGACATGGCTGTCGACCTCGGGACCGCCAACACGCTGGTGTACGTCAGAGGCCGCGGGATCGTCCTCAACGAGCCGTCTGTCGTCGCCATCAACACCAACACCGGCGGCATCCTCGCAGTGGGCGCCGAGGCCAAGAAGATGATCGGCCGCACCCCGGGGAACATCGTCGCCGTCCGTCCGCTCAAGGACGGCGTGATCGCCGACTTCGAGATCACCGAGCGGATGCTCCGCTATTTCATCCTCAAGATCCACAAGCGTCGCTGGATGGCCCGTCCGCGTGTGGTGGTCTGTGTGCCCTCCGGCATCACCGGGGTCGAGCGCCGGGCCGTGATCGAGGCCTCCACCCAGGCCGGCGCCCGCCAGGTGCACATCATCGAGGAGCCGATGGCCGCGGCGATCGGCTCGGGCCTGCCCGTCCACGAGGCCACCGGCAACATGGTCGTCGACATCGGCGGCGGCACCACCGAGGTCGCGGTCATCTCGCTCGGCGGCATCGTCACGGCCCAGTCCATCCGGGTCGCGGGCGACGAGCTGGACAACGCGATCATCCAGCACATCAAGAAGGAGTACAGCCTCCTCCTCGGCGAGCGCACCGCCGAGCAGATCAAGATCACCATCGGCTCGGCGTACGACCTCGAGCAGGACGAGCACACCGAGATCCGCGGCCGCGACCTGGTCAGCGGCCTGCCCAAGACCGTGGTGATCTCGGCGGCCGAGGTCCGCAAGGCCATCGAGGAGCCGGTCAACTCCATCGTCGACGCCGTCAAGACCACGCTCGACAAGTGCCCGCCCGAGCTGTCGGGTGACGTCATGGACCGCGGCATCGTTCTTACCGGCGGAGGTGCCCTGCTGCGCGGCCTGGACGAGCGGCTGCGTCGCGAGACGGGCATGCCGATCCACATCGCGGAGGACCCGCTGGACTCGGTCGCCCTCGGCTCCGGCAAGTGCGTCGAGGAGTTCGAGGCACTGCAGCAGGTCCTGGACGCCCAGCCCCGGCGGTGACGCAGGGGTCCGCCCGCCGCCCGTCCGGCGGCGGGTGGCGGTCACCGCGGCGCCCGGCGCACCTCCGCCGCCGGGAAACAACCTGATATACAGGCAGAACGCTTCCGATGACCGTCCGTGCGCGTAGCGGAACGGTCCGACGAGAAGGGCACGCCGCCGCACGTGAGGGACACACGAGAGAGCCGGCTGCTGCTGGTGCTGTTGATCGCGATCGCGTTCGCGCTGATCACGGTGGACATCCGCGGCGGTGAGCAGTCCCCGCTCGACGGTGCCCGGCATGCCGCCGCCTCCGCCTTCGGCCCCGTGGAGAAGGGGGTCGCCGCCGCCGTAGACCCCGTCGGCAACGCCCTCGCCGCCGTGCGGGACTCAGGCGACCGCAGCCGCCGCATCACCGCCCTGGAGCGCGAGAACACCGCCCTCAAGCAGCGGCTCGCCGGCGACGACCGCAACAAGGGCCGGCTCCGCGACCTCGACCGCCTGCTGAAGACCGCGGGCGCCGGCCAGTACGGCATCAAGGGCGCCCAGGTCATCGCCATAGGAGCGGCCCAGGGCTTCTCCTGGACCGTCACCATCGACATCGGCAGCAACGACGGCGTCCGGCGCGACATGACCGTCATCAACGGCGACGGCCTCGTCGGCCGTGTCACCACCGTCGCCCCCACCACCTCCACCGTGCTGCTCGCCAGCGACCCCAAGTTCACCGTCGGCACCCGCATGGAGAAGAGCGGCGAACTCGGCTTCGCCAACGGCCAGGGCGACAGCACCCTGCGCGTCGAACTCCTCAACGGCAAGGCCTCCGTGCACCGCGGCGACCGCCTGGTGACCTTCGGCTCCAGCAGGGACAGGCCCTTCGTCCCCGGCGTCCCCGTCGGCGAGGTCGTCCGCGTCGAGCCCTCCGGCGGCGGCCTGACCCGCACCCTCCAGGTGCGCCCCTTCGTCGGCTTCAGCAAGCTCGACCTCGTCGGCGTCGTCGTCCAGCCGCCCCGCCAGGACCCGCGCGACAGCGTCCTGCCGCCCAAGCCGGAAGCCCCCAAGCCCGCCCCCACCGTGACCGTCACGGCTTCCCCCGCACCCTCCGCCTCCCCGAGCGACCGACCCCAGGACTGACGATGCGTCTCAACCGGATCCTGCTCTCGACGGTGCTCGTGATGGTGGCGCTCGTCGTGCAGGTGAGCGTCTTCGCCCGGCTGCATCTGCCCGGAGCCGTCCCCGACCTGCTGCTCCTCGTCGTCGTCGGGCTCGGCCTGGTCTACGGGCACACCGCCGGCGCCCTCGTCGGCTTCGGCGCCGGCCTGCTCGCCGACCTCGCGCCGCCCGCCGACCACGCCACCGGCCGCTACGCCCTCGTGCTGTGCGTCGTCGGCTACCTCGTCGGCCTCGCCAAGCCCGAGAGCGGACAGCTCCGTTCGGCCACCCTGCCGATGGTCGTCGTGGCGGGCGCGGCCGTCGTCTCCACCCTGCTCTACGCGGGCGTCGGCGCCCTCGTCGGGGACACCGCCGCCCGCCATGTGGGCCTGACCGGGCTGGTGTTCACCGCCGCGCTCTACGACCTGCTCCTCGCCCCCTTCACCGTGCCGGTGATCATGGCGCTGGCCCGGCGCACCGCGGGCGACGCGCTCACCGGTGACGGCACGCCCGTCACCGCGACCGCGACCGACGGCGGATACGGGCGGATGTCCGGAGGCAGCTTCCGGGTCTCCACCGGCGGCTTCCGCGGCGGACTGCGCAGCGCCTTCCGCGGCGGCCGGGGCGGCAGCCTCGGCGGCAGGCGCAGCGGCGGCATGCTGACCTCGGTGCGCAAACCGGGGCGGGTCAAGGGGATCAAGGGAGTGAAGGGGATGAAGGGGGTCAAGCGGCTGTGAGCGACGCACGCGCGGCCGCCGGGCCGCAGTCGACGGTGATGCCCGCACCTCTGTGCCGCGCGGGCGGAGAAGCGAACAAGGGGACTCGGTGAGCGACGCACGTGCGGCCGCCGGGCCGCGGTCGACGGTGATGCCCGCACCTCTGCGCCGCGCGGGCGGAGAAGCGAACAAGGGGACTCGGTGAGCGACGCACGTGCGGCCGCCGGGCCGCGGTCGACGGTGATGCCCGCACCTCTGCGCCGCGCGGGCGGAGAAGCGAACAAGGGGACTCGGTGAGCGACGCACGTGCGGCCGCCGGGCCGCGGTCGACGGTGATGCCCGCACCTCTGCGCCGCGCGGGCGGAGAAGCGAACAAGGGGACTCGGTGAGCGACGCACGTGCGGCCGCCGGGCCGCGGTCGACGGTGATGCCCGCACCTCTGCGCCGCGCGGGCGGAGAAGCGAACAAGGGGACTCGGTGAGCGACGCACGTGCGGCCGCCGGGCCGCGGTCGACGGTGATGCCCGCACCTCTGCGCCGCGCGGGCGGAGAAGCGAACAAGGGGACTCGGTGAGCGACGCACGTGCGGCCGCCGGGCCGCGGTCGACGGTGATGCCCGCACCTCTGCGCCGCGCGGGCGGAGAAGCGAACAAGGGGACTCGGTGAGCGACGCACGTGCGGCCGCCGGGCCGCGGTCGACGGTGATGCCCGCACCTCTGCGCCGCGCGGGCGGAGAAGCGAACAAGGGGACTCGGTGAGCGACGCACGTGCGGCCGCCGGGCTGCAGTCGACAGTGATGCCCGCACCTCTGTGCCGCGCGGGCGGAGAAGCGAACAAGGGGACACTGTGAGCAAGCTGCCCAAGGTGCCGGAGAGCGGGCGGGCTTCGCGGGTCACGATCCGGCTGATCATCCTTCAGATCCTCGTCGTCTCGCTGCTGCTCACGCTCGGCGGCCGCCTCTGGTACCTGCAGATCCGCAACGGGGACCAGTACACCGCCGAGGCCGCCAACAACCACATCCAGCAGGTCGTCGCCCCCGCCACCCGCGGCTCGATCCTCGACGCCCGCGGCGTGCCGCTCGCCGACAACGAGACCCGCCTGGTCGTCTCCGCCAACCGCACCGACCTGATGCGGATGAAGGACAAGGGCAGGGCCGTCCTCGCCCGCCTCGCCGGGGTGCTGGGCATGCCGACCGAGGACGTCGCCGCCAAGGTCCGGCTGTGCGACGCCAAGACGCCCAAGCCCTGCTGGGCCGGTTCCCCGTACCAGCCCATCCCGGTCACCGACCAGGCCACCACCCAGCAGGCCCTGCAGATCCGCGAGCGCGCCGAGGACTTCCCCGGCATCACCGCCGAACCCACCGCCGTGCGCCGCTACAGCGGCCCCGGCGGCTCCAACACGGCCCAGGTCCTCGGCTACCTCTCGCCCGTCACCGACGACGAGGTCAAGGAGGCCAAGAAGAGCGGCACCCCGCTGATGAGCTCCGACCAGGTCGGCCGCTCGGGCCTGGAGCGGCAGTACGACTCCCAGCTGCGCGGCAAGGCCGGGGTCACCCGCTACGAGGTCGACAACCTCGGCCGCGTCATCGGCAAGGCCAGGAGCGACAAGGCCGTGCCCGGCGCCAACGTCGTCACCAGCATCGACGCCCGCGTCCAGGCCATAGCGGAACGCGAGCTGGACCAGGCGATGAAGGACGCCCGCAAGGAGACCGACCGCAACACCGGCACCACCTACAAGGCCGACGCCGGTGCCGTCATCGTCATGGAGTCGAAGACCGGGCGCGTGGTCGCCATGGCCTCCAACCCCACCTACGACCCCAACGTCTGGGTCGGCGGCATCTCCGCCAAGGACTACAAGGCGCTCACCGGGCCGGACTCCGACTACCCGCTGCTCAACCGGGCCATCCAGGGTCAGGCGGCCCCCGGCTCCATCTTCAAGGTGATCTCCACGACCGCCGCCGTCGCCGCCGGCAACCCCTTCACCGACCACTACAACTGCTCCAGCTCGTACAGCATCGGCAACCAGGTCTTCCAGAACTACGAGTCCAAGGGCTACGGCCCCATCGACCTCGGCCAGGCCCTGGAGGTCTCCTGCGACACCGTCTTCTACGACCTGGCCTACCGCCAGTGGCAGAAGGACGGCGGCAACAACCCCAAGCACCCGGCGGACTGGTTCTACAAGACCGCCCACCGGTTCGGCCTGGGCAAGGAGACCGGCATCGACCTGCCGGGCGAGGTCCGCGGCCGGGTCCCGGACCGCGAGTGGAAGAAGCGGTACTGGGAGGCCAATCAGGAGTCCTGGTGCAAGCAGGGCAAGAACGACGACAGTTACGCGGGGAAGATCGCCAAGGAGAACTGCGAGTCCGGCATGCGGATGCGCGCCGGTGACTCCGTCAACTACTCGATCGGGCAGGGCGACACGCTCGTCACCCCCATCCAGATGGCCACCATCTACGCGGCCATCAGCAACGGCGGCACCCTCTACAACCCCACCGTCGGCAAGGCCATCGTCAGCCCCGACGGCAAGCACGTCCGCGAGATCAAGCCCACCTCGCACGGCCGGCTGCCCTTCGACGCCAAGCTGCGCGACCAGATCGACGGCGCGCTCGCGGGCGTGGCCACCCAGGGCACCGCGGCCTGGCGGTTCCAGGGCTGGCCGCAGAACCAGATCCCCATGCACGCCAAGACCGGCACCGCCGAGGTCTACGGCAAGCAGACCACCTCCTGGTTCGCCACCTACACCTCCGACTACACGGTCGTGATGACGATCTCCCAGGGCGGCACCGGCTCCGGCGCCTCCGGGCCCGCCGTGCGCAACATCTACAACGCCCTCTACGGGGTCGACGGGCAGGGCAAGGTCGACGAGAAGAAGGCGCTCCTGCCGCACCCCGAGGCCCGGCTCCCGAAGATCGAGAAGGACGGCAGCATCGAGGCGCAGCACATCGACGCGCCCTCGCCGTCGCCCTCCGCGTCCTCTTCCGGCGCCCCGGCCTCCGGCTCCCCGGCCCCGTCCGACGGGCCGTCCGTCTCGCCCGCCTCGCCCGCCAGAAGAGAGGAGGACCGGTGACCCTCCTGGGCCACCCGCCGGTCAGGCCCGTATCCGGTCGCGGCGTCTGGTCCCGGCTCACCGCCCGCGACTCGGTCCTGCGCCGCCTGGACTGGGTGATGCTGCTCGCCGCCCTCGCCCTCTCCGGCCTCAGCACCCTGCTCGTCTACTCCGCCACCCGCGGCCGCACCGAGCTCACCCACGGCGACCCCTCGTACTTCCTGCTCCGCAACATCCTCAACACCGGCATCGGGCTCGCCCTCGCCTTCGGCGTCGTCCGGCTCGGCCACCACCGGCTGCGCGGCGCCGTCCCGCTGCTCTACGCGATCTCGGTGCTCTGCACCGCCGCCGTGCTCACCCCGCTCGGCGCCACCATCAACGGCGCCCGGTCCTGGATCCAGCTCGGCGGCGGATTCTCCGTCCAGCCCTCCGAGTTCACCAAGATCACCATCGCGCTGGGCATGGCGATGCTGCTGGCCGCCAAGGTGGACGCCGGCGAACAGCGCCGCCCCGACGGCCGCACCGTCCTCCGGGCGCTGGGCGTGGCCGCCCTGCCCACGCTGGTCATCCTGCTGATGCCCGACCTGGGCTCCGTGATGGTCCTCGTGGTGATCGTGCTCGCCGTGCTGCTCGCCTCCGGCGCCTCCCGGCGCTGGCTCGCCGGCCTGCTCGGCGCGGGCGTCGCGGGCTGTCTCCTCGTCTGGCAGCTCGGGATCCTGGACACCTACCAGATCAATCGTTTCGCCGCCTTCGCCAACCCCGCCCTCGACCCCACCGGCGTCGGCTACAACACCAACCAGGCCCGGATCGCCATCGGTTCGGGCGGCCTGACCGGCTCCGGCCTCTTCCACGGCTCCCAGACGACCGGCCGGTTCGTCCCCGAGCAGCAGACCGACTTCATCTTCACCGTGGCGGGGGAGGAGCTCGGCTTCATCGGCGCGGGCGCCGTCATCCTGCTCCTCGGTGTCGTGCTCTGGCGCGCCTGCCGGATCGCCCGCGAGGCCGGGGACCTCTACGGGTCGATCGTGGCCGCCGGGATCGTCGCCTGGTTCGCCTTCCAGAGCTTCGAGAACATCGGCATGACGCTCGGCATCATGCCCGTGACGGGCCTGCCGCTGCCCTTCGTCTCCTACGGCGGCTCCTCCATGTTCGCCGCCTGGATCGCCGTCGGCCTGCTCCAGTCGATCCGGACGCAGCGGCCGGTGACGGCATAGGGGACCCACGAGGACTGCCGTTCGGGCTTCCGGAGCACTAGATTTCGCGTTATGGCGGACACCGTGCGAGAGATCGAGCGGAAGTACGAAGCCGGAGACGACACGGGCCCGGCCCGGTTCCCCGACCTGGGCGGGGCCGCGCCCGTCGGCACCGTCGCCGACCGGGGCACGCAGGAGCTGGACGCCGTCTACTACGACACCGCCGACTGCCGGCTCCTCGCGGCGGGCATCACCCTCCGCCGCCGCACCGGCGGCAGCGACGCGGGCTGGCACCTCAAGCTCCCCGTAGCCGAGGGGGTCCGCGACGAGATCCGCGCCCCCCTCTCCGCCCGCGTCCCCCGCACCCTCGCCGCGCTCGTCCGCTCCCGCACCCGCGACTCGGCCCTCACCCCGCTCGTCCGCATCACCAGCCGCCGCCGGGTGCTGCACCTGCTGGACGAGCACGGCACGCTGCTCGCCGAGGCGACCGAGGACCGCGTGCGCGCCGTCCGGCTCCGGGATCGCGAGACCACCACCGAGTGGACCGAATACGAGGTCGAGCTGGCCGAGGGCACCGGCCCCGCCCTCTTCGACGCGCTCGAACCCCGCCTGCGCAAAGCCGGGTTGCGCCGCTCGAAGGCCCCCTCCAAACTCTCCCGCGCCCTCGGCACCGGGCCGGCGGCCGCGGAGCACAGGCCCGGCAGGGACAGCACCTCCGCCGGCGACCACGTCCTGGACTACCTGCGCGAACAGGTCGAAGCCGTCGTCGCCCTGGACCCCGGCGCCCGCCGTGGCACCGAGGACGCCGTCCACCAGATGCGGGTCGCGACGAGGCGGCTGCGCGGCGCCTTCCGCTCGTACCGCAAAATCCTCGACCGGCGGGCCACGGACCCGCTCGGCGGGGAACTCCGGTGGCTCGCCGCCGAACTGGGCGCCGACCGCGACCGCGAAGTCCTCACCGAACGGCTGCGGCAGCGCCTCGACGAAGTGCCGCGCGCCCTCGTCCGCGGTCCCGTCCGCGCCCGGCTGCGCGCCTGGTCCGGCGGCCGCCGCGCCGGCTCGCGGCGCCGGGTGGCCGAGGTGCTCGACAGCAAGCGCTACCTCGCCCTGCTCGACGCGCTCGACGCCCTCCTCGCCGACCCGCCGCTGCGCCCGGCCGCCGCACGCCCGGCACGCCCCGTCCTGGCCAAGGCCGTCCTCGGCGACTACGGCCGGCTGGCAGCCCGCATCGACGCGGCCCTCGCCACGGGTCCCGGGCCCGGCCGCGACACCGCCCTGCACGACGCCCGCAAGGCCGCCAAGCGCGCCCGCTACGCCGCCGAGGCGGCCACCCCGGCGCTGGGCGGAGCGGCCCGGCGCTTCGCGCGGCAGATGAAGTCCGTCCAGACGCTCCTGGGCGACCACCAGGACAGCGTGATGGCCCGGGGCGCCCTGCGCGAGATAGCGGGTGAGGCACAGGAGGCCGGGGAGCCGACGTTCACGTTCGGGCTGCTGTACGGCCGCGAGGAGCAGCAGGCCGCGCAGGACGAGCGCGAGCTGCCCGACCTGTGGGCCGAGGCGTCGGACAAGCGGTGGCGGGCGGGGCTCGCCTGACGCGTCAGGGGCGACTTCTGCGGCGCGTTACTCTTGAGGGTCACCCCTGTCCGCTCATGAGAGACATCGCGATGCCTGTCGAGTCGGTCTTCCCGCGCCTGGAAGCGCTTCTTCCGCACGTCCAGAAGCCCATCCAGTACGTCGGCGGAGAGCTCAACTCCACCGTCAAGCCCTGGGACGAGTGCGACGTGCGCTGGGCGCTCATGTACCCCGACGCCTACGAGGTCGGACTGCCCAACCAGGGCGTCATGATTCTTTACGAGGTCCTCAACGAGCGCGAGGGCGTCCTCGCCGAGCGCACCTACAGCGTGTGGCCGGACCTCGAAGCGCTGATGCGCGAGCACGACGTGCCGCAGTTCACCGTGGACGCGCACCGGCCGGTCAAGGCCTTCGACGTCTTCGGCCTGAGCTTCTCGACCGAGCTCGGCTACACGAACATGCTCACGGCCCTGGACCTCTCCGGCATTCCGCTGGAGGCCAAGGACCGCGGCCTCGACGACCCGATCGTGCTGGCGGGCGGCCACGCCGCGTTCAACCCCGAGCCGATCGCCGACTTCATCGACTGCGCCGTCATCGGCGACGGCGAGCAGGCCGTCCTGGAGATCACCGAGATCATCCGGGCCTGGAAGAGCGAGGGCCGCCCGGGCGGCCGCGACGAGCTGCTGTTCCGTCTCGCGCGGACGGGCGGCGTGTACGTCCCCCGCTTCTACGACGTGGAGTACCTGGCCGACGGCCGTATCGGCCGCGTCGTGCCCAACCGCTCCGGCGTGCCGTGGCGTGTGTCCAAGCACACCGTCATGGACCTGGACGAGTGGCCCTACCCGAAGCAGCCGCTCGTCCCGCTCGCCGAGACCGTCCACGAGCGGATGTCCGTCGAGATCTTCCGCGGCTGCACCCGCGGCTGCCGCTTCTGCCAGGCCGGCATGATCACCCGCCCGGTGCGCGAGCGCAGCATCACCGGCATCGGCGAGATGGTCGACAAGGGCCTCAAGGCGACCGGCTTCGAGGAGGTCGGCCTGCTGTCGCTGTCCTCGGCCGACCACACCGAGATCGGCGACATCGCCAAGGGTCTGGCCGACCGGTACGAGGAAGACAAGATCGGCCTCTCCCTGCCGTCGACCCGCGTGGACGCCTTCAACGTCGACCTCGCCAACGAGCTGACCCGCAACGGCCGCCGCTCCGGTCTGACCTTCGCCCCCGAGGGCGGCTCCGAGCGCATGCGCAAGGTCATCAACAAGATGGTCTCGGAAGAGGACCTCATCCGGACCGTCGCGACCGCGTACGGCAACGGCTGGCGCCAGGTGAAGCTGTACTTCATGTGCGGCCTGCCGACGGAGACCGACGAGGACGTGCTGCAGATCGCCGACATGGCGATGAACGTCATCCAGAAGGGCCGTGAGGTCTCGAAGTCCAACGACATCCGCTGCACGGTGTCGATCGGCGGCTTCGTGCCCAAGCCGCACACCCCGTTCCAGTGGGCGCCGCAGCTGTCCGCCGAGGAGACCGACGCGCGCCTGGAGAAGCTGCGCGACAAGATCCGCGGCGACAAGAAGTACGGCCGCTCGATCGGCTTCCGCTACCACGACGGCAAGCCCGGCATCGTCGAGGGCCTGCTCTCCCGCGGCGACCGCCGCCTCGGCGCGGTCATCCGCGCCGTCTACGAGTCGGGCGGCCGCTTCGACGGCTGGCGCGAGCACTTCTCGTACGACCGCTGGATGGAGTGCGCCGCGAAGACGCTGCCCCCGCAGGGGGTGGACGTCGACTGGTACACGACCCGCGAGCGCACGTACGAGGAGGTCCTGCCCTGGGACCACCTGGACTCCGGTCTCGACAAGGACTGGCTCTGGGAGGACTGGCAGGACGCGCTCGACGAGACCGAGGTCGACGACTGCCGCTGGACCCCCTGCTTCGACTGTGGCGTGTGCCCGCAGATGCAGACCGAGATCCAGATCGGTCCGACCGGCAAGAAGTTGCTGCCGTTGTCGGTCAAGTAACGTAACGTGATGGCTCGTGGGGCAGTCTCCGCCGACGCGGAGGTGAGCCGAAGCTCCTGCCACTGACCGTGGTGAAGTACCACCCGCCCCGCGATGCAGCCCGGCCCCCAGCGGAAGCACCCGCCGGGGGCCGGTGCCATGCCGAGCCCGTACTCTAGGTAGCAGTACGACCGCAACTCACGAAGGACTGAAGACACTGGGCAAGCGACAGCCCGAAGGCCCGCCGCCCGCACCCGCGGTGCAGCGCATCCGCCTGCGCTACACCAAGCGCGGCCGCCTCCGGTTCACCAGCCACCGCGACTTCCAGCGCGCCTTCGAGCGGGCGCTGCGCCGGGCCGAGGTGCCCATGGCGTACTCGGCCGGCTTCACCCCGCACCCGAAGGTGTCGTACGCCAACGCCGCCCCGACGGGTACCGGCAGCGAGGCCGAGTATCTGGAGATCCAGCTCGCCGAGGTGCGCGAACCCGCCCGCCTGCGCGAGCTGCTCGACGAGTCGCTGCCCGACGGGCTCGACATCGTCGACGCGGTGGAGGCCCGCACCTCCGCCTTCGCCGACCGGCTGCAGGCCTCGGTGTGGGAACTGCGGCTCGACGGCGTCGAGCCGGCCGAGGCCGGGCGCGCCGTGGAGGCCTTCCTCGCGGCGGAGAGCGTGGAGGTCCAGCGGCGCACCAAAAACGGGTTGCGGACCTTCGACGCCCGTGCTGCGGTGACCCGACTCGAGGCGCTCGAAGCTCCGGCCGATAGGCCCGGTGACGGTGCCTGTGCGATACTGCGGCTGGTTGTTCGGCATGCGACACCCGCCGTACGACCCGACGACGTCCTGTCCGGTCTCCGCGCTGTGGCCGACCTGGCGCCGCCGGTCCCCGCAGCGGTGACCAGGCTGGCGCAGGGGCTGCTCGATGAGGAGTCCGGCACGGTGACCGATCCGCTCGCGCCCGACCGCGACGCCGCCCCGGCCGCCCCACCCACGGCCGCCGGACCGAGCGCCGCGCAGCAGGTGCCGGAAGGTTCCGCGTAAGGACGGCCGTCGAACGCGCCGCCGATCCACCAGGGAGCCACCCGGTCCGGCAGGCGCACTGACCAGGAGACTTTCGCCGGTGCCGACGAGACTCGGCCCCGGCGAGCGAGACGACAGCTCCCGTGCGGCGACCGCGCCCCGGACGGCGGTTCCGCGCTCATCACGCGGGCCGGCGGGCCGGAACAGGCGCGGCGCCCGGGAGCGTGACGGGAGAACCGCCCGCATGCTCGAATCCATTGAGCCCACCGAGGCCGGTGGCGCTTCCAGCGCCCAGGCCGCCGCTACCGATACGACGTCCGCGTCGCCGAGCGACACGCTGCCCCCGCGGCGCCGCCGGGTGGCCTCGCGGCCGGCCGGGGCGCCGACGGCGTCCGCCGCCGACCCCGCGGCCGATCCCGCGGACTCCGCGGAGGAGAAGCCGGCGCGTACGCGCCGGCGGACGACGCGCAAGACCGCCGAGGCGGAGCCGGCAGTCGCCGAGGCCGCTGAGGCCTCCGAGGCTTCTGCGGCTTCCGAGGAGAAGCCCGCTCGCACGCGCCGCCGTGCGGCTGCTGCCGAGCCGGCCGCCGAGGCCGCCGAGCCTGCCCGTACGCGCCGTCGTGCGACGCGCAAGGCCGCTGCTCCGGCCGAGACCGAGGCCGAGGCTGTCGAGGCCGTGACGGCCGAGTCTGCCGAAGAGACCCCTGCCCGTCCGCGGCGCCGGGCGACCCGCCGGGCGACCGCTCCGGCCGGTGCGCCGGAGGCTGCCGAGCAGGTTGTTGCCGAGCCCGTGGCAGAGGCCCCGGCCGAGCCCGTTGCCGAGCCCGCCGAAGAGACCCCCGCCCGTCCGCGGCGTCGGGCCACGCGCCGGGCGACCGCTCCGGCCGGTGCCCCGCAGGGTGCCGAGGAGGCCGTGGAGGCCGAGGCCGCCGAGGCCCCCGCCCGTACGCGCCGTCGTGCCACTCGTCGGGCGACTGCTCCGGCCGGTGCGTCCGAGGCCGCCGAGCAGGTCGTTGCCGAGGTCGGGGCCGAGGCCCCGGTCGAGGTCGTCGCCGAGCCCGCCGCCGTGTCCGTCTCCGCGGGCCGCCCGCGTCGCCGGGCCACTGCGCCGGCCGGCGCCCCGCGGGGTGCCGAGGCCGCCGCCGTGCAGGCCGAGGTCGTCGAGCCGGCCGTCGAGGAGCAGGAGGAGGCCGTCGTCGAGGCCCCCGTCGCCGCGCCTGTCCGTGGC
>NZ_JABBXF010000088.1 GCF_013030945.1 Streptomyces morookaense | reverse complement strand
GCCCGACGAGCAGGCACAGCTGCGCGTCGTGGCCGCCGCCATCTGGAACCAGCAGCTGGCCGACGGCTGGAACATGAACAGCGACGTGGCCGACGTGCTGTCCCAGGCCACCGGTGCGATCCTCAAGTGCTCCGAGGCGTTCGCGCTCGTCCCGAAGCCACCGGGGGGCGTCGTACCTGGTCAAGTACGCGCTCCAGCTCCGCAATTACTTCCAGGCGGTGCAGGGCAGCCGCACGTATCGCACGTGTGTGGTCGCCGCATCCACCGACTACCGCACCGCGATCGAGCTGGCGTCGTTGGGCGTCTGAGAGTGCCTTCGGGATCACAGCCGGGCAGGGCCGTCGGGACTCAGCCGCCACTCAACGTCAAGGGGCGGCCGTCACACCGGCTGAAGGCTCGGATGCCTACTCGCACGTAGCCGACCCGGGCTCACCACGTCCTGGTTACTGGTAGGCGGTCAGTCGGGGGCTTCAGGGCACCTACTCACGTGAGCAGGTGCCCCACCACCGTGACCAGTGCCCGCCCGGGAGATATCCGTGGGCACCGATGATCAGCACCTACTGGTCAACTAGCAGGTGCTGCCAGGATTACGTGGGTCGGTGCAACCGTGGGCATGGTTGCTCAACTGTTTTGCCGCCGCTGCATGCCAGTGGCGGAGGAAGCAAGGCAGTGAAGCCCTTGCGGCAGCTGGCGGTTGCCGCAAGGTTCCACTGGGCTGGGCGTCTACCGCTGGGCACCGGCCGCCGGACGGCGGGACCCGCCGCGACAGGCGACCCGGCCGACGGTCCGAGGCTGTTTGTCACCTGAACAAGCGGTCACCGCTGGTGGCCATGCGATGGGTGGTGCTGTGGCGGTTCACCCAGTCGCGGACGAGCTTGATGGCGTTGGCGCACTTCCAGTTGTCGTCGTACTCGCGCACTCCGGTGAAGGCGCCGTAGCCCGCGATGATGCCGTCCACGCGCGCATCGCCCAGCAGCTTGTCGACGTACCACGGGTCGTTGTAGGTGGTCGTCCAGGACAGCGTGGCCGCGAGGCGGCCGGCGGCGCGGTCCTTGGCGCCCTTCTTCAGTTCCGTGCACGTGTTGTACGTGGCTTCGGTGCAGTTGCCGAAGCCCTTGGAGATGTCGCTGTCGCCGTAGTCCATCGCCCGATGACCGGTGGGGAGTCCGGAGCCGAACCGGTTGTAGGCGCTCTGGATCTGGTCGCGGGACCCGGTCGTCGTGATGCCCTCCAGGGGGCCGAGCCTGCCCTGCAGGCTCTTCCAGCCCCTGCCGCCGACGTCCGGGGTGCTGCCGCCGTGGTACTCGTAGAAGCCGTAGAGCACCTGGATCCCGGCAGCCGTCAACCGCTGTGCCTTGTCGTGCAGTCCGGCGACGCTGCACGCGCGGTTGGGTGCCTCTCCGCAGTAGTTCGGGTCCTTGATGTCCAGCCAGACGAGCCCCAGCCGGCGTCCTGCCCTGGCGTGGGAGACGATGCGGTCGATCATGCTGTCGAAGCTGGGGCCCCGCCGGTTGTCACCGGCCGAGGAACAGTCGTGATAGGCGCGCCATTCGTTCGGGTTCCACCAGGAACAGACGTCGATCTCGATGCCGTTGGCGCCGTGCTTGAGGGCGGCGTCCACGCCGTCGAGGGTGTCGACCCGGTGCGCGATGGCGTAGATCGCCTGACGGTGATCGGCTGCTGCCGCCGGGGTCGCACCGGCCGCGGTGGCACCGGCGATGCCGCACAGTGCCGCCAGCAGCGCCAGTACCGCTCGGGGGCGGGAGCCGTGGCGAAGGTGAGTGGTCAAGAAACGTACCCCTTCATGTCGGTGTCCGGGTCGTTCGGAACGTGCGGACCACCCGAGCTTGGGGGGCGTGCTTCCCGGCCGCCATGAATGCCGGGCAGTTCGGGATGCGGGAATGCGGACGCGGGCTTCGACCAGGGGAGACGTGACGCACCTGGAACGGCGGACTGGAACGGTCCGGGGCGCGTGGGACGAGGCGCCCCGGAACGTTTCCTCAATAGTCCTTCGGGATCGCCGAGTTGAGCACCGGTCGCAGTTCGGCCAGGTTGTCCGTTCGCAGTTCCGCCGCCGCGTCCGGCGCGTAGTGCGCGGCGATGTCCCGGAATCCCTCCAGCGTTTCCTCGTCCATGATCGCGGCGCCGGGAGCGGCCACCGGCAGGGTCAGGTAGCTGCGGACCCGGCCGAGGTCGTGTGCGTGCCGGCTCATGTCGACGGCGTACCGGTTGACCAGCATGCGCATCTCCGGATCGCGGTGCGAGGTCTCGTTCGCCAGCGCTTCGAATCCCAGGTTCAGGAAATGGTCCGGGTGGTCGAGCAGCGTGCGGTGGGCCGCCGAGCCGCGCCATCCGGGGCGTTTCCAGTTGGAGTTGCCCGGTATCTCGTTCTTCGCCGGGAAGCCGCGGTACTCCGACGACGGGAAGGTCTCCAGCAGCAGACCGCAGAGCGTGCGCGTCTCGACGAGGGTCTCCTCGGTTTCCTCGGGGATGCCGAACACATAGAGGATCTCCGGGACGAGTGCGTGTTCCTCCATGTGCTGGAACGCCGTTATGAGGTCTGAGCGCAGTGTGTCCGCGTGCTTGCGCATGGCCCGCAGGACGGCGACGGACGCCGCGCCGTCGGCGCCGAATCCGAAGCGGTCGAAGCCTGCGCGCAGCACCAGGTCGCGGACCTGCTCCGAGCGCATCGCGGCGTTGTAGGAGTCGGCTCGGGTCAGGGCGTGCAGGCCGATGCGGATCCCCGGGTACCGCTCCTCCACCTCGATGACGGCTTCGAGCTGGGCGGTGAGCAGTCCGAGGTTCCCGCCCGGGAGGCCCTGCTGGAAGAAGTCCAGTGATGTGCAGTACAGATACAGCGACGTCAGGCCGAGGCGCTCCGCGATCCGGCAGGCGTTCTCCAGATGGGCCCGGACGTTGAAGAACGCCTCCCGCTGCTGGATCTGCGCCCCGCAGAAACTGCACCCGAACAGGCATCCCTGGCTGAACGGCAGGGTCAGTTCGTGTGTGAGATACGTGCGCAGGTCGTCCTCGGTCAGGCGGTCGAGCTGGTGGTGCAGGTCGATGTCCATGGCGCCGGGGACGGCGGACAGCCACCGCCGGTCCGTCTGGTGCGCCCCCGGGAAGATCCGCTCGAACTCCTCGGGGGAAAGCCGTTCCACGCCCTGGCCGCCGACATGGACCTTGTCGGCCGGGAGTTCGCGTTCCACCGTGAGGTGGCGGTGGACCTGGGCCGCCGGGCTGATGTTCTGCGCACCCATGACGGCGATGCCGAACGCGTCGTAGTCCTCCAGGTTTTCGGCGGTGCGCAGATCGTGGAGCTGGCAGTCGAACAGGTCGGGTTCGGCGAGGCCCTGCCGTTCCAGCAATTCGGCCGCGTACAGCGGTGCGACGGGCAGGAAGGGCAGCCGGTCCGGGGAGAACGGGGTGCCGGTGCCCAGGTAGTCGTCGTGCACATACGGCGGATGGATCATCAGAATGCGGCCGGTGGGGACGTGCGCGGTGTCCGGTGAAAGGGTCGGTGCAGACAGAAGCAGTGGGGTTGCCGAAGAAGTCATGTGTCTTCCCGAGGGCGGTGCCGATGCCTGAAGAGCCCGAAATGGACGGTGAGTTCTCAATTCCGGGATCGCGTGCTATGTCGCACTCATCGATGGTCCGCACCAAAGAGCAGGTGTGTACAGCAACCTTCCGGCCAAAGAGGGCAATGCGACGTGTCTAGAACTTCGGAACCACCGGCTCCGGCAGCGCATCACTCCAGGCCTTGAGCACCGACACGGCCTCCGCCCGGACCGGGCCGTCCGCGGCGACGCCCTGCAGCGTCCGGTCCGCCTTGTCCAGCCTCAGCTCGCGGTAGAGCCGCAGATCCTCGAAGCCGTGCTCCGCAACGTCGTGGCTGTCCGCCGCGTACACCACCCGCGGAATGTGCGCCCAGTAGCAGGCGGTGAGGCACATCGGGCACGGCTCGCTGCTGGTGTACATCACCCCGTCGGAGAGGATGTGCCGCTCCAGCGCAGCACCCGCCGCCCGCAAGGCCATGACTTCCGCATGCGCGGTGGGGTCGTGCAGCTTGACGACCGAGCTGCTGCCCTCGCCCACGACGGCCCCGTCGACGACGACGAGCGCCCCGAACGGGGTGATGCCGGGTGCCTCCAGCGCGCGCCGCGAGATGGCGACGGCGCGCTGCAGAAAGGCGAGTTCGGCGGTGCTGATGTCGGACAAGGCCGTTCTCCTCACAGTGGTTCTCGGTCCCCCCGGTTCCGGGCCCCCCGATCCTCGTCCCCCCGGTCCTTTTCTCCCCGGCCGTCGAGCTCCCCCCGGCCGTCGAGGCGGCGTGCGACGCAGGCGGCGATGGCGGGGATCACCCCCGTCATCCCCGGGCGCCACCCCGGAACGGCGTTGACCTCGCAGATCGTGTACGTGTCCGCCGGGCCGAACAGCAGGTCCACGCCGGCGACGGCGAGCCCCATGGTGCGGGCGGCCCGCACGGCCAGGGCCTCGGCCTGCGGATAGCGGCCCGGGCAGAGCGTGGCGGAGCCGCCGCGGGCGAGGTTCGAGGCGAGGGAGCCGTCGCAGGAGGTGCGCAACTCGGCCGCCACGGGCTCGCCGTCGACCACGACGACCCGCAGATCGCGGCCGTGCGAGGTCGCCACGTGCTCCTGGAAGAGCAGCGGCACGTCCTGCGCGAGGGCCCCGGCCATCTCGCGCAGCATGTGCGCGTCGGGCGCGAGGAAGACGCTCCGGCCCTGGTAGCCGGTGACGGGCTTGACCACGCACGGCACGTCGAAGCCGGGCGTACGCACCACACCCTCCAGCGGCGCGGTGGCATAGGAGAGGCTGTCGGGCACCGGCAGCCCGGCCAGGGCCAGTTCCTGCAGCTGCCAGAGCTTGTTGCGGCACGCGAGATGCGCCGCGAGCGGGTTGACGAGCGCGGCCCCCATGCGTTCCAGGTGCCGTAGCAGGGAGACCTCGCGGTCGTGATGCATCGACCCGGGCAACTGGCGCACGCACACCACCTTCGGGGCGGCCACCTCGGTGCCGCCCAGCGTCCGCAGCACCAGCCGGCCGCCGCGGACGCCCAGGACGAGCTCGTCGGTGCGCCAGACGGCGAACCGGTCGCCGTACACCGCCCGCAGCGCGCCGGCCAGTTCGCCGGTCGAACGTCTGAGACCGGCGGGGTGTTCTCTCGCCAGCAGCCACACGTCGGCGGATGCCGGCGTCACCGCATGCGTCATGAGTCCTCTTCTCCTGTCCCGGGACCGGGACGGCAGGCAGCCTATCGCCGGTCCTCGTCCCCTACCTGCACGGCGCCCGGTACTCCTGCCGCGGCACGTACAGCTTCCACTGATCCGGTGTCAGGACGTTCCGGGTCGCCGCGCAGATGCGTCGTACGGAGCGGTCCACGTCCAGATTCCACAGCCGTGCCGTGTCGTCCGCGCTGGCCGTCGCCAGGTGACGGCCGTCGGGGGTGAAGGAGACCGACCGCACCGACGACGAATGTCCCGTGGCGAGCTGCCGCGACGGCGCGCCGTCCGAGGGGCGGGACACGTCCCACAGCCGCACCGTGGTGTCGGCGCTGCTGCTCGCGAGCGTCCGCCCGTCGGGGCCGAAGGCCACGGACAGCACGGGTTCGCGGTGACCGGCCAGAGACGCCAGACGTGCGGGATGCTCCGGGTCCCGCAGGTTCCACAGGCGGATCACCTTGTCGTTCCCGGCAGTTGCGAGGACGCGCCCGTCGGGGCTGAAGGCCACCGTGCGGACGTCACTGGTGTGACCGGTCAGCGGGTCGCTCAGGAGCTCCGGGTGAGTGGGGTCGTCGACGTCCCACAGCCGGATGGTGCGGTCGCTGCTCGCGGTGGCCAGCGTGCTCGCATCGGGGCTGAAGGCGACGGCGTTGATGTAGCCGGTGTGACCGGTGAGCGGTGGCCCGACGCGGGTGGGGTGCGCGGGGTCGTCCACGTTCCACAGCTGCACGCTCTGGTCGTCGTTCCCCGTGACGAGCACGTGACCGTTCGGACTGAAGGCGAGCGGACCGGAGTAGCGCGTGTGCAGGGTCAGCGGCTCGCCCAGCGGGGTGGGGGAGGAGGGCCGGGAGACGTCCCACAGCCGTGTCGTGCCGTCGCCGCCCGACGTGGCGAGGACGCGTCCGCCGGGGTGCCAGGCGGCGTGCGTGAGGTAACTGGTGTGTCCGGTGAGGGGACGGCCGACCGGTTCCGGCCGGTCCGGGTTGCTCGTGTCCCAGAGCCGCGCGGTCTTGTCGTCGCTGGCGGTCACGAGCAGACGTCCGTCCGGGCTGAACACGGCACCGGCGACGTTGGCCGTGTGGCCGACGAGGGTGTCGGCGGGGAGGGACCACAGCAGGGCCGTGCCGTCGTCGCTGCCGGTGGCGAGGCTGTGGCCGTCGGGACTGAAGACGGCCGTGAACATGCCGCCTCCGCTGCCGGACAGCGGCTGCCCGAACAGGAGGATCCGCGCCGGGTCGGCCACGTTCCACAGCCGCGTGGCACCGTCGGCGCCGGCCGAGGCCAGCAGCAGGCCGTCCGGGCTGAAGTTGACCGACCAGACAGGGGCGTTGTGGGCGATGAGGGCGGTGCCGAGCGGAGCGATGTGCGCGGGGTCGGCGATGTCCCACAGCCGGATGGACTTGTCGTCGCTTCCCGTGGCGAGGACGTGCCCGTCGGGGCTGAAGGCCACCGAGTGCACGGTCCCGGTGTAGCCGGTGAGAGGCGGGCCCGTGCGCTCGGGGCGGGCCGGGTCGGAGATGTTCCACACGAGGACGGTGTCGTCGTCGCCGCCCGCGGCCAGCAGCCGGCCGTCCCGGCTGATCGCCACCGAACGCACCTGCGCCGTATGGCCGGTGAGGGGCTCGCCCAGCGGCTTCGGACGGAGCCGGTCGCTCACGTCCCACAGCCGCACCGTGTGGTCCTCGTTCGCGGTGGCGAGGACATGCCCGTCGGGGCTGAACGCCACGAGGTAGATGGTGCCGTCGCCGCCCGCGAAGGGGCTGCCGAGCGGAGTCGGGTGCACCGGATCGGCAACGTTCCACAGCCGGACCGAACGGTCGTCCCCGGCGGAGGCCAGGGTCTTGCCGTCGGGGCTGAACACGGCCGAGGTCAGCCAGCTCTCATAACCGGTCAGCGGCGGTCCGAGGGGCTTGGGGGCGGCCGGGTCGCGCAGGTCCCACAGCCGGACCGTGCGGTCGTAGCCGGCCGTGGCGAGGGTGTGCCCGTCCGGGCTGAACGACGTCAGGTACACCGCGCCGCTGTGGCCGCGCAGCGGAGTGGCGAGCGGCATGTTCGCGGTGGAGAGCAGGGTGTCGTCGACGTTCGTGTCCTCCGGACGCATCCGGTGGGCCGCCAGGGCGAGCTGGGCGGACAGCGACGGGTCGGACGTGCGCGTCCGGTCCGCCTCGGCCACCACGGAACGGAACTCCGCGTCCGCGCGCTGCTGTACGGCGTCGCTGCGCTGCCAGATCGCCACGGCGGTGGACAGCAGGGCCAGCACCAGCAGGGTGCTCAGGGCGGCGATGGCCCGGTACGCCCGGCGCACCCGCCGCCGGTCGGCGGCGATGCCGGCCTGGAGGAAGGCGGATTCCAGGTCGTTGAGCGCCCCGGGACTGGTCCGGGCCCAGGCCCGGGCGGTGGCGAGCTGGGTGCCCCGGTACAGCGCACCGGGATCGCGGCCGAGGTCCTCCCAGGTGCGGGCGGCGGTGGTCAGGCGCCGGTGGGTGCGCAGGGCGTCGCGGTCCTCGGCGAGCCAGTGGCGCAGCCGCGGCCAGGCGCGGATGACCGCCTCGTGGGCCACTTCGACGGTGGTGCCGTCCAGGACGATCAGCCGGGCGGCGGCCAGACGGTCCAGCAGGGCGTCGAGGACCTCGGGGGCGGCCAGCCCCTGCAGTTCACTTCGCTCCACCCGGCGCCGGGTGTCCTCGGTTCCCTCGCCCAGGGCGGTCAGCCGCAGGAACAGGGCCTGCAGTACGTCCTGTTGCTCCTCGGGAGCAGTGGTGTAGAGGTGCTCGGCGGTCTGCGCGACGGCCCCCTGCAGGCCGCCGCTGGCCCGGTAGTCCGCCAGCCGCAGCGTTCGCCCGCGGCGGCGCCGCCACACCTCGCGCATCGCATGGGCCACCAGCGGCAGGGCCCCGGGCTGTCCGGCGGCCTCAGCCACCACGGTCTCGGTCAGTCCGGCCTCCGTGCTCACCCCGGCCGCCGCGGCCGGACCGGTGATGATCTCCCGCAACTCGTCCCGGGACGGCGGGCCGACGGGCATCTGCACCCCCGAGCGCAGGGCCGTGACCAGGTCCGCGTGGGCGAAGCAGGGCGCGTAGAAGTCGGCGCGCACCGCCAGGACCGTACGGATCCCCGGGGTGCCGGCATGCGCCGGCGCGGCCAGGGCGCCGAGGAACGCGGCACGTTCGGCCTCGTCCTCGCAGAGGATGAAGACCTCCTCGAACTGGTCGACGACGAGCACCACACGCTCGTCCTCCGGCCGGGACGTCAGCCAGGTGCCCAGTATCAGGCCCAGCGCCGCGGGGTCCTCGGCCAGCCGGCGGCGCAGGGGTTCGGGGTCGCCGCCCACCACGGCGGCCACGGCCGAGGCCAGGGCCGCCAGCGGCCGGGCCCCGGGCACCAGCAGCACCGGATGCCGCTGCGGCCCCAGCCGCGGCAGCAGCCCGGCGCGCAGCAGCGAGGACTTCCCGCAGCCCGACGCCCCGAACACGGCCACCAACGGCGCCTGTTCGACATGCAGCTGCAGCTCCTTGACCAGCTCCGCCCGCCCGAAGAAGAGATCCGCGTCCTGCGGTGCGAAGGCCGCCAGCCCCGGGTACGGGCACCGCGCGGCCGCCTCCTGCGCGCCCTGCCCGTCGCCGCCGTCCTCGGGGAGTGCGGCCGAGGCGGCCCGCCACCGGGCCTCCCACTCCACCGCGTCGCCCCCGCACGCCTGCGCATACGCCAGGACCACCGGCAGCGACGGCAGCTTCTCCCCCTTGGCCGCCTCCGCCAGCGTGCTGACCGAGTAATGGGCCCGCCGCGCCAGCACGCGGTAGCTCGGTTTCCCGGCCCGCTCCCGCAACTGCCGCAACTCCCACGCCAGATGCTCCACCGGTCCCGCGTCCGGGTCGACGGGCCGCTCCGGACGGCCCAGCCGTGACCGGCCCGCCCTGCCCGAGTCCGTCATGTCGCCGCCTCCGCCATGGCCCCGGAGGGGGCCGATCCGTACGACCTGACACTTTGTCCGAGTTGTTTGTCCAGCGTGAACTGGGCTTTCGGACAACTCCCCACTGCCCCATGGTGGAGTGAGCCGGCACCGGAGGGCAAAGGGCATCGGAGGGATGCCGTACGGGGGTTGCCCGGGTGCATCGGAATGCCAGGCGTGCGGCGGGCGGCTGCACAGCACTGGCCGGGGCTCACCCGTGCCGTCGCGGGGGGCGGCATGGGTGAGCCCGCTCCCCAGCGCGGCGGCACGGGTGCCCCGTTTTCCGGCAGGGCCGGAAAACGGGGCGGTCCGGTTCGCGACCGGGATGCCGTACGGGGCAGGATCCTGCGGGTCGTCCGAGAGGCAGGAGCCCCCAATGATCTTCATCGCCGTCAAGTTCACCGTCCGCCCCGACCGCAGCGCCGAGTGGCTGGATCTCGTCGAGGACTTCACCCTCGCCACCCGCAACGAGCCGGGCAACCTCTTCTACGAGTGGTCCCGGAGCGTGGACGACCCCAACCAGTTCGTCCTGCTGGAGGCCTTCGAGAACGCGGAGGCGGGCGAGGTGCACGTCAACTCCGAGCACTTCAGGACCGCGATGGCCTGGATGCCGGACGTGATCGCGAGCACCCCGCAGATCATCAACGTCGAGGTGCCGGGCACGTCCTGGTCGGCGATGGCGGAGCTGTCGCCCCGCGCCTGAGGAGACGGCGCCCCGTAAGGGGCGCCCCGCTACCCGGCCGGGCGCGGCGCCCGCCCCGTCGCCCATGGGCCGCCCGCCAGCAGCAGGTCCAGGCCCAGCCCGGTGAGCGAGTGGTGAACGGAGTTGCCCGACCGCCGGCTGATCACCAGGCCCGCCTGCCGCAGCGCTGTCGCATGCTGGCTGGCCGAGGCATCGGACACCCCGATGCGCCGCGCCAGTTCGCGCGTCCCGCAGCCGTGCGTCAGCTCGTACAGCACCTGCGCACGCGTCCGCCCGAGCAGGGCGACCAGCGGATCCGGCACGGCCGTCCCACGGGCCTCCTCGCCCGTCCAGCCGCTGCGCCGGGCGATGGGATACACCAGCACCGGAGTCGTGCCGGGCTCGCGCAGCGTGATCGGCATGCCCCAGCAGAAGAAGGACGGGACGAGGATCAGCCCCCGCCCCTCCAGGTACAGGTCCTGCGACCGCGGGTACGCCAGCACCAGCACGGGCGGCTCCCACCGCGCCCCCGGATGCAGTCCGGCCAGCAGCCGCTCCGTACCGCCTTCCGCCAGCGCCGCGACGCGTACGGCCCGGTCGGCGGCGATCTGCTCCTGGACGTGGTGCCAGTAGGGGGCGAGCGCGATGCGGTGATAGGAGTGCAGCGCGTGGCCCAGGAACCCCAGCGTCCGCGGATCGCCCTCGGACAGCAGCGCGAGACGGCCGGACAGCGGCCGCCGCACGGCGGCCAGACGGCCGATGTCCCGCTGCAGATGCAGGCGCGGCGTGGACAGGACGGCATCGACGGCCGCCTCCATGTCGCCCGACCCCGCGGTGGGCGTGAGGAAGTCAGCGGAATAGCCGACGGGCGGGGCCAATTCCCCCAGAAGAGGGGCTTGTTCCTGCAACTGTGCGGTGATCCTGGGGCGCACGGCCCGGCGCCACCGCACGAAGTCCGCCGAGGCCGGACTCACTTGCCCCGTACTGCGGTCCTGGACCATGTGGATGCTGAGCAACGCCTCCCACAGCACGTCCGGCCCGCTCGCGATACGGGTCCTGGCCAAATCCTCACCGGTGAAGTGGATCCGCAGCACCGCTCGTCCGTCCTCCCACGTTCCCGCACCGGGAACTTCCTGCTGCTGAGCACTCAGACGCTTCAGCCGCTCACAGGGGTTGCGCGGCACCGGACGGATGACCCTTTCGGGTGGCCGGTACCGTGAACGCCTCTGGGACGAGAGGAAGCTCATGGGCGACAACAAGCAGCGCATGCTGGCCGGTGACTGGTACCTCCCCGACGACCCCGAACTGCGCGCCGACACCGAACGGCGCATCGCACTCTGCGCGGCCTACGACGCGGCCGCCACGGCCGGGCCGGCCGAACGCACGAAAATCCTTGAACAACTGCTCGGATCCGTCGACGCAACGGTACGGATCCGCCCGCCCTTCCACTGCGACTTCGGCTACCACATCAGCATCGGGGCCCGCACATTCGTCAACTTCGGCGCGGTCTTCCTCGACGCGGCACCGATCACCGTCGGCGAGGACGTGCAGATCGGCCCGAACGTCCAGCTGCTGACCCCCACGCACGCACTCGACGCCGCACGCCGCCGGGCCGGCTGGGAGAAGGCCGAGCCGGTGACCGTCGGGCACAACGTCTGGCTCGGCGGCGGTGTCGTCGTCTGCCCCGGCGTCACCATCGGCGCGGACACCGTGGTGGGCGCCGGTGCCGTCGTCACCAAGAACCTGCCGCCCGGCGTCCTGGCCGTCGGCAACCCGGCCCGCGTCGTCCGAGCACTGGACTGAGCAGCCGCACGACATACGTTCGGACCGTTCCCGCTGGTGACCCGCCCGGGGCCGTGATAGGCAACGAGCAGAACGGACGGAAGGCGGCCCACCGGTGGCGATCACAGTGGCATTGGCCGGCGACACCATGCTGGGCCGCAGCGTGGCGGAGCAGCTCGACCTCTCGCCGCGCCCGGAGGCCATCCTGTCCGACGAGGTCAGAGCCGTGCTCGCCGAGGCCGACCTGTGCGTCCTGAACCTGGAGTGCTGCATCTCCGGCCGCGGCGAGCCCTGGCCGGCTCCCGGCAAGCCCTTCTTCTTCCGCGCCCCGCCGGACGCCGCGGACGTCCTCGCGCAGCTCGGCGTCGACTGCGTGACGCTCGCCAACAACCACGCGCTGGACTTCGGCTACGACGCCCTGGCGGACACCACGCAGTTGCTCACCCGGGCCGGCGTCCGCACGGTGGGCGCCGGCCCGGACCTGGCGGCCGCCCGCGCGTACGCCGTACTGGAGACGGGCGGCGTCCGGCTGGCCGTGGTCGGCGTCACCGACCACCCGGACGACTACGCCGCCCAGGACGACCGTGCGGGCGTCTCCTTCGCGGACCTCCGCCGCGGTGTCCCCGGCTGGCTCACCGACCTCGTGCGGCAGGCGTCCACGGAGGCGGACGTCGTACTGGTCACCCCGCACTGGGGCCCCAACATGACCTCCAAACCGCCGCCCCGCGTACGGGACGCGGTACCGGTGCTGCAGCAGGCCGGGGCGACACTGATCGCCGGGCACTCCGCACACGTCTTCCACGGCGTCGCCGACCGCGTGATCTACGACATGGGCGACTTCGTCGACGACTACGCCGTCGACTCCCGGCTGCGCAACGACCTCGGCCTGCTGTTCCTCGTCACCCTGGACGGCCCGGACCCGGCCTCCCACCGGCCGGTGCGCCTGGAGGCGCTGCCGCTGTACCTGGACTACTGCCGCACGGTGCCTGCGAGCGGCGGCGAATGGGAATGGATCAGGGACCGGTTCACCCGCGCCTGTGCCGAGTTCGGCACGGTCGTCACCGTCGAGGGGAAGAGACTGATCGTGGACTGGAGCCGCTGACCGGCACTCCGTTCCCCTACCGCCCCGTACGAGGGACACAGCGCATGCGGGCGGACGGGCGAGGGCAGAGGCAAAGGTGAAGTGTCCAGACCGATCACCGGATAAGAGGTAGTTCATGCACCCCACTGCTGTCATGACCCTCGGTGCCGCCGCACTCCTCGGTCTCCTCCCCGGCTCGTCCCGCGCGGAGAGCGTGGACGCGCCGCGCGCCCGTCCGTTCATGATCGATGACGGGCGCGTGGCGTCACTGCTGTTGAAGGGGAAGCTCGGGCACAAGCCCGATGCCGCGAACTGAACACCCGCCGCACGTCCGTCAGTTCGGCGCCTTGATGCTCGTCGGGGTGACGTTGGTGCAGTCCAGCGCGGTGCGCAGCGCCTTGGCGATCTTCACGGCGTCGTCCACGGCCCACAAGTGGGTGAAGAACAGCCGGGGTTCGTCCGTCAGCCCGTGGTTGTGGAGCTCGACGATCTCGATGCCGCCCTTGCGCAGTGCCTTGAGGACATCGTGGACCTCCTCGGCGATCATTGCGAAGTCGCCGTTGAGCGCGGCCCGTCCGTGGGAGAGGGGCTGGAAGTTGAACGCCGAGGTCGCTCCGGAACCCGCGGGCAGCAGCAGGCCGCCGTCGCTGATCCGCTCGCGGCGGGCGAAGACGCATTTGTAGATGCCCTGGTCGTTGGAGCCCTTGGCGCGGAGCGCCCGGTCGATCCCCGCGGTGTCCAGGTCGACGGGCGGCGGTGTCTTCGACGGGGGCACCCCGGGCGGGGTGCCGGTGCAGTCCAGCGCCTCGCGCAGGCCGGCGGCGAGGGCCGTCGCGTCCTTGCTGTGCCCGTGGACGTGCGTCCACCACATGTCCGGACTGTGGGCGAGCAGGTGCTTGTGGATGGCCGTCTGCCGGATCCCGTGCGCGTGCATGGTGTCGAGCATGCGCTGGAGTTCGTCCTCGGTGGAGACGATGTCGCCCATCATCAGCGTGCTGCCGTCGGAATAACGGATGAAGGCCGCGTGCGAGCCGAGGGCGAGTCCGGCGGTGACCTCGACGTCGCGGGAGACGACATGCAGGTCGGTGCGGGCGAAGCCGGTCCGGAAGACCGTCTTGCGCATCAGGCTGCCGCCGCGGCCCAGTGCCCTGGCGACGCCCTTCCAGTCCGCCTCGGTGGTGCTGACCGGTTCGATCAGCGGCACACCTGCCCGACGCCGGTGAGGGGGCGGCACGGCGTGGGCGGTATGCGCCCCCGCCCCCGCCAGGACGGGTGCCGCCGCGGCGGCGGCCAGGATGTTTCTCCTGGCTATGGACGGTCGGGGGCCGGTCTTCTGCTCGCGCTCTGCGGTCATCAAAGTCCTCCGAGGGAGCCCCGGCGTACAGGCCGGGGAGGGATCGGACTCCTGCGAAGCGGGACAGGGAAGGCCGTTTCGCTGTCGGGGTGGAACGGCGTCCACTTCCAGCAAACCCGCACGGAGTTACAAGTTGCCCTGCTAGGTTGTGAGTTGTGGTCGATCATGTGAAGCGGGCGTTCAAGTACCGCTTCTACCCGACCGATACGCAGGCGGCGGAGCTGCTCCGTACGTTCGGGTGTGTGCGCAAGGTCTACAACATGGCGCTCGCTGCCCGGACCGAGGCGTGGGTGCTGCGCGCCGAGCGGGTGAACTACAACGCCACGTCGACGATGCTGACCGCGTGGAAGAAGACGGAGGAGCTGGCCTACCTCAACGAGGTTTCCTCCGTCCCGCTCCAGCAGGCGCTGCGGCATCTCCAGGCGGCGTTCACCGGCTTTTTCGCCAGACGGGCCGGGTACCCGCGTTTCAAGTCGCGGAAGAAATCGCGCAGGTCCGCCGAGTACACCACGAGTGCGTTCCGGTTCCGGGACGGCCGGCTCACCCTGGCGAAGATGGCCGAGCCGTTGGCGATCATGTGGTCCCGTCCTCTGCCCGGGGGAGTGAAGCCTTCGACGGTGACGGTCTCGCAGGATACGGCTGGGCGCTGGTTCGTCTCCCTGCTGTGCGAGGACCCGGCGGTGAGGCCGCTCCCGGAAACGGGCACGGTGGTCGGCATCGATGCCGGGCTGGAGCACCTGCTCACTTTGTCCACCGGGGAGAAGATCGCCAACCCCCGGCACGAACGGCGTGACCGGGCCCGGCTCGCCAGGGCCCAGCGGGCGCTTGCCCGCAAGGCCAGGGGCAACGGCGCCAACCGGGCCAAGGCCAGGCGCAGGGTGGCCCGTATCCATGCCCGGATCGCCGACCGCAGGCGGGATGTCCTGCACAAGGTCACCACTCGGCTCGTGCGTGAGAACCAAACGCTCGTGATCGAGGACCTGTCCGTCCGCAACATGCTGAAGAACAACACGCTGGCCAGGGCGATATCGGATGCGGCCTGGCGGGAGTTCCGGAGCATGCTGGAGTACAAGGCCCAGTGGTACGGCCGCGAGGTGATCGCGATCGACCGCTGGTTCCCCTCCTCCAGACTGTGCTCCGCCTGCGGCACCCTGAACGGACGGATGCCGCTGAACATCCGCACGTGGACGTGTGGCAGCTGCGCAATGACCCATGACCGGGACGTGAACGCGGCACGCAACCTCAAGGCCGCCGGGCTGGCGGTGTCGGCCTGTGGAGCCGGTGTAAGACCTCAACGGGAGACCTCCCGGACGGGGCAGTCGGCGGCGAAGCAGGAAGCCCCACGGCGCGAGCCGTAGGAATCCCCCTCGGCCACGAGGGGGAGGAAGCCAACGCATGCACCTCCAAGACCAGATCGAAGCACGGCCGGATCGCGGCCCCGGGGTCGAAGGGGGCCATCCGGGCTAGCGGGCAAGGGGCTTGGTGAGCGCGGCGGACACCTGTTTGGGCTAATTCGGGCGCCTGGGTACGTCCCGGGGCGGGGCGCTGGGTATTCATGCGACATCCGGCCTTGGTCTGCCGGAATGTCCTCGCCCCCTCGCCCGGATGCACTGGAACTGGAGTACCTGCAATGGAACCCGGCGCCACCGTTAGGACCTGTCCCTTCGACTTCGCCGACGGCCTCGAATTCGACCCGCAGCTCAAGCAGCTGATGACGGAGGAACCCGTCTCCCGCATCCGCATGCCCTACGGCGAGGGCGAGGCCTGGCTCGTCACCGGCTACGAGGACGTGCGCACGGTCACCACGGACCGCCGCTTCAGCCGCAGCGCCGTCGTCGGCCTGGACTATCCGCGCATGACGCCCGAGCCGATCATCCAGCCCGAGGCGATCAATGTGATGGACCCGCCGGCCAGCAGCCGCCTGCGCAGCCTGATCGCCAAGGGCTTCGCGCCGCAGCACGTGGACCGCATGCGGGAGCGCACCCAGCACGTCGTCGACGACCTGCTCGACGGCCTGGAGGCGAGCGGCTCCCCGGCCGATCTCGTCCAGCACATGACGTCGCCGCTGCCCATGACGACGATCTGCGAGGTCCTGGACATCCCCGAGGCGGAGCGGACGCAACTGCGCTCCCACGCCTGGACGATGATGCGCATCGGGGCCAGCGGTCGCGAGGACGCCAAGCGTTCCAAGGCCGAACTGCGCGCCTACTTCGCCGAGTTGACGGCCGAGCGGCGGGCCAATCCAGGCGACGACCTGATCAGCACCCTGGCCCAGGCGCGGGACGGGGACGATCTCCTCGACGACCAGGAACTGACCGTCATGGCCATGGTCCTGCTCATCACGGGCCAGGACACCACCTCCTACGAGCTGGGCAACATCTCCTACACCCTGCTCAGCCGCCCCGAGCTCTTCGCGCGGCTGCGCGAGCATCCGGACACGCTGCCGCAGGCGATCGAGGAACTGCTGCGCTTCATCCCGTTCCGCAAGGGCGTCGGGATTCCGCGGGTGGCCACGGAGGACGTGGAGCTGAGCGGGGTGAAGATCAAGGCGGGCGACATCGTGCACGTCTCCTACCTGACGGCCAACCGTGACGCCGAGAAGTTCGACCGGCCCCATGAGCTGGACCTCGACCGGCCGAAGCCGGCGCACATGACCTTCGGCTGGGGCTCGCACCACTGCCTCGGCGCCCCGCTCGCCGCCATGGAGCTCCAGGTGGCGTTCAGCACGCTGATCAAGCGTTTCCCCGGGCTGAAGCTGGCCGTGCCGGCCTCGGAGGTGCGGTGGAACACGAACTCGATCTGGCGCTATCCCCTGGAGCTGCCGGTCACCTGGTGACGGCGCCGCGGGCTCAGCCGGCGCCGTCGCCGAAGGCTCTGCGTGCCGCGCGCCGCCAGCGGTTGGCGGGCAGGGCGGGGCGCAGGGCCGCCAGGGCTCCGCAGTATTTGGTGAAGACCGCCGGCCGCACGCCGTAGGAGTGCAACAGCAGGTCGGCCTCGGTGAGGTGGCCGGCGGTCTTCGTCTCGACGAGGACCAGGCCCGCGTCGCAGCGCACGGTCCGCTGTGCGCGCAGGTCGTGGCAGACGAGCCCGGCGTCGCAGGTGATGCGTTCGCCGTCGGCCACCAGGGTCGCGCGCAGGTAGTCGGTGCTGAGCGAAGGGGCCAGTGCCGTGGGGGAGTCGATGCCGTAGGCGTGGTGCAGGGTGTCGGCGAGGAAGGAGCGGTGGCCGGCGTCGAGCGGGGTGGAGGTGCCGGTGAGGGGGCGGCGGTGTTTGACGGTGTCGCCGCGGCGTCCCTTGAGCTTGATCTCGAACTGCCGCTCCCCGGAGTCCTCGTACACCCGCTCGCGGATCTTGAACCGCAGGCGGCGGCCCTGTCGGTGGTCGTGGAAGGAGCGGAGTCCGGGGGTGTCGTAGTAGACGGAGTGGTAGCGGAAGGCGCGTCGGCCGTCGATCGTCAGGGCGCGGAAGGGGCCGCCGGGGCGCCGGGGGTCCGTCAGCCGCTGGGCCAGCCGCAGGAAGATCTCCGTGGGGACGAGGTAGCTGTTGTCGAAGCGGGCCAGGAGTTCGGCCCGTTCGTTGAGTTCGGCGAGGGTGATGGGGTCGGCGGCGTGTGCGGCGGTCCGGATGCCGTGGACGGCGGCCGGTTCGGGACGGGTCTGCGCGACGGTGGTCACACGGTCTCCCAGGCGGGCGTCGAACGGCGCGCGGGCTCGGCGGTGCTGCGGGTGCCGGGGGTGTCCTGCTGCGGGAGGGGTTCGCGGTAGCGGACGTCGACGACGGTCAGGTCGCGGACGAAGTCGACTTCCATGACCGTCCAGTGCAGCGGCTCGCCCAGCCGCCGGGCGAGGTCGGCGCGCAGCGCGGCGGGGTCGTCGTGGACGGTGTCCAGGGTGACCAGGCTGCGGCGGGAGCGGGCCAGGAGGCGGGGGTGGTCGGCTGTGTAGACCACCAGCAGCAGGACGGCGGTGAGTCCGGCGGTCAGGCCGAACTCCAGGTGCGGCAGCCCGCAGAGGAGGCCGAGTACGAGCGTGGTGAAGTAGTACGCGACCTCCTCGTGCTGTACGGCGTCGGAGCGGAGCCGGACGATCGAGAGCACGCCGAACAGGCCGAGGCCCAGCGCCGTGCCGCCGCGGCCGCCGACGGCGGCGAACGCGGAGACGACGGTGAACAGGCCGATGTTCAGGGCGAGATAGGCCGGGACGAGGTCGCGGCGGCGGTGGCGCGGATAGTAGATGCCGAAGGTCAGCAGGCAGACGGCCGCGAGATCGAGTCCCAGGTGGGCGGCGAGGTGCCGCAGAGCGTCCATGGAAGTGAGCCCCCTCTTGTGCGTTCGCTGAGTGACGGAACGAGCACAGACGATAGGGAAACTTCTGATGAACATGTGTTTGCTTGTGGAGAAACGATGCGCCTCCTTGATGCAATCGGAGGCCGAGTGTCCGGAACGCTGCACCACCTGTCGCGCGAGGCACTCTTGCTGCCGTGCGTCACATGACGGTATCGGCCTCCGCTCCTGATGGGACGGGCCGGGAACGCCCGTCCGCGTAGAGGACGGCCGCTGCGACGGTCGCCGCGACGAGGAGCCCGGCCGCGAGCAGGAAGGCGTGCCGGGCCCCCACGAGCGAAGCGGCCCCCGGTGCGCCGGTGGACAGCGCGCGGAAGAAGACCGAGCCGAGAAGGGCGATGCCGAGGGTGCCGCCGAACTGCTGGACGGCGTTGAGCAGTCCGGCCGCCGAGCCCGTCTCGTGCGGGCGGACCCGCGACAGGGCGGCCGTGAAGAACGGGACGGTGAAGAGCCCGTTCCCTGCCCCGCCCACGGCCAGCGCGACGAGCAGCGGCCACGGGTAACCGCCCGGCCGGGCGGCGTGATAGGCGGCGAGCGCGCCCAACAGCCCGGCCAGCAGCACCGCGAGACCGGCGAACATCACCCGGGCGCCGTGCCGCGGCACCAGGTGCGCCCCCGCCGCCCAGGAGGCGGCGGCCAGCGCGCAGGACCACGGCAGCAGGCTCAGCCCGGCGGCCAGCACGCCGCTGCCCAGGCCCAGTTGCAGCTGCAGGACCACGACCGACGTCAGGCCGTTGACCACGGCGAAGAACAGCGCCGAGAGCACCAGCGCGGCGGGAAAGCCCCGGCCGCGGAACAACGACGGCTCGACCAGCGGACTGCGGCCCCTCCGGGCACCGCGCCGCTGCTGCAGTGCGAACACCACGAGCACCAGCGCGCCGGAGAACAGCTCGGCCGCACCCCGGGCCGGCAGGCCGGCCGCACCGCAGGCGATGAGCGGATGCACGACGAGCGCCGTGCCCAGGACCGCAAGTCCCGTGCCCGGCAGGTCCGGACGCGGCCGCTGCGCCGCCCGGTCCTCGCGCAGCAGCGGCGCCGCGGCCAGCACGGCCGCGGCCAATGGCACGTTGACGAGGAACGCCGCCCGCCACGAGGAGCCGCACAGGTCGGCGTGCGTGAGCACGGAGCCGAGGACGGGGCCGCACACCGCGGCCAGGCCCATGACCGGCCCGATCGAGCCCAGCGCACGGGCCAGTTCGGGCCCCGCGAACATCGCCTTGATCAGCCCGAAGGTCTGCGGGATCACCAGCGCGGCCGCCGTGCCCTGGACGGCCCGTGCGGCGAGCAGCACCCCTGTCGACGGCGCGAGGGCGCAGGCCACCGATGCGAGGGCGAAGACGGCCGTCCCCGCCACGAACACCCGCCTGCGGCCGAGCGCGTCACCGAGCCGGCCGCCCGTGATCAGCAGCGCGGCGAACGGCAGGGTGTAGGCGGCACTGACCCACTGGACGACGGAGTCGGCCCCGCCGAGGTCGGCGCGGATCACGGGCGCCGCGACCTGGACGACCGTGGCGTCCAGCAGATTCATCGCCTCGGCGGTCAACAGCGCGGCCAGCGCGGCCCATCGCCACCGCCAGACCGCCACCGTGGGTGCTGCATGGTCCTTCACCTGCATTGCTCACGTGCCCTTCCCGGTCGTCCGTGCGCCCTGCGGCGCGCGAAACCCAGCCTGCGCGGCCGGTATTTCGGTTTCCAGCCGGACCGGGATCCTGGATGATTTCTTCCACCCATGACGATGTGACGAGGAAAAGTGCTCATGCTCGACGACCTGGACCGCGCTCTGGTCCACGCCCTGCACATCGACGGCCGGGCGCCCTTCAGCCGCATCGCGGAGGTGCTCGGCGTCTCCACGCAGACCGTGGCGCGCCGCTACCGGAGGCTGCGCACCGAGGCGGGGCTGCGCGTGGTCGGGCTGCCCGATCCGCACCGGGCCGGGCAGGCCCAGTGGACTCTCCGGCTCACCACGGCTCCGGCGGCCACCGAGCACCTGGCCCATGCGCTGGCCCGGCGGCCCGACACCTCGTGGGTCAAGCTGACGTCGGGCGGCACGGAGGTCTTCGCCGTCGTCCATGCCCCGCACGACACGGAGTTCTCCCGCGCGCTGCTGCTGCGCGACATACCCCGCAAGGCGGGCATCACCGCGGTCTCGGCCCACTGCATGCTCCACACCTACCTCGGCGGCCCCACCGCATGGCGAGGGCGCCTGCAAGCCCTCACCGGCGAGCAGCAGGCGCGCCTCGCACCGGAGCGCGCAGCCCAGGGCGGCGACGGGTCGCCGCTGACGCAGGCCGACCGTGACCTGATCGGTGCCCTGCGCCACGACGGCCGGGCCGGACACGCCGAACTCGCCGCCGCCACCGGCCGGTCCCAGGCCACGGTGGCGCGCCGGCTGGCCGAACTGCGCGCCCACGGCGCGCTGTTCCTCGACGTGGAGATCGAGCCGCGCGCCCTCGGGGCCGGCACCCAGGCCCTGCTGTGGATGTCCGTCCCGCCCGCCCACCTCGATGCCGTCGCCGGCGTCCTCGCCTCGCACCCCGAACTCGCCGTCGTCGCCGCCACCACCGGCCCCACCAACCTCCTGGCCCACGCCCTGTGTTCGGACCCGGCCGACCTGCACCGCTACCTCACCCGGCGCCTCGGCGCGCTCGAGGAGATCCGCACCCTGGAGACCGCCCCCGTCGTCCACACGCTCAAGGCGGCGGGCTCCCTCGTCCCCGCGGCCCGCGGCCCCCGCGCACACGGTCGGTGACGGGCCGGTCATGAGAGTCGACGGGAAATGGTGGACTCCGCTTCCTCATTCCGGATAACGGACACTTTCTCGCTCTGATCGGTCAACTCACGACCAAGTTTTTCCTCGTGGACCTGTCAACAACACCTGTTCGATGGCAAGCTCACCCCACTCGCACCGCAGACCCCGGACGCCCCTTGGGGCCGCCCGGTGGCGAACGTGCGCGAGTACCCCACCGAACGCAGGACAGGCACCACCCCGCCGGCATCCCGTCGCCGGGTCAGAGCAGGCCGTCAACAGGCGGCCGGGTCAGAGGAGTTCGTGTGAGATCCACCCCCCACGTCGCAAGCACGTCCCGCCGTACGCGCATGAGCGCCGCCTTCGTCGCCACGGCTGCCATGGTGGCGCTGGGCGCCCAGGCCGGGATCGCCGACGCCGATCCGAGCATCGCGCGGCACGCTGCGACCGCCCAGCCGTCCCCCGCCCAGCACGCCGCGCTGATATCGGCGGCCAAGGACGGTGCGGCAACCACCGCCCGCTCGCTGGGACTGGGGTCGCAGGAGCGCCTGGTGGTCAAGGACGTCGTCAAGGACACCGACGGCACCGTGCACACCCGCTACGAGCGCACGTACGCCGGGCTGCCCGTCCTCGGCGGCGACCTCGTCGTGCACGCCAAGGGCACGAAGCACAGCGTCACCAAGGCGACCTCGCACAAGATCGCCGTCCCCAGCACCACCCCGAAGGTCTCCGCCTCCGTCGCGGAGAACAAGGCGATGGCGCACGCCTCGGACGAGAAGCTCGCCGCCCCGGTGAAGAACAATGTGCGCAAGGTCGTCTGGGCCGCCTCCGGCACGCCGGTCCTGGCCTGGGAGTCCGTGGTCACGGGCGTCCAGAAGGACGGCACCCCCAGCCAGTTGCACGTGATCACCGACGCCACCACCGGGAAGAAGCTGTACTCCTTCGACGGCATCGAGACCGGCACCGGCACCGGTGTCTACAGCGGCAAGGTGAACATCACCACGACGCAGAGCGGCAGCTCCTTCCAGCTGTACGACACCACCCGCGGCGGCCACAAGACCACGAACCTGCGCGGCGGCACCTCCGGCAGCGGCACGCTGTTCACCAACTCCTCCGACGTCTGGGGCAACGGCAGCGCGAGCAACAGCCAGAGCGCCGCCGTGGACGCGCACTACGGTGCGCAGGAGACCTGGGACTTCTACAAGCAGACCTTCGGGCGCAGCGGCATCCGCAACGACGGCGTCGCCTCCTACTCCCGCGTCCACTACGGCCAGAACTATGTGAACGCGTTCTGGGACGACTCCTGCTTCTGCATGACCTACGGCGACGGCCAGAGCAACACCCACCCGCTCACCTCGCTCGACGTGGTCGGGCACGAGATGACGCACGGCGTGACCTCGGCCACGGCGGGCCTGACCTACAGCGGTGAGTCCGGCGGCCTGAACGAGGCGACCAGCGACATCATGGGCACCGGCGTCGAGTTCTTCGCCCACAACGCCAACAACCCCGGCAACTACCTCATCGGCGAGCAGATCAACATCAACGGCGACGGCAGCCCGCTGCGCTACATGGACCAGCCCAGCAAGGACGGCTCCTCGCTGGACTACTGGAGCGCGGACGCCGGCAACGTGGACGTGCACTACTCGTCCGGCATCGCCAACCACTTCTTCTACCTGCTCGCCGAGGGCAGCGGCGCGAAGACGATCAACGGGGTGAGCTACAACAGCCCCACCGCCGACGGCTCCACCGTCACCGGCATCGGCCGGGACAAGGCGCTGGCCATCTGGTACAAGGCGCTGACCACGTACTTCACCTCCAGCACGGACTACGCGGCCGCCCGCCAGGCGACCCTGCAGGCCGCGGGAGACCTGTACGGCACCGACAGCACCGAGTACCAGACCGTCGGTGCCGCCTGGACGGCCGTCAACGTCTCCTGACCCCGTCGCACCGAGCTGCCGCCGCACGTTCCCCGTGCGGCGGCACTGTGTTTTTCCGCTCCATTGCTGGTGAGAAGGGGTGCGGGGCACACGGCGGCGCAGTAGTTTGCTAAGTTGCGCAAGTATGCAATCGAAGTGTGCCGCACCAAGTCTCGCAGACGACCGTCTTAGTCGTCGCCGGGCGATCCCGGCCTGAGCGTGGGGGTGTGACCGTGACCAATCCCAGGGTGACCTCGGCCGATCCGGGAACGATCCCGGCGCCGCGGTCCGGCGGACCGCCCGCCGGACCGCGGGGACGGGGGGCGCACCGCGCCTGCAAGGGCGCGCGGCCCGTCCGCCGCGCGCTGCTGATCGCCCCCCTGCTGCCGGTGCTGGGCGCCTGCGCGGACCGGGCCGCCGGGCCGCACGTGGGCTGGGGCTTCGCCGCAGGGCTGGTGCTGGCCGCCGTCTGGGCGGCGTCGGCCGTCCGCCCGGCCCAGCTGTGGTGGGTGGTCCCCGCGCCGCCCCCGGTGGCCGCCGCGGTGACGATGGCTGTGGCGCTCGTCACGGGCACGTCCACCGGCAAGGGCGCGGCGCTGCCGGCCGAAGCGGTGCGCTGGGCCGTGGACGCGTTTCCGGCGATGGCGGCCGCGGAGATTGCCGTGCTGATCGTTGTGGGGGTGCGCTCCGTCCGCTCCCGCCGTCGTGGGAGGAGCGGCGATGTCCGAGCACAAGGGTGAGCAGGGGCGGGGCGCCCGGAGTACGAAACGGAAGACGTCCCGGTCCGTCGTGGCCGCCCGCTTCGTGGTGTGCGCCGTCTCCTCGGCCGTGCTCGCGGTCAGCGGCGTCGGCTGGTTCGCACACCATTCGCTGACCAACGGGCTGAAGACGTCCGACGCGCTGGACGCCGTCCGCAAGCGTGCGCCCAAGCATCTGGACAACTCGGTCAACCTGCTGCTGATCGGCCTGGACTCCCGCAAGGACATGGACGGCAACGACCTGCCGAAGGAGTTCGTCCAGGACGAACTGCACGCAGGATCGAGCGAGATCGGCTACTACAACACCAACACCCTGATCCTGATGCACATACCCGCGGACGGCGGCCGGGCCACCGCCTTCTCCGTCCCGCGGGACGACTATGTGCAGACCCTCAACGGGGACGGCTCCGCCCAGGGGCACTTCAAGATCAAGGAGGCCTACTCCATCGCCTACACGAAGGAGCGGGAGAAACTCGACGCGGAGGGCGTCAAGGGCGCCGACCTGGAACACCGCAGCCGCGAGGCGGGCCGCGAGGCCACGCTGGCGACCGTGCAGAACTTCCTCGGCGTCCCGATCGACCACTTCGCCGAGGTCAACCTGCTGGGCTTCTACGACATCGCCAAGGTGCTCCAGCCCATCCAGGTCTGCCTCAACCACCCGGTGAAGGACAAGTACTCCGGCGCCGACTTCCCCGCCGGCCTGCAGGAGCTCAACCCCCGGCAGGCACTGGCCTTCGTCCGCCAGCGGCACGGCCTCGACAACGGCGACCTGGACCGCACCCACCGCCAGCAGGCATTTCTGTCGTCCGTCACCCACAAGCTGAAGTCGCAGGGCGTCTGGAGCGATCTCGGCAAGCTCCAGGGCCTGTTCAACACCGTCAAGAAGGACGTCGTGCTCGACAGCTCCTGGGACGTCCTGGACTTCATGCAGCAGGTCCCCAGCCTCACCGGCGGCAAGGTGGACTTCCACACGCTGCCCATCACCGGGTTCGCCACGCGCGCGGGGGAGGACGTGAACCTCGTCGACCCCGATAAGGTCAAGGAGATCGTGCAGGCGGCCACCGGCCAGGCCCCGTCCCCCTCTCCCACGCCGTCCGACGGCAGCGCCGACGCCAGGTCCGGCGGGACGCCGTCGCCGTCGCCGAGCCCGTCCGCCGGACAGTCCACCGCCCCTGCGGGGGACTCCTCGCCGGACCCGAGCCCGTCCCCGTCCGCATCGGACGACAATCAGGCGGGACCGACCGTGAAAATGGGGGGAATTCCCTGTGTTGACTGACCTCAGGCCGGGCCGGGGCCTGCCCGGAGCACGACGGGTGCCCACGGGCGCCGGGGCCGGCGGGGCGCGGCGCCGCCGGAACACCGAGCTGGTGCTGGTGCTCTTCGCCGTGCTGACCGCCGCGTTCGCGGACGCCGACGCGGAATGCGCCCTGCACGGGGGACTGCCCGGCGCGTTCGCCCTGCAGGTGTGCGGGCTCGGCGCGGTCGCCGTGCTGGCCCACCTCGCCGTGCGGCGCTTCGCCCCCTACGCGGACCCCCTCATCCTGCCCCTGGCGGTGTTCCTCAGCGGGCTCGGCCTGGTGCTGCTGCACCGGCTGGACATCTCGTACGCCGCCAAGTACAAGTCCGTACCCGTCGCCGGCGGCCAGGTGATGTGGCTGTGCATCGGCGTCGCGGCCTTCATCGCCGTGACGGTCGGGCTCAAGCACCACCGCATCCTGCAGCGCTACACCTATGTGCTCATGGCGGGCGCACTGGTGCTGCTGGCGGCCCCGGCGTTCTTCCCCGGCGACACCTACGGGGCCAAGCGCTGGATCCGGCTGGGCGGATTCTCCTTCGAGCCGGACGAGTTCACCAAGCTCGTCATCACGATCTTCTTCGCCGGCTATCTGACGGTCCAGCGCGATGCGCTCGCCCTCGCCAGCCGCCGGGTGCTGGGGATGTACCTGCCGCGCGGCCGCAACCTCGGCCCGGTCGTGGCCATCTGGGCCGCCAGCCTGCTGGTGCTGATCTTCGAGCGCGACCTGGGCACCTCGCTGATCTTCTTCGGGATCTTCGTGGTGATGCTCTACGTGGCCACCGAACGCACCAGTTGGGTGGTCATCGGCCTGCTGCTGGCGACCGTCGGCGCCGGGGTCGTCGGCTCGATGGAACCGCATGTGCACGGCCGGGTGGTCGCCTGGCTGCACCCGATGGACATCTACCTGCCCCATCCGCCGCCCGGCCTGATCTCCGAGCAGGGCGCCCAGGCGATGTTCAGCTTCGGCAGCGGCGGCGTCCTCGGTTCCGGCCTCGGCCAGGGCTACCCGTGGCTGATCGGTTTCGCGGGCCGCAGCGACTTCATCCTCACCACCGTCGGCGAGGAGCTGGGCGCGGCAGGCGTGCTGGCGCTCCTGCTGGTGTACGCCCTGCTCGCCGAACGCGGGCTGCGCACCGCCCTGGTGCTCACCGACCCCTTCGGCAAGCTGCTGGCGGCGGGCCTGTCGGCCGCGCTCGTGCTGCAGGTCTTCGTGGTGGCCGGAGGCGCCAGCGGCCTCATCCCGCTCACGGGCAAGGCCCTGCCGTTCCTCGCGCAGGGCGGTTCGTCGATGCTCGCCAACTGGCTGCTGGTCGCCCTGCTGCTGAAGCTGAGCGACGCGGCGGGACGCACCCAGCTGGAACCGGGACCGGACCCCGACGGGACGGTCACGCTGTCCGCCGAGGAGATCCGGGCGGGCCGGGCACTGCAGCAGGGCATCGCCCTCGGGTAGGGCGGTCGAGTGAAAGGGCCAGGGCCCTCCAGGACGCAACTCCCCGTCCCGGAGGGCCCTTTCCGTCACTCTTCCGTCACTCCAGACCGAGGTTCGCCAGGGCCGTCGTCCAGTCGGTGACGATGGCGTTGCGGGCGGCGTCGAGGGTGACGCTGCCGTCGCAGACGGCCTTCTTGAGCTTGTTCTCCACCTGGTCCTTGTCACCGGCCTGCACGTCGCCGTAACGGGGCTCGGGCCACAGGTTCTTGGGGTCCCTGGGCGCACCGCCCAGCTCCAGCGGGACGAAGTGGTCCTCTTCGTAGTCGGAGAGGTCGGTGTCGTTGTACCCGTACTCCGTGATCTGCCGCGCCTTGAGCGCGTTGGTGTACGAGGCCGGCGGGCGGACGGTCTTCGTCCAGCC
The DNA here is from genome assembly GCF_013030945.1 of Streptomyces morookaense. GTDB lineage: Bacteria > Actinomycetota > Actinomycetes > Streptomycetales > Streptomycetaceae > Streptomyces > Streptomyces morookaensis. The sequence goes on along the minus strand of NZ_JABBXF010000088.1, from coordinate 23,648 downwards.
CGAGACGCAGATCGTCGAGTTGATCGTGTCCTGGGTGACGTCCGGGTTGAAGGCACCCGGCTGGCAGGACGGGTCGGGCAGCGGCAGTCGCGACTGGCTGCACGTGGAGGCACCGGCGGCGTGGGCCGTGCCACTGGTGAGGATCAGGCCGGCGGCCGGGAGAAGCAGGCATGCTGCCGAGGCCGAGAAACGGCGCAGGGAGTTCATGGGGGGGCTCCGCACGATGAAGACCCGGAGGTTTCCGGGGTGTTGCGTTCATGACAGCTCATGAACTGGCCTGTGAACAGGGCCTGAAGGGTGAATTCCTGGTCAATGATCATGTACGCGGCCCGGCCAGGAAGCGCCGGAGCCGCTGCAGGGGCCAGGTGTTGATCACATCGTCCTTCGTCAGCCAGCCCCGCTGCGCCGTGCCCACCCCATAGCGCATATAGGGCAGATGCGTCACCGAATGGGCATCCGTGCTCACGGCGAACTTCACGCCGTACCGCTTGGCGCGCAGGATGTCCTCGTCGCACAGGTCCAGCCGCTGGGGATGGGAGTTGATCTCCAGTGCCGTGCCGGTGCGGGCGCAGGCCGCGAAGACCTCGTCGAAGTCGGCGTCGATGCCGGGGCGTTTGCCGATCTGCCGGGCCGTGGGGTGGCCGATGATCGCCACGTGGGGGTTCTCGCAGGCACGGATCAGCCGACGGGTCAGTTCGTCCCGGGTCTGGTTGAAGTGGGAGTGGACGGAGGCCACGCACAGGTCGAAGCCGGCCAGGAAGTCGTCCGGCCAGTCCAGGTCGCCCTCCGGCCCGATGTTGAGTTCCGTGCCGTGCAGCAGCCGCATCTTCCGGTGCTTGCCGTCCAGTGCCCGCACCTGTTCCCGCTGGGCCAGGATCTTCTGGTCCGTCATGCGTTGCATGTACAGGTTCGGCGCGTGGTCGGTGACGGCGTAGTACGCGTACCCGCGGGCGGCGGCCGCCGTGATCATGTCCTCCAGGGGCGCGAGCCCGTCGGTGAGGTCGGTGTGCGTGTGGAGGTCCCCCCGGACGTCCTCCTCCTGGATCACCTCGGGCAGCTCGCCCTTCAGGGCTGCGGCGATCTCGCCGCGGTCCTCCCTCAGCGTCGGCGGAATCCACGGGAGACCCAGCTTCGCGTAGATCTCCTCCTCGGTCGCGGACACCGCCTTCCGGCCGCTCTTGGCATGGAAGAGCCCGTACTCGGAGAGCTTGTAGCCCTGCCGGATAGCCATCTCCCGGATGCGGATGTTGTGGGCCTTCGAGCCCGTGAAATACAGCAGACCGCCGCCCCAGGCGTCCGGCGGCAGCACCCGCAGGTCGACCTGGAGGCCCTTGGTGGTGCGGATGGACGTCTTCTTCCGGCCGCTCGCGACGACCTCCGCGGCGTACGGGAGACTGCTGAACGCCTCCATGAAGGGGCCGGACGCATCGGCGGCCACCAGCACGTCGATGTCCCCGATGGTCTCCTGCATCCGCCGCAGCGACCCCGCGTACGCGCACCCCTCGCACCCCTCCACCTGCGACAGGTCCGCGACCACCTGGTCCGCGACGTCCATGGCGGCGCTGATCAGGATCCGCTTGCCGGCCTTCTGCATCAGCGCGATGCCGTGCAGGATGTTCGCCTCGGTCTTCTCCCCGAACCCCTTCAGATCGCGCAGCCGTTGCTCGTGGACGGCGTCGAGCAGCTGCTCCACGGAGGAGACCTGGAGCTCCTCGTAGAGGGTCATCGCCTTCCTGGGCCCGAGCGTCGGGATGGTGAGCAGCGCCCGGACCCCGGCCGGAATCGACGCCCGGGTCTCCTCCAGGGCCGTGACCCGGCCCGTGCTCAGGTACTCCACGACCTTCTCGGCGATCGACTTGCCGACGTTGGGGATCTCCTGCAGGCCCTTGACGTCGAGCGTGGAGACGTCCGTCGGGTGGCCACCGATGGACCGGGCGGCCTTCTCGTAGGCGCGCGCCTTGAAGGCGTCGCCGCCGGAGATCGCGACGAGATCCGCGTACTCCTGCAGCAGCGCCTCGACCTCCTCGTTGGGCCGGCCCATACGTTCAGCGTGCCACCGGCCCCCGGGTCCGGCTACTCCTGACCGGCGAGGACGACCAGCTGGTCGTGCTCGTGCAGGGTGAGCGGCGCGGCCTTCGGCGGGTTGAGGCGGATGCCGTAGGAGGGCGGTACGTCGCGGTCGCGGCCGAGCCGGTAGCCGATGGCGGTCTCCCCGCGCCGCCGGGCCGCCTCGACGGCGGTGGCGAAGGTGGCCGGGGCACCCGGCCGGAGATAGTCGCCGGCCGGCTTGAGGTAGATCTCCGCCCCCTCGGGGTCGAAGAGCGCACTGATGAGGGCGTACACGTCGACGTCCTCGGAGAGCTGGGTCAGCAGCAGGCTGACCAGCTTGGTGCTGACGATGAAGTCGTCGGCCTTGGTGACCTGGGCCACCTCGCGGTTGTTGTCGTGGTTCATCTCCGAGACGATCGAGTACGGGTCGCCCAGGCCGACTTCGATGTCCCGCAGGTGGAGCAGCGTCACCAGGGTGCGGTTGTCGGCGTGTTCGGGGTCGGTGGCATCGTCCGAGAGCACGATGATGTGCTGGTAGCCGCCGGGGCCCAGGTCCTCCAGCGGCTGCCGGCCGGTGGGTTGGCAGGGCTTGTGTCCGACGGTGAGGTTCACGGTCGCGATGTCCCCGAGCCCGGCGGGGCGGGCGGGCGAGGCGACGTCGAGGACGGAACCGGGCAGGGCGAAGCGGTCCAGCATTTCGATGACCTTCGCGGCGCGGGCGTTCCAGCCGATCAGCAGCGTCCGGCCGGGCTTCGGCGGCCGCCTGGAGGGCTCGACGACGGCCGGCTCGACGACCGGGGGAGCGGAGTGGGCGAGCTTGATGAGCGCGTCGTCCTCGGCCACCACGACGACCCTGTCGTCCGCGGCGATGACCGTGTCCATCGGCGGGTTGACCAGTATCCGGCCGTCGCCGCGGTGCAGGCCCACGGGGACGCCCAGTTGGTAGCGGTTCAGTGCGTCGCCGTAGGTCGTGCCGGTGAGCGTGGGAGCGCGGTGGATGTAGAACTCGTTGCCGTAGAAGCTCAGCAGCTCGTTCCACACCGTCGACAGCCCCGTCTGCCGGTGCGACTGCACCACCAGGCGCACGGCGAGGTCGTCGGCGTCGATGACCAGGCCGCTCGGACCCGCGGCGAGCCGGGCGGCCGCCAGGTTCCCCGAGTCCTGCACCGCGGCCACCACGGGCGGACGGGCCTTGGCCCAGGGCCTGTTGTTGAGCACCAGCAGTATCTTGATGACCGTCGTGTCGCTGTCCGGCCCGAAAGCAGGCAGGACCATGACGGACTTGGCGGTGTCCGGACTGACCAGCTCCAGGTCGTCCTGCTTGAGCGGATTGCCGGACCGGCAGATCACCTTGGTGCGGCCCGTGTCGGGGACGCGCATCCGGATCTGCTCCTCCATGTCGACCTTGTCGCGGTCCGCCAGGACGGCCACGCACGAGCGGCGCTCGCTCTGGTTGGCCTCGACGAGTTCCTCGACCACCGTGAAGATCTGCTCCGACCAGCCCAGCACGACCGTGTGCCCGCGCTCCAGAAGCCGTGAACGGCCCTTGCGCAGCTGCTGGATCCGATGGTCCAGGCCCGTGGTCAGCACACCGATGAGGGCACTGACGATGAAGATGCCGCCCACCGTCACCAGCAGCATCAGCCCCAGGAACACCGGGGTTCCGGTGTCGCTGCCCATGGTGCCGGGGTCCAGGGCGCGCAGCAGGCTCATCCAGGCCACGCCCAGCCAGCCGCCGTTGCGCTCGGTGTCCGTGTCGGTGAACAGCACGACGAGCGTGGCGGTGACGGCGATCAGCACCACGGAGGCGAGCGCCAGCCAGCCGATCAGGGCCGGTGTGCCGCGGTCCATCGTGCTGTCGAACCAGTACCGCAGCCGGTCCCGCCGTTTCACATGCATCTCCCCCTGTCGTCCGGTGCAAGGGGGGAGATCTACCCGTGCCGGACCGCGCAGTTGCACACGGCTTTCGTGGATTCGGTAAAGCATGCATGCAACTGTGGGCAGTGGATCATGGACGTCGGGCGAATGGGCGGGGTGTTGTGCAATCGGTCATATCGGGTTTCATACCCATCTGGGCCGTGACGGCGGCGGGTTGGGGAGCAGGACGCACCGGAGTCCTCGGCCCCCGGGCCCAGCCCGTGCTCGCCCGCTTCGCCTTCACCTGCGCGATGCCGGCGCTGCTGTTCCTCACCCTCTCGCAGGCACCTCTGCACAAGGTCGCGGACCCCGGGGTCGCCGTCTTCGCGCTCAGCCTGCTGCTGGTGTTCGCGGCAGCACTGCTGCTCTGCCGGCTGCTCTGGCCGATGCGCCCGGCCGACCGGGCCGTGAACGCCATGGCCGCGTCCTACGTCAACTCGGCCAACCTCGGTATCCCCGTGGCGCTCGGAGTGCTGGGGGACACCTCGTTCATCGCCGCCGCGGCCGTCTTCCAGATGCTGGTCGTCACACCACTGATCATGGTGATCATCGAACTCGACGCCCATCGGAGCGCACCGGGCCGCCGGCGGCGCCTGCTCCAACTGCCGCTGCGCAACCCGGTCATCGGGTCCGCCGCGGCAGGCGTGGCCGTCTCCGCGGCGGGCTGGCGGCTGCCCGGAGTCGTCGTCCAGCCGCTGCACATGATCGGCGGCGCCGGAGTGCCCACTGCACTGTTCGCACTCGGCATGTCCCTCAACACCCGGCTGGTGCCGGACATCAAGGGTCTCGCCGAGCGCCTCGTCCTCGTCGCCCTGAAGGTCGCCGTACAGCCCGCAGCCGCCTACGCACTCGGCCGCTGGGCCTTCGGCCTGGACCGGCACGCACTGCTGGCCGTCACCCTGTGCGCCGGCCTGCCGACGGCGCAGAACGCGTTCGTCTACGCCGCCGAGTACCGGCTGCGCACCGACGTGGCCAGGGACGCCGTCGTGTGGTCGACACTGCTGTCGTTCGGCACGCTGTCGCTCATCACGTGGCTGCTCGCCTGAAGCGGGGCCGTGCACGCACGAGGAAGGCCAGCCACAGCCAGTACTTGGCAAGGGTGGGTGAAGCGAAGGCCAGCAGAACCGATGTGGCGAACACGGTGGCCAGCGTGGCGCTGACGAACACGGTCTGCTTCACCTGCTGTTGCGTCACTGCGGGTGCGCGCAGCGGCCCCGGGGCCAGCAGGCGCAGGGACATGACGGTCAACAGGGTGGAGGCCGTCGCGAGGGTGCCGCTGTAGACGGCTGTGGCGGCGACAGTTTGGCCGTACTCGCTGATCAGCCGGGTCGGGAACGGCAGCGCGGCGATGACGGCCAGCAGGCCGAGCTCCAGGTGCACCATGGTGCGGTCGAGCGCGGCGACCATGCCGAACAGCCTGTGGTGCGCGAGCCACAGCAGGCTGATCACGATGAACGTGAGCAGATAGGCATACACCTTTGTCAGCAGTTCGTGCAGGGCGTGACCGAGCTCCACCGCAGGGAGGCCGTCGGGCACATGGAGTTCGAGTGCCAGCAGGGTGATGGCGATGGCGATCACCGCGTCGGCGAACGCCAGTAGCCGGTCCACGTCGATCGCGTACTCTTCGCGCGCCACGCCCCCCAGGCTGGGGGACGCCGGGTGTGTTTTGCGTATGATCCGCCCGAAACCACGCGATCGGGTGAAGTGTGCGCGAACCGGGGGTCGCTCAGTCCCGTGAGTTCCCGAAGAGGAGCCGGTAGCCGATCAGCAGCACCAGCGAGCCGACGATCGCCGCACCCCAGGTGGGCGCGTCGAAGAAGTGCTTGGCGATGGGCTTGTGGAGGAACTTGGCGGACAGCCAGCCGCCGACGAACGCTCCCGCGATGCCGATGAGCGTGGTGCCGATGAAGCCGCCCGGGTCGCGGCCGGGAAGCAGGATCTTTGCGATCGCGCCTGCCAGCAGCCCCAGAATGATCCAGCCGAGGATGCCCATGGTGATGGTCCTGCCTTCTGTCGGTGCTACGTCTGTACTGTTCACGGACGCATGCCCGGCCCCTGGGGTTGCATGTACGGCGATTGCTCACTTGCGTAAGTGCTGAAGTACGGTGTCGATCATGACTCAGGACGGTGTGACGGTGTGGGAGACGGCGGTCCTCGACGGCGGGCCCGCCGACGGCCTGCGGATCCGGGTGGCGGACCGGCCCGGTGTCGTCCAGGTCACCCGGCCGTGCGCCGTCGAGAACCCGCCGGCCACCGGCCCCGCCGTGCAGGTCGCGGCGCTGTACGTCTACCGCCGCGACCTGCGGGTCACCGCCGAGCCGCTGCGCTACGGCTTCGACGCGGTCAGCCCCTGACCGCCCCGGCCGTGCGGACCGGCAGCGTGCGGTGGCCGTTGGAGATGAACGACTCCAGCGGCCGCAGCTCCTCCGCCGGCACCGCGAGCGCCAGGTCCGGGAACCGCTCGAAGAGCGCCGGCAGGGCGATCCGGGCCTCCAGCCGGGCCAGTTCCGCGCCCAGGCAGTAGTGCGTGCCGTGGCCGAAGGACAGGTGCTCGCGGCGGCCCGGCCGGACGATGTCGAAGCGGTCGGCGTCCGCGCCGTGCACGCCCGGGTCCCGCCCGATGGCGGCGAAGTTCACGACGATCATCTCGCCCCGGCGGATGGTCACGCCGGACTCCGGGAGGGGGATGTCCTCGACCGCGAAGCGCGGCAGGATGGTCGCCACCGGCGCCTGGTGCCGCAGCGTCTCCTCGATGACATCCGCCCAGCCGGCCCGCCCCTCGCGGACCAGGGCCAGCTGGCCGGGGTGGGTGAGCAGGTTGACGACCGCGTGGTCGAGGAGGTTGACGGTCGTCTCGTGCCCGGCACCGATGAGCAGCAACAGGCTGTCGAGAAGCTCCTGTTCGCTCAGCCGGGTGCCGGTCTCGTCGTCGCGCGCCTCGATGAGCACGCTCGTCACGTCGTCGCCCGGGGTCTCCCGCTTGACGGCGACGAGCTCGGTCAGCAGCCCGTACACCGCCTGCGCGTTGGCCACCGCCTCCTCCTCGGAGGCGCCGGTGTCGAAGAGGCTGCCGACCGCTGCACGGAAGGCGTCGTGCATCACATCGGGCACGCCGAGCAGGGTGTTGACGACGCGCAGCGGCAGCAGCCAGGCGAACCCGGCGCGCAGGTCGGTCACGCCCTCCTCGTCCGGGGCGAGCGCGTCCAGGAGTTCGGCGGTGATCTCCTCGATGGCCGGGGCGAGGGCCCGTACGCGGCGCGGTCCGAAAGCGGTGCCGATCAGGCGGCGCAACCGGGTGTGCTCGTCGCCGTAGGCGGTGAGCGCGTTGCGCACGTCCACCCAGATGCGCAGTGGCCACGTCTCGGGGATCTCGCCGTCGATGTAGGCGGGCCAGTGCCGGTGGGCGTCCTTGGAGACGCGGGCGTCGGTGAGCAGCTGCTTGGCGAGGGCGGGGTCGGTCACCGACCAGGCCTGTACACCACCGGGCAGCTCGACGCGCGCCGCGGGCCCGAGGGCGCGCAGCCGGGCCGCCTCGCCGTGGATGTCGGACGCGGCCGGGTCGAGGGCGAACGGGCAGGCGGTTGCGGTGTGCTGAGTGTTCATGTGCTCTCTTGCTGCGGGGGCGGGGACGGCGCCCCGGTCCGGCCGCGGTCGTGCCGGACGGCACTGCACTGCTGACGTACCGTCGATCTCCCTGGCCGGTCCGGCGCGACGGTCCCTTTTCTATCACCGGGGTGCGGCGGGGCGGTGTGAGCGAGATCTCCGGAAGATCATCTCCGTGGGGGTGGCGCTAGGGCGTGTCCGATGGGACGCGGATGGCATAGAAGCCGCGCCCGAAGGTGGCGGCCACCAGCCGGTGGGCGGCGTGGTCGTACGCGAGGCCCGACACGGGGACCAGCGGGAGGCCGGAGCCGAGGCGGTGCCAGCCGCGGACCGTGCGCATGAACACCCCTTGGTCGGTGGCCGCGTAGAGCCTGCCGTCGTCCCCGCTCAGCACGTCGTCGACCGGGGCCTGGGGCAGGTTCCCGGACAGGTCGGTCCAGGTGCGGCCGGCATCGGCGGTGTGCAGCAGGTGGGGCAGGGGCGAGCCGGAGCGGTAGCCGGAGAGTGCGACCCAGGCCCCTGCGGGGTTGCGGGGGTCGGCGGTCACGCGGGTCACCCACGGCTGCCCGTCGAGGACGTTGGACCAGTGCCGGCCCAGGTCGCGGGTCACCCAGAGGCGTCCGTCGTCGGTGCCCGCCCACACGGTGGCGCCGTCGCGTGCCGCCGCGACCGTGGTGATCGTGCCGTACGGGTAGGTGTCGCGGCCGGGGCCGCCGGTCAGGTCCGGGCTGATCGGCTCCCAGGTCGCCCCGCCGTCGGCCGAGCGGTTGAGTCGGTTGCCGCCGTAGTACAGGACGCGCGGGTCGACCGGGTCGAACTGCACCGGTGTGAACCAGTTGCGGCGGTCCGCGGTGGTGGCGGAGTCGAAGGACGTCATCGTCGCGCCGCCGTCGGTGGACCGGGCACAACTGCCGTACTGATAGCAGGCGTAGACGCGGTTCTTGTCGGTCGGGTCGATGAGGTTCTGCAGACCGTCGCCGCCGAAGTAGGTGTTGAACCGTGTGCCGCCCCAGGACCGCACCGAGCCGTTGTCCTGGGCACCGCCCGAGATCCTGCCGGGGTCCTGCGGCGTCGTGGCCACGCTGTAGAACTGCGTCCACGGCTCGTACACGGCCTTGCTCCAGCCGCCGTCCCCGCCGCCGTCCGAGCGGTAGACCCCGCCGTCGTTGCCGAGATAGACGCGGCCGGGGCGGCGCGGGTCCCAGACCATGGCGTGCTGGTCGGAGTGGACGGCGTCGTGGTCGTCCGTCCACGTGGCACCGCCGTCGGCCGAGGTCATCAGGCCGACCCCGGCCGCGTGCAGGTGCCGGGCGTCCCGCGGGTCGGCCCAGACCTTGCCGAACCACCACGAATAGCTGCTCTGCGACTGTTTGAGCCGTGCGTCGTCGGGCAGCCTCGACCAGCTGTCACCGGCGTCGGCGGAGGTGTAGAACCCGGCGAAGCCGCCCGCCGCGCCGCCCACGAGCGCGTACAGCCGGCCCGGCTCCGAGGCGGCGACGCCGAGCCCGATGCGGCCGGTGTCCGGGCCGGGCGCGGGCAGCCCGCCGCCCAGCCGCCTCCAGTGGGCCCCGGCGTCGTCGGAGCGGTAGACCCCCGAACCGGCACCGCCGTAGGTGCGTTTGTCGGGTTCGCGGCGGTGGTCCCACAGCACCGCGTAGACGCGCTGCGGTACGGCCGGGTCGAACTGCACGTCGACGGCGCCGGTGAACGGGCCCGGCACGTCGAGCACGCGCCGCCAGGAGGAGCCGGAGTCGGCGGACAGATACACGCCGCGGTCGCCGCCGGGGGAGTAGAGCGAGCCGGTTGCCGCGGCCAGGATCCGGTGCGGGGAGCGGGGGTCCACGGCGAGGGCACCGATCGTCCCGGAGTCGCGCAGGCCCGCCGGCCGCCAGGTGCGGCCGCGGTCGGCCGACCGGTAGACCCCGGTGCCCTCGTAAGTGACGCTCCCACCGCCCGGGTTGGGCTCTCCGGTGCCCGCGTACAGCATGCCGTCGGGGGAGGCCGCGACCGCGCCCATGGCCTGCGTGGCGCTGTCCGGCCAGGCGGGGCGGAAGGTGCGGCCCGCGTCGTCCGAGCGCCACAGCCCGCCGCTGGCGGCCGCTGCGTACAGGGTGTCCGCGCGCTGCGGGTCGAGGGCGAGGGAGACGACCCGCCCGCCGATGTTCGTCGGACCGAGCGGCTGCCAGCGGCCGGGGACGGCCGGCAGCGCGGCGGCCTCCGCCGCGGCCCGCTCGAAGGCGTGGCGGGGCAACGGCCTGCCGGGCAGCGCCTTCTGCAGGTAGCTGAACTCGGCGGGAGCGGCGGGGCCGCGCAGCGGTCCGCGGGCGGGGCCCGCGGCGACCGGGGCGGCGGGGGCCAGGAAGGCGGTGAGGGCCGCGAGCGTGACGGCGGCCGCGCGTGCTGTGGTCGACCTCGACAGGCGTATCACGAGGGGGCAGTGTGCAGCAACGGCCCTCGAATGACCAGTGGTTGAGGAAGATGAGCCAGTGGGCCCGGCTCACGGCCGGGGCACGTTGCGCAGGTTGGAGCGGGCCATCTGGAGCATGCGGCCGACCCCGCCGTCCAGGACGATCTTCCCCGCGGACACCGCGAACCCGCCCACCATCTCCGCCGTGATCTTCGGGGGGATGGACAGGGCGTTGGGATCCGTGACGACGTCCACGAGCGCCGGGCCCTTGTGCCGGAAGGCGTCACGGAGTGCGCTGCGCACCTGCTTGGGCTTCTCCACCCGCACGCCGAACGCGCCCGCCGCCCGGGCGATGGCGGCGAAGTCCGGGTTGTGGTTGGCGGTTCCGTGGGAGGGGAGGCCGCTCACCAGCATCTCCAGTTCGACCATGCCCAGCGAGGAGTTGTTGAACAGCACCACTTTGACCGGCAGGTCGTACTGGACGAGGGTGAGGAAGTCGCCCATCAGCATCGTGAACCCGCCGTCGCCGGACATCGAGACGACCTGGCGGCGGCGGTCGAGCAGCTGGGCGCCGATGGCCTGCGGGAGGGCGTTGGCCATCGAACCGTGCGTGAAGGAACCGATCACGCGGCGGCGGCCGTTGGGGGTGAGATAGCGGGCGGCCCATACGTTGTTCATGCCGGTGTCGACGGTGAACACGGCGTCGTCGTCGGCCTCTTCGTCCAGCACGGAGGCCACGTACTCGGGGTGGACCGGCGTGTGTTTCTCGACCTTGCGCGTGTAGGCCTTCATGACGCCTTCGAGGGCGTCGGCATGCTTCCTGAGCATCCGGTCGAGGAACTTCCGGTCCGTCTTGGGCCGGACCTGCGGCGTCAGGCAGCGCAGCGTCTCGCGCACGTCGCCCCACACGGCGAGGTCGAGCTTGACGCGCCGGCCCAGGTGCTCGGGCCGCACGTCGACCTGTGCGATCCGCACGTCGTGGGGGAGGAAGGCGTTGTACGGGAAGTCGGTGCCCAGCAGGAGCAGCAGGTCGCACTCGTGGGTGGCCTCGTAGGCCGCGCCGTATCCGAGCAGGCCGCTCATGCCCACGTCGTAGGGGTTGTCGTACTGGATCCACTCCTTGCCGCGCAGGGCGTGCCCGACGGGGGACTTCACGCGTTCCGCGAAGGCCATCACCTCGTCGTGGGCGCCCGCGGTGCCGCTGCCGCAGAAGAGGGTCACCTTGTCCGCCTCGTCGACCATGCGGGCCAGGGCGGCGATCTCCGCGTCGCCGGGCCGTACCGAGGGGCGGCTGGTGACCAGCGCGTGCTCGGCGGTGCGTTCGGGGGCCTGCTCGGCGGCGATGTCGCCGGGCAGCGCGATGACGCTCACGCCGCCCTGACCGACCGCGTGCTGGATGCCGGTCTGCAGCACCCGGGGCATCTGGCGCGGGCTGGAGACGAGTTCGCTGTAGTGGCTGCACTCCTGGAAGAGCCGGTCGGGGTGCGTCTCCTGGAAGAACCCGGTGCCGATCTCGCTGCTGGGGATGTGCGAGGCGAGCGCGAGGACCGGGGCCATCGAACGGTGCGCGTCGTACAGCCCGTTGATCAGATGCAGGTTGCCCGGGCCGCACGAGCCCGCGCACGCGGCGAGCGTGCCGGTCAGCTGGGCCTCGGCGCCCGCGGCGAAGGCGGCGGTCTCCTCGTGGCGGACCTGGACCCACTCGATGCCGCGGTGCCGGCGCACGGCGTCGACGACGGGGTTGAGGCTGTCGCCGACCACCCCGTAGAGCCGCTGCACCCCGGCGCGTACCAGGATGTCCACGAACTGTTCGGCGACCGTCTGCTTCGCCATGTGCGCACCTGCCCTCCGTGGCCGTCTCCTTCCCCCATCAACCCATGGAACGCGCTGCCGTGCCATCGGCCCGCGGGGCGTCCGGCCGTCACCCGGACGGCCCATCCCCCTGCGCATCGCAGGGGGCCGGAGGCGAGAATTCCCTTGGAGATTGCGATGTCCTATTCACCCGGCAGCACTCACCGATCGAAGGCGCGTGATCGAATATCACGCGTCAAGAAGTGGTGCGTGGTGCTGGCCTCCCTGGTGGTTCTCGGGCTCATAGCCTGGCCGGTGCTCGACCACTTCGGTGTGTTCTCGGACAAGGGCGAATCCATCCGGTTCAACAGGAAGCCCGGCGGCGGGCAGGCCACGCAGGCCGGTGACACCCGGACGCTGATGCCCACCGGGCCCGAGGCGGACTTCCGGGTCGAGAGCACTCTGGACGACGGCACGAAGATCGCCGTGACGACCCTGCACGGCGCCAAGTCGGGCTTCACCGGCCCGGTGTGGGTGTGGGCCCCCAAGCAGTACGACGACCCGGCGTACGCGAAGAGCGGCTTCCCCGTGATGATCGCCCTGCCCGGGGGCGCGGGGTTCCCGAAGAACTACTGGATGGGCACCGATCTGCATCTGCAGTCGTCCATCACCGCCTGGGCGGAGGAAGGCAAGAGCCTTCCGTTCCTCGTGGTCATGCCCGTGCTGAACCCGGTCCCCGAGAGCAAGGGCGTGTACTACGACGCCAGCGACATCCCCGGCCAGCCGAAAATGGGCACCTGGCTCACCGAGGACGTCCCCGACCTGGTCAAGGCCAACTTCCGTACGCTGAAGGCCCGTGACGGCTGGTGCTTCATGGGCTCGTCCACCGGCGGTTTCGCGGGGCTGAAGTCCGTGCTGCAGAAGCCGGACAAGTTCAAGGCCGTCATCGCCTCCGGCCCGGACATCGTGCCCGACTCCCGGCTGTGGGCCGGCCACGAGCAGGAGCGGCAGCAGAACAATCCGCAGGTGCTGGCGCAGGACCTGATCGCCCGCGGCGGGCCGGACGTCTACATCGCCTTCCAGGTCGGTACGAAGGAGAAGAAGGCGATGGCGGACGTGAAGCAGTTCATCGCCACCTACGGCAACAGGGGCCCCGTCCACACCATGCTGCGCGAGATACCCAACGGCTCGCACAACGCGCGGACATACGTGCCCAGCATGGGGGAGGGGCCCATCCAGTGGATCAGCGCGCACATGGAGGGACCGGTCCCACACGGGTGAGGGGCTCACCGGACCGGCGCCCGCCGGGTCGCCGTGCGCCCCCGGCGCCGCCATGATGGGCCTCATGGCCAACGATGCGGCACCCGTCCCGATCCGGGTCCTGGTCCTGAGCGCCTCCCTGCGCGCCGATTCCCTCAACACCCGCCTCGCCGCGCTCCTCGCGCGCCTCGTCGAGAACACGGGCGCCGTGGCCGATGCGGCCCGGCTGGCGGACTTCCCCATGCCGCTCTACGACGGCGACGTGGAGACGGCCGAGGGCATCCCGCCGGGGGCCAGGGCGCTGTGCGAACGGCTGGAAGCCTGCGACGCGTTCGTCATCTCCTCGCCGGAGTACAACGCCTCGGTGCCCGGGGTGCTGAAGAACGCCGTCGACTGGGTCTCCCGGGTCCGGCCGCAGCCGTTCAAGGACAAGCAGGCCCTGCTGGCCTCGGCCTCCCCGTCCATGGTCGGCGGCAACCGCGGGCTGTGGGCGCTGCGGGTCCCGCTGGAGCATCTCGGCACGCGGGTGTACCCCGACATGTTCAGCCTGGCCAAGGCGCACGAGACGCTCCAGGACGGGCAGTTGTCCGACAGCGGGCTGCAGGACCGGCTCGGCGAGACCGTGGCCTCGTTCCTGAGCCTGGTCGAGGCGGACACCCGGTATGTGTGCCTGCAGCGGCGCTGGTACGAGTTCCTCGGTGACCGGACGGATGCGCCGCTGACGCAGCGGGCCCAGGATTAGGGCGCCCTGCCCCTTGCGGTGCGCGTGGACGTCATACCGGGGGCGGATCACCAGCATCGCCAGCATCGCCTGCACCGAGTCAGTGGACGACCAGGGTCGCCCGCCACGTCTCGCCGCTCTCGCGGTGGCTGGTCAGCTGGACCTCCCCGGGTGTCTCCGGGGTGAACAGGCCGACGGTCGTGCTGACCGTGGGGGTCACCATCCCATTGTCGTGACGGGTGACGGCCGAACCGGGCTGCAGCGTGATCGGCTGCCAGTGTCGGTGCGCGTCCTTGGTGTGCGCGTCGAGGAACACGGCGATTTCCTGGCCGTGCGCCACGCAGATGCGCCCGCCGTTGTCCGCCTCGGTGATCGTTCCCGCGGTGCGGGGCAGCACGGCCTTGTCGGGGTTGTGGCACGGGGGCGTGGGGCTCGGCCGGGCGGTCTGCGTGGTGTGGCTGCCGCAGCCGGCGAGAAGGAGCAGGGCGAGGGCGGTGGCGGAAGCTCGAAGATGCATGCGGCGGCCCTTTCTGCGGTGGCTGCCGGTCGGCGGGCATGCGCCGGGTGGGCGGGCCATGTGGCCCGCCCACCCGGGTACCGGATCAGCCTTGATCGGTGGGCGAGTTGTAGTAGATGGCGCAACCGCCCTTGCCGTTGTTGAAGTTGTTGCTCCACAGCGGTTGGACGGCGAAGTTCGTGCCGCCGATGGACTTGATGGCGGAAACGCCGTTGTTCCAGATGCACTTGTCGCCGATCTCACCGCCGGTGGTGTCGTTGTCGGTGCTCCAGCCGCTCATGGGTTCCGGGTCGGTGAGTGTTTCGGCGTACTCGTGACCCCCGACGATGGTCACTCCCTCGGTGTCCCCGGCCACGCCGGTGGTTCCGGGATCGATCCAATTGGCGCCGCATTGGGCACCGGCGTCCGGCATGTAGGGGAAGTTGGTGTAGACGACGAGGGTGTTGCCGTCCGCCGACTCCTGCGACGAGTGCCATGAGCAGTACTTGTTCGGGAAATCCTGGGGTGTGACGCCGGTGGGTGTGTCGATGATGAACTGGTTGCCGTCGCCGCTCACACCGAAGTGCGCCGCCGCGTTGAAGGCTTCGTTCGCAATGTCATCGCTCGTCGGATTCGCCGGTACGGCCGCGCTGGTATCGGTCCAGGTTCCGGCGAGCAGTCCGCTGTCGAGGTGCTCGATATGCGTGGCGGAGTCGGGGCAGGAGGTCGCTCCGGTCGTGACCGGGGGTCCCCAGCAGTACTGCGTGTTCGTGGTGCTCCAGTTGTCGCCGGACCCCACGAGGTTGGTGAAGAACTTCTTCTGCAGGGCGACTTCGCCCTTGGGGTCGTTGAGAGACCCGTCCGCATTGGTCCACTGGGAGCCCCAGTACACGATGTACACCGCGGGTACGGCCTCCACCGGACCGCCGTGGTAGGTCATGAGGTCGGTATTCGCCGGAGCCTTCTTGCCCGCCCTGTTGCCGGTCTTGGACCGGGGCTTGGCGACGTGAGGCGTGGCTTTCTCGGGCGCGGGCGACGGATGCGATGCCGCGAATCCCGATGGTGGTGCCACGGCGAGACCGAGGATCACGACGAGGGCCGTGATGAGGGCCCTCAGGGAGAAATGCCGTGAGCGGCAGGCCGGAGGGTGGGTGGGGGACATGGTTTCCTCGCTTTTCCGGGCACGCCCGTTCTGCGCATGCACAGGACGGGGGTCCCAGGAATGGTGGATGCGGCAACGGGTCGCTGTTCGCGGGGCACCGGGGAATGGTTCACCCGGGGATCGGCGGCGACGCGGCCGTCAGGAGACGACGTTCCAGCGTTGAGTCGTCGAGTTCGCGTCGGGGGTGGTCTCCAGCACGCTGGACCCCGCCGAGGTACCGGCGCTGTCCAGTGCCTTGCCGTAGGCGGCGTCGGTGATGGTCAGCACCCCGGATGCCTCGCTCACCTTCCACTTCTGCCCGGCGAGACCGGAGGCGGGCGCCCGCAGGTCGACCGTTCCACCGTCGTGGCCGGTCAGTACGGCGGACGGCCTGCCGTTGCCGTAGACGCAGCGGTCGGAGACGGTCACGGTCCCGTCGGGGTTCTGGGTGAACATCCACAGTTGCTGGTTCTGGTAGTAGGGGTTGTTGGACCGCTTGTCGATGTCGAGGGTCGACACGCTGTCCGTGCAGGAACCCTCGGCCTGCAGCACCAGAGACGCCGAATTGTTGCTGAGGACATGGTACTTGCCGTCACCAATGACCGACGAAGGAGCCTTGGTGTTCGGATAGCCTTGCTTTCCTTGTGTGGTTGTCGCGGATGCCGATGCCGTGCCCTGGGAACACATCAGCGCCATTACGCAGAGGCTTGCGGCGATGGCAATCCCCAACTCTCCGGCGATTTTCCTGAGGTTCATGGCCGACCTCTTCTCTACGAACCCCCCTGTCGTTGCGGGGGTAAGCCCAGGAGAGCCGACAGCGTCAACCTCAAACAGAGGGCGTGCATGCAATTCACTCAAATGGGTGTGTCATAAATGAGATGACGCCTTAGTCGGTCGCACCCACGCGGCGGAGCCGCACAAGGTCACCGCCCCGCGCCCCTCAGGGACACCGCCGACCGTACGTCTGTGCCCGTATCACCCGATCCGCGTCTTTTGCCTGCGCCGTAGGCGCGCCACCATCAGGGGATCCACTGTCTGCCAGGGCGGCCGTGCCGCCGCCCGGAGGTTTCCCCTATGGCCGCCGCCGCGCCCGCCGTCCTTCCCCTCCGCCCCGTCGCCGGCCCGCGCGGACTGCCGCTGCTCGGCAACCTCCCCGCCTTCGGCCGGGACCCGCTGACCTTCCTCACCCGGCTGCGCGACGAATACGGCGACGGCGTGACCTGGTCGCTGGGGCCCCTGCGCAGCCTGTTCGTCTCGCACCCCGAGCACATCGGCGAACTGCTGGGAGCGGTGGAGCAGACCTTCGACATCCTCGACGTGGGCTGGGCGTTCCGGCGCGTCGCCGGACAGAGCGTCATCCTCAGCAAGGGCGCCGAGTGGCGCCGCAAACGCTCCCTGGTCCAGCCGACCGTCCGCCCCCGCCAGGTGCGCCTCTACGCGTCCACCATGGTCGACTGCGCACAGGCCGCCGCCGACCGCTGGCGCGACGGCCAACGCATCGATGTGCTCCGGGAGATGGCGCTGCTCACGCAACGCGTGGTGGTCCGGACCCTGTTCGGCAACGACATCGGCGACCAGAGCAGCGCGCTCGGCGACGCCATGATCGTGGCCCAGCACGAGGTCGGCGCCGAACTGCGCAGCATCAGCCTCTTCCTGCCCGGTTGGGTGCGCACCCGCGCGCGGCGCCGGGTGGACGCCGCCGTGACGACCATCGACGCGGAGGTCCACCGGCTGATCAGCGAGCGCCGGGCCGCCGGAGCGGCGGCCGAGGACCGCGACGACCTGCTGAGCCGGCTGCTGGCGGCACGGGACGAGGACGGGCGGCCGCTCTCCGCCCAGGAGGTGCGGGACGAGGCGGTCACGCTCTGGGCGGCCGGCCACGAGACCACGTCCACGGCCCTGACCTGGACCTGGTACCTGCTGGCCGGTGCCCCGCAGGTGCGGGCCCGGCTGGACGACGAACTGCGGCAGGCGCTCGGCGGGCGGCCGCCGGGCATCGACGACTACGAACGCCTGCCGTGGACCCAGCAGATCGTCAAGGAGTCGCTGCGGCTCTACCCGCCCGTCTGGCTGCACTCCGTCGTCGCCCGCAAGGGCGCCACCCTCGGCGGCCTGCCCGTCGCGGCCGGCACGAAGGTGTGGTGCAGCCAGTGGACCGCGCACCGCGACCCGCGCTGGTTCGCCGACTCCGGGGCCTTCCGCCCCGAGCGCTGGGACCCCGGCGCCTCCGAAGCGGTGCCCGCCCACGCCTGGTTCCCCTTCGGCGGAGGGCAGCGCACCTGCCTCGGGGCCCGGTTCGCCCAGGTCGAGGCCGCGTTGCTGCTCGCCACGCTCGCCCAGCGCTTCCACGTGGACGTCGACCCGGGCCCGGTACGGCCGAAGGCCGCCCTGCTGATCCAGCCGGACGGCCCCCTGCGGGCCACGCTGCGCGCGGTCACGTCACCGTTGGGCTAGGGGAGGTCGACGGCTTTCGGCGGCGTCGGGTTGTCCGCGTTGTCGTACCCGATGGCGCAGTACGTCCACGGTCCCTCGGAGACCTTCAACGAGGCGGGTACGCCCAGGAAGTAGCGGTAGGCGTCGGGGTCGGCACAGTGTGTCGTCGCCTTCGGGCCGTACTTGACCTTGTACGAGGTGATCTCGAACGGGGCGTAGACGGGGCGCACCCAGTACGTGCTGCTGCCCGATTCGTCGTCGAAGCGCTGGACGTCCACCTGGGGGGCCGCGGTCGGGGGCGTGTTGTCCACGCGCGCGTACGCGTACGACGGGTACGCGAAGGACTTCGCCCAGGCGGCGCCCTGCGCAGTGGCGTCCGGGCCGCCGGCGGCGCACAGCACGTACAAGTTGTCCTGCTTGGGCAGGAGTTCGGTGAAGTCGAGCCCCTTCGACGGCAGCTTCTGCGGGCGCGAGTAGCCCTCGCGCCGGGTGCAGTCGGTGACGCCGAACGGGCCGCTCTTGAAGGCGACGTACGCATGCCGCCTGCCGTCGAGCGGGGTGACGTGCGCGTCCCAGCGGGCCGGGCCCTGCGGCGTGGTGCTCTGCGTCTGCTGCCCGGACGAGGTCACCTCGGCCTGCTCGCCCCGGTCCAGCCGACAGCCCGGCCGGCCGAGTTGCAGGCGGGCCCCGTCCAGGCAGGAGGCGACGGCGTCGACCGGGGTGACGTAGACGGTGTCGTCCGCGGGCACGACCAGCCCCGAGGCGCTGCCCTCGCAGGGGCGGCCCAGGCCGCATCCGAGGTAGCCGGGGGTGGACACGGTGTTGAGCATGCCGACGATCTCCGTGCCGTCGGCGGTGGTGACGGCGCCGCCCGAGGAGCCGCCGCTGATGCCGCGGCAGTCGGTGCGCACGAAGTCCCGCCACAGCCAGGTGTATTCGTGCAGGGCCACCCCGGTGCCCGTGACCGCGCATTCGGACAGCCGCAGGAAGCGCTTCCCCTCCTCGACGCCGTCGCTGGGCGCGTGGGCGGCCTGCAGCCGCGCGCCCGGCGCGGGGCGGTGTGCGGCGGGCGTGCGGGGTGTCACGCCCAGCTTCGCCAGGTCGCCGTAGGTGGCGGAGAGGCGGAGCACCGAGACGTCGATGCCCTTCATCGTCGCGTAGACGACGCGGTCCACGGAGAACGTCTTCTGTTCCGCGGTGTTGTCGTGGAAGTACGCGGGCGTGAAGGTCCAGCCCTCGGGGGCGGCCCGGTCGGCGACGACCTCGTTGGTCTTCATGGTGTCGCTGACGCAGTGCCCA
The DNA here is from genome assembly GCF_013030945.1 of Streptomyces morookaense. Lineage (GTDB taxonomy): Bacteria > Actinomycetota > Actinomycetes > Streptomycetales > Streptomycetaceae > Streptomyces > Streptomyces morookaensis. Next base: position 4,531 of record NZ_JABBXF010000088.1, on the reverse strand, counting down.
TTGCTCAGGATCAGCGCCTGCTGTGCGGGGTCGGGCCGTGCGGAGGAGTGGATGACGGTGGCGGTACAGGTCGTGCCGTCGCCCCCGACGAGGCGTCCGGTGGACCGGAACTTCTTTCCGGCGGCGGAGCCGGAGTCCAGCAACGGGGCCTCCTGCACAGCCCGTTCGCGTCCAGGCTCGGCGGCGTGGGCCGGACTTCCCGCTGCGAGCCCGGCGACCACGATCCCGGCCGCGCCCGCGGCAAGGGCGCTGCGCACGCCTCTGCGTATGCCACTTCGTATGCCTGTCCGGTGGGGCACGGCGTCCCTCACGGCACTCTCCTTGATCGTCTGCGGATGGACGGGCCGACTGTGGCAGAGCCGTGTGGTCGGTTTCGACCGGTGGTGTCCGTTTTTGGTCAGCCGGGGGAGTGGAGTGACCGACGGGGTCGGCTCAAAAGCACCGCAGGCGTGCCGAGTAGGGTCCGTGATGACACGGTGTTGCTTGTGTGAAGGGGGAGATGGAATGCGTTATGCCGATGGCCCGCGTGCCGAGTGCGAGGTCCTCGTGGCGGCGGCCCCGCGCGTGGTGTGGGAGCTGGTGAGCGACATCGGCCTGCCGGCCCGGACGAGCCCCGAGCTGCAGCGGGTCGAATGGCTCGACGGGGCCTCGGGGCCCGTGGTGGGGGCGCGGTTCGCGGGGTTCAACAACCACCCGAAGATCGGTGACTGGCGGACCGTTTCACAGGTCGTGGAGTGCGACGAGGAGCGTGCCTTCGCCTGGGCGGTGATCGACGTCGACGGCCGGTTCGGTCATGCCGTCGACGATCCCGCGCAGGCGCTGGCCACGTGGCGGTTCACGCTGGAGCCGGAGGGTAACGGGACGCGGCTGCGGCACTCCGTGCGCGTCGGGCCGGGGTCGTCCGGGCTCAGCTCGATCATCGCGCGGATGCCGGAGAAGGAGGAGCAGTTGATCGCCGCCCGGCTGGCCGAACTGCGGACGGGGATCGAGGCCACGCTGAACGGTGTCAAGTCCCTGGCAGAGACGGGCCGTTGACGCCGGTCCGGCGCACCCGTGGCCGGAAGTGGCAGCGCGCGGGGTGCGGGCGGGCGCCGGTCGCCCGCACCCCGCGCCGCTGAATCACCTGCGTATGTGATTCCGGTGCATTGACAATTCCCTTGCTTTCACCGCGGATTGCTGCTGGAGCCGCCGCAAGGGAATGTCTATTCGATAAATCCCGTACTGTGCCGGTGAATTCGGATTCCCGTGTAAGCGGCGCCTTGCATGCGCTGCTGCGTATTCTTATACTCTCAGCTGTTCGCATGGTGGCCCCCTGTCACCGGGCGGTAATCAGCCGTTTTCGTCCCGACCGGTTCCCCGGTGATTTCCCGTACCGGCCCCGCCCTCCCTTGCCCTCCCTTTCCCGTCATGGACCGTCCCGCTCACCGTGTCCGTCCCCGATCTGCCGTCCGGAGGCCATTGCCGCACGGGCAGAAAGGACAGTGGAAGATGACCTGGGAATACTGGCGCAGGAGCAGGCCGGAATCCTCCGGCACGCCCCTGCCCGCGCCGTCGCCGGAGGCGGGCGGCGGAAGCCTGTGGAGCTATCTCGTCCGCAGCCACAGCAGTCCCCGCGCCGGCATGTTCGGCGACCAGATGCACAACCGGCTGACCAAGGGGCATCCGGTGGTCTCCCTCGCCGACCACGGCGCGACCGCCGGCACCCTGCGCGTGAACCTCACCTGGCAGACGCCGTCTGCCGACTTCCGCCCGGGGCGGGACAGTCTGCTGCCGCGCTGGTCCAAGCGCACCGGCCGGTGGGAGCAGCGGCAGGGCCCCGCCATGGTGACCGTCGACCTGGACCTGGCCTGCATGTACGAACTGGCCGACGGGCGGCGGGGCGTGGTGCAGCCGCTCGGCGACCTGTGCGGCGACCTGCACCACCCCCCGTACATCACGCTCGGCGACGACAACCGCTTCGGCGCCGCATCGGGGGAGACCCTCTACATCAACCTCGACAAGGCCGCCCACTTCCGACGCTTGCTGATCTTCGCCTACATCTACAGCGGTGCCCCCGCCTTCAGCCGCGTACACGCCGCCGTCAGCTTCCATCCCCCCAGCGGGCAGCGCCTCGTCGTCGAACTCCGCGAACAGGCCCAGCATGCCCGCTCCTGCGCCGTGGCGCTGATCGAGAACCGCAACGGGCAGCTGACCATGCGCCGCGAGGCCCGGTACGTCTACGGATACCAGGCCGACCTCGACCGGCTCTACGGATGGGGACTGCAGTGGTCCCGCGGGCGTAAAGCCGCGCAGTAGGACGCCGTAGAACGCAGCAGGACAAAGCCAACAGGCCCTCGTTTCCTCGCGGTTGGGAGAGAGCAGCCGATGTCGACCACGCCCGGATCGAGGACCAAGGCATCCTCCTTCCTGTCCGGCATACAGAACCGGAGTCCGCGCGCCCAGAAGAGCCGGGCCTGGCCCATCACCTGGCGCACCTATCTGCGCGCCGTCGGGCCCGGCCTGATAGCCGGCGCCTCCGACACCGACCCCACCACCGTCGCCACCCTCGCCGTCATCGGCGCCGGAACCGTCTACGGCATGGGCTGGTGCGTCCTGCTGCTCTTCCCGCTCATCGGCGTCATCCAGTCGATCGCCACCCGCGTCGGCGTGGCCGGGCGGCTCGACCTCCAGGAAGCCGTGTCGATGATGTACCGGCCGGCCGTCGGCCGGCTGCTCCTCGGGTCGATCCTGGCGGTCAACATCGTCACCATCGCCGCGGACCTGGAGGCCGGCTCCACCGCCCTGGGCCTGCTCACCGGCCAGGACTGGCGCTGGTTCGCCGCCCCGCTGTCCCTCGTGCTGCTCGCGGCGGTGATGCTGCTCGGCTACCACGTCCTCCAACGCGCCCTGAAATACCTGCTGCTCATCCTCCTCGCCTACGCCGCCGCCGCGGTCCTGGCACACCCCGACTGGGCCGCGGTGGCCCGCGGCAGCCTGATACCGCACGTGCACTGGAACAAGACCTTCCTCTTCGATCTGCTGTCCCTCATCGGCACCACCGCCACCAGCTACGTCTACGTGTGGCAGACCATCTCCCAGTCCGAGGAGAAGGTCCCCTGGCACTGGCACCGCGTGCGGCAGTTCGACGCCCTGGCCGGAAGCCTCTTCGCCACCGTGGTCTTCTGGTTCATCCTGATCGCCACCGGGGCCACCCTGGGCGTCCACGGCCTGAACGCCGACACCGCCCAGGAAGCGGCCCAGTCCCTGCGCCCGGTGGCCGGGGCCTGGGCCGGCGAGCTCTTCGGCCTCGGCCTGCTGGCCTCCGCCCTGGTCGCCCTGCCCGTCATCACGGCCACCACCGCCTACGTGACCGGCGCGCACCTCAACTGGCGGCGCGGGCTGTCCCTGCGCCCGCGCGAGGCCCCCAAGTTCTTCGCCGCGATGGCCGCGTCCGTCCTCGTCGGCCTCGCGGCCACCTATGCGGAGATCCCGCCCATCCGGCTCCTGTACTGGGCCGGTGTGGTCGGAGCCATCGGCACCCCCGTCGGCCTGGTCTTCCTGCTGCGGACCGCCTCGCACCGCGAGCTGATGGACGGGCACGCCATCGGCCCCCGGACGAAGGCCGCGGGCTGGGCCATCACCGTCCTGATCACCGCCGTCAGTGCGCTGGGCCTGTACCAGCTCGTCCTCACCGGCCCCTGACCACCGGCCGGCACCGTCAACAGGCCGCTCCGGCAGGCCGGATGCGAAAGGGGCACCACCCGTGCCGCAGGAAGAGACACCACCGGGGACGGACACCCCGCCGACGGGCATCGGCGCCGCCGTGTCCGACATCGTGGGCCTGTACGCCGCCCTCAGCGTGAGCGGGCACGGCGCCCGCAGGACACGGCTCCTCGCCGAACTCGCCCGCGCCGGACGGCGCCTGGCGGGCCTGGCGCTCGTCTGCTCGGACGGCGAGAAGGCCGCCCGGCGCAGCTCGCGCTGGCAGCGCAGGCGCGTCCTGGCGGCGCGCGGAGCCGCCTGGATCATCTCCTCCACCAACCGTGCGCGCCCCCACCCGGAAGAAGAATCCGCAGGTGAATGAGGTGGGCCCGGGACACACCGGGCCCACCCCACCGACGAGTTGCCCGTAGCCGCGCCATAGAGTCCTCCGACACGGAACACTTGGCATGGGAACAGCAGCGGGAAGAACACGCCGTCGGAGGGGGACCACATGCAGGGCTCGTTGACCGCGGTGCGAACGGACCACCGCAGGGACGTCGAGGAGCTGCTGGAGCGCGCCGTCGAGGAGGAGGTGCGCCGCTCGGGCGGCCGCACCGACGGCGAGGCGCTGCTGCGCCGGGGCCGCGCCGAGCTGGACTCCCTGGCCGCCGCGGCCGCGGAGGAGTACGCCGCCTACACCCGCGCCCTGGACGAGGAGGCCACCTCCGTGCGGCCGTTGGGCTCCCGCCTCTCGCGCGCCTCGCTCGGCACCCCGGCCCTGGCCACCGCCGCGGCGGCGATCGCCGCCTGCGCGGCGGACCTCGGCCTCGGGACCTCCGGCGGCACCGCG
>NZ_JABBXF010000087.1 GCF_013030945.1 Streptomyces morookaense | reverse complement strand
CCTGTCAGGGCTTTCTTGCGTTTACCCGCGGCACCCTCCCCGCACCCCACCGCACGCCCTCGGCTCCTCTGCGGGTAAGGTCGTGGGGTATCGTCGGTACATTTCCCCACAGGAGGCCCCCGGGTGGAGGTCCAGGAGACGCGAGTCCAGACCGACCGCGTCCTCACCATCCCGAACATCCTCAGCATGGCGCGCCTGGTCGGCGTACCACTCTTCCTGTGGCTGATTCTCCAGAAGCACGACGGATGGGCGCTGTTGGTCCTGGCCCTGAGCGGTGTCAGTGACTACCTCGACGGCAAGCTCGCCCGGCGCTGGAATCAGATCAGCAGCCTCGGCCGGCTGCTCGATCCGGCTGCGGACCGGCTCTACATCCTTTCCACACTCTTCGGCCTCACCTGGCGCGAGATCCTTCCGCTGTGGCTGACGCTGGCGCTCCTTGCACGTGAGGCGATGCTGCTGGTCATGGTGGGGATCCTGAGGCGCCACGGCTACCCGCCGCCGCAGGTGAACTTCCTCGGCAAGGCCGCGACCTTCAACCTGATGTATGCGTTCCCGCTGCTGCTTCTCAGTGACGGACACGGCTGGTTGTCGTCACTGGCCGCTGTTTTCGGATGGGCGTTCGCCGGATGGGGTACAACCCTCTATTGGTGGGCAGGGATCCTCTATGTGGTGCAGGTCCGCCGACTTGTCAGAGCGGACGCCACGGCCGACTGACCTGCCGGCCCCTGGAACCGGGGCCCCATCGGGGGTGAAGTCGGCAAGACCGTCGTCTCGCAAGGAGGACGCTTCCGACATGAAGGCCGTCGTGATGGCCGGCGGCGAAGGGACTCGCCTTCGCCCCATGACCTCGAGCATGCCCAAGCCGCTCCTGCCCGTGGCCAATCGGCCGATCATGGAGCATGTGCTGCGCCTGCTCAAACGGCACGGGCTCACCGAGACCGTGGTGACCGTGCAGTTCCTCGCCTCTCTCGTCAAGAACTATTTCGGCGACGGCGAGGAACTGGGCATGGAGCTCACCTACGCCAACGAGGAAAAGCCACTCGGCACGGCAGGCAGTGTCAAGAACGCCGAAGAGGCGCTCAGGGACGATGCCTTCCTGGTCATCTCGGGGGACGCCCTCACCGATTTCGACCTGACCGATCTCATCCGTTTCCACAAGGAGAAGGGCGCCCTCGTCACCGTCTGTCTGACCCGGGTGCCCAATCCGCTGGAATTCGGCATCACCATCGTCGACGAACAGGGCAAGGTCGAGCGCTTCCTGGAGAAGCCGACCTGGGGGCAGGTCTTCTCCGACACGGTCAACACCGGCATCTACGTCATGGAGCCGGAAGTCTTCGACTACGTCCGGCCCGATGTGTCCGTGGACTGGTCGCAGGACGTCTTCCCTCAGCTGATGAAGGAAGGCAAGCCCATTTACGGCTATGTCGCCGAGGGCTACTGGGAGGACGTCGGCACCCACGAGAGCTACGTCAAGGCCCAGGCCGACGTCCTGGAGGGCAAAGTCGATGTCGATCTCGACGGGTTCGAGATCTCGCCGGGCGTCTGGATCGCGGAGGGTGCGGAAGTGCACTCGGACGCGGTCCTGCGAGGTCCCCTCTACATCGGCGACTACGCCAAGGTGGAGGCCGGCGCCGAGATCCGGGAGCACACCGTGGTGGGCTCCAACGTGGTGGTGAAGAGCGGTGCCTTCCTCCACAAGGCCGTCGTCCACGACAACGTCTACATCGGCCAGCAGAGCAACCTGCGTGGCTGTGTCATCGGGAAGAACACCGACATCATGCGTGCCGCCCGCATCGAGGACGGGGCGGTCATCGGGGACGAGTGCCTCGTCGGCGAGGAATCGATTATCCAGGGGAATGTCCGGGTCTATCCCTTCAAGACCATCGAGGCCGGCGCGTTCGTCAACACCTCGGTCATCTGGGAGTCCCGGGGCCAGGCCCATCTGTTCGGCGCGCGCGGGGTCTCCGGCATTCTCAACGTGGAGATCACCCCGGAGCTCGCGGTGCGGCTCGCCGGCGCGTACGCCACGACGCTCAAGAAGGGTTCGACGGTCACCACCGCCCGTGACCACTCGCGGGGTGCGCGGGCCCTCAAGCGTGCGGTCATCTCGGCGCTGCAGGCCAGTGCCATAGACGTGCGGGACCTGGAGAACGTCCCCTTGCCCGTGGCGCGCGAGCAGACGGCGCGGGGCAGTGCGGGCGGCATCATGATCCGTACCTCGCCGGGTGTGCCGGACTCGGTGGACATCATGTTCTTCGACGAGCGCGGGGCCGACCTCTCCCAGGCCGGGCAGCGCAAGCTGGACCGGGTCTACGCGCGCCAGGAGTACCGGCGGGCCTTCCCCGGCGAGATCGGCGACCTGTCCTTCCCGTCCAGCGTCTATGACTCGTACACGGGATCCCTGCTCCGCTCCGTGGACACCAGCGGTGTGGCCGAGGCCGGGCTGAAGGTCGTCGTGGACGCCTCCAACGGCAGTGCGGGGCTCGTGCTGCCCAGTCTGCTGGGGCGGTTGGGCGTGGACGCCCTCACCATCAACCCCGGGCTGGACGAGGCCCGTCCGACCGAGACCGCGGACGCCCGGCGTTCGGGGCTGGTGCGGCTCGGCGAGATCGTCGCGTCGGCCCGGGCGGCCTTCGGGGTGCGGTTCGACCCGGTGGGGGAGCGTATCTCGCTGGTGGACGAGCGCGGCCGGATCGTCGAGGACGACCGGGCCCTGCTGGTCCTGCTCGACCTGGTCGCCGCCGAGCGGCGCAGCGGGCGGGTGGCCCTGCCGGTGACCACGACCCGGATCGCGGAGCAGGTGGCCGCGTACCACGGCACGCAGGTGGAGTGGACGACGACGTCGCCCGACGATCTGACGCGCGTCGGCCGCCAGGAGTCGACGATCTTCGGTGGCGACGGGCGGGGCGGCTTCATCGTCCCGGAGTTCAGCAGTGTCTTCGACGGCACGGCGGCCTTCGTGCGTCTGATCGGCATGGTGGCCCGGACCCAGCTCACGCTGAGCCAGATCGATGCCCGTATTCCCCGGGCGCACGTGCTGCGCCGGGACCTGGCGACGCCGTGGGCCGTCAAGGGACTGGTCATGCGGCACGTGGTGGAGGCCGCGGGGGATCGTTTCGTCGACACCACCGACGGCGTGCGGGTGGTCGAGGCCGACGGGCGCTGGGTGTTGGTGCTGCCCGACCCGGCGGAGGCCGTGACCCATCTGTGGGCGGAGGGCCCCGATGACGCCTCCGCACAGGCGCTGCTCGACGAGTGGTCGGCGGTCGTGGACGGCGCCGGGCGCTGAGCCCGCGGCCCGGCCGGCCTGCCGGATCCCTCCCGGGGGCGTGGTCTCCTCGGTCCGGATCCGGCACGCCGGTGGGGCCATTGGGAGACGGCGCCCCCGACGTGCGACGATGTGCGGCATGTCGCAGCAGCCCCCCGTTCGGAGCACGTCGTCGCCGCCCCCGCGCCCCGACGCGTCGATGTCGCTGCTGACCAATGTGATGGACCACAGCCTCGACGACGGCTATGCCGAGGCGGCGGCCCGGCGCGCGGAGGGCGGCAAGGGGCTTCCGAGCACGCTGCGGGCCAAGTTGGGGGTCGGTGCGGCTCTGCTGCTCGCCGCCGTCGTGGTGACGATCGGAGCCGCGCAGGCGCGGATATCGGCACCGACGCTGGCCAAGGAGCGTCAGCAACTGATCGACCGGATCAACGCCGAGACCTCGGCGGCCGACACGCTGCAGAAGAACGTGGACACGCTGCGCGACAGTGTCGGCGCCAAGCAGCGCGAGGCGCTGGAGAAACACGGCGGGGACCAGGCCGAGTTGGTGTCCCTGCTCGCCGGCGCCACGGCGGTGAAGGGGCCGGGCGTCAAGCTGGTCGTCGACGATGCGAAACAGACCACGACGGGCGGCGGCAACCCCCGGGAGAAACAGGGCTTCTCGGACACGGGCCGGGTGCGCGACCGCGACATGCAGCGCATCGTCAACGGCCTCTGGCAGTCCGGGGCGGAGGCGATCGCGGTCAACGGCCAGCGGCTGACGGCACTGTCGGCCATCAGGGCCGCCGGTGACGCCATACTGGTCGACAACAGACCGCTGGTGCCGCCGTACACGGTGCTGGCGGTCGGGAACGGGCAGAAGCTGAGCACTGCGTTCCAGGACAGTCCCGACGGTCAGTATCTGCATGTTCTGCAGCAGAACTACGGCATCAGAGCCAGCATCTCCGCCCAGGACGAGGTGCGGCTGCCGGCTGCGCCGAGCCTGATCGTACGTACCGCAAAGCCGCAGAACACAGGGAAGGGCAAGGGCACATCGTGATCGCCGTATTGGGCCTCATCGTGGGAGTCGTGGTCGGACTGGTGGTCCGCCCCGTGGTTCCCACGGCGGTCGAGCCCTATCTGCCCATCGCCGTCGTGGCGGCGCTCGACGCGGTCTTCGGCGGCCTCCGGGCGATGCTGGACGGAATCTTCGACGACAAGGTCTTCGTCGTCTCCTTCCTGTCCAACGTGGTCGTGGCCGCGCTCATCGTGTTCCTGGGCGACAAACTCGGCGTGGGCGCACAGCTGTCCACCGGCGTCGTGGTCGTCCTGGGCATCCGCATCTTCTCCAACGCGGCCGCCATCCGGCGGCACGTCTTCCGGGCGTGAGACCGATGAGCACGGACGACACGCCGGAGCAGCCCGGCGGGAACGGCGACGAGGACGCCGGGAAGAGCACCGGCAAGAACGTCGGCAAGAACACAGACGAGAACGCAGGCAAGAACGCAGGCAAGAACGCAGGCAAGAGCACCGAGCCGGAGGCGGAGAAGCCGGAACCGGCCGGGCAGCCGCCGGTGCCCGAGGCGCCGGTCCCCGGGCCCGCGCCGGAAGCGGTGACTCCGGCCGAGGCGTTGACGGGGCGTCAACGCCTCGTGAAGGGCCTGTGGCCGCCGCGGTTCACCCGCGCCCAGCTCACCGTCGCCCTGCTGCTGTGCGTCCTGGGGCTGGGCCTGGCCATCCAGGTCCGTACGACCAGCGACAACAGCGCGCTGCGCGGGGCCCGGCAGGAGGACCTGGTGCGGATCCTGGACGAACTGGACAGCCGTACCAAGCGGCTGGACGACGAGAAGCGGAAGCTGGAGAGCCAGAAGGCGGAGCTGGAGAGCAGCTCCAACCAGGCTGCCGAGGCCCGCAAGCAGACCGCGCAGAAGGAGGACCAGCTCGGTGTGCTGGCAGGTACGGTGGCGGCGGAGGGGCCCGGGATCGAGCTCACGGTGAGCGACACCAAGGGGGCGGTCGAGCCCGACAAGCTGCTCGACACGATCCAGGAGCTGCGGGCCGCGGGTGCGGAGGCGATCCAGATCAACGACGTGCGGGTGGCCGCCGACACCTACTTCTCCGGCTCCGCGGGGAAGGTGGAGATCGATGGGAAGAAGGTCTCGCAGCCCTATAAGTTCAAGGTCATCGGCAAGCCCCAGGATCTGGAGCCGGCACTGAACATCCCTGGTGGAGTGGTGCAGACGCTGGAGAAGGAGCAGGCCGGTGTCTCGGTCTCCCGGTCTGAGAAGATCGTTGTCGATGCCTTGCGCCCGGCGAAGCGGCCTGACTACGCTCGGTCGTCATCGCAGTGAGGCAGGCGAGGAGAAGGGCCCCGCGGGGAGGGCGGGGGCTTGCGGGGGGTCGGCGCACCCGGTTCGGGGTGCGTGATGGAAACTGTCTGGTGATCTCGGACGTTGTCAGGTTGTCCGGGTCGGACGGTGTGTGCATCGAGGGTTTGTCCTGCCCCACGGGCGGGTCTGTTTCGGTCAAGGGGAATCGCCCGTGAAGTTGTTTGCGAAGTTGTTCGGCAAGAGCGCACGCCGGGACGGCGGCAGCGCCCGCCACCGGGCCTCGGGGCCGGTGGAAGGCAATCAGGGCGCCCAGGAGGGGCGTCCCCTGTTCCGGGACCAGGTGGATGTTCCCGGCAGCGACATTCCGGGCGGACAGGGCGCGTCTTCTGTTGACCCTGCCGCTGCCGGACGCATAGGTTTCGGGGCACCAGCGACCTCAAGTGCGGGTGGAGGGTTTGCCTTGCCGGTCTGTACGAGGTGTGGCCACCGGAACGCCGAGGCCAGCCGGTTCTGTTCCAACTGCGGTGCGCCGCTGCGGCCCGGAGCCGTCGCGGAGCGCGCCTCGGAGACGACCTCGACCATCTCCATCTCGGGTCTCGAGGCGTACGACTCCGAGACGACCGGCCAGATGCAGATCCCGGCGCTCTCCCCGGAGGCCCAGGCGGCCGTCGAGGCGCTGCCGTTGGGTTCGGCGCTGCTGGTGGTCCGCCGCGGTCCGAACTCGGGCAGCCGGTTCCTGCTGGACGGCGAGGTCACCACGGCCGGCCGGCACCCGCAGAGCGACATCTTCCTGGACGACGTGACCGTTTCGCGCCGTCATGTGGAGTTCCGCCGCCGACAGGACGGCACGTTCACGGTCGCGGACGTCGGCAGCCTCAACGGCACCTACGTCAACCGGGAGCGCATCGACGAGATCGCGCTGACGAACGGCGACGAGGTCCAGATCGGCAAGTACCGACTGGTCTTCTACGCCAGCCAGCAGTCGGCGGGGATCTGACCCTCGATCGAGGGAGGGCCATGCTTCGGACACCGTCGGGCGGTACCGGATCCTCCGGTACCGCCGGTGCGGCAGGCCGGCTGTTGAGCATCGGAGCGGTGCTCAACGTGCTGCGCGAGGAGTTCCCCGAGGTCACCATCTCCAAGATTCGTTTCCTGGAGGCGGAGGGCCTCGTCGAGCCGCAGCGAACGCCGTCCGGCTACCGCAAGTTCAGCACGGCGGATGTGGAGCGGCTCGGCCAGGTGCTGCGGATGCAGCGCGACCACTACCTCCCGCTCAAAGTGATCCGGGAGCAGCTGGACGACCCTGCCCGGGGCGGTCGCGGCGGGATTCCCGTGCCCGCGCAACCGGGCGGGGGCGCGGATTTCGCCGTCGAGGAGGCCGCGGACCGGGCGCCGGTGCGGATCGGCCGGGAGGAGCTGCTCGCCGTGGTCGGGGTGGCCGACACGGAGCTCGCCGAGTGGGAGTCCTACGGCCTCGTCGCCGCCCACCCGGACGGCGGATTCGACGCCGATTCCGTGGCTGTTGCCCGGCTTGTGGCCGATCTGGGCCGTTTCGGCCTGGAGCCGCGGCACCTGCGTGCCGTCAAGGCCGCCGCGGATCGTGAGGCCGGTCTGGTCGAACAAGTGGTCGCACCCTTGCGCAGGCACCGCAATCCGCAGACCAGGGCCCATGCCGAGGCCACCGCCCGGGAGCTGGCCGGCCTCTCCGTGCGGCTCCACGCGGCCCTCGTCCGCAGGGCCCTGCACGTGCGGGAGCGGTGACGGCGAGTGCCCGACTACCCAAACCTGCCGGGCACGGCCTAGGGTTGCTGTGTGAACGAGCTCGATGTCGTGGGTGTCCGGGTGGAAATGCCCTCCAACCAGCCGATCGTGCTCCTGCGTGAAGTGGGAGGCGACCGCTACCTCCCGATCTGGATCGGACCGGGAGAGGCGACGGCGATCGCCTTCGCCCAGCAGGGGATGGCTCCTGCCCGCCCGCTGACCCACGATCTCTTCAAGGACGTGCTGGACGCGGTCGGACAACAGCTCTCCGAGGTCCGCATCACGGACCTGCGCGAGGGGGTGTTCTACGCGGAGCTCGTCTTCGCCAGCGGCGTGGAGGTCAGCGCCCGGCCGTCCGATGCCATAGCGCTTGCGCTGCGCACCGGCACGCCGATCTACGGCAGCGACGGTGTGCTCGACGATGCGGGCATCGCGATCCCGGACGAGCAGGAGGACGAGGTGGAGAAGTTCCGCGAGTTCCTCGACCAGATCTCGCCGGAGGACTTCGGCACCAACAGCCAGTGAGGCGTGCGCGCCGGGTCGTCGCGGCGCATTCGAGTAGCTTTTCCCGCTACCCGGACACGTAAAACCACTCTCAGGGTGATTATCACTCGGCGTGCCGAGTGTGGCGATCGTTGACGCACCCCGAGCGACTGCCTACCGTCGAGAAGGCAGGTCAAGGACGGAGGTCGGCGTGAGAAGCACGGGCGACGGTACAGCGGTCGGCAGTCCGTATCCGCTGCACGGGGGAACGGTCGAACCGGTGCCCCGTCATCCGGCCGCAATGGCGGTCACCACTCCGCGGGGGCGGGATTCGGACGGCTCGGTGCCCTCGGGCGGCACGGAGAACATCGGCTACCGGGGGCCGACGGCATGTGCTGCCGCCGGCATCACCTACCGGCAGCTCGACTACTGGGCGCGCACCGGGCTCGTCGAGCCCAGCGTGCGGCCCGCCTACGGGTCGGGCAGCCAGCGGCTCTACAGCTTCCGGGACGTCGTCGTCCTGAAGATCGTCAAGCGGCTCCTGGACACCGGGGTGTCCCTGCAGAACATCCGCACCGCCGTCCAGCACCTGCGCACGCGCGGGATGGACGACCTGGCGCAGATGACGCTGATGAGCGACGGCGCCACGGTGTACGAGTGCACCTCGCCCGACGAGGTCGTCGACCTCCTCCAGGGCGGCCAGGGCGTCTTCGGGATCGCCGTGGGCGTCGTCTGGCGCGACGTGGAGAGCGCGCTGGCGAAGCTGCACGGGGAGCGCGTGGACACCGGCGAGACGCTCGTGGGCAACAACCCCGCCGACGAGCTGGCACGCCGCCGCAACCGGGCCGGCTGACCGGCCGCCCGGCGGGGCTCCGCCGCAGGCCGGCGCGATTGTCAGTGGGGTGCGGCAGCATCGTGCTGTGAGACGAGCGCCGACGATCCTGCACCTGGACATGGACGCCTTCTACGCCTCGGCGGAGCAGGCGGCCAAGCCCAGCCTGCGCGGCAAGCCCGTGGTGGTCGGCGGCATCGGCCCCCGCGGGGTGGTGGCCACGGCCTCGTACGAGGCACGGGTCTTCGGGGTCCACTCGGCGATGGCGACGGCACAGGCCCGCAGGCTCTGCCCGAACGCGGCCTACCTCACTCCCCGGTTCACCCTGTACCGGCAGGTCAGCGATGAGGTCATGCGGCTGCTGGGCGAGCTGTCGCCGCTCGTGGAGCCGCTGAGTCTGGACGAGGCCTTCGTGGACCTGGAGGCGGGCGGGGTGGAGCCCTCGTCGGCCGCCGCGCGGGCCGTGGGGGAGCGGCTGCGCCGCGACATCAGGGCGGCCACGGGGCTCAGCGGATCGGTGGGGCTGGCGGGGTCCAAGATGATGGCGAAGATCGCCTCGGAGCAGGCGAAGCCGGATGGCCTGGTGTGCATAGAGCCCGGCACCGAGGAGGAAATCCTCGGGCCGATGTCGGTGCGCGTCATCCCGGGTGTCGGACCCGCCACTGCGGAAACGTTGCGCCGGGCCGGGATCACCACCGTGGCCGAGATCGCCGAGGCCGGTGAGGACGAGCTGGTGCGGCTGCTGGGCAAGGCCCACGGCGGCGGGCTGTATGTGCTGGCCACCGGCGGCGACGAGCGGCCCGTCGTCGCGGAGCGGGACGCCAAGTCCGTGTCCGTGGAGGACACCTTCGCCGAGGATCTCACCGACCGCACCCGGGTGCAGTCCGAGCTCGCCCGCCTCGCCGACCGCTGCGTGCGGCGGCTGCGCGGCGCCGGGCGCAGCGGGCGCACCGTGGTCATCAAGGTGCGGCGCTACGACTTCTCGACCCTCACGCGCTCGGAGACGCTGCGCGGCCCGACGGACGACCCGGCGGTCGTCCGCGAGGCGGCCGCCCGGCTGCTGGACGGGGTGGACACCACGGCCGGGGTGCG
>NZ_JABBXF010000086.1 GCF_013030945.1 Streptomyces morookaense | reverse complement strand
CCGGCTGCTGGACGGGGTGGACACCACGGCCGGGGTGCGGCTGCTGGGGGTCGGCGTCTCGGGGCTCGCGGACTACACCCAGGAGGACCTCTTCGCCCAGGCGGCAGGCGGCACGGCCGAGGCCGAGGCGGCCGCGGAACGGGAACAGGAGGAGGCCGCGGAGGAGGCGGCACGACCGCGGCAGTGGCTGCCCGGGCTGGACGTGCGGCATGCGGAGTACGGGGCCGGCTGGGTCCAGGGCAGCGGCGTCGGGAGGGTCACGATCCGCTTCGAGGAGCCGTGGTCCGAGGGGCCCGGCAGGGTGCGCACGTTCGCCGTGGACGACCCGGCGCTGGAACACGCGGATCCGCTGCCGCTCGTCCGCCCTGCGGAGGATCAGCCGTTGGGCTCGCCGGGTTCGCCGGAGCCGCCGGGCTCGCCCGACCCGCTGGACCCTGCCGACTCGCCGGAGCCGCCCTCCGCGGAAGGAATGGCGAGCCCGTAGTGCCGGTAAAGCCGCAGTTCCTGTTCAGGGGAGAGGTGGCGGCCGGCGCCGATGTCCGGGGCGTTTCTGATCAGCGTCCGCTCGTAGGGGACATGCAGCCCCTCGCCGTCGGCCCGGCTCGGTTGCAGCGGCACGAGCGCGTCGCGGCTGAACAGCCCGGTGCGCACCGCGGCCCACCCCGGCTCGCCGGTCGCGTCGTCGAGGTACACCTCGTCCACCGTGCCGATCCGTACGCCGTCGCGGTCGAAGACCTTGCGGCCGATCAGGCTCCGGGGGTCGACATCCGACTGCACGGCCTTCCTCCTGTTTCCTCCCGTCCGGCGCACCTGTCACCAACCAAAAGCCACAAAGCGGGAAGCGGCCACTTGGGCGCTCCGTCGGCGAATCCTCGCTGGTAGGCTGGCCAGTGGCCGCAGAATCCGTGCGGGAGAGTCCTCCGACGCCCTCAGGGGCGGGCCCGGAGGCGCCGAAGGAGCAAATCCTCCCCGGAATCTCTCAGGCACCCCGTACCGCATGGACGAGGCCACTCTGGAAAGCAGGGCGGGTCCGGTCCGGCAGTATTCCGAACCCTTCCTCACCGACGGTGAAAGCCGGGTACTGCACCGCCCGGTGAAGCTCTCAGGTTGCGATGACAGAGGGGGAGGCCGTCCGGGTACCCGCGCCGTGGTACCCCTCGCAGGTCGCAATGACCAGGAGGCCTCCGCAGATGACCGCCCACCGCATCTCCCTCTCCGACCTGGAGCGCGGCACTCCCTTCGAGGACCGTCACATAGGGCCCGACCCCGAGGCGCGGGCCAAGATGCTCGCCCAGGTCGGCTTCGGCTCCCTCGACGAGCTCACCGCCGCCGCCGTCCCGGAAGTGATCAAGAGCGCCGGGGCGCTGGGCCTGCCCGCCGCCCGCACCGAGCCCGAGGTCCTCGCCGAGCTGCGCGCGCTCGCGGACCGCAACCAGGTGCTCACCCCCATGATCGGCCTCGGCTACCACGGCACGTTCACCCCGCCGGTGATCCTGCGCAACGTCATGGAGAACCCCGCCTGGTACACGGCCTACACGCCGTACCAGCCGGAGATCTCCCAGGGTCGGCTGGAGGCCCTGCTCAACTTCCAGACCGTCGTGGCCGAGCTGACCGGACTGCCGACCTCCGGCGCCTCCCTGCTGGACGAGGGCACCGCGGCGGCCGAGGCCATGGCGCTGTCCCGGCGCATGGGCAAGGTCAAGGACGGGGTCTTCCTCGTCGACGCGGACGCCCTGCCGCAGACCGTCGCGGTGATCGAGACCCGCGCCGAGCCGACCGGCGTCGAGGTCGTCGTCGCGGATCTGTCGGCGGGCATCCCCGAGGAGATCGCCGGCCGCGGCGTCTTCGGCGTGCTGCTGCAGTACCCGGGCGCCTCCGGTGCCGTGAGAGACCTGCGCCCCGTCATCGAGCAGGCCCACGAGCTCGGCGCCGTCGTCACCGTCGCGGCCGACCTGCTCGCCCTGACCCTGCTCACCCCGCCCGGCGAGCTCGGCGCCGACATCGCCGTCGGCACCACCCAGCGCTTCGGCGTGCCCATGGGCTTCGGCGGCCCGCACGCCGGATACATGGCCGTCCGCGAGAAGTTCGCCCGCAGCCTGCCCGGCCGCCTGGTCGGCGTCTCCGTCGACGCCGACGGCAACAAGGCCTACCGGCTGGCCCTGCAGACCCGCGAGCAGCACATCCGCCGCGAGAAGGCCACCAGCAACATCTGCACCGCCCAGGTGCTCCTCGCCGTCATGGCCGGCATGTACGCGGTCTACCACGGCCCCGAGGGCCTGGCCGCCATCGCGCGCCGCACCCACCGCTACGCCGTCCTCCTCGCCGAGGGCCTGCGGGCCGCGGGCGTCGAGGTCGTGCACGGCGCGTACTTCGACACCCTCACCGTGCACGTCCCCGGCCGCGCCGCCGAGGTCGTCGGCGCCGCCCGCGAGCACGGCGTCAACCTGCGCCTGACGGACGCCGACCACGTCGGCATCGCCTGCGACGAGACCACCACGCGGGCCCATCTGACCTCCGTGTGGGCCGCGTTCGGCGTCGAGGCCGACATCGAGGCACTCGACGCGGCCACCGCGGACACCCTCCCCGAGGGCCTGCTGCGCACCGACGAGTACCTCACGCACCCGGTCTTCCACCAGCACCGCTCCGAGACGGCGATGCTGCGCTACCTGCGCCGCCTCGCCGACCGCGACTACGCGCTGGACCGGGGCATGATCCCGCTCGGCTCCTGCACGATGAAGCTCAACGCCACCACCGAGATGGAGCCGGTCACCTGGCCGGAGTTCGGCGCGCTGCACCCCTTCGCGCCCGCCGAGCAGGCCGCGGGCTACCTCACGCTCATCACCGAGCTGGAGGAGCGGCTCGCCGAGGTCACCGGCTACGCCAAGGTGTCCCTGCAGCCCAACGCGGGCTCCCAGGGCGAGCTCGCGGGCCTGCTGGCCGTCCGCGCCTACCACCGCGCCAACGGCGACGAGCAGCGCACCGTCTGCCTCATCCCGTCCTCCGCGCACGGCACCAACGCGGCCAGCGCGGTGATGGCGGGCATGAAGGTCGTCGTGGTGAAGAC
Organism: Streptomyces morookaense; assembly: GCF_013030945.1. Taxonomy (GTDB): domain Bacteria; phylum Actinomycetota; class Actinomycetes; order Streptomycetales; family Streptomycetaceae; genus Streptomyces; species Streptomyces morookaensis. The sequence goes on along the minus strand of NZ_JABBXF010000086.1, from coordinate 39,574 downwards.
CGCCGACGACGGCGAGGTCGACATCGAGGACCTCCGCGCCAAGATCGAGCAGCACCGCGACGAGCTGGCCGTGCTGATGATCACCTACCCGTCGACGCACGGTGTCTTCGAGGAGCACGTCGCGGACATCTGCGCGGCCGTGCACGAGGCCGGCGGCCAGGTGTACGTGGACGGGGCGAACCTCAACGCCCTGGTGGGCCTGGCCCGGCCGGGCGAGTTCGGCGGCGACGTCTCGCACCTGAACCTGCACAAGACCTTCTGCATCCCGCACGGCGGCGGCGGTCCGGGCGTCGGCCCGGTGGCCGTCCGCGCCCACCTCGCGCCCTACCTGCCCAACCACCCGATGCAGCCGGCCGCCGGTCCGGCCACCGGCGTCGGCCCGATCTCGGCCGCGCCCTGGGGCTCCGCCGGCATCCTGCCGATCTCCTGGGCCTACGTGCGGCTGATGGGCGCCGAGGGCCTCAAGCGCGCCACGCAGGTGGCCGTGCTGGGTGCCAACTACATCGCCAAGCGCCTGGAGCCGCACTACCCCGTGCTCTACACCGGCCCGGGCGGCCTGGTCGCGCACGAGTGCATCGTGGACCTGCGCCCGCTCACCAAGGCGACCGGGGTGAGCGTCGACGACGTGGCCAAGCGTCTGATCGACTACGGCTTCCACGCCCCGACCATGTCCTTCCCGGTGGCCGGCACGCTGATGATCGAGCCGACGGAGAGCGAGGACCTGGCCGAACTGGACCGGTTCTGCGACGCCATGATCGCGATCCGCGCCGAGATCGAGAAGGTCGGCTCGGGCGAGTGGGCCAAGGACGACAACCCGCTGCGCAACGCCCCGCACACCGCGGCCTCGGTCGCCGGTGCCTGGGATCACCCGTACACCCGCGAGGAGGCGGCCTTCCCCGCCGGGGTGACGGCGGCCGACAAGTACTGGCCGCCGGTGCGCCGCGTGGACGGTGCGTACGGCGACCGCAACCTGGTCTGCTCCTGCCCGCCGCTCGACGCCTACGAGGGCTGAGCAACTCGGCGGTGATGCGCGGCTGATGCGCGTCGGGGCCGGTTCGGCGATCTTCGCCGGGCCGGCCCCTTATGTGTTTCCGTTTATGTGTTTCCGTGTGTGATGTGCGGGTGTGCCGGGTAGTGCTGCGGCTAGGCAGCCGTCACCACGTGGTCGGCGCCGAGCGGCCGGTGCGGGGCGATGATCTGTCCGTCCGGCAGCAGCTCACCGGTGTCCTCGAAGCAGAGGACGCCGTTGCACAGCAGGCTCCAGCCCTGTTCCGGGAAGTGCGCCACGAGCTGGGCGGCCTCCCGGTCGGCGGAGTCGGCTGACGGGCACGTGGGCTGGTGCTGGCACATGGCAGGGATCTTTCGCTGTGGTGTTGTGACTGTCCTGCGGCTCGATGCGGTGGTCATGCCGCCCCCCGTTGCATTCGTCGGTCGATCCCAGTGTTGCCCTGTGAGCGGAATTCCGCAGGCATTTCCCTGTGGTGCTCCTCACAGGATGAGGACGCGTCACCCGTGCGGGGGGTTGCGGCCAACAAGCCTGTCCCTTCGGGGGGTTCGCGATGGCCCCGGTGGGCTAGCCCGGTCGGGGGAGCATGGCGCAGTGCCCCGTGGCCCATGGGCCCGCGGGGCACTTCTGCGGCGGGTGCGCCGATCAGGCGGAGGTCTTCAGCAGCGGGGCCGGGGCGAGACGCAGGGTGAGCACGGGCAGCAGGTCGGCGACGCGGTGCGGCCGGTGCGCGGCGATGCCGGGCGGTGCGGGGGCGAGGGGCACCAGCAGATCGCCCGGGGCGAGCACGCCCGACGAGGCCTCGGCCGTGATGTCGCCGTGCAGCCAGAGGGTGAGCATGTAGAGCCCCGGAACGGAGAGCAGCCTCGGCTGGTGCGGCGACGTCAGCAGCTCCGCCTGGTGCAGGGCCAGTTCGGTGGAGGCGAGGTAGGGGCCCTCGAAGAAGTGGGAGAACGCCCAGCCGTCCGGGGTGAGCATGGTCTCGGCCGCGGCGATGGACCGCCCGCCGCCCCGGACCAGGAAGCGCCAGCCCGTCAGCCGGGTCCGGGGCGCCCCGCCGTGGAGGGCGACCGGCTCCAGCACGTGGACGGGCAGCGGCAGTTCGGGGGTGAGGGCCGTCTGCGCGGACTTCAGCGACGGGGTGCGTGCCGCACGGACGGCGGTCGGGGAACCGAGGGCCGCGCGGACGCTGCGGAGTGCGGGTGCGGGGGCAGGGGGGACGTGCAGCGGCATGGGGGTCGCCTCTCGCTTCGGGAGACACGCGGGGGTGCTGGGCAGGTGCGACGACGCTGTCGGAGAACGGGGTCAGAGGGGGGCCGGACCGACTTCCGGGGCGCCTGCTCTCTGCCTCACCCCGGAGTTTATACGACAGGTGTTCACGGGATGTTTCGGCTAGCTGTCCGCAGCATTTCCGGCAAGAGGAAATCGAGGCCTCTTTTCGGGGTGATTTCGGCGATTATGCCGCAATCCCGCGCCCATGGCCTCGGGCTTTTCCCGGGCAGCGGTCGGCCGGATCTCGTCGGTGTTTATCACCAGGAACCGGCCGGGCAACTGCCGACCACCCGTATGCCGACGGAATGTGCCGGAGTGCGCATGGTGCAGAGCCTATCGGGTATCCGGCTCCGGCGAGGCGTTATCGATCGTCCCGCTGGGCATCATCGACCGTGACAAGGGCGGCGCCGCCGCGGGCGACCCGTTTGAGGAGGGACACTTGAATGGGTGAGAAGGTCGCGGCCGAGGGGTTCGGCCCCGCCGACCCGCAGCACCACCGGGACAAGCTCCGGCAGTGCCTGGAAGCGCTGGCGAGACTGTTGGAGGAGAAGCGGTTCGACCGCCCCCGGAACCTCATGGGGCTGGAGCTGGAGCTGAATCTCGCGGGCCCCGACGGCATGCCGAGCATGATGAATGCGGAGGTGCTCGAGCGTATCGCGAGCCGGGATTTCCAGACCGAACTCGGACAGTTCAACCTGGAAGTGAATATTGTGCCGCACCGGCTGTCCGGCCGGGTCCTCGACCAGCTTGCCGAGGAGCTGCGCACCGGCCTCGCCTATGCCGACCGCAGGGCCATGGAGCTCGATTCCGGAATCGTGATGATCGGCATTCTCCCGACCCTCACCCGTCGCCATGCGATCACCGCCAATCTCTCCGCCGCCGACCGGTACGCCCTGCTCAACGAGCAGATACTGGCCGCCCGCGGCGAGCACTTCACCATCGACATCGACGGAATCGAGCGGCTCACCTGCACGGCCGGGTCGATCGTCACCGAAGCCGCCTGCACCTCCGTGCAGTTGCATCTGCAGGTGACCCCCGGCCGGTTCGCCGCCGTGTGGAACGCGGCGCAGGCCATCGCCGCCGCGCAGATCGCCGTCGGCGCCAACTCCCCTTTCCTGTTCGGCCGGGAGCTGTGGCGCGAGTCGCGGCCGCCGCTGTTCGTCCAGTCCACCGACACCCGTCCGCCCGAACTCCAGGCCCAGGGCGTGCGGCCGCGCACCTGGTTCGGCGAGCGGTGGATCGCCGACGCCTTCGAGCTCTTCGAGGAGAATCTGCGTTTCTTCCCCCCGCTGCTGCCCATTTCCGACGACGAGGAGCCGTTGCGGGTGCTGGACGAGGGCGGGGTGCCCCGGCTGTCGGAACTGTCCCTGCACAACGGCACGGTCTACCGCTGGAACCGGCCGGTCTACGGGGTCGCCGACGGCGTCCCCCATCTCCGGGTGGAGAACCGGGTGCTGCCCGCGGGCCCGACCGTCACCGACGTCATCGCCAACGCGGCCTTCTACTACGGGGTGGTGAGGGGGCTGGCCGAGGAGCCGCGGCCGGTGTGGTCCCGGCTGCCGTTCGCCGTCGCCGCCGACAACTTCGACGTGGCCTGCCGCCACGGCATCGACGCCGTGCTGCGCTGGCCGCGGGCGGGCCGCACCGGCACGCTCGCCCGCGTCCCGGCCGTCCGCCTGGTCCTCGACGAGCTGCTGCCGCTGGCCGCGGCCGGGCTGGACGCCTGGGGCGTCGAGCCCGCCGACCGCGACCGCTATCTCGGCGTCGTCGAGGAGCGCTGCCGCCGCCGGGTGAACGGCGCCTCCTGGCAGGCGGCCGCCTACCACCGGGCCCGGGACCGCGGACTGGACCGCGAGCAGGCCCTCGCCGCCACCACGCGCCGCTACTGCGAGCTGATGCGGACCGGCGAGCCCGTCCACACCTGGCCTCCCGGGACCGGGGACTGACCCGGCGGTACGGACACGGAGCCACCCCCTGTCGTGCGGTCACCCCGTGCGTCCGGCAAGCTGTGACGATCGTGGTGGGCAGCTGACGGCGGAGGCGGATGTGCGGCAGGACGCGAGGGACGGCGGGGGCGGCCGGCCGGAGACCCTGTCCGGCCCGGCGCCGGCGGGGGTGCCGGGCCGACGGCTGCTGGGCAGCGAAACGGTGCTGGTCCTGGCGCTGTCGCTGGGGGCCAGCGCGGTCTCGGCAGTGATCAGTTTCGTGGGTTCCGTCACCCGCCCCGGCGGGCTCGCGGACCAGGCCGCCACCCTCAACGCCTCGCACGCCCCCGGCCGCCCCTGGCTCGACCTGGCCTGGCAGGTCTTCGGCATCGCCACCGCCCTCGTACCGGTCCTCCTGGTGGGTCACCTGCTGCAGCGCGAAGGTGCGGGCGGACTGCGTGCCGTCGGTTTCGACCGCCTCCGCCCGGCGTCCGACCTGGGGCGCGGTGCGGCCGTCGCGGCGGTCGTCGGCGGGGCGGGGCTGGCGTTCTACCTTGCCAGCCGGGCGGCGGGGGTCAACCTGACCGTGGTGCCCGAGGCGCTGCCGCACGTTTGGTGGAAGGTCCCGGTGCTGATCGCCTCGGCCGTGCAGAACGCGGTGCTCGAGGAGGTCGTGGTCGTCGGCTATCTGCTGCGCAGGCTGGGGCAGTTGGGGTGGACACCGGCCGCCGCGCTGGCGGCGAGCGCGGTGCTGCGCGGCTCGTACCACCTGTACCAGGGCATCGGCGGGATGGTCGGCAACATGGCGATGGGTGTGCTCTTCGTCCTGCTGTACCGACGGTGGGGGCGGGTCGGGCCGCTGGTCGCCGCGCACGCGCTGATCGACACGGTGGCCTTCGTCGGTTACGCGCTGCTGGTGGGCAAGGTGGGCTGGCTGCCCCACCCCTGACCCGCCCCTCCACAGGGGGTGTTCAGACGAGCAGGTCGCCCTCGACGGTGGTGACGGCGTTGCCCGTCAGCAGTGTCCGTTCGCCGCGCAGCGTGGTGCGTACGAGGCCGCCGCGACGGGAGGCCTGCAGGCCCGTCAGTTCGTCGCGGCCCAGGCGGGCGGACCAGAAGGGGGCCAGTGCGGTGTGTGCGCTGCCGGTGACGTGGTCCTCGTCGACGCCGACGTTGGGGAAGAAGCAGCGCGAGACGTAGTCGTAGCCGCGCGTGGGGTCCTCGGCCCGGGCGGTGGCGATGATGCCGCGGCGCGAGTGCCGGCCGAGCGCCCGGAAGTCGGGGGCCAGGGCGCGTACGGACTTCTCGTCGGGCAGTTCGACCAGCAGGTCGCCGATGTGCTCGCTGGTGTCGTACACGCCGGTCGGCTCGGCACCGAGGGCGGCGGCCACGCCGTCGGGGACGGCGACCGGGGTGAGGCGTGAGGTCGGGAAGTCCAGGGTGATCGAGCCGTCCTCGCGGGCGGTGGCGGTCAGGATCCCGCAGCGGGCCGCGAAGCGGACGGTGCCGGTGGCGGCGCCGGTGGTGTGCAGGACGTGGGCCGTGGCGAGCGTGGCGTGGCCGCACATGTCCACCTCGGCGACCGGGGTGAACCAGCGCAGCGCCCAGTCCGCCTCCCCGCTGTCGGGGAGGCGGTGGGCGAAGGCGGTCTCGGGGTGGTTGACCTCGGCGGCGATCTGCTGGAGCCGGGTGTCGTCGGGGAAGGCCCCGGTGTCGAAGAGCAGGACCCCGGCCGGGTTGCCGGCGAAGGGGCGGTCGGTGAAGGCGTCGACGATTCGCATCCGCATGGCCGGAGCGTAGAAGGCCTGCAAGGCCGTAGGCCAAGGCCAATTGCCGGAATCTGGACCTTTTGCGGGATACCTTCGGTCAGCGAACCAGGTCGCTCTTCGGCCCGATGTCCTTGATCCTGGTCGGAGTTCCGTCCGGGGCGAACGAGTGGCGGAAGGTGAAGGCGTGCGGCGCGGAGCCGTGGTCGTGGATGTGCTCCAGCCTGGACACCCCGTCCTGCCAGGTGGGTATCACGTCGTCGGGGACCCACCAGAACACGTGATTCGGGTGTTCCGACCTCTCGAACCAGTCGTGACGCCTGTTCAGCGCTTCACGGTGCACACCGGTGTAGACGGCGTCGAAGGCGGGGCGCAGGCCGGTCCAGAGCGAGAGGGACGCGGCCAGGGCGGTGGTTTCCGCCGTACGGCCTTTGCCGTACCAGGCCGGTACGGCGAACTCTCCCCATGCGCCCCAGTCCGCCTCGAAGTGTGAGCCCGGGCCCGCGTCTGCCGTTTCGGCATGCGCGAGGTAGCCGGGGTGCTGACCGATCGTCCGGTAGACGGCCTCACCGATGTCGTAGAACTCGCGCGTGAGAGGTGCGGGATCGGCGAGTGGTGACTTCAGGGTGCCGAATGTGTACAGAGCAAGGTGGGGCATACGTCTCTCCCTGGTCAAGGGGTGCCTGGTGTGGGCCCGGATCGCCGAGGGCCAGGTGAAGGTAGCTGCCTCTGCGGGCCCTGTCGAAGTTGCGTTTTTCCTGCCCAAGTGGCTTCTTGCGCAGGCCGATCCCGTCTCCGCAGGCCCACCCGCGGACGCCTCCCCCGCCTCTTCGAGGAAGGGTGTTGCCATCCGATCGGTTCCGATATATCGTCGAAGCATCGCGAGAACATCGCGACAGATCAACGATGGAAGGAAGTGTAAGGATGCGTTCTCACCATCACGAGCACTGGGGGCCCGGCCATCAGGGGCGGGAGGAGTTCGGCGGGCGGCGTGCCTTCGGGCCGTTCGGGCCGCCTTTCGGAGGACCGCCCTTCGGCGGCCGGGGGCGCGGGGGACCGGGCGGCAGGGCGCGCCGCGGCGACGTCCGGGCATCGATCCTGGCGCTGCTCAACGACCGGCCCATGCACGGCTACGAGATGATCCGGGAGATCGCCGAGCGCAGCGGGGGCGCCTGGAAGCCGAGCCCCGGCTCGGTCTACCCCACGCTCCAGCTGCTGGAGGACGAGGGCCTGATCGTCAGCGCGAGCGAGGGCGGCAAGAAGCTGTTCACGCTCACCGAGCAGGGCCGCACCGAAGCGGAGGCCGGTTCCCAGGCGCCCTGGGAAGAGGCCGGGCGCGGCGTCGACTGGGAGACGATGAAGGAGATCCGGCAGGCCGGCTACGGGCTGATGGAGGCCTTCGGCCAGGTCTGGCGGACGGGCAGTGCCGAGCAGCGGCAGAAGGCCATGACCGTCATCAACGACGCACGCAAGAAGCTCTACCTGATCCTCGCCGACGAAGACTGAGGGCCCGGGCGAAGAACGGATGAGGGTGCCCCCGCGGACCGCCGCGGGGGCACCCTCGCCGTGTCCCGTTGACCGGGCGGCGGCGCGCGGCCAGACTCCGGCAACCGCATCCGACAGAAACGGAGCGCTCGCCATGGCCTTGCGTATCCGCTGCAGGCGCCGGAGACACCCCGCCGTTCCCCTGGCGGCCGCCGCCCTCTGCGCCGTGTCCGTCACCGTCGTACCGCAAGCAACCGGCGCACCCGAACCGCTCTACCGCAACGCCCGAGCGGCCACGGACGACCGCGTACGGGACCTGCTGCACCGGATGACGCCCGACGAGAAGATCGGGCAGCTGGAACAGATCGCCGTGGACCGCCTGCAGGGCAACTGCCGGGGCGGCGGAGGGGAGTTGACGGAGAGCTGCATGAAGACCGTGCTGCAGGACTGCGCAGCCGGGTCGGTGCTCTCCGGCGGCGGGATGGGTCCGCCGGTCAACACCCCGGCGGACTGGGCCCGTATGGTCAATGCCGTCCAGCGGTACGCGGTGGACCACAGCCGGCTGCACGTTCCCGTCCTCTACGGCATCGACGCGGTCCACGGGCACAACAACGTCCTCGGCGCCACGGTCTTCCCCCACCAGCTCGGCCTCGCGGCGGCCTGGGACCCGGGGCTCGTCCGCGACTCCGCCGCGGCGACCGCCCGTGCCGTTGCCGCGACGGGCATCGACTGGGACTTCGCCCCGGTCGCCGACCTCGCCCGCGACCGGCGCTGGGGGAGGTACTACGAGACCTACGGTGAGGACCCCCTGCTCGCCGGCACCCTCGCCGCCGCGAGCGTGCAGGGAATCCAGGGCGCCCGGGGCGTCAAACGGATCGCGGCCACCGTCAAGCACTTCGGCGGTTACTCGATCCCCGGCAACGGGCACGACCGGGTGCCCGCCGACATCTCCCTGCGCACGCTCCACGACACGCTGCTGCCGCCCTACCGCACCGCGGTCGAGGCGGGGGCGAGGACCGTGATGGTCAACTCCGGTGCCGTCAACGGCGTACCGGCCACCGCCTCCCGCTACCTCCTCACCACCGTCCTCCGGCAGCAGTGGGGATTCACCGGCGTGACCGTCTCGGACTGGCAGGACGTCCGCGCCCTCCGGGACCAGTACAAGGTGGCCGCGGACTACCCCCATGCCGCCGCCCTCGCTCTCGGCGCAGGCGTCGACATGGCGATGGAGCCGTACGAAGCACGGGAGTTCGGTGACGCACTGCGCACCGCAGTGCAGAACGGTCTGATCTCCCGGGCACGCCTCGACGAAGCGGCCGGACGCGTGTTGCGGCTCAAATTCGAGCTCGGTCTGTTCGAGCATCCTTTTGTCGACGCCTCGCGCGCAAACATCGAAGTCCTCGGCACCGGGAGGGAGCCGGCCCGGCGTGCCGCCGCGGCCTCGCAGGTGCTGCTCCGCAACGAGCAGGGCGTCCTGCCGTTCGGCCCGGCCGTCCGGAAGATCGTCGTCGCCGGTCCCTACGCGGACGACATCGACGACCAGGCGGGCGGCTGGACCATCGGCTGGCAGCGGGTGCCCGCCGGAGTGAAGCTGCCCGGCACCACGGTGCTCCGGGGTATCGAGGAGGCCGCACCGGCCGGGACGCAGGTCGTGTATGCGGCGGACGATGCCGACGCCGTCGCCCAGGCCCGCACGGCCGATGCGACCGTCGTCGTGGTCGGCGAAAGGGCGGGCGCCGAGGGCGGGGCCGACAGCCCGCGTCCCGAACTGTCCGCGAACCAGCAGGCATTGGTGAAGTCCCTCAGGCAGAGTGGCAGGCCGGTCGTGGTCGTGGTGATCGCCGGGCGGCCGCTGACCCTGGGCGACGCCGACGGCACCGAGGGACTGCTGATGTCCTGGCTGCCCGGCACCGAGGGCGGGCACGCGGTCGCCGACGTGCTGTTCGGCCGGGTGAACCCGGCCGGGCGGCTGCCGGTGTCCTGGCCCAGGAGGAACGGCAACGACCCGCTGTACTACCAGCAGCTGCCCGGGACGAACGCGGGCGCCGAGTCCGCGCACGACGTGGCCTACGACTTCGGCGCCGGACTGTCCTACACACGCTTCGCCTTCGACGGCATCGGCGCCGACGCGGCCGCGGTGCCGGCGGGTGCACCGGTGCGGGTGAACGTCACGGTGAGCAACACCGGTGCGCGCGAGGGCGACTTGGTCGTGCCCGTGTACGTGTCCCGTCCGGTGAGCGACGTGCTCGCCCCGCCGCGCAGGCTCGCCGCGTTCACCAAAGTGCACCTGAGGGCGGGAGTGCGGGCGACCGTACGGCTCGTCGTCCCGGCCCGGGCACTGGCGGTGACCCCGGGCGACATCGACGGTTCCGGGACGCCGCGCGTCGAGCGGGGCGCGTACGTGTTCACGGCCGGGGGCCGCGCGGTGACCGTGGACGTCACCTAGCCCTGGACCCTGATCCCGCGGCGCGCATCTCCTCCTCAAGGAGGAGAGCCCGGGCATCCGTCCCCAACTGTCGTCGGATGCGTGAATGCTCCCCCTCGGGGATGACCGGACGGCACGGGACTGATGGGGTGGGAAGGTGCAAAGCCGTACACCTGACACCCAGCGTCCCGGGGCCACGTGCGAGCGACCGCTGAGCGCGGAACTGGCCTCGGCGGTCGCGGGTGCCCGCAGACGGGCCGCGCGGGACGGCGACCGGCAGACCGACACCGCGCATTTGCTGCACACGCTCCTCGAATCCGACCCCGCGGCACGGCTCGCCTTCGACGGCGGACCGGCCCAGGTCGCCCGACTGCTCGGCTATCTCGTCCAGCGCACCATCGGCTACGGGCTGCGATGGAGCGGCACGGTGGAGGAATCCGGCGCCCTGCCCACCGGCGGGACCTCCGGCTGGTCGCCGGCCGCGGCGGCCGCGCTGCGCAGGGCGCACGACCGCGCCTGCGCGCGGGGCGCCGCGCAGGTGGAGGGGACCGACCTGCTGGCGGCCCTGGTGCGCGACCCCGGCTGCCGGGCCGTCGACGTGCTGCACCGGGCCGGCGTGGACACCGGGCGGCTCGCCGCCGGACTGGGGGTGTGACGGGTGTGGGCACATTCCGCCGTGACGATTTCCCGTCATGGACAACTCCCGCCATGAGCAATCAGGTTGACACCCCTGTCGCTCCCCGCCCGCTGCTGTCATGATGCGGCGGTGCACGCGTCTCGTGACAGAAGCAGCAGAAGTACGGGCCTCGTACTGGCCCTGGTGTCCGCATGTTCCTTCGGAGGCTCGGGAGTTGCGGCCAAACCCCTGATCGAGGCGGGGCTCGGCCCGCTCCAAGTGGTGTGGATACGGCTGGCGGGCGCCGCGCTGATCGTCCTGCCCCTCGCCTGGCGCCACCGCTCCCTGGTGCGCCGCCGCCCCGCCCTGCTCGCGGGCTTCGGGCTGCTGGGCGTCGCGGGCGTCCAGATCGGCTACTTCGCCGCGCTGTCCCGGATACCCGTCGGGGTGGCCGTCCTCGTCGAGTACCTCGGTCCGCCGCTGCTGCTGTGCTGGATGCGGTTCGTGGGACGCAGGCCGGTGAGCCGGGGCGCGGTGATGGGGGTCGTCCTCGCGGTCGGCGGGCTGAGCTGTGTCGTCGAGGTGTGGTCCGGGCTGCGCTTCGATGTGGTCGGCCTGCTGGCGGCAGGGGGAGCGGCCTGCTGCACGGTCGCCTACTTCCTCATGGCCGACCACGCCGGCGCGGACGGCGACGGCGCCGATCCGGTCGGCGTCATCGCGTTCGGACTGCTCGTCGGCGCCGTGCTGTTGACGGCCGTGGCACACCCCTGGGACCTGGACTGGACGGTCCTCTCCGGACCCGCGGACCTCGGCGGCAGCCGGGTGCCGTGCGCGCTGCTCGTCGCCTGGCTGGTGCTGCCGGCGACCGTGGTCGCCTACTTCACCGGCGTCCTCTCCGTGCGCCGATTGTCTCCCCAGGTGGCCGGGGTCGTGGCCTACCTGGAGGCGGTGGTCGCGACGGTGCTGGCGTGGCTGCTGCTGGGCGAGCACCTCGCTGCTCCGCAGATCGTCGGCGGAGTCCTGGTGCTGGCGGGCGCGTTCATCGCCCAGAGTGCCGCTCCGAAGCGCGCGTCTGCGGGGCCGGTGGCGGAGGGAGGGCGGGCGGCTCCGGACGTGCAGAGCCACGGGATGGGGGTTTCGAACGGTTAGCCGCCCCCATTCCCGCTCCTGCCCGTCTCCACCCTCGCCCGCCCCCAACTCGGCTCAGCGTCCGGGCAGATACCCCGGCACCGGGATCCCGGGGGCCAGGTTCTCCGCGGGTATCGGCGTGCCGTAGTGCGTGGAGACCGGCACGACTCCGCTCCAGTGGGGGAGGGCGAGGTCCTCGGGGTCGTCGCCGGGCCCGGCGTTCCGCACCTTGGCCGACACCTCTGCAAGATCGATCCGCAGCACGGCCGTCGCGGCGAGCTCCTTGGCCGTCGGCGGCCGGGAATCGGCCGCCCGGCCCGGCACGACCTGGTCCACCAGGGCGTCGAGGGCGGCGGTCAGCTCGGCCTCGTCGGTGACCCGCCGGGCCGTGCCGTGCACCACGACGGAGCGGTAGTTGAGGCTGTGGTGGAAGGCGGAGCGCGCCAGGACGATCCCGTCGAGGTGCGTCACCGTCACACACACCGGCATCCCCGGGTCCTCGGCCTGCCCCGCGGCGTGCAACGGCCGGGACCCGGTCGAGCCGTGGACGTAGAGACGCTCGCCGATCCGGCCGTAGAGCGTGGGCAGCACGACGGGGGCGCCGTCGCGCACGAAACCGAGATGGCAGACGTAGCCCGCGTCGAGGATCGCGTGGACCGCCTCGCGGTCGTAGGAGGTGCGGTCGCGGTAGCGCGAGGGCGTGGTGCGCGCGGTCCGCTCGTACGGCTCATGCGACTCCTGCGGCGCGTACGGCTCATGCGGCTCGTGCGACCCGGGCCGGGTGCCGGGCCCGGTGGCCGTGGAAGAAGCCATTGCGATCTCCATTGCACTAGTGCATACTCGTGTTTGTGCTAGGAGAGTATCGGATCGAAGGCCGTCGCGCAGCGGAGATTTCCGCGAGCGTGGAGCGCGCTGTCGGGGCGGGCCGACTCGCGCCGGGCGAACTGCTCCCGCCCATGCGGGAGTTGGCGGTCGAGCTCGGCGTCAATCCCAACACGGTGGCCGCCGCGTACCGGACACTGCGCGAGCGCGGAGTGATCGAGACGGCGGGGCGGCGCGGCAGCCGGGTGCGTCCCCGTCCTGCCAGCACGCCCCGGGACCTCCTCCAGGTCGAGGTGCCCGAGGGGGTGCGGGACGTCTCGACGGGCAATCCCGACCCGGCTTTGCTGCCCGCGCTCGGCGAAGCCTTCGCCGCGGCTGCCGCGAAGGCGGCGCGCAATCCCGTGCTCTACGGCGAGGAGGCCGTGGATACGGAGCTGGAACGGATGGCCGTGGCGGCTTTCGCCGCGGACGGTGTGCCGGAGGGGCCCGTGGCGGTCACCTCGGGTGCGCTGGACGCGATCGAGCGCCTGCTTGCCGCCCACTTGAGGCCGGGGGATGCCGTCGCCGTGGAGGACCCGGGCTGGGGCAGCCTGCTCGATCTCGTCCCGGCGCTCGGGCTGCGGCCCGTTCCGGTCGCCGTCGACGACGAGGGGCCGCTGCCCGGGGAGGCGGACCGGGCGCTGCGGCAGGGGGCGCGGGCACTGGTGGTCACCGACCGGGCGCAGAATCCCACGGGCGCGGCCGTGAGCGAGGCGCGGGCCCGCGAGCTGCGGTCGGTCCTCGCCGCCCACCCCGACGTGCTCCTCATCGAGGACGACCACGGCCACGGCATCGTCGACCTGCCCCTGTTCCCCCTCGCCGGGGCCACCCGCCACTGGGCGCTCGTCCGGTCCTTCGCCAAGGCCTACGGGCCCGACCTCCGTCTCGCGGTGCTCACGGGCGACGCCGTCACCGTCGACCGGCTGCGGGGGCGGCAGCGCCTGGGCCCCGGCTGGGTCAGCCATGTGCTGCAGGACGCGGTGCTGCACCTCTGGCGTTCCGGGGCGGTCGACGAGGCAGCGGTCGCCGCGTCGTACGGGCGGCGCCGGGAAGCGCTGATAACGGCCTTGCGGGAGCGGGGCGTTGCCGCGCAAGGGCGCAGCGGGATGAACGTGTGGCTGCCCGTGCCGGACGAGACGGGGGCGGTGGCGCGGCTGCTCCACTCCGGATGGGCCGTGGCGCCCGGCGCGCGCTTCCGGCTCTCCTCCCCGCCGGGGGTGCGGCTCACCGTCTCGGCGATGGCCGTGGAGGAGGCGGAGGCGGTCGCGGATGCCGTGGCCTCCGCGACCGGGCCGGGCTCCGCCGGGCGGCGCTACGACTGACGGCCGCCGGCCGCCTTCCCGGTGCGGGCCCTGCTCTGGGTGAGGGCCGCTCCCGCCAGCACGATCACCGCGCCGACCGGGGTGTTCCAGGTGAGTTGCTCGCCCAGCAGCGCCACGCCGGCCGCGGTGGCGACGACGGGGATGAAGTAGGTGGTCAGCGTCGCGGTCGTCGGCCCGACCTCGGCGACCAGGCCGAACTGCACGAGCATGGCGAAGCCCGTGCCCAGAGCACCGAGCGCGAGGATCGCCAGCACGGGAACGAGGTGGAAGGAGGTGGGCAGCGGGCTGCTGAGCGGGGCCACGACCGCCAGTTGGACGGTGCCGACGAGCAGTTGGCCGCCGGTGAGCGAGAGGTTGGACTCGCCGGTGCCGGAGAGGGTGCGCCGGACGTAGATCCAGCCGATCGCGTAGCAGGCGGAGGCGATCAGCGCCATCACGGTGCCCGCCGGGTCCTGGCCGGAGAAGCCCTGCCAGGCGCCCAGCACGGTCAGGACCCCGATGAAGCCGAGGCCGAGGCCGGCGAACCGCCGCCGGGTCGGCCGGTCCTCGGAGAGCGCCACCAGGGAGAGCAGCATGCCCCACAGCGGGGTGGTGGCATTGCAGATGCCGGCCAGCGTGGAGGAGATGGTCAGCTCGGAGTACGCGAAGAGCGTGAAGGGGAGGGCGTTGAGCAGCAGGGCGGCGACGGCCAGGTGCATCCAGGTGCGGGGAGCCCGGGGGAGCCGCTGCCGCTTGACTGCCAGTGCCGCCAGCAGCACCGCGGTGCCGAAGAGCATCCGGCCGAAGGAGACGTATGCCGGGGCGTAGCCCTTGGTGCCGAGCTTCATGAACAGGAAGCTGAACCCCCAGATGAGGGCGAGAGCGCCGAAGCGTATCCGCCAGTCCACAGGAGAACGCCCCGGGACGGCGGGTGCCGGTGCGGGGGGAGCCGAGGCGGGTCTGTCGAGTGAGGAGGACGAGGCCGGGGAGGACGAGGAATCGGGAGTGGCGACGGTGCTCATGACGATCACCATGCCGGGCATCACCCATTAGGACAAGTAAATAAAATTTCGGGCCATCGCGTAGCATCGCTTACATGTTGAATCTGGACCGCCTGCGGACCCTCAACGCCGTCGCCCGCCACGGCTCCGTCAGCGCCGCCGCGGACGGGCTGCACGTCACCACCTCGGCGGTCTCCCAGCAGCTCGCCAAGCTGGAGCGGGAGACGGGCCAGCAGCTGCTGGCCAAGCAGGGCCGCGGGGTGCGGCTCACCGATGCCGGGAAGCTGCTGGCCGAGCACGCCTCGCGCATTCTCTCCCAGGTCGAGCTGGCCCAGGCCGACCTGGAGGCCCAGCGCGGCCGGGCCGTGGGCGAGCTCGTGCTGGGCGCCTTCCCGACGGCCGCCCGCGGACTGGCCCCGGCCGTGCTCGCGAGCCTGCGCGCGAGCCAGCCCCAACTGCGCGTCCGGCTGGAGGAGATGGACCCGGAGCACTCCCTGCCCCGCGTGGTGCGCGGTGACATGGATCTCGCCGTCGTGCTCGAGTGGCGCAACCACCCGCTGCCGATCGCCGAGGGCCTGGCCAGGGCGTCCGTCCTCGACGACCCCGTCGACGTGGCGGTGTCCGCCGGGCATCCGCTCGCCGCGCGGGAGGCGGTCGACCTGGAGGACCTCGCCGAGGAGGAGTGGATCTCCTGGCCCCATGGACAGTTCTGCCACGAGTGGCTGATGTCCACGCTGCGCAGCAAGGGGATCGAGCCGCGCACATCCCATATGGCCGACGAGCATCACACGCAACTCGCCCTGGTCGCGGCGGGGCTCGGCGTCGTCGTCGCGCCGCGGCTCGGGCGCGGGCCGGTCCCGGAAGGGGTGCGGATCCTCCCGGTGCGGCACACCATGCACCGGCATGTGTATGCCGTGTGGCGTGCCGACGCGGACCGGCGGCCGTCGATCCGGGCGGCGGTGGGGGCGTTGCAGGCGGCCGGGAAGGCGGTCTCCGGCGCCTCGTCCTGAACCGGGTGTCCCTACTGCCCCGGTAGGCCGGGGAGTTTACGGAAGTCCCAGGAGACGATCCGGTCCGGCTCCAGCCGGACCCACGCGTGCCGGCCGTCGTGGGGCATGGTGGCCATGCCGAAGTACTTGTCGGCGAACAGCCCCTCCACGCAGTGCAGTTCGGGGCACGGCTCGCCCTTGCGGGGCGCCTCGCCGACGGGCTCGGCCCGGCCCGCGAGCTCCGCACCGCGCAGTTCGCCGTACTCCCGCCCGTCGTCGACCACCGCGGCCACCCGTGGCCCGCTCCGCAGCGCAGCCCACCGGCGGCTGCGCACCAGCGAGTACAGCCACAGCGCCTGGCCGTCCCAGGCGAACCACAGCGGGCTGACGTGCGGAGACCCGTCCGGGCCGACCGTGGCCAGGCGGCAGGTGCGTTGAGCGGTCAGGAAGGCGTCCAACTCCGCCGGCCGCATCATGATCCGGCGGCCGCGCCGCTGCGGCGGTCGCTGTGACTGTGGCTCTCCGACGGCCATGTCCGGCAGGATGAAGCCTCTTGCTCGACGACACAAGGCCCACGGACACAAGGCCCACGGACACAAGGCCCACGGACACAAGGCCCACGGACACAAGGCCCACGGAGACAAGGCCCACAGCAGCAGGGAGCGCCATGGCACGCACGGAGCACGGCCCGCACGATCTGCGCGACCGGGCGGCCACCGTGCTGCTGACCGTCGAATGCCAGCGTGGTGTCGTCGGACCGGAGAGCGCCCTGCCCGAACTGGCCGCCGTCACACGGGCGTCCGGGGCCCTGACCAACATCGCGCGGCTCGTCGCCGGGGCTCACGAGGCGGGCGTGCAGGTTGTGCACGCCGTTGCCGAGCGCCGCCCCGACGGGCGCGGGGCCAGTCGCAACGCCCGTCTCTTCCGGGCCGCCGAGCGGCTGCCCGTCCAGCAGTTGGCCGGCACGGCAGCCGTGCGGATCGCGGATCCCGTCCCGGTCGGGGACGGCGACCTGGTCGTACGGCGGCTGCACGGGCTCTCGCCCCTGGCCGGCACCGGCCTGGACGCGGTGCTGCGCAACCTCGGCTGCCGCACCCTGCTCGTCACCGGCGTCTCGGCCAACATCGCCGTGCCGAATGCCGTCTTCGACGCGGTCAACCTCGGATACACGGCCGTCGTCCCGGCCGACGCCATAGCCGGAGTCCCCGCCGACTACACCGCGGCGATGGTCCGCCACACGCTCTCCCTCGTCGCGACGGTCACCACGACCGAGGAGGTGCTGCGGAGCTGGCGGCGGCGCCGGCGGGGCGGCGGCCCGGAGGTCAGTCCAGCGTGATGGAGTCGCCGCTGACGGTGATCTTCTTCGCCGGCAGCGGCGACTGCGCCGGGCCGTGCTTCACGCTGCCGTCCGCGACGGCGAACTTGCTGCCGTGACACGGGCAGTTGATGGTCCCGCCGGTCACCGCCGAGACCGTGCACCCCTCGTGGGTGCACACGGCCGAGAACGCCTTGAACTCCCCCTTCGCCGGCTGGGTCACCACGACCCTCTTGTCCTTGAAGACCTTTCCGCCGCCCTCCGGGATGTCCGAGGTCCTGGCGAGGACAGGGCCCTTGGCGTCCGCGGGCGCGCTCGCGGATGCCGACGGCGAACTCGGCGGAGCGGAGGACGTCTCCTGGTACTTCTTGTCCGAGCCGCCGCACGCGGCCAGCGCGGCGGCGAGTCCCGCCGCCCCCGCGGACACGACGACGGTGCGGCGGCTCGCGCTGCCGGAGGACGAGGATGAGGAGGAATCCGACGAGGACGGGGAAAGTGACACGATCGCTCCTTCGATGAGGGACGAGGAGTACGAGCAGTACGAGAAGTCGTACGGTCGGGGCGCCCGCTCCGTTCAGCCGTTGCGTTCAGTGACCGGTGTGCAGGCCGAGTAACCCGGGGCGATGCTTGCCGAAGTCACCGCCACCCGCTATGTCACGCCGTTGCGTGAGGGTGGCTCTCTCCCCGGCATCGTCGAGGCCGACGATCTCGGGACGTACGTCATGAAGTTGACCACCTGGTGGCGCTGACCAGCGTCGATGTGGCTGCACCCCTATCTGGCCTGCGCGGACGAGCCTTTCAGGGTCTTTCAGCACTGCGCTGCTTTACGCGGTCGATTCTCCCCACGCGCTCCCCAGTGCCGTCGATACTCCCCAGATTCTCCCCAGGAAGGGCCGGTGCAGGGGGCTGTGACGGAGTGAGGTCACCCCATCGGAGGCGCTGCCCATGGCACGCTGAGTGACTGACGCGCGCGGGCAAGGCAGAAGCTTGCGCTGCGCGGACCGCGTGTGGGTCTGGCTCTGCCTGAGTAGGTGGATGCTGTAAGCCGCCGGCTTGCCGCCCGGCGGGCATCCAGTGCTCGGCCTCGTGGTAGCCGCGCGCTCTCCTGTCCGGACAGTGGCACCCGCACTGAAGCCGCCACGTTGCTGGCGCAGGGCAACAATTCGCTGGCCGCTGGCCGCTGGCCGCTGGCCGCTGGCCGCTGGTCAAGGGAGGTGGACACCTGCTCTGAGTCATAACGGTCCCACTTGGCACAGGTAGGCGGAAGCGTCTTCTGGCGTCCACGTGTCTAGGTCGGGGCCGTTTACGCAGGTGGGGGGCGTTGTGGTCCAAGCGCGTCGACGGTGTTGGTGAGACGCACGTGAGAGCAAGTGACAGGTGAGGAACCCTCGTCGGGCAGGTGCCGACGGGGGTTCCTGCGTTCGGGGAACTGCATGGTTTGCGGTGTTTCGGCGTGGTCTTGCTGGCGCCCGTGCACAACGAAGCAGGCCGCACACGCCAGTTCGCCCATTGGCTGCAGCTGAACCGGGCCGGTCCCGTTGATCACGTGCGCGACGCCTTCATCCCGCGATGTGCCGACAGGTGCCGACACACGTCTGCGGAGTGTGACGCCCGCTTCGGTGCCGCGGAGGCGCACGATTCAGCACAAGCTCCACCCCGACGGCAAGCCACTAACATGTGCACGTTATCCAGTCCGCCGGGACCGTTCCGTTCCATGCGACGAAAGCAACACATGCGCATCAAGCGAATATTGGCCGTGGCCGCGGCTCTCGCCGTCCTCACCTCGTGCAAGGGAGGCGAGGACGGCAGCGCGAACGGCGGTGGTTCCTCGGCGAAGCCGCCGGCGGGCGGCGGCGTCGCTGCACCGTCCGTGGCGGGGACGCCCACGGCGAACTCCCTCACCGAAGCGCAGAAGTACGTGCAGCAGTACACCTCGTGCGAGAACCTGGGCGACGGCAGAGCCCCCGACGACCGGCGCTTCGCCCATGGCTCTCTCACGTCCGTCGGGAAGTGGTCCGTGACCGCGGCGGGCGTGTGCGACGACCGGCCCGACCACGGTCGCATCTTCCTCTTCACCGCCTCGGACATGAAGGAGTTCCAAGCGGGCTACAAGAAGCTCGTCATGGACCGCCTTGCCAAGAATCCGACGTACGGTCTCTTCAGACACGTCTTCGTCGGCGAGAACTTCTCCGTCGAACCGACGGAGACGAAGACGGCCATGACGCTCGCCACGTCAGGACTGCGCGTCCTGACGTGCAATCCCACTTTCGCCGTGCCCGACGGATACAAGAAGGAGCAGGCCCTAGTCGACGGCTGTGTCCTCAGCAACTTCGTTGACAGTACGGACGGACAGGGTGGCGCTGGTCCCGAGCATCCCAAGGACGAGGCCACACCCGGCGGCGCGAACGGAGAGCTGCGGACGCCGGATGCGAACAGCATGGGGCTGCCACGTGCCGACAGCATGGCCGACCTGAAGAAGCTGATCGGCTCAAGCGTCGACTGCAAGAAGTTCACCACGGATCCCCAGTCCGTCGACATCCAGTCCATCGACTATCAGCCCGCCGTGACGGGCGATCCCCACGCCTGGGGCATCGGGGAACGTGGCATGTGCGGATACCCTGCCTCCGGCGGCAAGCGTGCGCATGACCTCACCTGGCTCGACACCGTGAACGACATGGCGACGTTCCAGGCGAAGGCGAAGGCCGCACAACTGCAGGACGTGCAGCACGACGGCCACATCAAGGCCACGGCGAGCATGGTGCTCGTCGGCCGGAACATCGCGGTCGAGACAAACAACCAGGCTTCCCGCGTGGGCCTCTACCAGCAGCAGTTCCTTCGCCTGAACTGCGAGCCCGGCTTCAGCGCACCGCAGGGATACCGGCTGGAGAAGGCATCCGTCCCGGGCTGTGTCCTCACCAACTACGAGCCCGGGGTGGATGCGGGCTGACGAGGCGCGGGTGCGGGTGTGGGCCGGTACGGAAACGGACGCGGTTGCCACCCGCCGAACTCGCCCGGCTGCGCAAGGAAGTGCACGCTTCCGGGATGCCTCCGGCCGACCGGGCGCGGTCCGGTTCGAAGGCGTCAGCCGACCAGGGTGTGTTCCCGCGGTGCGTGCGGCGCGGGGGCGGTGTGCTGGTCGAGCTTCTCGCCCTCGACGTCCACTCGGGGCAGGATCCGGTCCAGCCACTTCGGTAGCCACCAGGCGGACTTGCCGAACAGGGCGAAGAGTGCGGGCACGATTGCCATACGGACGAGGAAGGCGTCGAAGAGGACGGCGATCGCGAGGGCGAAGCCGATCATCTTGATGAAGTCGTTGTCCTCCAGGATGAAGCCGGAGAAGACGCTCGTCATGATGACGGCGGCCGCGGCGACGACCCGGCCGCCGTGCCGGAAGCCGTCGACGACCGCCTCGGCGGGGCGTGCCCCGTGAGCGTACGACTCACGCATCCGACTGACCAGGAAGACCTCGTAGTCCATGGCGAGGCCGAAGACCACGCCGATCATGAAGATCGGCATCGTGCTCATGATCGGGCCGGTCTGCTGGATGCCGAGAACGTCCGCGAGCCAGCCCCACTGGAAGATCGCCACGACGGCGCCGAGGGCGGCGGTCACCGAGAGCAGGAAGCCGAGGGCCGCCTTGAACGGGACCAGGAGGGAGCGGAAGACCACCATCAGGAGCAGGAAGGCGAGGCCGACGACCAGGGCGAGGTAGGGCAGGAGCGCGTCGTCGAGGGTCTGTGAGAAGTCGATGAACATGGCCGTCTGGCCGGTCACGAGGATCCGGGACGCGGTGTCTTTCTCCAAGGCGCCTGCCGTGGCCCGCAGTTCATGGACCAGTTCCTCGGTCTTCTGCTCGGTCGGGCCGGTCTTCGGGATGACGCTCAGGATCGCGGTGTCGTCCGCCTTGTTGGCGGTGGCCGGGGAGACCGAGGCCACGCCGTTCGCCCTGTGGAGGGCCGCGCCGACCTTGTCGCCGGCGGACTTGGCGCCCTTCGCCTGCACGGTGACCATCAGCGGTCCGTTGAACCCGGGGCCGAAGGACTTCGAGAGCATGTCGTACGCCTTGCGCTGAGTGGTCTTCGTCGACATCGACCCCTCGCCGGGCAGCCCGAGCTGCAGGCTCGCGGCCGGTACGGCGACCGTGCCGAGGCCGACCACGCCGACGAGCAGGACGGCCACGGGGTGGCGCAGGACGTAACCCGCCCAGCGGGCGCCGAGGTTGGGCCTGCTGTTCTCGGCCGACTTGGCGGCGTGCTTGGCGGCCTTGCGCTGCCGGCGCTCCGACAGCGGCTTGACGGCGTACTGCAGGCGGCCCTTGCGGGCCATCACCTTGACCGGTGCGAAGCCCAGCAGGGCGGGGACCAGGGTGAGCGCGACGAGCACGGCGACCGCGACGGTGCCGGCCGCGGCGAGTCCCATCTTGGTGAGTATCGGGACGCCCACGACCGCCAGCCCGGCGAGGGCCACGATGACCGTCAGTCCTGCGAAGACGACCGCCGACCCCGCGGTGCCGACGGCCCGGCCCGCGGCCTCTTCGGGGATGCGCCCCTCGACCCGCTCGGCACGGAACCGGGAGACGATGAACAGCGCGTAGTCGATGCCGACGGCGAGGCCGATCATCATCGCGAGCGTCGAGGTGGTGCCGGACAGGCCGAGCGTGGAGCCGAGCGCAGTGATGCCGGAGATTCCGATTCCGACTCCGATCAGCGCGGTGATCAGCGGCATTCCGGCCGCGATCATCGAGCCGAAGGTCAGGACGAGGACGATCGCGGAGACCAGGATGCCGATCTTCTCGCCGGTGCCGCCCATCGCCTGGTCGACCCTCACGGCGTCACCGCCGGCCTCGATGGTCAGGCCCGCCTTGCGGGCCTTCTCGATGGCGGCGTCGAGTGCGTCGTGTGCTTGGTCGCTGACCTTCATCGCGGGGACCTTGTACGTCACCACGGTGTAGGCGGTCGTGCCGTCCTTGCTGATGCTGACCGCGGGGACCTTGTACGGGTCGGTGGCGGCCACCACCTGCGGGGACGATGTGCCCAGCGCGGCGACGAGCCGCCCGACTTCGGCCCGCTGGCCGGCGTCGGTGAGCTTCCGGCCCTCGGGTGCCCGGACGACGACGCGGGCGCTGGCGCCATCGGCACTCGCGTCGGGGAATTTCTTCGTCAGCAGGTCGAAGGCTTCCTGTGACTCGGTGCCCGGCATCGAGAACGTATCGGCGGGCGGTGGCGGAGCGGAGGCGGCGGCGAAGCCTATGCCGCCGAATATCAGCAGCCAGATCAGCAGTGTCACCCCCCGGCGGCGAAAGGCGAGGCGGCCGAGCCTGGAAAGGAACGTAGCCACGCTGGGGCTCCCGTCGGTTCGGTTCGGTCGGTATGCAGTCGGTCGGGTCGGTCTGGGTCAATGCTTTGGGCGCCTGGGGAGCGCAGCATGGCATCGAGATGGCGCATAGCTGGCACATATCGGTACATGACAGGTGCCGGGCGAACGTGCGGGACCGGGTTCTATGGCCGCTGGCCCGCAAGGCGCGACGCCGAGTGGATGCTTCGGTACTCGTGTCTAGCGATCATGGCACATATGTGGCGCCATTGCGAGCCGAAGTGGCGCCACATGATGACGTCCAAGGGGGCGAACAGGCGGCCACCCTGCCTGGGTGTGATCGCTGTGCTTCGCTTGGCTCACTCCGTGAGGCTTCAGATTGAGCCACTATGGCTTGTGCTGGGGGCAAATATGCGCCAGCTTGGCGCCATGGTGACGACATGCAACGTCCTCGGTATGGCCGAGGAGGAGGTTCCAGGAATGACCAGGGGCGCCAAGCACAACAGGGTCCGGATGTCGCGGGTCTCCCGGCGGGGGGCACGGCGCTGACTGCCGCACTGCTGGCCTGGGTGGCCACACCCGTGCTGACCACCCAGGTCGGCGCGGCCGTGCCGAAAGCCGCTGCCGAGCAGAAGCGCCCGGAGCTGCAGAAGGTCATCCAGGAGATGGTCGATTCCGGCCTCGCCGGGGTGCAGATGCGCGTGCACGATCAGCGGGGCAACTGGGTCGGCAGCGCCGGGGTGTGCAAGCTGGGCGAGACCGCGAAGCGGCCGACGAACGGGCGGTTCCGGATCGGCAGCAGCACCACTGGTCCGCTGGGAGGCGGAGCGGGCGGTGCCTGGCTGGTGGGTGTGGCGGGATGCGGGGAGGGGTCCTGTTCCTCACTCGGGTCCTGCTGCGGGGTCGTCCGCTGCTGCGGGGTTGTGTCGCCCTCGGCCGGCTGAAGCAAGGTAGGCCGGCTCCTCGCCGGGGCGTCGGCGGTACGGGTGCCGCCGCCGCGGCCGGGTACCAGGAGCAGCAGCGCCGTGACGACCGCGCCGAAGAGGACCGCGGCCACGACCGCGAGGGCGAGCCGGGCGCCGGACAGGCCGCGCAGCTCCGGGCGCGGCGACGCCTCGACCGGGGTGGCCGGGGGCGGGACGATGTCGGAGGGGCCGCCGGCAGACGTGATCAGGTCGTCGATCTCGACCGTCCAGACGGGCACTTCGGGCTCCAACGCCTCGATGATGGCAAGCAGTTGGGTGGGCGTCGCCCGCTCCTCGGGCTCCTCGGTCAGGCATACGGCGACAACCTGCCGCAGCCGCACCGGAAGATTGTCGAGGTCGGGCCGTCCGTTCCGCACGCCAGTTCCAGCACGTCACCGGTGACCGGAAGTGTTTCGATCAGTGGCCGCAGCACCCGCAGGTCCTCCCGCTCGGCGTAGACCCGGTCGTACTCGGACGCGCGAGCCCGGTAGTAGGCGATCTGCTCCCGCACCGCAGCATCGGCATCGTCGCCCATA
The DNA here is from genome assembly GCF_013030945.1 of Streptomyces morookaense. Taxonomy (GTDB): domain Bacteria; phylum Actinomycetota; class Actinomycetes; order Streptomycetales; family Streptomycetaceae; genus Streptomyces; species Streptomyces morookaensis. The sequence continues at coordinate 15,670 of NZ_JABBXF010000086.1, read as the reverse complement.
TCCGCCACCGTAGCCGGATCACGAGACCTGCCACCCATGCCTGTAGAGGTGGCGGACTGCACGGCGAACGTTGTCTGATTCAGGTACGCCCACACGCCTTCAGCAGGGTTGAGGGCGGGACTGTACGACGGGAAGCGGAAGACCGTCAGCCAGGCCGACCGTCGGCCGATCAACTCGCGCATGGTGGCGTCGACATGGTGGGTGTAGTTGCCCCACATCAGCACGACAGGCCCGCCGAGTTGTCAGCGGGCAGTGGCCGGGAGCAGGGCCAAGTCCCGCTCCGGAAGCCCTTTTTCTCACCCTTGCGGCCATGGTGGACCAGCATCCGGAACACGAGCCGGACGGTGGCCCGGTCTGCGGCAGACCAGGATCGCCAGAGAGATGCGCTCCGAACCGGCGGCGCGGACGGTGACCCGGGGCGGGTGCCCGCGCCGGGACCAGGTACGCGCCCGCGGCGGCCGGAGCACCTGACCCGCCTCGTCCGCGAAGCACAGCCACGCGTCCTGGCCCCTCACCGTCTTTCCACGCGTGGCTATGTCTTCTTCATCCAGGCAGCCACTGCCGTCTCGGTGCGATCGGCTGCCCGGCGCACCGGAACCTGCACCGACCAGCCCATCTGACGCGGGATGTGCCAGGTCTGCGCCGGCTGAAGCGGATATGGAACCGCTGGGCGATCACCGTGGCCACCCGCGCCAGCGTCCACCGCTGGACCTCCCTCAACCGCGCGTGGCCGGCCCCTACTCCAGCTCCGCCGCCAGCCAGGCACACCAGCCGGGCTTCATCCGCGACGGCCGCCCGGACGGGCCCTTGGAACGTAGGGCTTCCGCGCCACCCTGACGCCAGCGAGCGCGCCAGTCATAGGCCGACTTCCGGGAGGAGGCCCGCAGGGGCCGGGCGACCTGCGGTTACCTCACCTCTTGTATGAATAACTCGGTGGTCTCGAAGCGCACTTGCTCCAGCTGACCCCGCTGCTTCGCGGTCAAAACCGGCCCCCATCGGGATATCGCACGGCACCGGGATACACCCACCACCGAGATCACCCCGCCCCTTGATGAGACCGCCGGCCGCCTCAGCTCACCGCCTGCTTCACGAGCGCACCGATCCGCGCCTCCACCTCGGCCGTCACCTCGGTCAGGGCGAAGCCGGCCGCCCACATCGTGCCATCGTCCAGCTTCGCCTGGTCGCTGAACCCGAGCGTCGCGTAGCGTGCCTTGAACTTCTCCGCGCTCTGGAAGAAGCAGACGACCTTGCCGTCCAGCGCGTAGGCGGGCATCCCGTACCAGAGCTTCGGCGCCAGGGCCGGGGCGCCGGCTGTGACGACGGCGTGGACGCGCTCGGCCATCATCCGGTCCGAGTCCTGCATCTCGGCGATCTTCGCGAGTACATCCCGCTCTGCCTCCGCCGCTTTGTCCGCGCGCGAGCGGCGGCGCGCTGCCGTCTTCAGCTCTTGGGCGTGGGGTCCTTCATCGCGGCCCGCTCCTCGGCCGTGAACCCCTCGTACGCGCTGTTTCCGGTGCTGCTCATGACAGATCTCCCCCTTGAGGATCTTGCCGTGCGGGATCTTGAGGGGGACCTTATCCCGGCTCACTGACACCGGCTCACGAGCGACCAGCACGTACAGCAGTCGAAGGCCCCGGTCCGTCACCGATCACGGAGCGCGTCGATCAAGCTCAAGCTCACACGAAGGGTGGGGAGGTCCACAGAGCAGGATTCTGCACTGTGCGCCGCTTCTCCATCACCGCCCATCCCAGGAGCAGTTGAGGCCCGACCTCGGAACGTTCCGGTGCACCCCGCCCCGGACAAACACAACGTGCGGAAAGTGTGCCGGGGGCAACTCCTCACGAGTTCCGAGGACAGGCGCCGGGGTGGCTCAGCGTGGAGCGTCCTTGCCTGGGCGTCGGTGGCGGAGGGCGTCCTGGGAGTCGACGTACTTGAGCATGAGGCGAGCGAATTCCAGGCGCTCCTGCTCGGTCCAGTCGGCGGTGATGCAGTCGAAGGCCGAGCGTTGATGGCGGACGAAGCGGGCCATCAGCTCACGGCCCTCGGGGCTGAGCTGGAGGACGGTGCGGCGGCCGTCCTGCTGGGAGGCCGCGCGGATCAGATAGCCGGCCGAGATGCAGTCGGAGACCATGCGACTGGCCACCGACGGATCCACGCCCAGGTGCCGGGCGACAGCCCCGACCGTGATCTCCCCCTCGCCGGGCTCCCCGTCCGACTCGCCCTCCGCGGCGTCCTGTTCGGCTTCCAGAACGATTCTGAGAACCAGCGTGCGGCTCAGGTCCTTCTGGGAAATCGGGTCCTCGACCTCCAGGAGTGAGGAGCGCCGCAGCTTCCCGAAGGCCGGACCCACGGCGTCCAGCAGTTCCTCCGCGGTCTTCGGTTCGCGCTTCGTCATGCCCTCATCGTACAGAGCATGAGTGCCCTCATGAAGGCATGTGTTGACTAGCAATCGTGTGCATGGTTGCATGCATATGACTTCGAGCAATGAACGAACGGAGCATTCCATGACCACCCTCATCACCGGCGCCCGCGGCAGGATCGGCCAGGCGATCATCAGCCGCCTGCAATCGGCCGGTCTCACCGTCCGCGCCGCCAGCGCCAACCCCGCCGAACTGACCGTCCCGGACGGCGTCGACGTCGCCGAGCTCGCCCTCGACCGGCCCGAGACCTTCGGCTCCGCACTCCGCGACGTCCGCCGGGTCTTCCTCTACCCCGAGCCGGCCGGCATCCGTGAACTGGTCAAGGCTGCCGAGGCCGCCGGCGTCGAGCACGTCGTCCTGCTTTCGTCCTCCTCGGTCCTGGGCCCGGACGCCGAGAACGACCCGCTCGCCGGCCACAGCCTCCAGGTCGAGCGCGCCCTCGCCGACTCCGACCTCGCCTGCACGTTCCTGCGCCCGGACGCCTTCGCCAGCAACTCCCTCGGCTGGGCCTACTTCATCGGCCAGTCGATGCCGATCCAACTCGCCTACCCGGACGCGCACATCGCGCCCATCCACCCCGAGGACATCGCCGACATCGCCGTCGAGGCGCTGACCGGCACCTCCCTCACCGGCCGCTCGGTCACCCTGACCGGCCCCGACTCGCTCACCTTCCGCGAACAACTCGCCGTACTCGCAGACACCCTCGGCCGCCAGATCCCGGTCGAGCAGATCACTCGCGCCGAGGCCGAGCAGCAGATGGGCCGCCACATGCCCGCGCCGATGGTCACCGCGCTGCTCGACCTGTGGGAGGCCGCCAACCACGGTCCGGCCGTCATCGCCGACACCACCCAGACCCTCCTCGGCCGCCCCGCCCGCACCTACAGGCAGTGGGCCCGCGAGAACGCCGCCGCCTTTGCTCGGCACTGATCCGGACGGGCTCACACACAGAGGGCCCGTCCCCTCAACCCAAGGGATTCCATGTCCACGGCCTTGACCCAGGCCCCTGCCACCCCACAGACCAGGCCCGACCGCCGCCGATGGGCCGTCCTCGCCGTCGTCCTCTTCGCCGCCGTCCTCGACCTCCTCGATGCCACGATCACCAACATCGCCGCCCCGACCATCGCCACCGACCTGCACGGCGGGGACGCCCTCGTCCAGTGGCTGGGCGCCGGTTACGCCCTGGCCATGGGCGTCCTGCTGGTGATCGGCGGCAGGCTCGGCGACAAGTTCGGCCGCCGTCGCCTGTTCCTGACCGGCCTCACCGGCTTCACTCTCGCGTCCGTCGCCTGCGGCCTGGCCACAGGGCCCGCCTCCGTCATCGGGTTCCGCCTGCTCCAAGGAGCCTTCGGCGCCCTCGTGATCCCGCAGGGCTTCGGCATCCTCGGCGCGGTCTTCCCCCCCGAACGAGATCGGCAAGGCGTTCGGCGTCTTCGCCCCCTGCCTCGGCCTGTCCGCGATCAGCGGCCCGGTCCTCGCCGGGTTCCTCATCGACAGCTTCGGCTGGCGCTCCATGTTCCTGATCAACATCGCACTCGGCGGCCTCACGATCGCCCTGGCCGCCAGGCTGCTGCCCCGCGACGCCGGAGACCGGACGGTCACCGTCGACGTTCCGGGCTCCGGTCTGCTCGCCGCCACGATGTTCGGCCTGCTCCACGGCCTGATCGACGGCTCCGGCCACGGCTGGACGCCCGTCCCGATCCTCTCCCTCACCGCAGGCACTCTGCTCTTCGCGCTGTTCTGTCTGCGCCAGCGCAGCGCCGCCGGCCCACTCATCGAGCCCTCGCTGCTCAAGAACCGTGGCTTCACCTCCGGCCTGATCCTCGGCCTCGTCTTCAACGCGGCGGTCGCCGGCCTGCTCCTCGTTCTCTCCCTCTTCCTCCAGGACGGGCTGCACCGCACCCCGACCCAGACCTCGCTCGGCCTCGCCCCGGTCGCCGCCGGCATCATCCTCGCCTCGATCGCCGCGCACCGTCTCATGGCTCGCCTCGGCCGCACGCTCATCCTCATCGGCCTGCTGCTCACGTTGACCGGCACGCTGTCGCTGCTCGTCCTGGTCCACGCCACCAGCCCGACGGCGTGGACGCTCCTCGCCCCGGTCTTCGTCATCGGCCTTGGCCTCGGCTCCTGCTTCGGCACCCTCTACGAGGTCACCCTCGGCGACATCGGCCCCAAGGAATCGGGCAGCGCCAGCGGTGCACTCTCCGCCGTCGCACAACTCGCCAACAGCATCGGCGCCGCGGCCATCACCACCGTCTACTTCCACACCGCCGGCGGCCCCGCGTCCGCAGCCGTCCACAGCCTCGCCACGGTCGCCGTCGGCACCCTCGCCTGCTGCGCCCTCGTGCGGCTGCTGCCGCGCAGGGCCCGGCCCCGGCATCACTGACCCGCTCCGGAGCACGACATGAAACCCATCGGTTACTGGCTCAACCGCACCGACAAGGCCCTCACCTGCCACATGAACGCCATGCTGGCCGAGTTCGGCCTCACCCGGACCGCCTGGCAGGTCCTCGACGTCATCAGGGAGGATCCGCAGGCCACCGACACCGAAGTGCTGACCGTCCTTGCCGCCAACGCGGACATCGGCACGCTGACCACCGCCATCGAGACAGCCATCGCCGCCGGCTGGATCGCCCGCCCAGAGCCGGGCCGCCTCGCCCTGACCGACGACGGCCGCGCCCGCCTCAGCGACGTCGCCGAGCGCGTGCACGCCTTCCGCGACCTGTCGGCGGCCGGCATCACCCGCGAGGAATACCGGATCACCGTCACCGTCCTGGAGCGGATGACCCACAACCTGGAGAACAGAACAATGAGTTCACCAAAGCCACAGCCCTCGTAACCAACATTCCGTCAGAACCTCGCGGCCCGGTCTCCCCGTCTCGGTTTCACCACCCCGCGCACCACCACCGCACCGGCAGAGGCGGTCGGCCACGGACAACCGTCGGACGCAGACAACGACCCCGGCAGGCTGCATGCGGTTTCGTGATCTATCCAGTCTGGCGGCAGTCGCGGCCGGTGTGACGAAGACAGAGGTGAGCAGGTGGCGGATCTCCGGGACGGTCAGCGTGATCGGATCGCTGCTGCGGGCGGGGTGGTGCCGATCGACGGGCCGGTCGGGTCCCGCGTCGGCGGCGACACCGGTCAGGACGAGCCCTTTGCGCCGGCTCCGGCGCTGTGCCGCTGCGAGCAGAACGCCGCCGCCGCGGACAGCCACAGCCCGACCTACGCCACGCAGAACTCGTTGCCCTCCGGAGCCTGCATGGTCCACCAGTGCCGGCCGGCCCTTTGTTCACCTTTCGGATGCCGGTCACCCAGAAGACTCTCCAGCCGAGCCATCCTCCTTGCTGCATGACGGGACAACAGTTCACGGTGCTATGCCCATATGCGTCCGCTCCGCGATCCACCCTGCCATGGCCCGTACGGCGAGGCCGATGGCCCGCTCGTCCGGATCGAAGTCGGGGTAGTGCGGGTAGCTGGTGGTGATGGGCGCGCCGGGGGAGCGGACGCCGAGGAAGGTGAACGTGCCGGGGACGCGGTCCAAGTAGAGGGCGAAGTCTTCGCCGCTGAAAGGCGGGAAGGCGGCATGGAGTTCGGTGACCGCGTCTTGGCCGAGTGCGCGCCGCAGGTGGCGGGCGAGTGTGCGGGCGTCGCGTTCCGGGCAGACCATGGCCGGGAACGGCTCGGCGGGGAAGCCGACCTCGGCTCCCGCGTACGACGTGGCCAGGCGGCGGATGTCCGCGCGTACCTCCGGGTACCGTTCCTGCGGCCAGCAGCGGTAGGACACGGTCACATTGCCGGCCTCCGGTGCCTGGGCCCGGACGACCACGAACCGGGCCAGTGGCCCATCGGGTGTCTCGGCGTCGGCGACCAGCCGCTCGATGTCCGCTGGTGTCCGTGGCAGCGGCACCGTGGAGAGCGCGCCGATCTCGGCGGCCAGTCGTCGCGCAGCGTCAGGCGCGTCCGGCCGCGGCAGAACGACCTCCGCCTTGTCCAGACCCGGCAGCCCGTAGCCCGGGGTGAGCGCGAACTGACCGACGGGGAACGGCCCGCAGTGCAGCGCGTGGATCTCTTCCACGCCGGTGCGCTCCAGCACGCCCGTTTCGAGCAGCGCGCGGGCCCCGCTCAGGGTCTCCTCGGCAGGCTGGAAGAGGAACACCACGGTTCCGTCCAACTGCCTCCGCATCCGCGCCAGGACCCGTGCGATGCCGAGCGCCACGGTGGTATGGACGTCGTGCCCGCACAGATGCGCCGCCACCGGACCGCCGCCAACGATGTCCTTGGGCGGCACCGCGTCCATATCCGCCCGGTACGCAACGGTCCGGCCCGGACGCGAGCCCCGCAGGACGCCGACGACGCCGTGACCACCCACCCCGGTGGTGACGGCCAGCCCGGCTGCCCGCAGCTCTCGGGCCACCACACCGGCCGTGCGCCGCTCCTGCCCCGGCGCCTCGGGATGCCGGTGGATGTCGCGCCGCAGCCTGATCAACCTCCACTTCAGGCGCGCCACCTCGGCGTCCACCGCCCCTTGCTCCACCGGCTGCCGCCACCCGCCGGCGACGGCCTCCCCAGCAGTTCCCCACACGATTCCCGCACCGGCTGCCGCCGCGCCGGCCAGCAGCGCACGTCGTGCGAGAACGCGTTCCATGGGACGACCCACTGTTTCCCCTCCATGACCTTCAACTGGCCTTCCGGAAACGCCAGACGGCAGTCGCATCCCGACACCGTGTATCTGAGCCCGCCACCAGGCGAACGGAAGACCCGGAGGCAACATGATTGCCGCACGCCGCCGCCGCGCCGATCCGGCAGACCACCACTTCAAGGTGGGGATAACCCCAACACGGCCCGCCGCGAGATCTCGAAACCACACTGGAGTAATAGGTGTTGTGGGGGTGTTGGGCGGCGAAGGCGTCGAACTGGGCGCTGGCGTCGCCTTGGGGTGTTTCCCAGCGGATCCACCGTCCGTTGACGGGTGTGCTTCCAGCCGGCGTGGGTGAGGACGTGGGTGGCCGCGGTAACCGTCGTCTCAGTGACTGGGCTGCCGAGGGCGGTCTCCCAGGCGTCACCCTCGGCGAGACGCGTCAGCAGGGTGTCGAGGACGGGGGCCGGGGTGGCGCCGGTTGCCGTGAGGTACCAGATCCTGTCCGAGACAGGAGTTTCGTAGGCGGCGATGGTCCATGCCGTCTCGCGGGCATCGGCTTCGTGGACCCGTTCAAGGCGCAGGGTCTGTGATTCGTGGATGGCGTGGGTGGTGTCGTCGGAGAAGGTACGCCACTTCTCCCAGTCGTCGTGCTCGGCCAGGAACTGGTTGAGGATGGCGCCGTGGTCGCCGGGATCCGCGGCGTAGGAGGGAACCGACTCCGGCCGCTGGACGGGTGACTCTGGTTCGGCTGAGGCCCGCGCACGCAGGGAGTTGAGGGCTTCGGCCGTCTGGCGTTCGGTGTCGGTCGTGGGCGCGGGGCCGGGTCGCAGGGTGTAACCGTGGAGGCGTTCGAAGGCGGCGATGGCCTGGGCGGGTGAGCTGTAGACGTCGGCGACCTGCCGCAGGTGGTTCTCGCCGTGGAGGTACACGCTCTTGCTGCTGTCGCGGTAGGTGCCGACGGCGACGGTGGTGCCGCTGTCGTCGGCGTGGGCGTGGATGACGAGGTGGCCGTGGCGTATGTCGTCGTAGACCTTCTGGGCTTCGTTGGAGACCTCTCGCATCTCCTCGCGGGTGCACCAGGGCACGGGGTAGTTGGCCCATGCCCATTCCTCGGCGATGGCTTCACGCAACTGGGGGGTGATCTCGGTGGTGATGCCCTCGGCGGTCAGTGCCTGGGCGGCCTTTTCCGCCCAGTACGGCTCCTCGTGGTCGATGCGGGCGAGGACCAGGGTGCGTTCGTCGACGGGTTCGAATCCGTGGGCGGCCAGGAGGGCGTGGGCCGTGCGGTGCCGGGTGCCGGTGAGGACGGCGGTCACCGCACTGGAGTGGCTGGGGTGGGTGTCGAGGCGCACATGTGCGTCGATGGCGGGGTCCGTCAAGGAGTGTTCCTCGTTTCGGCCTGTGGCCGGACCGTAGGGCCTGGCCGCAGGTGATTGGGTATCAGCGGGAGGCGCGTGCGGCGGACGCGGCCGCTGTCCGGGGAGGGCCCGCCCGCCGGTGCCGGCGCGGTGGCGTGGTTCCAGCGGGTGCGCAAGGCGGTGAGGCCAGCCAGGGCACGGCGGCTTCCGGTGATCAACTGGTGGGGGGTGTTCGCGGGGTCCTCGGTGTAGGTGGTGATCAGGGTGGTGACGGTGCGGGCGCGGGCGAGTAGGGCGCGTTGCAGGTCGCCTTGGCCCTGGCGGCCGGGGACAGGCCGATGAATGCGGCGACAGTGGTCGTGCCGCGGGAGGTGAGGCGCACGCGGTCCGGCAGCGGGCCGCCGACGAAGGCGGGCGGCGCGGACTTGGGCTCGCGTGCGATGAGGCCTTGGTCTCCAGGGATCGCAGCGTGCTGATCAGCACACGGACGTCGCGGCTGTGGACGTACTGCCGGCCGAGGCTTTCGGACACGCGGATGTGGCCGCGGGCGACTTCCTGCAGCGCGCTGTGCTGGACCGCGTTCAGCTCCTGCACTGCGATGCCGGTAGGGGGCCGGCGTCGGCGCATTTCCCGGGCGATGCGGTCGTTGACTCGACGGCGGCTTGGGGAGCGAGCGCGGTCAGTTCACCGGCCAGCCGTACCTGTCGGCCGGCGATCTCCAGTGCGTTGGGATGGTCAGGTTCTGTACTGCCTGTCGCGGCGGGCCGGGTGGTGAGAGCTTCTCGCGCATCGGCGAGGTGGAGAGCAGCCTCGTTGCTCAGGTAGGCGAGCTGCTTGAGCCGTACCACGGCGTCGATCAGCTCGCGGCTTTCGTAGAGCTGCTGGTCCTGGACGGCCTTGACGGCGGCGAGGGTCTCGTGGGCCAGGCGCTGCGCGGAGTCGGCATGCGCACCTAGATCGGGGTCCGAGGAGTAGCTGAGGCGGAAGGTGTCGATCGCGTCGTTGTGGTGGGTGTAGTGGTCGGCGAGGACCAGCAGTTGTTCGATGGGAGTGAGCGGCGCGGGCACGTCGAACGGGAGGGCATCGACGGACGGTGTCGTCATGGGCAAGGGCAGGTCTTCCGTGGAGTGTGCCGGGACGTGGACGCGAAGGGCGCGCGTCTCAACGGGTCCGCGCGGACGGGGCGTTCGCAGGTTCGTGGAGGGCTTCGCCGGTGCGGTTATGCGCCCTGTGAACCCCTGCCCGGACCACCCATGGCCGGCTGTCCGTGCTGCTCTGCGCCCGCGGCTGCTGCGGGTGAAGTGAGTCGACGTGAGACTGCGCGTACGCGCGGGCCGTGCTGACGACCGGTAGCCGCACCCCGACGGTGTGCCGAGCGGTCGCCGGCACAACTCCGCCGGGTCCCGCTCCCCGCCACCGCAGCCCCGAGACGGTGATGGTTGTCGGAACCGGGGCCCTGTGCCGAAGCGCTCGTCCGAGCGTCGGCGTCGCAACAAGGACAACGACGGACCCACCCTGATCCGTGCCGCTTCCGCCCCCGGCCTGGTGAGCTGGCCGGACCCCGATCCGGACTGGCACCCCGTGGCGGCCGACTGGTACGCCTCCCTGGCTGCCTCCGACCAGTCCCGGTTCTACGAGCCCTCCGACGTCGCCGTGGCCCGCTATGTGGCCGAGGCCACGAGCCGCACCCTGCACAGCAGCCGGTTCTCCGCCCAGCTCTTCGCCGCCGTCTCCTCCGCGATGACGGACCTCCTGACGACGGAGGGCGGACGCCGGCGGGTTCGGGTTGAGCTGGAGCGCAGCGCCACCGAAGAAGCGGTGTCGGCGGGTGTGACGGTGCTGGAGATGTACCGGAACGCACTGAGCGGCTAGGATCACGGAGTGCGCACGTGCGCCATGATGAGGCGCAGGTCAGAACTGAGCCTCCGAGCACGCTCCCTGACTCGCTTGCTGATCAGGATGATGTGGACGCACAGCGCGCACACGACCGCACCGGACGCGATCCATCTGATGACCGAGTCCGAGGGTGTCGCATTGGCCGGAGGAGCCAAAATGCACGCCAGCCCAAGCTTGAGTAAGGCCAGGCCGATTTGATAGGCCCATGTGGCTCGACCACTCAGCTTGACCCACAGTTCGAAGTCGGCCGCTTGCGCCTCGACGGTGAGCCCGGCTGAAGCTGCACCGGGGGCGTTGCCGTCTGGGGAGGCGCCCCAGGAGCGAGCCTCATCCACGGTGTACAGGAACCGCCGTCCATGCAGGGCCACTTGGATGCTGGTAGCGAGGGCCAGGGCAGCCAGTGTCAGCATGAGCATGGACAGGGCCGGCCAGCGGAACTTGTCGGAGTCGGCGCCCAACACTCCGATGGTCGCGATGGCTGTGCCGGCGAAGAGCGGGGCGGCTACGAACGTCAAGGTGTCCATGGCCGTCGTGATGCCCGGTTTCTGAGGGTGCCGGCTGCTGCCTGATGAAGGAGCCTGCGGGATTGACGGTTGGGGCTCTGGCTCAGTCATTGCGCTTCCAATCGTGCGCGCCCCCGGCGTGCGGGCGTTCCTTGCATGGTGGCGGGGACGAGCGATAGCCGAAAGAGCGACGACTGGGCGGGCAAGTATTCGAGTGCCGAGGATGTGCGCCATGAGCACACCCCCGCACCCGCGGAGGAGGAGCCGCCCGAGCAGGTGGTGCCGGTGGCGCTCGGCCCCGCCTGGCAGCGCAACGAGGAGGCTCGTTCGCGCGCAGACCGTTTCGTGGCGCAGGAGTTCGCGGGTGGCGTGGGCATCGCCGGATTCCGCGGCGTTCCGGATCGGCTCCGTGCACAGCCCATCCTCGCTCCCCGAGCTTGTCTCCGTCGTGAGGTCCACGGCGGTCAGACCGAGCCGGATACGGAAGAAGGCCGCCTCCCGCCCCGGCACGGAGCGCAAAGCCTCCCGGGCGGCGTCCAACATCTCTGCCATGTCATCGGTGGCCTGGCGGCGGACGCGAACGGCGCTGTAGGTGCGCAAGCATGCTGCGACCGCCCGTTCCCACGTGCTGGAGGCAGGGGAGTCCGTGGTGACTTTGGCGCGCCGGCTCGGGCATTCGTCACCGGCCATCACGCTCGGTTACTATGCTCACTTCATGCCGGAGGCCGGAAGCAAGGGTCGCACGGCCATCGACGGGCTGCTGGGGAGGCAGGGAGATCAGGTTGCCGGCCGAAACTCCCCAGATTCTCCCCAGGGCTGATTGGCGGCCGACCGCTCACTTTGCTTTGGCTGGCCTCCACTGTTGAATGCAAGGTTGAGAAGCGGGACGGCCTGGGAAAATGCTGCCAGAAGTCACCGCCACCCGCTATGTCACGCCGTTGCGTGAGGGTGGCTCTCTCCCCGGCATCGTCGAGGCCGACGATCTCGGGACGTACGTCATGAAGTTCACCGGCGCAGGGCAGGGCCGCAAGACGCTCGTCGCCGAGGTCGTCTGCGGGCAGCTGGCCCGCGGCCTGGGGCTGCGCGTGCCCGAGCTGGCCGTCATCGAGCTGGACCCCGTCATCGGCCGCGGCGAGCCCGACCCCGAGGTGCAGGCGCTGCTCAAGGCCAGCGGCGGGCTCAACCTCGCCATGGACTTCCTGCCCGGCGCCCTCGGCTTCGACCCGCTCGCCTTCGAGACGGACCCGGCCGAGGCCGGCCGCGTGGTGTGGTTCGACGCGCTCGTGGGCAACGTCGACCGCTCCTGGCGCAACCCCAATCTTCTGGTGTGGCATGGCCAGTTGTGGCTCATCGACCATGGCGCGACCATGATCTGGCACCACAACTGGCCCACCGCGGCGGCCGCGGCGGGCAGGGCGTACGACGCCTCCGACCACGTGCTGGCCTCCTTCGCTCCGGACATCGCGGCCGCGGCGGCCGAGCTGGCCCCGCGGGTGACCGAGGAGCTGCTGACCGCGGTCGTGTCCGATGTGCCCGACGAATGGCTCGAGGGGGAACCGGGATTCGACGGCCCGGACGCCGTGCGCCGGGCGTATGTCGACGTGCTGCTGGAGCGCGCCGCCGGGATCGGCGGGCGGATCACGCTCGGCGAGCGTAGCGCGGAGAAGCCCTCGCAGGCACCGGAATGGGTGCGTGTCAGGCTTGACGGAAGGGCTGGAAAGAAGTGAACGGGCGCAACGGACGCCGGAACGGGCGCGAGGTGTTCGAGTACGCGCTGCTGCGGGTCGTCCCTCGGGTCGAGCGCGGTGAGCTCATCAACGCAGGCGTGGTCGTCTACTGCCAGGCCAGGTCCTTCGTGAAGGCCTCCGTCCATCTCGACGAGGACCGGCTGCGGGCGCTCGACCCGACCGTGGACGTCGAGGGCGTCCGGGCCGCGCTGCACGCGGTGGAGGGTGTCTGCGCGGGCGGCGACCGGGCCGGGCAGGCGGCCTGCGACGACGCCGGGCGGCGGTTCCGCTGGCTGATCGCCCCGCGCAGCACGGTCGTCCAGCCCGGTCCCGTGCACACCGGGCTGACGGCGGATCCGGAAGCCGAACCGGAACGCCTCCTCGACCTGCTGGTGCGGTGACGGCCGCCGGGACGCGGCGGGGCGTTGACAGGGGATGGCGGGGCTTCTAGCGTCTGACCGGCCGAGCTACTAAGCAGTCGCTCACCTGAGGTCGGACGGCCGGACGGTCGGACGGCGGGTGAGCCGCCTTCGAGGTGAGGAGAACCCGCATGTCCACCACCGAGCAGCGCGTCGCCCTGGTCACGGGCGCGGCCCGGGGCATCGGCGCCGCGACCGCCGTCCGCCTGGCCGAGGAGGGCCGCGCGGTCGCCGTTCTCGACCTCGACGAGGCGGCCTGCGCGGAGACCGTGGAGAAGATCACGGCGGCGGGCGGCCGGGCCCTCGCCGTCGGCTGCGACGTCTCGGACTCGGCGCAGACGGACGCCGCGGTGGCCCGGGTCGCCGCGGAGCTGGGCGCCCCGGTGATCCTCGTCAACAACGCCGGCGTGCTCCGCGACAACCTGCTGTTCAAGATGAGCGACAGCGACTGGGACACCGTCATGAACGTGCACCTGCGCGGCGCGTTCCTGATGTCCCGCGCCTGCCAGAAGCACATGGTGGACGCCGGGTTCGGCCGGATCGTCAACCTCTCCAGCAGCTCGGCCCTCGGCAACCGCGGCCAGGCCAACTACGCGGCCGCCAAGGCCGGGATGCAGGGCTTCACCAAGACCCTCGCCAAGGAGCTCGGCAAGTTCGGCATCACCGCCAACTCCGTCGCCCCCGGCTTCATCGCCACCGACATGACCGCGGCCACCGCCGCCCGCGTCGGCATGAGCTTCGAGGACTTCCAGACGGCCGCCGCCTCGCAGATCCCGGTGCAGCGGGTCGGCAGGCCCGAGGACATCGCCAACGCCATCGCGTTCTTCACCGCCGAGGCGGCCGGTTTCGTCTCCGGCCAGGTCCTGTACGTGGCCGGCGGGCCGCTCGACTGACCGCCGGAACGCACAGGAGGAGACGCACAGGAGGAACGGACACATGACCGCACAAGAACCCGCGTCCACCGGCAAGGTGGCCCTGGTCACCGGCGCCAGCCGGGGCATCGGCTACGGCATCGCCGAGGCCCTCGTGGCCCGTGGCGACCGCGTCGTCATCACCGGGCGCAACGAGGACACCCTCGCCGAGGCCGTCCGGAAGCTCGGCGCCGACCGCTGCATCGGCGTGGCCGGCAAGGCCCATGACGAGGAACACCAGGCCGTGGCCGTCGAGCGCGCCATGAAGGCCTACGGTCGTGTCGACTACCTGGTCAACAACGCCGGTACGAACCCGGTCTTCGGCCCGATCGCCGAGCTCGACCTCGCCGTCGCCCGCAAGGTCTTCGAGACCAACGTCGTCTCGGCCCTCGGCTTCGCGCAGCAGACGTGGAAGGCCTGGCAGAAGGAGAACGGCGGGGCGATCGTGAACATCGCCTCCGTCGCCGGAGTCGCGGCCTCCCCGTTCATCGGCGCCTACGGCATGAGCAAGGCCGCCATGGTCAACCTCACGCTGCAGCTGGCGCACGAGTTCGCGCCGGCGGTGCGGGTCAACGCGATCGCCCCGGCGGTCGTGAAGACCCGCTTCGCCGCGGCCATTTACGAGGGCCGCGAGGAGGAGGCGGCGGCCTCGTACCCGCTGGGCCGGCTGGGCATGCCGGAGGACATCGGCGGCGCGGCCGCGTTCCTGCTGTCCGACGCCGCCGGCTGGGTCACCGGACAGACCCTCGTCGTGGACGGAGGCCTCTTCCTCAACGCCGGGGTCTGAGGCTTCCGGTCCGCGTTGTCAGTGGCCGCCGGTAAGTTCTTGTTCCGAGAACGGAACGAACCCCGGAGGTTGTCGACGTGACCGTCACCGACGTGCTGCCCGAGTCCTGGCACGCTGTCCTCGGAAATGAGCTGGAGCAGCCCTACTTCAAGGCGCTGACCGAGTTCGTCGAGGACGAGCGGGCGAAGGCGCCGGTGTACCCGCCGCGCGGGGAGGTCTTCTCCGCCCTGGAGGCAACCCCGTACGACCGGGTCAAGGTCCTCATCCTCGGCCAGGACCCGTACCACGGCCCCGGGCAGGGGCACGGCCTGTCCTTCTCCGTGCGGCCCGGCGTCAGGACGCCCCCCTCGCTGCGCAACATCTACAAGGAGATGCGCGAGGAGCTGGGCTATGACGTGCCGGACAACGGCTACCTGCTGCCCTGGGCCGAGCAGGGTGTCCTGCTGCTCAACGCCGTGCTGACGGTCCGCGGCGGGGAGCCCAACTCCCACAAGGGCAAGGGCTGGGAGAAGTTCACCGACGCGGTCATCCGCGCCGTGGCCTCCCGGCCCGACCCGGCGGTCTTCGTGCTCTGGGGCAACTACGCCCAGAAGAAGCTCCCGTTGATCGACGAGGAGCGGCACGTCGTCGTCAAGGGTGCCCACCCCTCGCCGCTGTCGGCGAAGAAGTTCTTCGGCAGCCGCCCCTTCACGCAGATCAACGAGGCCGTGGCCGCGCAGGGGCACGAGCCGATCGACTGGCGGATCCCGGACATCGCGGTCTGAGCAGCCCCGGGAGCTCTCGCGGCGCCGCGGATCAGCCGTACACCTGGTGGCAGATCCGTGAAGCGTTGCCGCCCTGCTGCCACTTGCCGTAGGTGTCGCCCAGGGCGCAGAGTCCCTTGCCGGAGCGGGCCGGTGGGGCCGGGGCGGGTGCCTCCCGGCCCTCGCCGGGCGCGGGTTCGGTGCGCCGGGCCGGTGGCGGGGGAGCAGGCGGCGGCGCCGGTTCGGGGGCCGAGGCCGGCGGGCGGGCCG
>NZ_JABBXF010000085.1 GCF_013030945.1 Streptomyces morookaense | reverse complement strand
TTTCCGTTCCGTTTCCGGTTCGGAATTCATTTCCAGTGCCCTGTCGGAGCGGGCTCACCGACTTTATCAGATTCGATCGAGTCGGATTTCCCGCCGCTTCCCGGAAGCTCCCGTCTCACACGAAGTGTGGGGGCTTCCCGTCTCGGCGGAGTCGTAAACGTACTGGACGGCCGCGCCCGGATGCAAATCGGGAACCGGGGCGGCCGCCCGTACGGCTGACGCTACGTCAGGGCTCAGACCTCGACGACCACGGGAAGGATCATCGGGCGCCGGCGGTAGCTGTCGGAGACCCACTTGCCCACCGAGCGCCGGACCAGCTGCTGGAGCTGGTGGGGCTCGGCGACGCCGTCCGCGGCGGCCCTGGCGATGGCCTCCTCGATCTTCGGGACGACGGCCGCGAACGAGGCGTCGTCGATGCCCGAACCGCGGGCCTGGATCTGGGGACCGCTGACGACCTTGCCGGTCGTGCTGTCCACCACCACGAAGACCGAGATGATGCCCTCGTCGCCGAGGATCCGGCGGTCCTTGAGGGAGGCCTCGGTGACGTCGCCGACCGAGAGGCCGTCGACGTACACGTAACCGGCCTGGACCTTGCCGACGATCTTCGCCCGGCCGTCGACCAGGTCCACCACCACGCCGTCCTCGGCGATGACGATGTGGTCCTTGGGAACACCCGTGAGGGCGCCCAGCTCCGCGTTCGCCCGCAGGTGCCGCCATTCGCCGTGGACCGGCATCAGGTTCTTCGGCTTGCAGATGTTGTAGAAGTACAGCAGCTCGCCGGCCGAGGCGTGGCCCGAGACGTGGACGCGGGCGTTGCCCTTGTGCACGACGTTGGCGCCCCAGCGGGTCAGGCCGTTGATCACCCGGTAGACCGCGTTCTCGTTGCCCGGGATGAGCGACGAGGCCAGGATCACGGTGTCGCCCTGGACGATCCGGATCTGGTGGTCCCGGTTGGCCATGCGCGACAGCGCGGCCATCGGCTCGCCCTGGGAGCCCGTGCAGACGAGCACGACCTCGTCGTCCGGAAGATCGTCCAGGGTCTTGACGTCCACGACCAGGCCGGCCGGGACGCGCAGGTAGCCCAGGTCG
>NZ_JABBXF010000084.1 GCF_013030945.1 Streptomyces morookaense | reverse complement strand
TCTTGACGTCCACGACCAGGCCGGCCGGGACGCGCAGGTAGCCCAGGTCGCGGGCGATGCCCATGTTGCGGACCATCGAGCGGCCGACGAAGGCGACCCGGCGGCCGTACTCGTGGGCGGCGTCGAGGATCTGCTGGATGCGGTGCACGTGGCTGGCGAAGCTGGCCACGATGATGCGCTTCTGGGCGCCCGCGAAGACCTGGCGCAGCACGCCCGAGATGTCGCGCTCGGGCGGGACGAAGCCGGGGACCTCGGCGTTGGTGGAGTCGACCAGCAGCAGGTCGATGCCCTCCTCGCCGAGCCGCGCGAAGGCGGGCAGGTCGGTGAGGCGGCGGTCCAGCGGGAGCTGGTCCATCTTGAAGTCGCCGGTGTGCACGGCCATGCCGGCGGGGGTGCGGATCGCGACCGCCAGGGCGTCCGGGATGGAGTGGTTGACCGCGATGAACTCGCAGTCGAAGGGGCCCAGGCGCTCGCGGTCGCCCTCGGCGACCTCGAGGGTGTACGGGCGGATGCGGTGCTCCTGGAGCTTGGCCTCGATCAGGGCGAGGGTCAGCTTGGAGCCGATCAGCGGGATGTCCGGCTTCTCGCGGAGGAGGAAGGGGACGCCGCCGATGTGGTCCTCGTGCCCGTGGGTGAGCACGATGCCGTCGATGTCGTCCAGGCGGTCCCGGATGGACGTGAAGTCCGGCAGGATCAGGTCGACTCCGGGCTGCTCCTCCTCGGGGAAGAGCACTCCGCAGTCGACGATCAGCAGACGGCCGCCGTACTCGAAGACCGTCATGTTGCGGCCGATCTCACCGAGGCCGCCGAGCGGGGTGACGCGCAGGCCGCCCTCGGGCAGCTTCGGCGGTGCGCCGAGTTCAGGGTGCGGGTGACTCAAAAGACTCTCCTCACCACGCACGCCACATGCCTCGGGGGCACATGGCGCGCGTGACCTTCGTGCACTTGCAAGTGATGTGTGGTGTTGCGTGGTGTTACGTGGTCTTGCGTATGGAGTTGTGAAGTCTGTGGTGCGCTGCGGTCACGCTGGGTGTCCGGCGCGGCGGCCCTCCCGGCCGCTCCCCCTGTTACAGCTGTACCCCGCCGGCCGCGAGATCGCGCTTGAGCTGCTCGGTCTCCTCGGGGCTCAGGCCGAGGAGCGGCAGCCGCAGCGGGCCCGCGGGCAGGCCCTGGAGGCCGAGGGCGGCCTTGGTGGTCATGGCGCCCTGGGTGCGGAAGATGCCGGTGAAGACCGGGAGCAGCCGCTGGTGGATCTCCGCGGCCTTGGCGACGTCGCCGGAGCGGTGCGCGTCGAGCATGGCGCGCAGTTCGGGGGCGACGAGGTGGCCCACGACGGAGACGAAGCCGACGGCGCCGATGGAGAGCAGCGGCAGGTTGAGCATGTCGTCGCCGGAGTACCAGGCGAGGCCCGACCGGGAGAGTGCCCAGCTCGCGGCCGCCAGGTCGCCCTTGGCGTCCTTGTTCGCCACGATGCACGGGTGCTCGGCGAGCCGGACGATGGTCTCGGTCTCGAGGGCGACGCCGCTGCGGCCGGGGATGTCGTAGAGCATCACCGGGAGGTCGGTGGCGTCGGCGACCGTCGTGAAGTGGCGGACGAGGCCTTCCTGCGGGGGCTTGTTGTAGTACGGCGTGACGACGAGCAGGCCGTGGGCGCCTGCGTCCTTCGCGGCGCGGGCGAGTTCGGTGCTGTGCCGGGTGTCGTTGGTGCCGGCTCCGGCGATGACGTGGGCTCGGTCTCCGACCGCTTCGACCACGGCACGTACGAGCTGGGCTTTCTCCGCATCGCTGGTGGTGGGGGACTCACCGGTGGTGCCGTTGACGACGAGGCCGTCGTTGCCTGCATCGACGAGGTGGCGGGCGAGCCGCTGCGCGCCGTCGAGATCGAGCGCACCCTCGCTGGTGAAAGGCGTGACCATGGCGGTCAGGACGCGCCCGAAGGGGGTCTGCGGTGTGGAGGTCGGAGCCATGGGGCCCACGCTACTCGTTGCTCACCGTGAGGTGCTCCCTCGGGGAGTGCCAAAGGGATCCCGGTACTGCCTGCTCGGGGGTTCAAGCAGTACCGGGTCCGTTTTTTCAGCCTAGATGAAGGTGTCGAAATGCCGCAATACGGACACCTGACGGGTGCCTGCCGCCCGCGCCGACAGGCACGGGCGATCGCCGCCGGCTACGGAGCGACACGGCCGTTCTTGTTGAAGGCCTCGTAGGTGAGCGGCATGAGCTTCGCCCACTCCGCCTCCATCTTCTCGCCCACCATCTCGATCTCCCGCTGCGGGAACGAGGGCACCGCCGCCAGCTCGTGCTGCGTGCGCAGGCCGAGGAAGTGCATCAGCGAACGGGCGTTGCACGTGGCGTACATCGAGGAGAAAAGGCCGACCGGCAGGACCGAACGGGCCACCTCGCGGGCCACGCCCGCGGCCAGCATCTCCTGGTAGGCCTCGTAGGCGTCCCGGTAGGAGCTCTCCATCACGCGCGCGGTCAGCTCGTGCTGCGCCTGGGTGCCCTCGACGAAGACGTACTTGCCGGGGCGGCCCTCCTGGACCAGCTTGCGAGACTCGCCCGGGACGTAGAAGACCGGCTGGAGCTCCCGGTAGCGGCCGGACTCCTCGTTGTACGACCAGCCCACGCGGTGCCGCATGAACTCGCGGAAGACGAAGATCGGGGCGCTGATGAAGAACGTCATCGAGTTGTGCTCGAAGGGGCTGCCGTGACGGTCGCGCATCAGGTAGTTGATGAGCCCCTTGGACCGCTCCGGGTCCTTGCTGATCTCTTCGAGGGACTGCTCGCCGGCCGTGGAGACGCGGGCCGCCCACAGCACATCGCTGTCGGCGGCGCTGTGCTTGACCAGCTCGACCGTCACGTCGCTGCGAAACGTCGGCTTGTCTGCCGTGGCGTCCTCGGTGGGGCTGTCGGTCACCGGCGGTCCTTCCAGTTGCATTGCTCGGGCGGCGCCAAGCCTACGGGCCACCACCGACAACGGGCCGGGGGACGCCGGTGCGAGCCGGGGGAAGAGGGGTGCCGGTTGAGATTTTTCACAGAAGTCACGGAAAACGGGCACCGTGAAGGCCGTTCGTACGTCCTTATGTGTGACACCACACGCGCCGAGGTTCCTAGGAGAGCCCACCATGTTCCGCCGGCGAGAGCCCGTACCGTTCGCCTTCGTCGCCGAAGCCGAGCGATACCGCAGCAACGTCACGCCGCCAGCCCCGGATCGCGCGAGCCGCTCGGAGATCGCCGGGCGCGCGCTCGTGGGGCTGACGGTGGCCGCCGGGCTGGTCGGTGCGCTGCTCTTCGGCTGGCCCGCGCTGCAGACGGCCGGCCCGCAGAGCGCACACCACACACAGCAGTCCGAGGCCAAAGACGGCCGTTGACCGACGAGTGCAGTCGGGCCCCGGAGCGGTATCGCTCCGGGGCCCGACTGTTTTTCGATCAGCAGGTAACCTCACCCGGCACAGACCTTCGAGCGTGCGTATGAGTGAGGAACCGTCGTGCCCCTGCCCTTTGTCGATGCGCCTGCGCCTGCCGCTCCGTCCCCGGTGTCCCTGTACGAGGACCCCGACCGGTGGCGACGGCCGTACCGGCCCGGGCCGTTGCGGGTCGGGGGCACGGCACTGGTGCTGCTGCTCGCGGCGTACGTACTCTGCTCGGCACTGATCATCGCCTGTGCCGGAGCGTTTCTCCTCGCCGGAATGTGGGGCGGGGTGGCCGTCGTCCTGCTCGTCCTGGCAGTGCGGCTGGTGCGCACGGGCATCTGGGTCGGCCCCGCAGGGCTGCGGCAGATCCGGCTCCTGTCGACCAGGACCCTGGCGTGGGCCGAGGTCGGCGCGGTGCGCGTGGTGGAGCAGCCGGTGCGCTGGCTGGGGCTGCCGCGGCGGGTTCCCGGGCGGGCCCTCGTCGTGGAGCCGTTCCCCGTGCTCGTCACCGATCACGGGGCGGATTTCCTGGAGCGGCCCCTGGCCTTCGCCGAGGCCGCTTCCGCATTGCAGGAGCGGGTGGCCGGGCTCGGGGGCCGCTGACGGAACCTGCCCCTTACGAGGCGCTCTTGGCGTGCAGGGCGATCGCGTGCTGCATCGCCTTGCGTGCCCTCGGGGTGTCCCGCGCGTCGTGGTACGCCACCGCCAGGCGGAACCACGAGCGCCAGTCCCCCGGTGCCGCCTCGGTCTCGGCCTGGCGGCGCCGGAACACCTCGTCCGCCGAGTCCCGGTCGATGCGGCCGCTCGGGGTGCGCACCAGCTCGTCCACCGGCAGGCCGCCCTCCGCCTCCAGCACCTGCGCCAGGCGGTTCGCGTCGCGCGCGAACTTGGTGGTCTTGTAGAGGAACCACGCGCCGATGAACGGCAGGACGAGCACGGCGACGCCGAAGGCGACCGTGATCACCGTCCCCTGCTCGATCAGCATCACGCCGCGGCTGCCGACCAGGACGAAGTAGACGACCAGGACGGCTGCCAGGGCGAAGTAGACGATCTTTGCGCGCATGTTCTCAGCCCAGGTCCAGGAAGTGTTCCAGGCCGAAGGTCAGGCCCGGGGTGGTCACCACGCGCCGCGCGCCGAGCAGGATGCCCGGCATGAAGCAGCTGTGGTGCAGCGAGTCGTGGCGGATGGTGAGCGTCTCGCCGGTGTCGCCGAGGAGCACCTCCTGGTGCGCCAGCAGGCCGCGCAGCCGCACGGCGTGCACCGGCACCCCGTCGACGTCCGCGCCGCGGGCGCCCTCCAGGGCCGTGGTCGTGGCGTCGGGCTGCGGGGCGCAGCCCGCCTCGCGGCGCGCGGCGGCGATCAGCTGCGCCGTGCGGGTGGCGGTGCCGGAGGGGGCGTCCGCCTTGTTCGGGTGGTGCAGCTCGACGACCTCGACGGACTCGAAGAACCGGGCCGCCTGCTGGGCGAAGGTCATGGTCAGGACCGCGCCGATGGAGAAGTTGGGGGCGATGAGCACGCCGGTGCCCGGCTTGGCGTCCAGCCAGGAGGTCAGCTGCGCGAGGCGCTCCTCGGTCCAGCCGGTGGTGCCGACCACGCCGTGGATGCCGTGGGCGACGCAGAACTCGAGGTTGTCCATCACCGAGTCGGGGTGGGTCAGCTCGACCGCGACCTGGGCTCCCGCCCCGGTCAGGGTCTCCAGGCTGTCGCCCCGGCCCAGCGCGGCCACCAGTTCCATGTCCTCGGCGGCCTCCACGGCCCGTACGGCCTCGGAGCCGATGCGGCCCTTGGCACCGATGACGGCCACGCGCAGCTTGCTCATCGTCCCTGCTTCCCTTGCTCGCCTGTTTGCGAAACGGCTTATGAAACGGCCTCGTGCAGGCGGGCTGCCTGCTTGTCCTTCAGCGGGCCGATGACGGACAGCGAAGGACGCTGTCCCAGTACATCGCGTGCCACTTCGCGGATCTCGTCCGGGGTGACGGCGGCGATGCGGGCCAGCATGTCGGAGACCGACATCTGGTCGCCCCAGCACAGCTCGCTCTTGCCGATGCGGTTCATCAGCGCACCGGTGTCCTCCAGGCCGAGGACCGTGGAGCCGGACAGCTGGCCGATGGCGCGGGCGATCTCGTCCTCCGGCAGACCCTCGGCGGCGACCCGGTCCAGCTCGTCGCGGCAGATCCTGAGCACGTCGTGGACCTGGGCGGGACGGCAGCCGGCGTAGACGCCGAAGAGGCCGCAGTCGGCGAAGCCGGAGGTGTAGGAGTAGACGGAGTAGGCCAGTCCGCGCTTCTCCCGGACCTCCTGGAAGAGCCGCGAGCTCATGCCGCCGCCGAGGGCGGTGTTGAGCACGCCGAGCGCCCAGCGGCGGTCGTCGGTGCGGGCCAGGCCGGGGACGCCGAGGACGACGTGCGCCTGCTCGGTCTTGCGGCCGAGCAGTTCCACGCGGCCGGCGGTGCGGATCGTGCGGCTGCCGTCGCGCGGGGCGACCGGCTCCGCGTCCGTACGGGTCAGGGCGCCGGCCTTCTCGAAGGCGGCCCGGACCTGGCGTACGACCTTGGCGTGGTCGACGTTGCCCGCGGCGGCCACGACCAGGTGGGTCGGGTCGTAGTGGCGCTTGTAGAAGCGGGCGATCTGGTCACGGCTCAGCGCGTTGATCGTGTCGACGGTGCCCAGCACCGGGCGGCCGAGGGGGGTGTCGCCGAGCATGGTGTGCGCGAACAGGTCGTGCACGCAGTCGCCCGGGTCGTCCTCGGTCATGGCGATCTCTTCGAGGATCACGCCGCGTTCGGCGTCCACGTCCTCGGCGGCGATCAGCGAGCCGGTGAGCATGTCGCAGACGACGTCGATGGCCAGCGGCAGATCCGTGTCGAGCACCCGCGCGTAGTAGCAGGTGTACTCCTTGGCCGTGAACGCGTTCATCTCGCCGCCGACCGCGTCGATGGCGGCGGAGATGTCGAGCGCGCTGCGCCTGGCCGTGCCCTTGAAGAGCAGGTGCTCCAGGTAGTGCGTGGCGCCGTTGAGCGTCGGGGTCTCGTCGCGGGAGCCGACGTTGGCCCAGATGCCGAAGGTCGCGGAGCGGACGGAGGGCAGGGTCTCGGTGACGACCCGCAGGCCGCCGGGGAGGGTGGTCCGGCGGACCGTGCCGATGCCGTTCTCGCCCTTGAGAAGCGTTTGGGTACGGGCGACGGCCCGCCCCTCCGAGGAGGTGCGGGCCGTCTTCCGGGGACTACGGGACGTCACTTGTCGGACTCGTCCTTGGTCTCGTCGTTGCTGTCCTCGCCCTCGATGACCGGGATCAGGGAGAGCTTGCCGCGCTGGTCGATCTCGGCGATCTCGACCTGGACCTTGGTACCGACCCCGAGCACGTCCTCGACGTTCTCCACGCGCTTGCCGCCGGCGAGCTTGCGGATCTGCGAGATGTGCAGCAGGCCGTCCTTGCCCGGGAGCAGGGAGACGAACGCACCGAAGGTCGTGGTCTTGACGACCGTGCCCAGGTAGCGCTCGCCGACCTCCGGCATGGTCGGGTTGGCGATGCCGTTGATCGTGGCGCGGGCGGCCTCGGCGGAGGGGCCGTCGGCGGCACCGATGTAGATGGTGCCGTCGTCCTCGATCGTGATCTCGGCGCCGGTGTCCTCCTGGATCTGGTTGATCATCTTGCCCTTGGGGCCGATGACCTCACCGATCTTGTCGACCGGGATCTTGACGGTGATGATCCGCGGGGCGTGCGGGGACATCTCGTCCGGACGGTCGATGGCCTCCATCATCACGTCGAGGATGTGCAGGCGGGCGTCGCGGGCCTGCTTCAGCGCGGCGGCCAGGACCGAGGCGGGGATGCCGTCGAGCTTGGTGTCGAGCTGGAGCGCGGTCACGAACTCCTTGGTGCCGGCGACCTTGAAGTCCATGTCACCGAACGCGTCCTCCGCACCGAGGATGTCGGTGAGGGTGACGTAGTGGGTCTCGCCCTCGATCTCCTGGGAGATCAGGCCCATGGCGATACCGGCGACGGGGGCCTTCAGCGGCACACCGGCGTTCAGCAGCGACATGGTGGAGGCGCAGACCGAGCCCATGGACGTCGAACCGTTGGAGCCGAGAGCCTCGGACACCTGGCGGATCGCGTACGGGAACTCCTCGCGCGTCGGCAGCACCGGCATGAGCGCGCGCTCGGCCAGGGCGCCGTGGCCGATCTCGCGGCGCTTCGGGGAGCCGACGCGGCCGGTCTCACCGGTGGAGTACGGCGGGAAGTTGTAGTTGTGCATGTAGCGCTTGCGCGTCACCGGGGAGAGGGTGTCGAGCTGCTGCTCCATGCGCAGCATGTTCAGCGTGGTGACACCCAGGATCTGGGTCTCGCCGCGCTCGAACAGCGCCGAGCCGTGGACGCGCGGGATGGCCTCGACCTCGGCGGCGAGCGTGCGGATGTCCGTCACGCCACGGCCGTCGATGCGCTTCTTCTCCTTGATGACGCGCTCGCGGACCAGGGTCTTGGTCAGCGAACGGTACGCGGCGGAGATCTCCTTCTCGCGGCCCTCGAACTCGGGGAGCAGCTTCTCGGCGGCCAGACCCTTGACGCGGTCCAGCTCGGCCTCGCGCTCCTGCTTGCCGGCGATGGTGAGCGCCTGCGCGAGCTCGGTCCTGACCGCGGCGGTCAGCGCCTCCAGGACGTCGTCCTGGTAGTCGAGGAACACCGGGAACTCGCCGGTCGGCTTGGCGGCCTTGGCGGCGAGGTCGGCCTGGGCCTTGCACAGGACCTTGATGAACGGCTTGGCGGCCTCGAGACCGGCGGCCACGACCTCCTCGGTCGGGGCCTCGGCGCCGTCCTTGACCATCTGGATGGTCTTCTCGGTGGCCTCGGCCTCGACCATCATGATCGCGACGTCGCCGTCGGGCAGCACGCGGCCGGCCACGACCATGTCGAAGACGGCGTCCTCGAGCTCGGTGTGGGTCGGGAACGCCACCCACTGGCCCTTGATCAGGGCGACGCGGGTGCCGCCGATGGGGCCGGAGAAGGGCAGGCCCGCGAGCTGCGTGGAGCAGGAGGCGGCGTTGATCGCGACCACGTCGTAGAGGTGGTCGGGGTTGAGCGCCATGACCGTCTCGACGATCTGGATCTCGTTGCGCAGGCCCTTCTTGAAGGACGGGCGCAGCGGGCGGTCGATCAGACGGCAGGTGAGGATCGCGTCCTCGGAGGGGCGGCCCTCGCGGCGGAAGAAGGATCCGGGGATCTTCCCGGCCGCGTACATGCGCTCCTCGACGTCGACGGTCAGCGGGAAGAAGTCCAGCTGGTCCTTCGGGTTCTTGGAGGCGGTGGTGGCCGACAGCACCATGGTGTCGTCGTCCAGGTACGCCACGGCGGAGCCGGCGGCCTGCTTGGCCAGGCGGCCCGTCTCGAAGCGGATGGTGCGGGTGCCGAAGGCGCCGTTGTCGATGACGGCCTCGGCGTAGTGGGTCTCGTTCTCCACCAGGGTTATCTCCTCGTCTGCGTCCCCTGCCCGTGTGGCGGGGGACGGTGGCGGAGGGCGCCTTCGTGCTCCGTGCGGGCCGGTCTTCGATCGAAGCACCCGGAATTCCCTGTTCCGGGGGCCACTACCGAGGACCGGCGGAGAGACCGGCGCTCCTCCTCGTCAGGTTGTGCGTTGTGGGACCAGACTACAAAGCTTCTGCTTCCCACGAGATACGCAAAGGGAGCGGTTCCCCTGGGTGGGAACCGCTCCCTTCATGGCGTCTTACTTGGCGCCGGCGGCACCGCGGCGGATGCCGAGGCGCTCGACCAGGGCGCGGAAGCGCGTGATGTCCTTCTTGGCCAGGTACTGCAGCAGGCGGCGGCGCTGGCCGACCAGGAGCAGCAGACCACGGCGGGAGTGGTGGTCGTGCTTGTGCGTCTTGAGGTGCTCCGTCAGGTCGGTGATCCGACGGGTGAGCAGCGCGACCTGGACCTCGGGGGAACCGGTGTCGCCCTCCTTGGTGGCGAACTCGGCCATGATCTGCTTCTTCGTAGCGGCGTCGAGCGACACGCGGTACTCCTTCTGGGTGTTCTGGGCCACCGAGTGCCCCTGGTCTCTGTCTCAGGGAGCTTCCGTTACTCGGGAGGCGTAGCCGCTGGGCGCTGACCTCAGAGGTATGACCTTCCGAGGGCGCGTACACAAACGGGTACCCGGCACTTTACCAGGCGCGGAGGGTGGTCCGGCCCGGTGCGGGCCGTCCCCCTGCGGGGCTACGCCCCCGTCAGGCCCCGTACCGTCCCGTACACGTCCAGTGCCCCCAGGCACAGCGGCACCAGGGCCAGCAGGAGCACGCTCTCCGCCAGCTCCGTGAAGCGGGCCCAGAAGGGGGACACCCCCTTGCGGGGGACGATCAGGGCCACACCGGTCAGGAGGGCGGCGACCGCGGCCGTGGCCGCCGAGAGCCAGACGGTGCGGACATCCGGGGAGCCGTGCGCCGGCGGGTTCAGGGCCAGGCCCACGACCAGCAGGGCCAGAGCCGCCAGGCCCGCGCCCAGCACCGCGCCGACCTGGGCCGTGTAGCGGAAGAGCCGCGCCCGCAGCAGCAGCGCCAGGCCGGAGGCCAGGGCCAGGGCCTGTGCCCAGGGCCCGGAGGAGAAGGCCAGTACGGCCGTGGCGCCGACGGCGACCGCCGCGCAGCCGCCGACCAGGCCCAGCAGCAGCTCGTGCCCGCGCCGCACCTGCACCGCGATGCGCTCCGCATCGACCGGCTCGGCCCGGAAGCCCTCCCCCTCCGCCGTCGCCGAGCGCGGCGCCGCATAGCCGACGGGCAGCCGGGCGACCCGCGCCGAGAGCCCGGGCAGGAAGGCGAGCGCGCCGATCGCGACGACCGCGCACACCGCCGCGGCCCCCGAGGGCGCGGCCCCGGTGAGGATCGTGCCGAAGCCGGCCAGCGTGCCGGTGGCCGAGGCGACCACGGCGGCGACGAAGGGGGCGTCGCCCCCCGGCAGCGCGGCGGTCAGCGCGACGGAGCCGACGAGCGCGGCCACGCAGGCCAGCAGGAACTGCAGCCGTCCGGTCCCCTGGCCGGGGTCCAGGGCGAGGATCCCGGAGCCGGCGGTCATCAGGTGCGGCAGGGCCGCCAGCCCGAGTGCGACGGCGGCGCCGCGGTCGTCGTAGACCCGGGCCCGTACACCTGCGAACGCGGCCAGCAGCACGCCGGCCGCCGCGGCGGTCACGCCCGGGAGGCCGTGCATGTCGTGCCGCACCGGGTCGGCGGACCACAGCGCGAACGCCATCAGCACGAGCAGCAGCGCACCGCCGAACAGACCTGCGCCCCGCAGGAGTTGGCCGCTCCAGAGGTTGTTCCCGCGGGTGACGGCCGAGGCGACCGCCTCGCTGACGTCGTCGTGGACGGCGGGCGGCAGGGACTCGGCGAAGGGCCGCAGCGACAGGAGTTCGCCGTCGAGAACGCGCTGGGCGAGCAGCGAGCGCGCGCCGTCGAGGACGGTGCCGTCGCGGCGGACGAGGTGGTAGCCGGTGGGTGCGCCGGCGGGCTGGGTCTGCCCGGTCAGGCGCAGGATCTCCGGGTACACGTCGGCGACGGCGATGTCGTCGGGGAGGGCGACGTCGATCCGGCTGTCGGGCGCGACGACGGTCACCCTGCAGAATCCGGTCGCAGCGGACGTGTTCACCTTGTGGGCCCCCTGAATCGGTACAACAACGCATGCCGTTCGCTCGTGCATACGCGCGGCGGTCACCCTATCGGGGCGGCGGAGCCGCGCGTCGGTAGGATCGCCGTCTCGCGGGGGGAGGCCGGCGCCACTGGGGCGTCCGCGCGGCACTGTTCCCCACCGCGCGGAGGGGTTGAGGGATCCGGTGAGCCAGGTCGTCGTCAAGCGCCAGCCGCGGGCCTACCCGCCGGAGGTGCCCAGCGAGGAACTCCGCCTGGAACCGCCGCCCGAGCTGCCGCGCGGGCCGCAAGAGGGCATGCTGATGCAGCTGTTGCCCACGCTGGGCATGGCCTCGTCGATGGTGTACTTCTTCATGCCGGGCGCCGCGCCCATGATGAAGATCATGGGCGTCATGATGATGTTCTCGACGGTCGGCATGACCGTCGCGATGCTCGTCAGGCACCGTCAGGGCTCGCAGGGGCGGCTGGCGGACATGCGCCGCGACTACCTCAAGTACCTCGCGCAGACGCGGCGCACGGTGCGCCGGACGGCGCGGGCGCAGCGCGATGCGCAGTTCTATCTGCACCCCTCCCCCGACCAGTTGTGGTCGGTGGTCGCCGAGGGGAGCCGGCTGTGGGAGCGGCGGGCGACCGACGACGACTTCGCGCAGGTGCGCGTCGGGCTGGGCGCGCAGCAGCTGGCCACTCCGCTGGTGGCCCCGGAGACCGCGCCGGTGGACGAGCTGGAGCCGCTGACGGCCGGTGCGATGCAGCAGTTCCTGGCGGCGCACGCGTCGCTGGACGGCATGCCGGTCGCCCTGTCGCTGCGCGCCTTCTACCACGTGACGGTCTCGGGCGAGCCGGAGACGGTGCAGGGCACGGCGCGTGCGCTCGTCGCGCAGCTGGTGACGCTGCACTCGCCGGAGGACCTGGTCGTCGCGGTGGTGCCGGCGCGCGGGGCGATGGCGCAGTGGGAGTGGGCCAAGTGGCTTCCGCACGTGCAGGTTCCGGGCGTCGTGGACGGCGCGGGCCCGCGGCGGCTGATCGGTGACGACCTGAGCGAGCTCGAAGAGCTGCTGATGCCGCGGCTGGAGGGCCGTACGCGGTTCAGCCGGGACGGGCAGCCGGTGCTCGACCAGCCGCATGTGGTCGTGGTGCTGGACGGCGCGATGGTGCCGCCGGGTTCGGTGTTCGCGGCTCCCGAGGGGCTGCAGGGCGTGACGATCGTGGAGCTCGTGCAGGGCGAGCTGGACGAGCCGCGCGGCGGGCTGTCCGTGGTCGTGCGGCCGGGTGCGCTGCAGTTGCTCTCGCAGGTCGCCGCGTACGACGGCGTGCCCGACACGCTCTCCCCCGAGGCGGCGGAGGCGCTCGCCCGTCAGTTGGCGCCGCTGCGCACGGGCGGGGGCGACGGCGACGAACCGCTGCTCGCCAACCTGGACTTCACCGATCTGCTGGGCCTGGGCGACGCGGGCTCGGTCGAGGTGTCGCGCACCTGGCGGCCCCGCTCGGCGGCCGAGCGGCTGCGCGTGCCGATCGGGGTCGGCGAGGACGGCGCGCCCGTGATGCTCGACATCAAGGAGGCGGCGCAGGACGGCATGGGCCCGCACGGCCTGTGCGTCGGCGCGACCGGCTCCGGCAAGTCGGAGCTGCTGCGCACGCTGGTGCTGGGTCTGGCCGTCACGCACACCTCGGAGACGCTCAACTTCGTCCTCGCGGACTTCAAGGGCGGTGCGACCTTCGCGGGCATGTCCGGTCTGCCGCACGTCGCCGCCGTCATCACCAACCTCGCCGACGACCTGACGCTCGTCGACCGCATGCGCGACTCCATCACCGGCGAACTGCAGCGCCGCCAGGAGCTGCTGAAGTCGGCGGGCAACTACGCGAACCTCCACGACTACGAGAAGGCGCGCGCGGCCGGTGCCCCGCTGGAGCCGCTGGCTTCACTCGTCCTGGTGATCGACGAGTTCAGCGAGCTGTTGACGGCGAAGCCGGACTTCATCGACATGTTCATCCAGATCGGCCGTATCGGCCGCTCGCTGGGGGTGCATCTGCTGCTGGCCTCCCAGCGTCTGGAGGAGGGCCGGCTGCGCGGTCTGGAGACGTACCTGTCGTACCGCATCGGCCTGCGGACCTTCTCGGCGGCGGAGTCGCGGACCGCGCTGGGCGTGCCGGACGCGTACCACCTGCCGTCCGTGCCGGGCTCGGGCTATCTGAAGTTCGGCACCGACGAGATGACGCGCTTCAAGGCCGCGTACGTCTCCGGTACGTACCGCTCGGCCGCGACGGCCGCGACGGGCGACGACGGGGGGCTGCCGGTCGAGCGGCGTCCGGTGCTGTTCACGGCGGAGCCGGTCCCGGTGACGTACGCCGCTCCCGACCCGGCCGCGCTGCGTGCGGTCCCGGGGCGCGGGGAGGAGGACGCCTTCGCCGACACCGTGCTCGACGTCGTCGTGCGCCGGATCGAGGGCCAGGGCCCGCCGGCCCACCAGGTGTGGCTGCCGCCGCTGGACAAGGCGCCGTCGCTGGACCAGCTGCTCCCGCCGCTGTCGGCGGTGCCGGGTCGCGGCCTGACCGCCGCCGAATACCCGCGCCCGGGCGGCCTCGTGGTGCCCCTGGGTCTGATCGACAAGCCCTTCGAGCAGCGCCGGGACGTGCTGTACCGGGACTTCTCGGGCGCGGCGGGCCACATGCTCGTCGTGGGCGGCCCGCAGTCCGGCAAGTCGACGCTGCTGCGCACGCTTGTGGCCTCGTTCGCGCTGACGCACACCCCGGCCGAAGTGCAGTTCTACGGGCTCGACTTCGGCGGCGGCGGGATGAGTGCCGTCGCCGGTCTGCCGCACGTCGGCGGGGTGGCCTCGCGGCTGGACCCCGAGCGGGTGCGGCGGACGGTCGCGGAGGTGGCGGGGATCCTGGCGCGGCGCGAGGAGTTCTTCCGCGACCGCGGCATCGACTCGATCGCCTCGTACCGGCGGCGCCGGGCGCTGGGCGAGTTCGCCGAGCAGGGCTGGGGCGATGTCTTCCTGCTCGTCGACGGCTGGGGCGCCTTCAAGCAGGAGTACGACATGCTGGAGGGCGTCGTCACCGACATCGCGGGCCGCGGCCTGGGCTACGGCGTGCACGTCGTCATCACCGCCTCCCGCAACATGGAGGTCCGCCCGGCGCTCAAGGACCAGCTGCTGGGCCGGCTGGAGCTGCGGCTCGGCGACACGATGGACTCCGAGTTCGACCGCAAGGTCGCCGCGAACGTCCCCGCCGGGGTGCCCGGCCGCGGCCAACTCCCCGAGAAGCTGCACTTCATGGGTGCGCAGCCGCGCATCGACGGCGGCGACGACCCGGGCGGCATGACGGAGGCCACGGCGGCGCTGGCCGACGCGGTCCGCGACGCCTGGTCCGGCCCGCACGCCCCGCACGTGCGGCTGCTGCCCCGCAGGCTCGACGCGGGCGAACTGCCCAAGGGGTCCGAGTTCCCGCAGCGCGGCGTGGCGATCGGCATCGACGAGACCCGGCTCGAACCGGTCTTCGTGGACTTCGAGACCGACCCCTTCTTCCTGGTCTTCGGCGAGAGCGAGTCCGGCAAGACGGCGTTGCTGCGGCTGCTGGCCAAGCAGATCACGGAGCGGTACGGCCCCGACGAGGCGAAGATCGTCGTCGGGGACTACCGGCGCACACTGCTGGACGTCGTCCCGCCGTCGCACCTGCTGGAGTACGCGCCGATCGCCTCGTCGCTGACGGTGCACGCGAACGCGCTGAAGGGCCTGATGGAGCGGCGCGCCCCGCAACCGGGCATCACGCCGCAGCAGTTGCGCGAGCGCAGCTGGTGGAAGGGCCCGCAGTTCTTCGTCTTCGTCGACGACTACGAACTGGTGGCGGCCGGCGGCAACAACCCGCTGGCGGTCCTCACGGAGAACCTGCCGTTCGCGCGGGACGTCGGCATCCGCTTCATCGTCGCGCGGAGCTCGGCGGGTGCGTCGCGCTCGATGTTCGAGTCGTTCATGCAGCGCATCAAGGAACTGGGCGCGCAGGGTGTGGTGTTGTCCGGCGACCCGGGCGAGGGCGACATCCTGGGCGGCGTCCGCCCACGGCCGATGCCGCCGGGGCGGGGCTTCTTCGTGTCCCGGAAGCGGGGGGCTCCGCTGGTGCAGGTGGGGTGGGTGCCGGAGGAGTGAGCGCTCCGCCGGGGGCGCGGCGCTGTTGACATATGCGGCTCCGCCGCGTGGGCGCGACCACGGGCGCCCCGTCAGGGGCGCGGGGAACTGCGCGAGCAACCCCCACCGGCCCGCAGCCGACGCACCACGCCCAGGGGTCCGGGGCGCAGCCCTGGGGGCACCCCCAGCGGTAGCTGGGGGAACCTCGACTGCGGGCGCGTCGTGGCCGATCGCGCAGTTCCCCGCGCCCCTTACGGGGCGCACCCCCTTCCCCGGCGGGGAGGAGATGGCCGACCGCTCGGGTCCGGCGTTCAGGGAGCGGTACCGCGAGCTGTTCGCGTCGAGCCCGGAGCTGCACGCGGAGCTGGTGTCGCGCGTCGTGCACGGCCGTGTGGTGATCGACCAGGAGCGCGTGAGCGGGTTTATGGGCGGTGACGTGCGTACCGCTGTCGCGATGTACGACGTCGGGCCGGAGAAGATCGAACGCGTCTGGTTCGTCGCCTGACGTACGGTGGCCCGCATGATCGATCCTGTGGAACTCGTCATCTTCGACTGCGACGGCGTGCTCGTCGACAGCGAATCCATCGCCGCCCGCATCAATGTCCGCCTGGGGGCGGAACTCGGGTGGCCGATGAGCGAGGCGGAGGTCGTCGAGCGGTTCATGGGCCGCTCCGCGGCGTCCATTCGTACCGACATCGTCGCGCACATAGGCGAGGAGCGGGCCACCGTCTGGGAGGAACGCTTCTGGACACTGCACCAGGAGGCGATGGACGCCGAGCTGACCGCGGTCCCGGGCATCGCCGAGGCCCTCGACGCGATCGAGGCGGCGGGCCTCCCCACGTGCGTCGCCTCCAGCGGCACACACGAGAAGATGCGGCACACCCTCGGCATCACCGGCCTGTACGGCCGCTTCGAGGGCCGCATCTTCAGCGCGACCGAGGTCGCGCACGGCAAGCCCGCGCCCGATCTGTTCCTGCACGCGGCGGCCGCGATGGGCGTGGCTCCCGCGGCGTGCGTCGTGGTCGAGGACAGCAAGTACGGCGTCCAGGCGGCCCGTTCGGCGGGCATGCGCTCCCTCGGGTACGCGGGCGGGCTGATCCCGGCGGAGTGGCTCGAAGGCCCGGGCACGGTCGTCTTCGACGACATGCGCAAGCTGCCGGCGCTGCTGGCCCGGGGCTGACGCCCGTATCCTCGGTGACCATGACAACTTCCGGACCGTTGAGCCCCGTCAGCAGGACGGCCCTGTCCGTCGCCAACGTGCGCGCGCTGGAGAGCGAGCGCCCCGGCGGGCTCTTCACGGACCCGTATGCGCGGGCGTTCGTCAGGACCGCCGGATACACCACGGGCCGGAAGCCCGGGCCGTACGCCCTGGCGCTCGCCCACTACACGGTGATCCGTACCCGTTTCTACGACGACTACCTGCTCGGGGCCGTCGACGGCGGCATCCGCCAAGTCGTCCTGCCGGCGGCCGGGTTGGACACCCGGGCCTACCGCCTGCCCTGGCCGGACGGGGTGCGGCTGTACGAGCTGGACCTGCCGCCGGTGCTGGAGTTCAAGGAGCGCGTCCTGGCGGGGCAGGGCGCCGCACCGCGCTGTGAACGGACCGCGCTCGACGTCGACCTCACCGGCGCGGACTGGGCCGCCCGGCTGGCCGCGGCCGGCTTCGACCGGGAGGCGCCGACGGCCTGGCTGGTCGAGGGGCTGTTCGTCTACCTCACCGAGGACGAGGCCGTCGGCCTGCTGGACACCCTGGGCGGGCTCTCCGCCCCCGGCAGCCGGCTCGCGCACGAACGCGGGCGGGACGTCTCGGCGGCGGGCGCCGGCGATCCGACCGTCGCCCACCTCGTCGCGCTCTGGAAGGGCGGCCTCGGCACCGGGCTCGGCGACTGGCTGGGCCGGCACGGCTGGAACGTCGAGACGCACCCGCTGGACGCCGTCGCGGAACGCTACGGGCGGTCCTGGTCCGGAACGGGCCCGGACATGGCCGGATTTCACGTCTCCACCCGCAGCTGATCGCGCCCCTGTCCATGCCGGCCGGCGTGTGCCAGGGTGAGCATCATGACCAAGACACCGGACGGTCGTCCGTTACCGCCCCCGCAGGCCGGTGAACGCGCCATGCTGGAGAGCTGGTTGGAGTTCCACCGCGCCACGCTCGTGCTGAAGTGCACGGGTCTCGACGACGCACTCGCGCGCCGCGCCTCGGCGGAGCCGTCGCCGCTGACCCTGCTCGGTCTGGTCCGGCACATGACGGACGTCGAACGGAACTGGTTCCAGCGTGTGTTCGCCCAGCGCGACGTACCGCTGCCGTACGGCGAGGAGCAGGCCTACGGGTTCGCACCGGCCCCGGACCTCGGTATGGACGAGGCGCTGGCCGCATGGCGCGCGGAGACCGATGCGAGCCGGGCGGCGGCAGCAGGCGCCTCGCTGGACGACACGGGCCGGCTCTCCGAGCGGGACGCGGCGCAGATCGGCTTCCGGGACGTCTCACTGCGCTGGATCATGGTGCACATGATCGAGGAGTATGCGCGCCACAACGGTCACGCGGATCTGATCCGCGAACGCATCGACGGCGCGACGGGGATCTGAGCGGCGAAGTGCGGTGCGCGATCGCGCCCCAAAGGGGCGCGGGGAACTGCGCGACCAGCCACAACGAGCCCGCAGTTGGCGCACCGCACTTCCCGCGGAGCGCTACGGCTCCAGGGTGATGGAGTTGATCGGCGTCATGTCCTTGTCGATGTACCAGCCGGCGGGCAGGTAGCCCTCACAACCACTGCCGTTGTAGCCCGTGCAGGTGCGCATGGTGGCGCCGCCGGTCTGGTTGTTGTAGATGCGGTAGGTCCCGTACATGTTGCTGAGGTTGTAGGTCCCGTACTTGTAGTACGTCTGGGACGGCTGGTCGTTGTTCCATCCGGCGCCCGGGTAGAAGCACACGTCGCCGGAGGGGCATCCGTGGCTGGCGTCGGCGGGCCGGGCGGAGGCGGTGGTCGCACCGACCGTGGTGAACGCTCCGACGGCGAGCGCGAGTGCCGCGGCGGTCTTCATCGTCCTGCGCATGATGGTTCCCCCTTGGGATCGTGCTTGGTCCTTGCCTGGTTCTTGCCTGGTTCTTGCTTGGTTCCTGCCTGTTCTCGGTCTGCCCGTGACGAGTGGGGCGTCCTCGGGCAGCCCCAATGTCCCGCGCGGGCCAACGGCGCACCAAGCCTTTTGACCAGGATCGAAATTGGACTCCTGACCCGTGGGTCACGTTGGACACCCCCAGGTTGAACGCGTTCAAAAACAGGTCTACAGTCCTGACCGACGCAGTTTTGAACGTGTTCAAGAAGTAGTTCGAGAAGGGGTGGGGACAAGACATGGACCTCACAGTCGTCGCGTACGTCGTCTACCTGCTGGCCAGCGTCGGCCTCACGATCTGGGTGGCGCGCACGCTCAGCCGCAACGGTCAGGTCTTCCTCGCCGACGTGCTGCACGGCAACGAGAAGCTCGCAGAAGCTGTCAACCACCTGCTGGTGGTGGGCTTCTACCTCGTGAACCTCGGGTTCATCGCGCTGTACCTGCAGGACGACGACAAGATCACGAACGCCCGTGGGGTGTTCGAGGCGCTGTCGCAGAAGCTCGGCGTCGTCCTGCTCGTCCTGGGCGTGATGCATCTCGGCAATGTCTTCGCGCTCAGCAAGTTCCGCCGCCGCGGGATGATGGAGCGGGAGCAGGTCACGCCGGTGCCGCCGATGCCGCCGCAGGGCTGGGCGGGCCCTGCCCAGCCGGGTCCGTGGGCCGCGCCGGCCGGGCAGTGAGCCGGATGACGGCGAGGGACGAGGGTCGACCGGGATGCGCGCCGCGTCCCGGTCCGCCGGCTTCGGCCGCGGTTTAGGCTCTGAACCGTGCCACCAGAGAACGAGCCCCCGCAGGCGAATCCCGCACCCAGGACCGAGAAGAGCGAGCAGACCCGCACCCTGATCCTCGAAACCGCGATGCGGCTCTTCCAGGAACGGGGCTACGACAAGACCACGATGCGGGCCATCGCCAAGGAGGCCGGGGTCTCCGTCGGCAACGCGTACTACTACTTCGCGGGCAAGGAGCACCTGATCCAGGGCTTCTACGACCGGATCGGCGCGGAACACCAGACGGCGGCCCGCGCCGTCCTGGACCGCGAGACCGATCTGCACGCTCGCCTGGCGGGGGTGCTCCAGGCGTGGCTGGACGTCGCGGAGCCGTACCACGAGTTCGCGGCCCAGTTCTTCAAGAACGCCGCGGACCCGGACAGCCCCCTGAGCCCCTTCTCCGCCGAGTCCGAGCACGCCCGGGAAGCCTCCATCGCGATCCACCGCGAGGCCTTGGCGGGCAGCAAGGCGAAGGTTCCGGACGAACTGGCGGACGTCCTCCCCGAGTTGATGTGGCTCTCCCAGATGGGCCTCGTCCTCTACTGGGTCTTCGACCGCTCTCCCGCCCGCGAACGCAGCCGCCGCCTGGCCGACCGCGGCGCCCGCCTGACGACGCGGGGCGTGTCACTGGCCCGCTTCCGGGTGCTGCGGCCGCTCGTGCACGAGGTGCACGAACTGTTCACGGACTTCCTGCCGGGGATGGCGCAGACGGCGGTTGCGGTGCGGAAGCGGCCGGAGGACGACCGGTAGGAGCTCCCCGGCCGGGGCACTGGTAGGGGGTGAAAATCTTCCTCTCCTCCGACATGGAGGGCACCGCAGGCGTCGTCGACTGGTCGCAGTGCCGGCCCGCGGAGGCCGCGGGCGACTACGCGTACTACCGGGACCTGCTGCAGCAGGAGGTCAACGCCGCGATCGAGGGGGCGATGGCGGCGGGCGCGACCGCATTCCTGGTCAACGACGCCCACTCGAAGATGACCAACCTGCGCCCCGACACCCTTGCGGGCCGGGCCCGTTACCTCTCCGGACGGCACAAGCCCCTCTACATGATGCAGGGGCTGGACGCCTCCTTCGACGCCGTCTTCTTCGTCTCGTACCACGGCTCCATGACGGGCGCGCCGGCCGCGCTCTCGCACACGTACAACCCTCTGGCGATCAGTGAGGTGCGGCTCAACGGCGTGACTGCCGGGGAGAGCGGCATCAACGCGCTGGTGGCGCTGGGCCACGGCGTGCCGGTGGTGCTGATCACGGGTGACGAGACGACGGCTGCCGAGATCGAGCCGTTCTGCCCGGGCATCCGGAGCGCCGTGGTCAAGTCGTCGGTGTCGCGGTTCGCCGCGGACAGCGTCCACCCGGCTACGGCCCGCGAATTGATCCACGAGGCGGCAAGGGATGCGGTCCGGGACGTTTTCCGGTCCCGGTCCCGGTCTGCACTGCCGTGCATCAACCTGCCGGCCACGCTGACCGTACGGTTCCGCAACCCGGACCTCGCCGAGATGGCGACGTGGATCGCGGACGTCGAGCGGGTCGACGCTGTGACGGTCCGGATGACGGACGAGGACCCGATCCGGCTGTACCGGAGGTTCGTTGCGGTGGTGATGCTGACGCGGGGCATTGCGGAGTGAGGAGGAGTGACGAGGAGTGAGGCGGCGGCAAAGACAGCGTATGGATTGCCTGTTCGCCCGGCACCTTGTGCCGATATGCGCAGTTGGGCGTGACCGGCGTCTGCCTACGGTGATCTCCGAAGAGATCGCCTACGGGGAGACAGAAGGACATGGCCAAGCGGTACAGGACGCCTCCGTCCAACGCGGCAGTACGGTTCGGCGGTGCGGCCATGCTCCTGATGGCGGTGCTCATCGGCAGCTTCTGCGTTCCGGCCCTCCCCTACGCCTCGGGCCTCGCGGGAACGCACGGCACGCTGACGGTGGACGGCTACAAGTACAGCTACAGCTCACGGGGCGGCACCACCAGGTCGTCGCAGGGCACGTTCCGCTCGGACGACGGCAGGACGACGGACCCGAAAGCGGTCATCGAACCGGACTACGCCCTGGGCCGCCGCGTCACGGTGACCCGCGCCCCGTGGACGTACTACGCGGTAGGCCCGGCCTACTTCCTGGGCTGGCTCGCCGGAACGTGCTTCGCGGCGTGCTTTCTGGTCTTCGGGGTGCCGGCGCTCGTGTTCGGGGCACGGTGGAACAACGGCACGAGGGCTGGGGCGGTGCGGGTGCAGGTACGGATCGCCGTGGGGGCTTTCTACGGTGCGGTGGGGGTGGGGGTACTGGCGGTGGGGGTTGGTGTGGTGACGTGAACGGGTCCGTCCAGAAGCAGGCCGGGGAGGTAAGGACGCACTTCCTCGACGACACGCCTGCTGCCTGACGAAACAAGACCGGAACGGCGCTGACGGACAGGAACCGCTGAGCGAAGTCTGTAAGGTACACGCCAGGTACCTGTGGTGCGCCCGCTCAGTGCTGAGCAGCTAGGGGCGCAAGCGCGAGGGGGGATTTACGCATGAGTTCCGGGGGCTCTGCGGAACAGCAGCTGCAGCTCGACCAGGCGAATACCGGTGGAGTGGGCGGCGGCCAGGGGACGTTGGCGAGCTCGGCGAGCGACAAGCAGCATGCCGTAACGTTCATGCAGCAGCACCTGCTGCCGGACACCCAGGCCGCGGCCCGAATGGGAGAAGGCGGCGGCAGAGTCCAGCCGCCCCTGGCCGGTTCGGGCGCTCTGCAGTCGAGTCTGCTGAAGCCGGACACGGGGCTGCACGGTCTGTCCGCGTGGGCGACGGCCGCGGGGCTGTCCGAAGCGACATCTCTCTGGCAGGGCCAGGCAAACCGGCTCATGGACCGACTGCATCGGGAACTGGACGCGCTGCACAGCACGAACACCCTTTTCCAGGGCCAGGACGCCGCCATCGGCGCGCAATTCAACTCGACGGGCGGCGCGACACAGGAACCTTTCAGCAGCCGTCTCGACCGGTACTGATCAGGGGTTCGACCATGGCACTGCGCTACCAGGACGTGATGACCACCGATCTTTCGCCGCTCTTGGACGTGTCCGAGGCGTGGCAGAAGATGGGCAAGCGCTTCGGCGAGCTGAAGGGCGACTACGAGAAGAACGTGCAGCGCGCCCTGGCCAACGGGAAGTGGCAGGGGGAGGCCTTCGCTGCGCATCAGGACAGTTCTGCGGCTACGGCTTCCGAATACGCTGGCGCCGAGAAAGAGGCGTTGGCCGTTGCCAGTCTCCTCAGGCAGGCGTACACCGAGCTGACTGTGCTGCAGAAGGCCACGAAGGATCTGGTTGCCGAGGCCGAGACGAAAGACTTCAAGGTCGACAGCTCGGGCAAGGCCACCTACGTCGGATTCGAGAAGCTCTCCGCACAGGACCGGTATGCCCTCCAGCACGACCCGGACTACCCGACGCTGGCAGCCCAGGCCCGGCAGGCGGCCCAGGAGTGGACCGACACCATCGCCAGAGCTGTCCGCGCCGTGGACGAAGCGGACCAGGGCGCGAAACGCGCGTTGAGCCGCGCCGCGACCGACCCTTCCGCGGCCGTGGGCGCCCTGAGTGGGTTCAATGCGCACGCCGAGGGCGACTTGATGAAAGCCGGCGCGCCAGAGGTGGCCGCCACGAAGACCGACGGGTGGAAGACCGAGGGCAAAATCACGGCGACTGGGCCGGCCCTCGGATTCACCGTCTCTGACGGCCCGAAGTCCGGCAAGGAGGGCTCGGCCAAAGCGTATGCCGATCTCTTTCATGTCACCGCGCAAGGATCCGCCACCAACGGGCCGTTGAAACTGTCGGGGTCCGCGGACCTCTACGAGGGAGCCAGAGCCTCCGCAAACTACGGTTTCAACGAAAAGGGCGCAGTGGCCAAGGCCGAGGCCTCCGTGGGGCAACGGGCAATGGCCGAGGGCCGGGCCGAGTACGGGCAGGTTGGATATTACGGGCGGGCCGAGGGGTTCAACGGTGCCGAAATTTCGCTCAACGCCAAGGCGACAACAGAGGAGTTCACTGTCGGAGGAAAGGCATTCGCCGGCAAGAAGACCGGCATAACCGGAGGTCTGGAGGCTGCCGGGATAGGAATCGGCGCCACAGCCGAGGAGTGGGAAGGCCCTGGTGGGGAAGCTTGGTGGGGCCTGAAGAAAGACGCGGAGACCGGGGCCTGGAAGCTCGGCGGCAAGGTGGGCGCCTCCCCTGAGGCAGGCGCGGGGGTGGGACTCGAGATCACCGTCGATCCGCACAAGCTGAGTAAGGCCGCTGACGACGTGGCCGACGCCGTCGGCGACGCCGCCCGTTCCGTCAAGCACACCGTCAGTAGGTGGTTCTGATGTACGTCCCCTCGGAAGAGCCCGGGGCGGCCATGAAATTGCCGGTACCCATCGCATTCCACCTGACGGAGGACTGGTTCCCTGCCCGTCCAGAGGGGTTCGACGCCACAGGTGTCGCCTTCGCTGCGGTGCACACGCAGCCGGATAACGGATTCGCCGCCAATATCGCCATCAGCGGCGAATACCGCCCGGACTCGGCGACGCTGGCCGAACTCGCCGACGAATCGGTGGAGCGCCTGCACTCGATCGCCGAGTCGGTGGTGGTGGCCGACCGCCGTGAGGCCGGCTCCGCCGACGCACCTTCCCTGGCCCAACAGCTGACCTTCTCGGCGGTCGTCGGCACCGCTCGCCGTGACCTCGTACAGTCCCAGGCGTACCTGTCCATGTTCGACATCAAGGAGCCGCACAAGCGTGCAGTGATCCGGTTGGTTCTCACCGCCACCGCAGCCCAGCATGAGAGCGTCCTGGGCGATTTCCAAGACTTCATACGCACGGTGCGCCCGAACACCGGGGCAGGGGCAGGGGCTTAGTGATGGGTAGCCTTCGAAAGAAGATGGACGGCATTCGGGACCAGATGGCCGGCACCAGGTACCCCGACAGCAGTGTCACGCCACTTACCGCCATGGAGCTGCGGGACGCACTGCTCGCGGTCAACGGCCCGGACGTACCGTTCGTCGTGAGCCAAGCCCACTTCGCGGACAAGGCCGACCTGGTGGCGGAGTGGCAGGTCTGGGAGCCGGCCTACGGTTCCGGCTCCTCTCCCAAGCATGTGGAGCGGAAGTTCAAGGTCCGGATGCGCTTCGTCCCCTCGATCCGCGAAGTGCAGTCCATCGACGAGCAGTGGACAGTGACGTGGGCGGGTAACCCGGGCATATGGGCCGAGTCGCGCGAGTACAGCCGTGGGCAGGTGATCGAGGTTTCCTGGAGGGGGAGTTACGAGCGCGGGCCCGACGGCCGCCGACACAAGGTCGAAACGTTCCGCTACGACACACGGGCCATGAAAGATCCCCTTCGAGATACGGTCGTCGGCGCTGGATGGACCTGGCGCGGGGTCATGCGCATGAGCAAGTGGTGATCACCCTGTCCGCGCATACCGAAGCCTAAACAGTGAGGTGGTCGAGGTCACCGCGTTTTGCGGCTTCGATGAAATTGCGTAGACCGTCTCGCGTGATGACCAGTAGTTCGTGAGGACGGGCGGTCTCTCGGAGTATGGGCGTACCGTCAGCCGTATGGCCGATCTGTATGCAGGCGTTCCCGCTGTTCCCGCAGAACGGTTCTTGCCACTGGATCTCAGGCATGTCAACCTCTCAGATCTGCTGAGCAATTGCATGGATGAATTTGCGTGAGTCTCACTCGTCAAGCGCGTTGCCCTCCATCTTGTCGAGGAGCCGCCGGTAATTGGCAAGTTGCATCGCGGAGTCGATGAAAACAGATCCGTGGGACGTGTCGAGCGAAACCGTGTCCAGGTCGGCCACCGGCCCGCACGCGTACAGGATCGTCTGGCCTGCACCCGGGAAGCCACCGGCTGAGAACGGGATCACCTTGAGGGTGACGCCCTCTCGCTCACCGACCTCCAACAGGTGCATCAACTGCGCGCGTGCGACCTTTCGGCCTCCGAACTGCATGCGCAGGGCGCTCTCATGGACGATCGCCTCGTAGGCCGGCGGATCGTCGCGGTCGAGGACTTGGCAACGCTGCGTCCGCTGGGCGACCCGCAGGGCCACCTCCGACGCCGGGAGCCCCGGGATCACCATGTCGAAGAGCGCCCGCGCATGGTCTTCCGTCTGCAGCAGCCCTGGGATATGTGACGTCAGCGCGTTGCGGATCCTGACGGCATGCCATTCAAGTTCGGCCACGTCCAGGAAGGAGGCGGGGAGCAAACCCCGGTACTCCTCCCACCAGCCCTTCGTTCGACCCTGGGCCATGCCGGCAAGCGCATCGACCAAACCAGGGTCGGGGCAGCGATAGTTGCACGCCAACGTACGCACGCGCGATGCGCTGATCCCGAAGCGGCCGGCTTCGGTGTTGGAGATGCGGGTTCTGTCGACGCCCAGCAGGGCTGCGGCATCGGATGCGGACATGCCCGCCTGCTCCCGCAACTGCCGCAGGGCGGCCCCCAGTCGTCGCTGGCGGATCGTCGGGTTGCTCCTCGGCGGCATGGGCCCCTCCCTGAAGTCGGCAACAGTCTGCCGCGAGGGAATGGTGAGATCCAGCGAGTCACCCGTAGCACGGGGGCTCCCGGCAAGCAGGTAGCACAGGGCTTCCAGGCTGCGCTACGTTCGGTGTCGCTTAGCTCACACGCCGTGGAGCCGGAAGAGCACCGCGCGAGCATGCCCACCATCCCTGGGTGAGGTGCGCTCGCGCCCAGGGAGGCGGGCCACCGGTTCCGCTGCGCGTGCGAGGACCCCCCATCACCGCCCAGCGCTCTGGAGTGGCCGCGCATGAGCAACAACCCGTCTTCGTGCCTGCCCGAAGCAACACCTGCGACCTGGCTGACGCCGATCCCCGCCAACCTCGACTACTCATTCGACCTGCCCGCCGCGGCGTACTGCCTCTCCATGGCGCGGACGGCCGTGAGACGTCTGCTCACCGACCACGGGCTCTCCGACATGAGCGACCTCGGTACGTTCGCTGCGTCGGAACTACTCGCGAACGCCTACCAGTTCACCCCGGGCCGGAACGCCAGCCTGACCATGCGATGGCGATTCGGCGTGCTGCGACTGACCGTCTTCGACGAGCACCCTGCACATTCCAGGAGAGCTCAGCAGACCTGTCAGGCGCGGCGACGCGCGTCGCTCTCCACGCTGGACGCCATGGTCAGCGCGTGCGGCGGCATCGTCGGCCTGGACGACGCAGGCGGGCCACTCGCCGGCAGCAAGATGTGGGTCGCGATCTCGCGAGAGGCGGCGCGGGCGTACGCCGCACTCTGAGCCACGGGCTGCCCACCCCTTGCAAGACCTCTTCAACTGATGGGCCCACATGTGGGGGAGAGCGAAACAAGGCGGTCCGCTCTCCCCCGCTCATCAGTACTGCTCAGAAGAGCCCAGCAGCCTTACGGTCGGTCTCGCGGTAGGAAGTGCTGCCGTGGTCAACCCTCTTGGCGACATCTTCGAGAACCTGCTGGATGTGCTGGGCGCGGGCGTCCCACTGACTCTTGGCGGCCTGCATCATGTCAGCGGCCTCACCCTGCCACCCGTGCGTCACATCGCTGACGGCCTTCCAGAGAGTGTCGAGCTGCTGCTGGACCACATTGGCAGCGGCCGAGACGCCGCCGACGGTGTGCTCCATGCCGCCGTAGACAACCTTGATGTCGGACATGCTGTCCCCCACTTCGTGAAATCGCTTGATTGGTTCGTGTCTTTGGCGCTTCAGTACAAGTTGAGCTTGCTGTCCAGTCCAGCGCTCAGCCCCGTCTGATGGCTGTGGGGGGCGAGGTGGCCGCCGGGAGCGGCACCGTTCACGTC
This sequence comes from Streptomyces morookaense, assembly GCF_013030945.1. Taxonomy (GTDB): domain Bacteria; phylum Actinomycetota; class Actinomycetes; order Streptomycetales; family Streptomycetaceae; genus Streptomyces; species Streptomyces morookaensis. The sequence continues at coordinate 26,936 of NZ_JABBXF010000084.1, read as the reverse complement.
GATGGCCCGCATACTTGCCATGACATCGCCGTCGTTGGCATGGGCAGACTTGCGGGTCAGGCTCACGGCCTCGTGAATACCGTCGAGCAGGCGGCGCAGTGCGTCGTGGTCCTCGTTCAGAGCATGCTGTGCCTGAACGAATGCGTCAGCGGCCTGTCCCTGCCATGCAGCCTTGGCTGTATCGATCACACCGACCAGCGACTTCAGGTTGGCCGAGAGAGCGGCGCTGGCCTCCTTGAGCGTGTTCTCGAACTTGCTGAACGACTCGTCTGAAATCTGCTGAATGTTCGACATGCTTCACCTTCCCCCATGAGTTGTGTACGAGCCGAATTCGCTCGGCTCACCCTTTTCTGACTGAAATGACCCTTGCATTCGGGCCAAGTTGTGCGCTGCTGCCGCGACTAGCGCGGTCCGCGCCGCCGCAGGAACACGATGCCGATTGCGACCACGGCGACAACTGCCGCACCGATGGTGATACCCGGCCACGGAAAGGCCGTACCGCCTTCGTCCTGCTTCGGCGCGGCCGCGGAGTCCCGGGCCGGGCTCGATGGCTTCGGGTCGCCGGAGGAAGAGGGCTTCGGCGATGCGGACTGGCTTGCCGCCAGCAGCGGGTTGACGTCCGCGGGGCCGGGGTTGCCTTCGCCGTCCACCAGGACCTTGCGCGGGCGGACGATACCGTAACCGAGATAGATGCTGGGCACTCCTCCGGTGGCCGGCTTGCCGGCCGTGTCCATCATGACGCGCAGGACCTGATTGTTGGTCCAGTCAGGATGCTTGGACCAGATCAGGGCTGCGGAGGCGGAGGCGAGGGCAGTGGCCTGGCTGGTGCCTCGAGTGGCGCAGAACCCGGAACTCTCCTTGCACCGGCCCGGGATCTCGTCCCCTGGAGCAGCGAGGGTCACATGGCTGGCGCTGTTCGACCACTTGGTGACCTTACGGCTGCTGTCGACAGCCCCTACGGACACCACTCCGGGAAACGATGCAGGGTAGTTCTCGACGTTCCCCTTGTCTCCGTCATTCCCCGCTGCGGCAAAGACCAGACTTCCTTTGTCCCGGGCGTACTTTACAGCTTCCTGCGTCTGCGAAGAACTGGAAAGCAGCCCAGGAGATCCCGCCGAAATATTGATCACACGGGCATCATGGTCCACCGCGTAGCGAATGGCTTTTGACCAAAGAGAGTCTACGAACCCCAACTTGAAATCACCGGGCATCTTGACCGGCAAGATCTTGGCTCCGGGCGCAAGTCCCTGAATGCCGCCAGCGGATCCCGTTCCCGCGATCAAGGCTGCCATCTCGGTACCGTGACCGTCCTGGTCGACTTTGCCGCCCTTCGGCTCACTGGACAGGTCGGCACCGTCCAACACTTGGCCTTGCAGTTCAGGGACGGACGACTCGATACCACTGTCGAGGACCGCCACCGTCACTCCCTCGCCTCGGCTCACCTGCCACATGTCATCGGCCTGCATCGCGTCGAGGTACCACTCCCGGGAACGCATGCCGTCCGCAATCGCAGGTGAGGCAAGTACGCCCGACGGGATGAGGCAGACGCCCAGCAGTGACAGCGCTGGCACAGCACACCGCCGAGTTGCTCGGGGCAGGGATGACATCTGTCGGCGATCTCTTTCAGGTTGGAGGAACAGGCGGACTACTCGATGACGGGTGGGACAGTATCGCGTCGGCCGCCCGCCCACGTTTCCTCGTCCTCCGTAAGGTAATCGGGCCTACTGACAGCGCGACGACGCCCACTAGCCCCTGCCGCACTGGAGTGCAGAGGTCCTGGGGCCGGGTTCTCTCGCACAAGCCCAGAACCACCCGGCGTGAAATCTGCGCGATCTCCCCGCCGTGCACGCAGCATGTCTGCTGCACCATGGGTGTCACGTTCCGCCCCGGCAACGGTTCCCCGCGGCAACCGCGACCCAGGAGGCGGCAACTGCCCGCTGGCGTGCGGGCCAGCCACAACACCGCCCGGCTCCGTGGCCAACCTCCGGCTCGGTCCGACTCGCTGCGGGTTTGGGACGCCTCCACTGGCCGCACCGGCAGGTCCGCTCACTCCCACAGGGCCCCGGCTCATCCCCCCACGCTCTTCCCCGACAACCATCCCGCGTGGCAACCGCTGGCTGCCAAAGTCGCCACCTGACCGTGTCGGAGTGCCGCCAACGATCCCATCACTTGCGCCAGTACGGGGAATACCCCCATACCTCGGTACTGAGGCGCTGCCGTTGCCTCTGGCGCCCCCTCCCACGGCCGGCCCGGCGGGCAGTCCGGCCATCGTCCGGCCGCCCCCTGAGGAGGGCACGCTCGGCAGGGGCACGCCTGGCGTAACCAGCCCCGGGAGCCAGGAAGACCCACCCAAGTGCTTCGGGCCGTCAGGAACTGCGCCGTTGCCAGATCTCGCTGTGAGATCTGGCGGCGGAGCAGCAACGCCGGTCGAATCGATGGCTGTTCCCGCCGTCCCTCCAGCTCCTGAGGGCATTTGAGAATGCGCAGCGCCGACCGGATCGCTCACCGTTCCCACGCCGGTGTTCGCAGGAGTGTCGTGATGCTGTGGCTGAGCCACCTGTGCGCTACTGGTCAGGCTGCCTGGGGAGTAGACGGAAGAAGAACGGGCACCACCGCTTCCAGGCTCCGTCCCACCAGCGGTCACCGGTTCCTCGTAAGGCCGCTCCCACTCGTCCCCCAAGCCGAGCCTGCCCGCTGGCATCGGCCGAAACGCTGGCTCCTCCAACCCCGCCAACCCCTCATGCGCAACCCGGTAATAGGAGTCGAGCTTGTTCATCAGGTTGATCGCTTCCTGACGATGCGACTCCGTAACCTTCAGCCGCGCCTGCTCCTTCTCCGGATCGGTCAGGCATTCCGCAGTCGGATCCGGCTTCGGCATGGCGGACTTCACCTCGGACAGGCCATCGCCGGCCTGTCCGATATAGCTGCCCGCGAAGACGGTGTAGTCGGCCAGCTTGGCCGCCTGCTTCACCATCTCCCCGCCCCACTCGCGGAACGCGTCGCCCCCCTCGCCCTCCCACTTCACGCGCTCCACGTGGTGGCGCAGCAGATCGCTGATCGCATTCAGCTCCATGGACGCTTCACTCAGCGCCGAGCCCATCTCCGTCAGCTGACTCGGGTTCGCGTCGGCCACCATCGCGTAGAGCTCGTTGTGGCTGAGGCCGTCGAACTTCCCCGCACCCATCTCTTCGCTTCCCCCTAGAAGCCGTCGGCTCCGCCGGCATCGCCGGTGTGCTGCTGCGTCGTGCCACTGCCCTTCGCCGGGGCATTGGTCCCCGCCGCATCGCGGTAGTGCTTCTGCGTGCTCTCCTGGATCGCCCGCATGCGCGCCGCCTGCTCCGCGTCGACGCCGTCGTACCCGCGGTCGGAGATCAGCGCCGCAAGGCCCGTCGCCTCGATCTGGTCCCCGAAGAGCTTGGACAGCTCCTGCAGCCGTCCATGGACCTTGTCGTAGAGCGCGGCGAGATCGCCGGCCGAGTCGAAACCCCTGCCGTACGCCTCCTTGGCGATCCGGCGTTCGCCGATCGCCTTCGGCGATGCCGACGACTTCTCCAGCTTGGCCAGAAGCTCGTCGATGCGCCCCTTGAACGTCGTCAGCGTCTCGGCCTCCTTGGCCAAGTAACTGCCGCCGCGCGAAACCAGGTTGTCCACCCCGTCCCTCCCCATACGGTGCTACCCAGCACCAACGTCAACTCTAGTCACCCGCAAGGGCGATCCCCCACCACATAACGGCCGAGTCGCCCGAACCCCTGTCCCGCCCTCTTCCCTGTTGCTAGCGTCGGCCCCGCTACCGTCCGTACCGTCGATCGAGGAGCCCCGCGCAGTGGCGACCGAACAGGAAAAAGACGAGCTGTACGCCATGGACATCTCGGGGGTCGAGTGGCTCAGCGCCCCCGACAGCCCGCCCGACATGGCGCGGGTCGAGATCGCCTATCTGCCGGGCGGCGCCGTGGCCATGCGGTCGTCCGAGGACCCCGACACCGTGCTGCGGTACACCGAGGCCGAATGGCGCGCCTTCGTACTCGGCGCGCGGGACGGGGAGTTCGACATCGAGGTGCCCGAGTCCTGAGTCGGGCAGGGGCGTGCCCGCCGGCACGCCCCTGAGCCCTCTCAACCCCGCCCCGTCCGTGCCCCGATCGCCACGATCTCGTCGTTGTCCTGCGACTCCAACAGGCCCTCGTTCACCACCAGCAGGCGCCCCTCCGCCAGATACGGCACCGCGCTCTTGCTGTGGGCCAATTGGTATTCCGTCGTCCGGAGGTCCGGGGAGTTGTCCGTGGTGCGGATCTCCTTGCCCGTCCGCGTCGTCACGCGGATCAGCTTGCCCTCGCGTTCGGGTGTCGCGGCCACGTAGATGCCGACCTCCCGGTCGTCGGCCGACACCGGCAGGGCGAGCCGGTTCTCGTCCGCCTTGAACGTCCAGCGTTCACGGCCGGTGGAGAGGTCGTAGGCCGTCGTCGAGCCCTTTCCGGCGACGTACACCACATCTCCCGCTACCAGGTATTCCGCGCACCTGCTCATGCTCGATGTGCAGTAGCTGACCTCATGGTCGTGCTGGAGCGGTATGCGGGTCCGTTCCTTGCCGTCGGTGTCACCCAGGACGATCAGCTGGGTCGGTTTGCCGAAGTTCTTGCCGGCCGCGTCGCTCATGAGCAGCACGACGGGCTTGGTCGAGAGGATGTCGGAGATCGTCTGGTCCTCGGGGCCGTCCCATTGCCAGTTGGCCTTTGCCAGCGACTTCAGGTTCTGGGAGCGCAGCGTCGCCCGTTTCCCGCAGAATCGCTGAGTGAGGAGTTGTGCTCCGCCGGCCGTGCCGACGTCGTTGCACGCATCCTGCTTTCCCGTGTCGCCGACCAGCTGGCCGTCCGAGAGGCGCACGATGTGGGCGCCGGTGGCCCAGCTGATCAGGCCGTGTCCCTGGCTGACCGACACCTCCATGTCCGCGGGCCACTTGTCCGGCCTGAAGTTGTCCATCTCGGGGTCGTCGGCCTTCAGGAGAACGATGGGCTGCGTCCACAGCGTCTTCCCCTGGCGGATGTCGATGACGGTCATCGCGTCACAGGCGTCCGTGTACCGGAGGGCGATGAGCACCCGGTCCGCATCGATGTCCCGCGAGGCCGCGCACTGTGTGCCGGGCAGGATCAGGGACCATTTCCTCTCGCCGGTTCTGATGTCGTAGGACGTGACCGTGTCGGGTTCCGCCTTCACCACCGTCGTCTGCGTGAACCAAGTGCCCCACGCATTGCGGGAGTTCTTCGACGGCGCGGTGCTCGGCGTCTTCTTCCACACCAGGGAACCGGGTGCCGCAGCGGAACCGGCGGTCTCCGGCGACGTTCCGCCGCCCGGTCGGCCCCACAGGGCATAGGCGCCGCCGGCAGCGAGCACGAGGAGGATCACCAGGCCGGTGATCCACACCGTGCGCCGGCCCGGCCCCTTGCCGGTCTTCGTGATGCCGGAATGCGAGAACTGGGACAGCGAGGGCCGTGGCGGCGGCGGTCCGTACGGTGGCGGTTGGGACACAGGTACATCTCCGTGTGCGGTGCGGTGCGGACGTCGGCGTGGTCGTCGGCCGTCACTTGAACGACATGATCAGGTAGTTGGACGGGATGGTGATGTCGGCCACGATGAAGACCCGGTCGTCCTGCAAATAGATCTCGCTGCCGAAATCCACGTCGTACTGGATCGAACTGCTCTCCGCCGGAAGCTTCTTGCGCACGGACGGTGAACCGTCGCGCAGGTCCAGGTCGACCAGCTTTCCTCCCTCACCGGCCTGAGGTGCCTGATAGACGAGCAGCTTGTCCCCGTCGAAATCGAGCGACCGGTTGACCCGGTTACCGCCCGCCGTGCTCGACCAGCGCTTCTCACCCGTCTTGAGGTCGATGGCCTGGATCTCGTTCTGCTTGATGCCCGCCGAGGTCTCCTTCGGCTGGGTCGCCAGATATGCCGTGTCTCCTCGCACCGAGACGTGTCCGCCCGCCTGTCCCGTGAGCGAGTAGGTGGACTGGGTACGGCCTTCGGAGTTGACGCTCAGCAGGTCGGTCGGGCCGTCCGCCTCGCTCTTGCCGACGGAGACTGTGACGGGGTCGATGGAGGGGACGCTCAGGATGTCGAGACCCTCCGGGGCCTTCCACGTCCAGTCCACCCGTCCGGTTGCGGAATCGATTTTCCGCAAGAACTCACGATTGCTGCTCGAGCATTTGACGATCGAAATCAGAATCTTGCCGTCGGTGGGGGCATCGGTTTCCGCGCAGTCGTAGATGACGTTGGTCTTGGGGTGGTCGAGAACCTTGCCGTCGGCGACTGCGAAGGTGGCCTGCTCGCTCGTCCCCATGACCTTGACCGTGCCGCGCGACAGGCGGACTTGAGGGTCGATGTACTCCCCGTCACCGGAGTACGAGGGAAGTTTCTGTTCCCACTTCGCGCGCCCACTCTTCAGGTCCACCACGATCAAGTTGTTGCACTTGTACTTCTCCTTCTCGTACAACACCGCGACCATGTCGTTCTCGGGCCGGCGTGCCGCCTTGCACACCTCCCCCGCCAGCGGGACGTTCCACTGCTGCTTGCCGTGCTCGATGTCGTAGGCCGTGATCTGCCGGTCGCGCGTGCGGACGATGTTGCCGTGCGCGAACCAGGTCATCGGGTTCGAGGCGTGGACGTCGGCGCTCTTCTCCTTGTCGGGAGTCGGGATCATCCAGTCCAGCCGGGTGTCGATCTGCCCCGACGACTCGGCAGGCCCCGAGTTCCGTTTCGTCGCCTTGCCGTGACCGCCCCAGAGCAGCCAGCCTCCTCCGCCCAGGCCCGCGACGAGCAGGAGCGCGAGGACGATGAGCAGCGCCTTGCGCCGGCCGCGGGCCGGGCCGGACGACACCGGTGCCGGCCCGAACCCTTGCGGCACGGAAGGCACGGAAGGCACGGACGCCCCGGATGCCCCGGAAGGGCCCGGCGATGACGAAGACGATGACGACGAAGGCGAAGGCGGCGGCGGGTCGAAGCGTGTATCCCACACCTGGGGGGGGCGCCGGGCGCCCGGCCCCTGTGGCGGCACGGGTTCAGTCATGAGCGGGTGTTCCTTCGTGTGAATGGGACCGGCACGGAACGCCTCAGGCGGCGGCCCTGCGACGGCGGTTGTGGTCGCGTACGACGACGGCAACGCCCGTGATCGCCGCGACCAGGACCGCCGCTCCGCCCAGGGCATAGGTGGCCAGACGTTCCTGGCGCTGTCCGGGGGTCTCGCCGAGGGCCAGGCGTGCGGGCGTCGGCGGGTGGACGTCGTGGGCCGGGCCCTCGGGGAGGGACACCGCGTCGACGGGGTGCCCGTCGTCCGTCAGGGCGCGGACCGGATCCACCACGCCCCAGCCGATGTAGCGGTCGCGGCCGTTGACGGCCCGTTCCGCGGTCTGCTCGATCTGGGCGACGACCTGGTACTGCTTCCAGTCCGGGTGCTTCGCGCGGATGAGGGCGGCGACGCCGGCGACGTACGGGGCCGAGAAGCTCGTGCCGTCGTCCACGCACTGGCCGCCCTTGGGCACCGTCGAGACCATCTCCACGCCCGGTGCCGCGACGCCGATGAAGTCGCCCGCCTGGGAGAAGACCGCGCGCTCGTTGTTGCGGTCGGAGGCGCCTACCGCCAGAACGCCCTTGTAGGCGGCGGGATATGTCTCCTTCACGCTGCCGTCCGTGCCGTCGTTGCCCGCCGAGGCGATGACGACGACGTCCTTGGCGAGCGCGTCCTTGACGGCGAGCTCCAGGTCCGAGTCGGGGCTCAGCGGCTTCGTCGTGTCCTGCGAGATGTTGATGACGTCCGCGCCGTCGGCCACGGCCTTGGCGATGCCCTGGGCCAGGGTCTTCGACGTGCCCGTGCCCTTCTCGTCGTTCTGCCGGACCGGAATGATCACCGACTCGGGCGCGAGCCCCACGAAGCCCGTGTCGGGCTGCGGGCGGGCCGCGATGATGCCCGCCACCTTCGTGCCGTGACCGACCACGTCCGTCGTCGGGCCCTTGTCGGGATCCTCGGGCCGGGAGAGCAGGTCCGCCCCGCTCTTGCTGTCGACCGCATCCTTCAGCTGCGGGTTCGTGGCGTCGACGCCCGTGTCGATGACCGCCACGCGCACCGGACGGCCGTCCGGCCGCTTGCCCTTCGTGTCCTGCCAGAGCCGGTCGAGCATGACGCGCTGCAGCGACCAGGGCGTGCCCTTGATGGGCTTGGCGGGATACGTGCACTGGCCCCTGCCCGTCAGGGACATGGGAGTCGCCGCCATTGCAATGCCCGTCACCGGTGCTGCCATCAGCATCAGCGTCAGCAGAACGGTCACTCGTCCTGTCGTCCTCATATGTGCCCCGCCCTACGAACCCTGCGGCTGCCGCGCGCTGTTGGTGTCCAGACGCGGCCCGGTCGGCAGGAAGCCCGACCAGTTCGCCGGTACGGGTACGGGATCGACGTTCTGGTAACCGAGGCGCACCTGGGCCTGGTTGACCTCCTGCGGCGCCGTCGGGTCCTCGGCCGCACCTTTGCCGTCGCTACCGATCTTCGACTTGCCCGTTCCGCTGTCGTTGTTGGACTGCACCGCGTACCGCAGGCCCGTGTCCGTGACGAGGAAGACCGATCCGCTCTTCGTCTGGTGTCCGGTCACCTGGCGGTACAGCAGCCCGGAGCCCGGGGTGACGTACGCGCTGGTGGCGCCGTCGGGGGTGGTGGCCGGGTAGTCGGTGCCGGCCCAGGTGGCCAGTTGGGGCGTGCCCTTGTCGTCGAGACCGCCGAAGATGCTGCAGACGGTGTTCCTGGGGTCGGCCGCCGTCGGGTCGACGGAGTTGGCCTGGACCGGTACGCGGGCCGGCCAGTGCTGCCCTCCGGCGAACTCGGTGCCGTCCGGGGTGAAGGCGGACGCGGCGACGCGCGTGGGACGGCCGGCCTGGTCGAGGACGGCGAGCTTTCTGCTGTCGAGCAGCAGCTTGGCGACGAACTCCGAGACGCGCTGCACCTTGCCGGGCAGCACCACGTAGTTCTGCGTGCCGTTGCCGGTCGGGGCCTCCAGAACGGTGCCGACGCGGTCGGCCTGCGCCGGCAGCGTGGTCACCCCGGCCTTCGCGCCGGGCTCGCCCGGGAGGTCCGGGAAGGCGATGGGGGCACCGTCGGTGAAGGTGTCGAGCCAGTCCTTGGTGACGCGCTGCGGCTCGGCGCCGTCCTTGAAGACGGAGCGGAGCAGCAGGTTGCGGTCGCCGGGGTCGGCCGACTTCCAGTCGGTGCCGCCCAGCAGGTACTTGGTGCCCTGCGGGTCGACGAGGTAGCGGGCGTCGTCCGGCCCCTGGACGTACAGGGCCTGGTTGTCGTGCAGCCGCTGTGCGCCCGTCAGCTTCTTGAGCTTCGGGTCGCGGTCGGCGAAGACGAAGACGGCCTTCTGGGTCGTCTTGCCGTTGCCGCCGGGCTGTTCGCACACCGCCCACTGCTTCTTCCTGCCGGCCTCCGGGGCGGCGGGCATGCGGTCGGGCGCGTAGGGGATGCCGAGCGTCGGGCCGCGCGGAATATGGCCGTTGTCGAGTTCGGACTCCTTCACCTTGATGACGGTGGACTTGTCGGGGGTGAGAAGGAGTTTGGCCGAGGCGAAGTTGAGGACGGGGTGCAGCTGCTTCTTGCCGTCGGTCTTCAGGACGACGTAGCGGGTGGTGGAGTCGCTGCCGACGATGACGTGCGCCTCGGGGTCGTCCCAGCCCTTGGGCGCGGTCGGCCGGAACATGCCCCAGGCTCCGCAGCCCGCGACGAGCAGGGCCCCGGCGACGATGCCGGGCAGGACGGTGCGCAGGGGGCGCGGCGCGCCCTCCTCCGTGCCGGTGGGCGAGGGTTGCAGAAACGCGGCAACCGTCCGTTTCTTCGCAAACGTGTAGGCGTTGAGCTCATCCCGGCGTGATGCCATCTGTCGCCGTTTCTCCCCGTTGTCCGGCCTTCGTCGGCGGTCCGCCGAGGGGTTCGCCCCGGCCCCGCTGTCATACCGACCCTCTACTATGCCGGTAAGTGATCGACACACGATGCCGGGGGCGGTTCCCGGTGCGGGGCTCGGGGTTTGAGGGGGTGTTGGCGCGGATGGGTGTCGCTGCGCGGGTACGGAGCGGGCGCGGTGCCGCGGGCGGGCAGGGGCCTGCCGGGCGGGGCCGGGCGCGTGCGTCCGCCGTGGCCCCGGCCCTTCCCCCGGCCGGGCGGGGCCCGGTGGCGCCGCGGCTCGCCGCGCGGGCGGGCAGCCTCGGTCCTGTGCGATTGCAACAGCTCGTTCTGGTCGAGCTCGCGGCCGCCGTGGTGCTGGCCGGCTGGATCGCCGGGCCGATGCTGCTGGCGCCCGCCGTGGCCGTCGCAGTGGGCCTGTTGCTCCTGGCACTGGTCCGCCGCGGCCGCCGGCCCGTCGCGGAATGGCTGTTCGCGGCGGCCGCGCTGCGCCGGCGGGCCCGCCGGGCCGCGGCGGAGCCGGTGCCGCCCGGGACGGACCCGCGCTTCGCCCCCGTGGCCGAGTGCGAACCGGCCCTGCGCACCGGCTCGTTCACGGACCGCGAGCAGCGGCCGGTCGGCGTGGTCGGGGACGGCACGTTCCTGACGGCCGTCCTCCAGGTGGAGGCGGTGGACGCGCCGCTGCGGCGGCACCGCACGGAGAAGGGCCTCCCGCTCGCGCTGCTGCGGGATGCGATGGAGGTCGACGGGATCCTCCTGGAGTCGGTCCAGGTGGTGCAGAGCGCCCTGCCCGCCCCCGCTCCGCATCTGCCCGCGCAGACGCTGGCCGCCCGCAACTATGCGCCGTTGCAGGAGCAGACGGGCGCCCCGGCGGCCCGGCTCACCTGGGTGGCGCTGAAGTTCGACCCGCAGTTGTGCCCGGAGGCCGTCGCCGCGCGGGGCGGCGGACTGGAGGGCGCGCAGCGCTGTCTGCTACGGGCGGGCGAGCAGCTGGCGAGCCGGCTGCGCGGGGCCGGCTTCTCCGCGACGTTGCTGTCCGAGGACGGGCTGACGGCCGCGCTCGCCGTCGCCGCGAACGTCAATCCGGTGGCCACCGCGCAGGCGGGCCTCGCCGCCGCGCCCGCGCGGCGGACGCAGGAGACCGTGCGGGCCTGGCGCTGCGACGACCGGTGGCACGCCACGTACTGGGTGGGCCGCTGGCCGCAGTTGGGGCCGGGGGCGGCGTCCCTGCCCCAGCTGGCCGCGCTGCTCACGTCGATGCCCGCCCTGTCGTCGACGATGAGCCTCACGTTGGGACGCGGCAGCGTGCAGGGCGGGCGGCACGCGCCGACGCTGGCAGGACACATACGGATATGCGGCCGCAGCGCCGACGAACTGGCCACGGTCGGCCGGGCGTTGGAGCGCGCCTCCCGGGCAGTGAAGGCCGGGCTGGTGCGCCTGGACCACGAGCAGGTGCCCGGGGTGCTGGCGACGCTGCCGCTGGGAGGGACGCACTGATGGCGGCGAGGCCCCTCATGCCCACGGCCCGCAGGCCGCGGCCCGGCTTCGGGCTGCTCGGCCCGCGGCGCGGCAGGCACGAGCTGCTGCCCGAGCAGTTCGACGCGCTGGAACTGCCCGTCGGCGACGACGGGGTCGTCATCGGTGCCGACCCGAACGGCACACCGGCCGTGCTCGGGATCGGCCGGCCGGCTCCGTACGAGATCGTGCTGGTCGGCGGCGCGTGGACGGCTCAGGTCATCGCGCTGCGCGCGGTCGCCACGGGCGCCCGGGTCGCGGTCGAGACGGGCCGCCGGGAGCTGTGGACGCCCCTGGCACAGGCCGCCAACAGCGGGCAGCAGTCCATCACGCTGCACGATGTCGGCCGCGTGCCCCCGCAAGGGCCGTCGGTGCACAGCCCGGTGCTCGTCGTCCGCGACTGCGGCGTGCGGCCGCCGCGCGGGCGGGCCGGTGCCGCGCCCTGGCAGGCCGTGCTGACCCTGCTCCCCTACCCCGGGCCCACCACACCGCGACTCCTGTCCGGTGCGGACCTCGTGGGCGTGCAGCGGGTCTCGCCGGACGAGGCGCGCGGCATGGGCCGGTCGATGGGGCTGCCGCCGGACGACGTCGAGACGCTGTCCACGCTGCCCGACGGGGTCACTTTGTGGTGCACCCGGACGGCGCGGACGTACGTCGCCACGACGCCGACCGAACCAGAGACGGGCCTGTTGGGCGCTGCGCGCCGGATGGAGTGACCGGCACCACACCGCCATTCACCTGAAACGGAGCGAATCGGGCGCATATATGGCGGTGTTGAGGCCGTTGAGTGGGCAAGTCACATGGAATCGGTGATTCGGGGCAGGTGACCCGGGGGTCCGCCGGTGCGCCGGGGGCGGGCCTGCCCCCGCGGTACGGACGGCGTTTAGTCTTGGTGGGCGTACGCACGTGAAGAATCCCCGGCACCGGGGCCTGTCGCGTAGCAGACGGGGCAATCCCGGACAGTCGGACGACAGGAACAGGTCGGCCCCGACGAGGAATCATGGGCGCCGGACCACACCAGCAGGAGGCATTGTGAGCAGCGATCGGGACGAGATCCGCGCGGCCGGGACCACAGCCGGCGAGGGCCTGCCCGGCGCCGGGCACGATCCCGAGCACGAGCTGGAACCGGAGCACACGGGCGAGTTCACGATCGACTACACGCCGCCCGCGTGGTACACGCAGTCCCCTGCGGGGGGCTCGGCGAACACGGCTCCGGCTGCTGCTCCCGTCACGGAGAGCGGGGGCGGGCGGAGCCCGTCCACGATGCGGTTCCCCGGCGTGACGCCGCGCGAGCCGGAGCCGGAGCCGGCGAAGCCGGCCGAGCCGGTGCCGGGCGCCCCCTCCGCCCCGCAGGGGTGGAGCGTTCCGGGCGCGCCGCAGGCCCCGTTGCCGCCGCTGCCGCCGAACTTCCCGCCCGCGGCGCCCGCCACGCCGCCGCCGGGGCCGCAGGGCGGCCACGGATACGGGCCGGGGCACCCGGCTCCCAACGCGCCGGTGGCGCAGGGCGGTTACGGCTACCCGGGCGCACCCGCACCCACGCCCGCACCGGCGGTTCCCGGCGTGCCGGTGCCGCACATTCCTGCGCAGCAGGGCGGTTACGGGTTTCCGCCTCCCGGTGCGCCGGTGACGGCGCCGCAGGGCGGTGAGGACAGGCCCGGCGCCGCCGACAACACGGATGCCTCGACGCCGGCCGCGGGCCCTGCGGACGGTGCCGAGGCAACGTCTCCGGCTGCCCCGGAGGACGCGCCCACGCCTGCACCGGAGAGCGACAACACCGAGGCACCGACGGCCACTCCGGCCTCTTTCGACCTGCCCGGTGCCCAGGAGCCCGCCGCCGCGGCCACCGCCGACGACGACGCACAGGCACCGACTGCTCCGCCGGCACCCGCTGCCGACGGCAACGGCGCCGCGCAGCCGCCCGCCGCGCCGCAGGACGCACCTGCACCGACCGGCGCAGCCGAGCCGACGGCCGCCCCCGCCCCGCACGGCGACAACGCCCAGGCACCGACGGCCCCTCCGGCCCCGTTCGACGCTCCCGGCGCCGAGGAGCCCGCCGCCGACAGCAACGGGCACGCCCAGGCGTCGACAGCTCCCCCGGCCCCCTTCGGCGCGCCGGGCACCCAGGCACCCCCCGCCCAGCCGCCCACCGCCGACGGCACCCCCCAGGCACCGACGGCTCCCCCGGTCCCCTTCGGCTCGCCCATCGCCAACGGGACCGCCCAGGCGCCACCGCTCCCGTTCGCCCCGCCCGGCACCCAGGAGCCCGCCGCTCAGCAGCCCGCCGCCGACGGTGCCGCCCAGGCGTCCCCCGCCCCGCAGGACGCCCACGCGCAAGCCGCAACGCCCCCCGCCCCCCAGGACGTTCACGACCGGCCCGGCGCCGAAGCGGCCGGCGCCCCGACGAGCGCTCCGTGGGGCGGCCCCGCGCCGCAGGGGCCGTACGGGCACGCGAGCCCGTACGGTGCCGTCCCCACGCCGCCCGGCGGCTACGGGTACCCGAACACCACCCCGCCGGGCGCACCGGCACCCGCGCCCGGGGGCTACGGCTACCCCAACTCCCCCGCACCGGCCGCCCCGCAGCCCGGTGACGGCTACGGCAACCCGTTCCCGCCGTCGCCCGAGGCCCCGCAGGGCCCGGTCGACCCGCGGGCCGGCGGCTGGCCCTCCGTGACGCCCGAGCAGCGGCAGCGGTCCGTGCACGGGGCGCCGCTCGGGTTCACGGCCGCCGTGGAGCTGTCCTCGGAGCGGCTGCTGAAGAGCAAGCCCAAGCCGAAGAAGCAGAACCCGGTGGGCAGGTTCAAGCTGGGCGGCAAGAAGGAGGAGGCCGAGCGGCAGCGCAAGCTGGAGCTGATCCGCACCCCGGTGCTCTCCTGCTACCGCATCGCCGTCATCAGCCTCAAGGGCGGCGTCGGCAAGACGACCACGACCACCGCTCTCGGCTCGACGCTGGCCACCGAGCGCCAGGACAAGATCCTCGCGATCGACGCCAACCCGGACGCCGGCACCCTCGGCCGCCGCGTGCGCCGGGAGACGGGCGCGACGATCCGCGACCTCGTCCAGGCGATCCCGCACCTCAACAGCTACATGGACATCCGGCGTTACACCTCGCAGGCGCCCTCCGGACTGGAGATCATCGCCAACGACGTGGACCCGGCGGTCTCCACGACCTTCAACGACGAGGACTACCGGCGCGCCATAGACGTCCTGGGCAAGCAGTACCCGATCATCCTCACCGACTCGGGCACCGGTCTGCTCTACAGCGCGATGCGCGGAGTGCTCGATCTCGCCGACCAGTTGATCATCATCTCGACGCCGTCCGTCGACGGCGCGAGCAGCGCCAGCACCACGCTGGACTGGCTGGCCGCGCACGGCTACGGCGAGCTCGTCTCGCGCAGCATCACGGTCATCTCCGGCGTCCGCGAGACCGGCAAGATGATCAAGGTCGAGGACATCGTGTCGCACTTCGAGACCCGCTGCCGCGGCGTCGTCGTGGTGCCGTTCGACGAGCACCTCGCCGCGGGTGCCGAGGTGGACCTGGAGATGATGCGGCCCAAGACCCGGGAGGCGTACTTCAACCTCTCGGCCATGGTCGCCGAGGACTTCGTCCGGGCCCAGCAGCAACAGGGGCTGTGGACCGGCACGGGCACCGCCCCGCAACACCAGGCACCGCCCCTGCCGGGCACGTACCAGGCGCCGGCCGGCCCCGGTCAGGTTCCCGGACAGGTGCCTGGTCAGATCCCCGGCCAGGGCGCCGCCCCGGGCCCGTACGCCCCGTACACCCCGGAGCAGTTGCCTCCGCCGGGCGCGGGCTGGCCCGTCCCCCCGCAGCAGCCCGGGCACGGCTACCCGCAGCAGTGACGACGGAGGGAGGGCCCGCGGGCCCTCCCTTCACTGCAACTGCAGGACGTCGCGCCAAGCCTGCACATAGTCCGCTGCCGCTATGGGTGCCGTCAGCAGATCGTCCGGAATGCCGAACGCGTCCAGCAGCGCCGGGACATGGGGCACCAACCGGTCGCACAGCTCCGTCGTACGCTTCTCGATCCGGCTCGCCTGCGCGGGCGTCAGCAGCCCCTCGCACAGGTACCAGCCGCCGTGACGGCCGGCGTGGTCGACGGCATGGAGCTCGGCGAGCAGGGTGAGCGCTTCGGCGTCCGAGGCGTCAGTGCACCGCTCGGCGCCCTCCAGCAGGGCGTCGACCGCGAGGCGTTGGGCGTGGGCATCGGCCAGCGCGGCGGCCGGCAGGACCTGCGCGTTCCAGACGTCGAAGTCGTCGCCTTCCTCCGCCGGGCACGGGACACGCCCGCGCAGGCGCCGCTCACGTTCGGCCATGAGCTCGGACCACGCCGACGACGCACAGTCGGAAGGCGCCCGTTCGGGGCAGCGGCGCAGCCGGCGCCCCGCCGTGATCTTCAGGACCTGGTTGTCCCCCTCGCTCGTGACGAACTCCTCGCACGCGCTGAGGTATTCGGCGATCCGGTTGACCGGAAACAGCCCCTGAGCCCCGCAGCGGGCGCGACACATCTGAACGGTCTGCAGGGCGGTTTCGGTCAGCAGGACCTTGACCACCATGACGAACAGCTCGTCCGCCTCACGGTCCAGACTCGGCACCGCGACGCCGTCCTTGGCACGCTCCGCCAGCAGGCTCCCGGCGAACACCCGGGCCAGACCGGTGAACAGGTCCCGCTGCACGGTGCGGTAGGCGAGCATCGGGACGGTGCCGCCGCCGGACCCGGGGACCTGCCGCTGCGCGGCGTACCGCAGGGTGATGACGAGGGCGGCCCTGGCCATCGCCATGGCGGCGGCCGCGAGGGACGTCCTGCTGTGGTACAGCTGCCCGATCGTCTGCCGGAACCGCTCCCGCGGTGCGGTGATGCTGCTGCGGAACGAACCGTCGGCGCGGAAGCCGGCGGTGCCGCCGGTGAGCAGGGCGTGGCCGGGGATCCGGACCCGCTCGAACGAGACCACCGCGCAGTCCGTCGGCGGAAACGGCTTCTCGGGAAGGGGCGTTATGGTGACGCCGCGGACAGGGCGGCCGTCCCGGTCCCGCAGGCGCATGACGAACGGGAAGACGCCGTGGTCCTCGCCGTCGACGATCAGGCGGGCCGCGACCACACCGGTCCTGGCAGCGCCCGGATGCGCCGGACCGGCCATGAACTTCACGGCGCGCGTGGTCGGCGTACCGACGACGAACTCCCCCGTCGTAGCGTCGTACACCGCCCGCGTCTCCAGACCGGGGCCCGAGCCGCCGTGTCCGAGCTCGGCCAGGAGGAAGGCACCGGCCGCGGAGGCGTCGTCCAACTCGGCCAGGTACTCCTCCAGTTCGGCGCAGCCCTCGCCCAGCGCGAGGAGGGTGCCGACCGCCAGCTGGTAGTGGAGCAGGAACGCGGGCACGGCATCCGGTGCCGCCACGGCCGTCCATTCCATGAAGGCCGACAACTTCCTGGGGTACAGGGTCAGTTCGCGCGCCGGGCCCAACGCGGCGCACGCCGCGCGCAGTTGCGCGTGGACCCGCGCGACACGGTCGGTTCCGCGTCCGTCCCGCCGGAACGGCTCGCTGCGTACGACGTCCTGGAGCTCCTTGTGCAGGGCGTCGGGGTCGGCGCCGCGCAGCATTCCCCGAAGGTCCACAGGCACCTGGCTTTCGGTAACAGTAACGACGGTACTGAACGCAACTGCCGGTATTGCCCGCTCGTGAGAGCCTTGTCCGTAGCGTACGGGGCCTGCCCGGGCCGAGGAAGAGGGCCTCGGCCCGGCCGGTGGACGATCCTGCGGTCAGCCCGCGGTGACGGCCGCCTCGTGCGCCGCCACCAGGGCGCGGGCGCGGTCCACGTCGTTCGCCATGCACTCCAGGAGCGCCTCGATGGAGTCGAACTTCTCCATCCCGCGCAGGTAGGCGAGGAAGTCCACGCCCACGTGCTGCCCGTAGAGGTCGAGGCCGACCCGGTCGATCGCGTACGCCTCGACCGTCCGCTCCGTCGCGTCGAACTGCACGTTCGTGCCGACGGAGATCGCGGCGGGCATGGCCTCGCCGCCGGCGTTCAGCCAGCCCGCGTAGACGCCGTCCGCGGGGATCGCGGTGTGCGGGAGCGTCTCCACGTTGGCCGTCGGGTAGCCCAGTTCACGGCCGCGCTGCGCGCCGCGCACGACCTCGCCCTCGACGCGGTGCGGGCGGCCGAGGATCTCCATGGCGCCCGCGACGTCGCCCTCGGCGACCAGGCGGCGGGTCAGCGTCGAGGAGAAGGGCAGGCCGCCGCCCGCCTCGCCGGTCACATAGAGGTCGATGACCTCCACGTCGTAGTCGTAGGTGCCGCCGAGCTCCTTCAGGAAGTCGACGTCGCCCGCGGCCCGGTGGCCGAAGCGGAAGTTGGGGCCCTCGACGACGAGCTTGGCGTGCAGCTTGTCGACCAGGACCTTCACCACGAACTCGGCGGCGGGGAGCTTCGAGAACTCCGCCGTGAACGGCAGCACCAGCACCGCGTCCACGCCCAGTCCGGCGATCAGCTCGGCGCGGCGGTGGTGCGGCGCGAGCAGCGGCGGGTGGCTGCCGGGGCGCACCACCTCGCTGGGGTGCGGGTCGAACGTCACGACGACCGCGGGCATCCCGAGATCCCGCGCCCGGTCCACCGTGCGCCCGATGATCAACTGGTGTCCCCGGTGGACTCCGTCGTACGAGCCGATGGTGACGACGCTGCGCCCCCAGTCCTGGGGGATGTCCTCCAAGCCACGCCAGCGCTGCACTGTGCCCGCTCCTCGCCGAACCCGAACCTTTGTCTGTCGATTACGCAGAACTAAGAGTGCCATGCCGGTTCGCGGCGCCCCGCATCGGCCGGGTCGGTCGTCCGTCCCTCCGCCTGTTGTGCATCCGCCGTGAGCCGGATCCGGGCGCTCGGCCCCACGACCACGGCCCACAGCGCCGGGGCCTCCTTCAGCCAGCCGCGCACCTGGCTGCCGAAGACCGGGACCTCCCTGGCCAGCTGCGTGATCCGCCGGTCGAAGCACGCGGCGCCCTCCGGGGTGCGGGACATCAACAGGCCGGTGCGGTGAACAAGATCACGGGTGCGGTGCTCCAGCCGCTCGGGGGCGCCCTGGGCGATCGCCCTCAACAGGGCGTCGAGCACCGTGACGTCCCGCTCGTACGGCCCGAACTCCTCGCGTTCCAGCAGCACCTCCAGCAACTCCTGCCGCAGCGGCCGCGAGACCGCGGTGCCCGGGGCGGCCAGGACGGGCGCCAGGGCGCGCCGGACCTGCGGGGGGCGGGTGCGCAGCAGGGAGACGACGAGGGGGAAGAGGACCGCGCGGGCCGACGGGCCGTCCTCCAGGCGCCGGTCGATGAACTCGGCGGCGTTCGCCGCGCCCTCGGGGTGGTGGTCGACGTGCTCGCGCACGAGCGCGGCGGCGTGCCGGGCGAGGGAAGGGGCCGTGACCCGCGCCAGGGTGCGCAGCACGGCCGCGGGCCCCTCCCCCGGTTCGTACAGCCGCGCGCGGAAGGCGGCGAGGACGGGCTCGGGGTGGGTGCTCAGGGCCGGGGCGAGGACGTCGGGCGGCAGGTGCGGGTCGCCTGCGGCGAAGCGGGCGACGGCCTGCGGCAGGTGCTGCTCGCGGGTCTCGCGGTCCAGGACGAGCAGTCCGAGCGCGGCCCCGTGCAGGGCCCCCTCGGCGGGGCGGGCGAGCAGCGCGAGCGCGGAGAAGCGGAGCAGCTCGCGGTCGGCCTCCGTGGTGACGTGGTGGGCGGTCCTGAGCCCGTACGCGGCCGCGGCCACGTGCCGCTCCAAGCGCTCGTCGTGCGCCCATCGGTCGACGGCCCGGCACAGCGCGGAGGGCTCGTCCTCGGCGAGGGCGGCCAGCAGCTCGTCGGCCTTCGGGTGGCCCGCGTCGACGAGCGCCTCGGCGAGATCGTCGATGGCCCGGCGGCGATGGGTGTGCAGCAGCGCCTGCGCGGCGGTCGCCACGGTGGGCCGGGGCCCGGCACCGGGCGCGGTCTGCAGGGGCCGGTCGTCGCTGAACCAGCGGCAGAGCAACGGCTGGGCGGCGAACGGATCGTGGGCGAGGAGGGTGGCGACGGAGGGAAGGAAACGGTTGGCCTGGGGGGCGGGGCGCTTGTGGGGCGCCGCTGACGGCGGTGCCTCCGGCGGTTGCGAGGCCGGGGCCTCCGGCGGTTGCGAGGCCTCGGGGGCGGGGGTGCGGGGCTCGTCGTCGCCTGCGCCGGCGCGGGCGGCCTCGGGGCCGGCGGTGGACGGATCGCCGGCCACGGGGCCGTGGCCGGCCGCCGACGCGGCGGGGTCCCGGTGGTCGCTGCCGGACGCGTCCGGGGCCACGGACCCGGAGCCGACACGCTCTGCCCCCGACACCACCCGCTCTTCGGCGCCGAAGCCGGACCGCTCCGGGGCAGCGGATTCGTAGTCGACCGACGGCGCGGCGGGGTCTCGCAGCTCGCTGCCGGACGCATCCGGGGCCACCGCCCCGTAGCCGGCGCGACCGGCCGTCGGCGCGGCCGGTTCTCGCCGTCCGCTGCTGGACGGCGCCGTCCGCCCGTCGCCAGGCCCCCCGCCCGCGGAGGCGGTCGCCCCTTGCGGCCCGCTGGACGCCGACGAGCCGGCCGCGGCCTCCGGGCTGCGGGACCACGGCTCGGACGAGACCTCCGGCGCAGTGGCCCCTGCCGCGGCCTCCGCCCGGGTCGGGATCCGGCCCACGCGCTCCCACTTGGGCGTCCGCGCCCGGGGAACCGCGGGCGCCTCCGGCGGTTCCCCGGACGAGGCGGGCTGCCCCGCCGCCCGCGCCCGGCCGAACGGCCCCTCGGCGCCGTCCCGCGCCGCCCCCGCGGGACGCGTACCCCGCAGCCCCCGTGGTGCCGCCTCCGCGTGGGCCGCCGTGCTGCCGCCCAGGACGCGGGCCGCGGCCGCCTGGGCCGAACCGCGGGGCGGGCCGTCCGCGGGGACGAGGAGGCGGAGCAGGTCGAGGCGGTCGGCGAGGTCGAGCTTCAGGCGGAGCCAGAACCAGGGGCCGAATTCGGCGAGGCCGCCCAGCGTGCGGTCCCGGTCGTTGTCGAAGCCCCCGGCGGCCCGGGAGAGGGCCGTGATGCGCTCGGCGAGGAGCCGCAGCACGCCCATGTACGGCGTCGCGTCCGGGACGCGCAGCAGCGCCTCGCCCAGCAGGTGGGCCGCCCACCAGGACGGATCGCTGACGGCCGTGGCATGGCCGGCATACCCGGCACCGCCGCGCCGCGCACCGGCCAGCGTCTCCACGGCGTGGACCAGCGCGGTCAGCCGGCGCGAGAGCTCGGTGGGCCCGGAGCGGCGGGCCAGCAGCAGGAGGGCCTGGATGACCGGGCCGATCCGGTGCCGCGGCACGGGCAGCGGCTTGGGCGGCTCCGGCGGGTCGCCGCGCCGCCTGCGGCGGGCCGCCGTGGGGCGCGGCGAGGAGCCGGGCGGGGGCGGGACATGCCCCGCGGGCGCCGGCGCCGGGCCGTTGCCCGGCCGGGACGGCAGCCGGACGGGCGCCTCGGCGGGCGGGCCCTCCGGTTCGTACCAGCGGTGGACGAGCGCGTACAGCGCGGCGTCCAGGTCGAGGTGGGCGCCCTGGAGCCAGTCGGCGAACTCCTCGTGCGCGAAGCGGTACCCGGTGCCCGCCGGCACCAGCAGGCCCTCGGTGAGGACGGCCGAGGCCCAGCCCGTGCGCCACGGGAAGAGCTCCTCGAAGGCCTCCCGTTCCAGCTCGCCCTGCCCGGGCCCGAGGCACCGCCGGGCCGCCTCGTGCACCTGCCCGGCGACCCGGGCCGCCAGCCGGCGCACCGCGGTGCCGCGCAGAGGCGGGCGGCGCGCCGCGGCGAGCCGGACCGCGATCCGCAGGCAGACCAGGTCGAGGTAGCCGGAGAAGATCTCCCACCGGTCCGGCGCGGCCCCGCCCGTGCCGTCGGGCAGGGCGGCGCGGATCTCGGCGAGCAGCCGCAGCGCCAGCGGGTGCCCGGCGTCGGCCGGGTCGACCGCATCCGGCGGGATGCCGTAGGAGGCGAGGACGGCGGTGGCCTGACCGGAGGTGAGCCCGCCCATGCGCGAGCAGGGCGGCAGCGCGCGCGGATCGTCCCCCTCCGGGCCGCGCTCCGGGGTGTGCAGCATGCCGGGCGGGAAGAGGGCACCGGCCATCTCCCAGTGCTCGGGCCGGCAGGCCACGACCATCCGAGTCTCGGTGGCGGCGAGCCACTCGGCGGTGGCCTCGGTCCAGCCGGCCAGGCCGTGGGCGAGGACGGGCGGCATCTCCTCGGGGCAGTCGAGGAGGACGAGCAGCGGGCGCCCCACGCGGTGGCCCAGCTCGGCGACGGCCTCCGGGGTGGGCGCGGCCGTGCCGCCGACCAGGCCCGCCGCCCCCGCGGAGGCGGCGACGATCCGGCCGGCCGCCTCCAGGGCGCGCGCGACGGCGTCGCGCACGCTCTCGTCGCCCACCTGGAGGTCGGCGCCGCGCAGCCACAGCGTGGGCGCGGGCTCGGCACCGCGCGCCCGCCGTGCGGCCAGTGCGCCCAGCTCGGTCGTCCGTCCGGTGCCGGGATCGCCGACGAGGCCGAGGACGTGGGCCTGGCAGCCCGGTTCATCGGCACCGTCCGGATCATCCGGTTCGTCCGGCGCATCCGACCCGCGGTCCAGGAAGCGGGCGAACTCCCGCTCCGCATCCGGCCGCTCGACCGGTTCGCGCCAGGGCCGCGGCGTGACGACCGAGCCCAGCGAGGTGGCGGTGAGGTGCAGCGCGCCGGCGAGGTTGAGCTCGCTGCCGTAGGCGGGGACGGTGGCCGCGTTGCGCTCCAGGAGGTCCGCGAGCGGGCCGCCTGCCGCCGTGCGGGCCGCGGCGCGCAGGGGGATCGCGAAGCCGCCCGCGCGACGGTCCGAGTGGTGGGCGGTGCCGAGGACGGCGATCACCGCGCCCGTCGCGGCGTCGAGGACCGGCCCGCCGGTGGCCTCCTCGCCGAGGCGCAGCTGGGCGCGGCCGGGCAGCGAGAGTTCGAGCGCGGAGCCGAGGAGGTGGAATCGGTCGGTCGCGGTGTAGGTGATCTCGGCATGGCCGACGACCTTGGCCGTCTGCCAGCGGCTCGTCCGCAGCCGGACCTCCGCCCCGCCCGCGACGTGCTCCGCGGCCGCGACGGGCAGCGGCGGGACGGGGAGCCCCTCCGTGCGGACCAGGGCCAGGTTGCACTCGGGCAGCGGAACGACGTCCTCGGTGCCGACCACGCAGGTCAGCTCGCCGGGAGCGTGCAGGACGAGACGGGCGAGACCGTCGACGGCCTCGTGGCTGGTGACCAGCGTGCCGCGGTCGTCGGCGAGGAATCCCGTGCCCCGCACGCGCCCGGCGAGATCGCGGATACGCACCAGAGAGTCTTCCGCGTCGGTCCGCCGACCGTTCATCCGTCGAACCTCCCCGCCGTGCTCGTACACACGACGGTAGGCAGCGGATGATCGGCGAGACCAGATCACATCCTGAACGCGCCCCCTTCCACCCCCCTGGTTCACTCCGAGCGCCTGCCCGTTGGGGTGAATCAAGGGGCCGGGATGGATAGAGAGCTGTGGGAGGGGGATCGTGGGGCGGGGAGCGTGTCCGGTGACACCTCCCCGTCCCACGGTGGGCCGCGTCAGGCGAAGACGGCCAGGCTCTTGGCCCGTCCCTGGTGGTCCTCCACGAGGACCTTGAAGCGGCCGTCCGGGCCGAAGACGGCGATCGGGCCGCTGCCCTCGAAGAGCGGCAGCCGCAGCCGCACGCCGTTGCCCAGCAGCCGGGCCTGCTCCTCGTTCACGTCCCAGCGCCGGAAGGCTGCCGCGGCCGCCTCGGCGACGGGCATCACGGTCAGCTCCTCCTGGAGCTGGTCGAGCGTCCGGGCGTCGTTGATCCGGTACGGCCCGACGCGGGTGCGCCGCAGGGCCGTCAGGTGCCCGCCGACCCCCGTGTCGGCGCCGAGGTCGCGCGCCAGGGCGCGGACGTAGGTGCCGGAGGAGCAGACGACGGAGACCAGCAGGTCCTGCACCGGGGTGCCGTCCTCGGCCTCGGCCGGGAGCACGGCGTGCAGGGTGAAGGAGGAGACGGTCACCGGGCGGGCGGGGATCTCGAAGTCCTCGCCCTCGCGCGCCCGCTTGTACGAGCGCACGCCGTCGATCTTGATCGCGCTGACCTTCGACGGCACCTGCATGATGTCGCCGGTGAGCTTGGCGATCCCGGCGTCGATCGCCTCGCGGGTGACGCCGGAGGCGTCCGTCGACGAGGTGATCTCGCCCTCCGCGTCGTCCGTCACGGTGTTCTGGCCGAGCCGGATCGTCGCGACGTACTCCTTCTCGGTCAGCGCGAGGTGGCCGAGGAGCTTGGTGGCCCGCTCGACGCCGAGGACGAGCACGCCGGTGGCCATCGGGTCGAGGGTCCCGGCGTGGCCCACGCGGCGCGTCTTCGCGATGCCGCGCATCTTCGCCACGACGTCGTGCGAGGTGAAGCCGGCGGGCTTGTCGACGATGACGAGCCCGTCCGGCGGTGTGCTCTTGTGCTTCATTCGGCGGTTGCGTCCCCGTCCTCGCCCGGCTTGCGGTACGGGTCGGCCTCGCCGGCGTACTTCGCGCCCGAGGAGGCCTCGCGGACCTGGGCGTCGGACGAGCGCGCACGGTCGAGGAGGTCCTCGATCGTCCGGGCGTTCTCCGGCAGGGCGTCGGGGACGAAGGTCAGCGTCGGCGTGAACTTGATGCCCGCCGCGCGCCCGACCTCCGAGCGCAGGATGCCCTTGGCGCTCTCCAGGCCCGCTGCCACGCCGGCCCGGTCCTCGTCGTCGCCGTAGACCGTGTAGAAGACCGTCGCCTCCCGCAGGTCGCCGGTGACCCGGGTGTCCGTGATGGTCACGTGCGTGCCCAGCCGCGGGTCCTTGATTCCGCGCTGGAGCTTCCGGGCGATCACCTCGCGAATGAGGTCCGCCAGCCTCTTCGCCCGCGCGTTGTCGGCCACTGGTCCTACTCCTTCTCGTCTTCCACCATTGTGCTGTCGGCGCCCGCGACGTGCTCAGTCGTCGTGTTCGCCGTGGAACCGCCGTCTGACCGACAGCAGCTCCACTTCGGGCCGTGCGGCGACCAGGCGCTCGCAGCGGTCCAGTATGTCCGTGAGGTGCCCCGTGTCCCCGGAGACCGCCGCCACCCCGATCACGGCCCGGCGGTAGAGGTCCTGGTCGCCGACCTCCGCCACGCTGACCGCGTACTTGCGGTGCAGCTCGGCGACGATCGGGCGGACGACGGAGCGCTTCTCCTTCAGCGACCGGACGTCGCCGAGGAGGAGGTCGAAGGACAGCGTCCCTACATACATGTGTGACGGGTGAAGCCCACCCGGGAGGCGTGTGGTGCCTGTGCCTGGTGCACGGCGCTCCTCGCACCGTACACGCAACGGCCGGGGCCGATCGACGGATATTCATTCCGCCGACCGGCCCCGGTAGCTGTGCGGTGATCAGCCGCGCGGCTTCTCGCGCATCTCGTACGTCGCGATGACGTCGTCGATCTTGATGTCGTTGAAGTTTCCGAGGTTGATACCGCCCTCGTAGCCTTCGCGGATCTCGGTGACGTCGTCCTTGAAGCGACGCAGACCGACGATGGTGAGGTCCTCGGCCACGACCTTGCCGTCGCGGATGAGGCGCGCCTTGGTGTTGCGCTTGACCTCGCCGGAGCGGATGAGGACACCCGCGATGTTGCCCAGCTTGGACGAGCGGAAGATCTCGCGGATCTCCGCCGTACCGAGCTCGACCTCTTCGTACTCCGGCTTCAGCATGCCCTTGAGGGCCGCCTCGATCTCCTCGATCGCCTGGTAGATGACCGAGTAGTACCGGACGTCGACGCCCTCGCGCTCGGCCATCTGCGTGGCACGGCCCTCGGCGCGGACGTTGAAGCCGATGACGATCGCGTCGGAGCCGGACGCCAGGTTGATGTCGGACTCGGTGACCGCACCCACGCCGCGGTGCAGCACGCGGATGTCGACCTCCTCGCCCACATCGAGCTGGAGCAGCGAGGACTCGAGAGCCTCGACCGAACCGGACGCGTCGCCCTTGATGATGAGGTTGAGCTGCTGGATCTCGCCGGCCTTGAGCACCTTGTCCAGGTCCTCGAGGGACACCCGGCGGGTGCGCTTGGCGAAGGCGGCGTTGCGCTCGCGCGCAGCGCGCTTCTCGGCGATCTGGCGTGCCGTGCGGTCCTCGTCGACGACGAGGAAGTTGTCGCCGGCGCCCGGGACGTTGGTCAGACCGAGGACGAGGACCGGGGTCGACGGACCCGCCTCCTCCACGTTCTGGCCCTTGTCGTCGAGCATGGCGCGGACACGGCCGTAGGCGTCACCGGCGACCATCGTGTCACCGACGCGGAGGGTACCGCGCTGGACGAGCACGGTGGCCACGGCGCCGCGGCCACGGTCGAGGTGGGCCTCGATCGCGATGCCCTGCGCGTCCTGCTCCGCGTTGGCGCGCAGGTCGAGCGCGGCGTCGGCGGTGAGGACGACGGCCTCGAGCAGCTTGTCGATGTTCAGACCCTGCTTGGCGGAGATGTCGACGAACATCGTGTCGCCGCCGTACTCCTCGGCCACCAGACCGAACTCGGTCAGCTGACCGCGGACCTTGGTCGGGTCGGCACCCTCGACGTCGATCTTGTTGACCGCGACCACGATCGGCACGTCGGCCGCCTTGGCGTGGTTCAGGGCCTCGACCGTCTGCGGCATGACACCGTCGTTGGCCGCCACCACGAGGATCGCGATGTCGGTCGACTTCGCACCACGGGCACGCATGGCGGTGAACGCCTCGTGACCCGGGGTGTCGATGAAGGTGATCTTGCGCTCTTCGTCGTTGACCTCGGTCGCGACCTGGTAGGCACCGATGTGCTGGGTGATGCCGCCGGCCTCGCCCGCGACCACGTTGGTCTTGCGGATCGCGTCGAGGAGTCGCGTCTTGCCGTGGTCGACGTGACCCATGACGGTCACGACCGGCGGACGCGCGACGAGCATCTCCTCGCCGCCCTCGTTCTCACCGAACTCGATGTCGAAGGACTCGAGCAGCTCGCGGTCCTCCTCCTCCGGGCTGACGATCTGAACCTGGTAGTTCATCTCGCCGCCGAGGAGCTGCAGCGTCTCGTCGGAGACCGACTGCGTGGCCGTGACCATCTCGCCGAGGTTCATCATCACGGCGACGAGCGACGCCGGGTTGGCGCCGATCTTCTCCGCGAAGTCGGTGAGGGAGGCACCGCGCGACAGGCGAATGGTGTCGCCGTTGCCGCGGGGCAGCATCACGCCGCCCACGGACGGGGCCTGCATGGCCTCGTACTCCTGGCGACGCTGACGCTTGGACTTGCGACCGCGACGAGCCGGACCGCCGGGACGGCCGAAGGCGCCCTGCGTGCCGCCACGGGCACCCGGACCGCCGGGACGACCGCCGAAGCCGCCGGGACGACCGCCGCCGAAGCCGCCGCCGCCACCGGGGCCGCCGCCACCGGGACGACCGCCGCCGAAGCCGCCG
>NZ_JABBXF010000083.1 GCF_013030945.1 Streptomyces morookaense | reverse complement strand
CCTGCGCACCACCGACGGCTACGAGCGGATGCTCTCCTGGGGCAAGGACCTGCTGGAGCGCACCCCCGTCCTCGGCAAGCCGCTCTACGAGTCGCTGCACGGCGCGAAGAAGGGCTTCAAGGACGCCTTCGCCCCGCAGGGCATGTTCGAGGACCTGGGCCTGAAGTACCTCGGCCCCATAGACGGCCACGACATCGCCGCCGTCGAGTCGGCGCTGCGCCGCGCCAAGCGGTTCCACGGACCCGTCCTGGTGCACTGCCGCACCCAGAAGGGGCGCGGCTACCAGCCCGCGCTGGAGGACGAGGCGGACCGTTTCCACTCGGTCGGGGTGATGAACCCGCTCACCTGCCAGCCGCTGTCCCCGTCCGCGGGCCGGTCGTGGACCTCGGTCTTCGGCGACGAGATGCTGCGCATCGGGGCCGAGCGCCCCGATGTGGTGGCGATCACCGCGGCCATGCTGCACCCCGTGGGACTCACGAAGTTCGCCGAGGCCTATCCGGACCGGGTGTGGGACGTGGGCATCGCCGAGCAGCACGCGGCCGTCTCCGCCGCGGGCCTGGCCACGGGCGGACTGCACCCGGTCGTCGCCGTGTACGCGACGTTCCTCAACCGCGCCTTCGACCAGGTGCTGATGGACGTCGCCCTGCACAAGTGCGGCGTGACGTTCGTCCTGGACCGCGCCGGCGTCACCGGCACCGACGGCCCGTCGCACAACGGCATGTGGGACATGTCGGTCCTCCAGGTCGTCCCCGGGCTGCGGATCGCCGCGCCCCGCGACGCCACGCAGCTGCGCGCCCAGCTGCGCGAGGCCGTAGCGGTCGAGGACGCCCCGACGGTGGTGCGCTATCCCAAGGAGAACGTGGGCGAGGACATCCCTGCCGTCGGCCGGATCGGCGGCATGGACGTGCTCGCCGCCCCCGAGGCCCCCGGCGCGGACGTCCTGCTGGTCGGGGTCGGCACCATGGCCCGGGTGGCCCTGGACGCCGCCGATCTGCTGGAGGCGCGCGGCACCACCTGCACCGTCGTCGACCCGCGCTGGGTCAAGCCGGTCGACGAGGCGCTGCCCGGGCTGGCCGGACGGCACCGCCTGGTGGCCGTGATCGAGGACAACAGCCGTACGGGCGGCGTCGGATGGGCCGTCGCCCAGGCCCTGCGCGACGCCGGCACGGACCTGCCCGTACGCACCTTCGGCGTCCCCGAACTGTTCCCGGCCCACGCCAAGCGCTCCGAGGTGCTGGCGGACCTGGGGCTCACCCCGGCCGAGATCGCCGGCCGGATCAGCGCCGCCCTGCCCGGACCGGTGGCAGCCGTGCCGGGGCCGGTGGCGGCGACCGAGGAGAAGAGCAACGCATGACCGACGGGAGAACACCCGGCTTCGACCTCGGCCGGCTGCTGGCCGAGCGCGGCGGGGAAGGGTACGAGCTGCACGCGCGGTACCTGAACCACCAACTGCCCCGCATGCTGCACACGATCGGCTTCGACAAGGTCTACGAGCGGGCCGAGGGCGCGTACTTCTGGGACGCCGACGGCCAGGACTACCTGGACATGCTCGCCGGGTTCGGGGTGATGGGCCTGGGCCGGCACCACCCGGTCGTCCGCAAGGCGCTGCACGACGTCCTCGACGCCTCGCTCGCCGACCTCACCCGCTTCGACTGCCCGCCGCTGCCCGGCCTGCTGGCCGAGAAACTGCTGGCCTACGCCCCGCACCTGGACCGGGTGTTCTTCGGCAACAGCGGCACCGAGGCGGTCGAGACCGCGCTGAAGTTCGCCCGCCGCGCCACGGGCCGGTCCAGGGTGCTGTACTGCACGCACGCCTTCCACGGGCTGACGACGGGCTCGCTGTCCGTCAACGGCGAGGACGGCTTCCGGGACGGCTTCGGCCCGCTGCTGCCCGACACGGCGGTCCCGCTCGGCGACCTGGCGGTGCTGGAACGGGAGTTGAAGCGCGGCGACGTGGCGGGCTTCGTCGTCGAACCGATCCAGGGCAAGGGCGTCCACGCTGCCCCGCCCGGATTCCTGCGCGCCGCACAGGAGTTGCTGCACCGGCACAAGGCGCTGCTCATCGCGGACGAGGTGCAGACCGGCATCGGGCGCACCGGCGACTTCTTCGCCTACCAGCACGAGAGCGGCGTCGAGCCGGACCTGGTGTGTGTGGCCAAGGCCCTCTCCGGGGGCTATGTGCCCGTCGGTGCGACGCTCGGCAAGGACTGGATCTTCAAGAAGGTCTACTCCTCGATGGACCGGGTGCTCGTCCACTCGGCGAGCTTCGGCTCCAACGCCCAGGCCATGGCGGCCGGTCTGGCGGTGCTCTCGGTCATGGAGGACGAGAACATCGTCGCCCGCGCCCGGGAGACCGGGGACGGGCTGCGGAACCGGCTGGCGGCGCTCGTCGACAAGTACGAGCTGCTGCAGGAGGTGCGCGGCCGCGGCCTGATGATCGGCATCGAGTTCGGCCGGCCGAAGTCGATGGCGCTGCGCACCCGTTGGGCGATGCTGCAGGCGGCGCGCAAGGGCCTGTTCGCGCAGATGGTGGTGGCGCCGCTGATGCAGCGGCACAGGATCCTCACCCAGGTCTCCGGCGACCACCTGGAGGTCATCAAGCTGATCCCGCCGCTGATCATCGGGGAGCGGGAGGCGGACCGCTTCGTGGACGCCTTCACGGCGGTCATGGACGACGCCCACAACGGCGGCGGGCTGATGTGGGAGTTCGGCCGCACGCTGGTGAAACAGGCGGTGGCGGGGCACTGACGGGGCCCCGTCAGGGGCGCGGGGGGTGCCCCCAGCGCCCCTTACGGGGCGCCGGGGCGCCGGGGCGCTGTCAGTCCGTGAGCAACCGCTTCTGCAGCAGCTCCCGTGTCGCGGGCGCGAGGCCAAGCCCCTCGGAGAGGTAGCGCTCGGTCGTCCCCCAGGTGTCCTCGATGGCCGTGAACGCCGCCGCCAGGTACTCCGCCCGCGCCTCGAACAGCGGCGAGAGCAACTGCGCCACCTCGGCCTCGGTGGCCGGGTCCACGTCCTGGCGGCGCTTCACCGTGTAGCGGCGGTGCGGGGCGTTCGACTCCAGGTAGTCGGCCTCGACGGCGTCGGCCGGCACCCCGAGCGCGAGCAGGGTCGCCATGACCGACAGGCCCGCGCGGTCCTTGCCGGCCGAGCAGTGCATCAGCGCCGGCACCGCGTCCTGGGCGAGGGTGTGCAGGACGCGGCTGTGCTCGGCGGTGCGGGTGGTGACGATCTCGCGGTACGAGGCGGTCATCCGGCCCGCGGCCTGCCCCGCGGAGAGCGCCTCCCGCAGCCGGTCCAGGCCGCTTTCCCGGACCATCCGCCAGAACTCGCCGCCGTCGGCCGGGTCGCTGAGCGGGAGGTTGACGTTCCGCACGCCCGGCAGCGCGATGTCCGCGCCCTCCAGCTCGATGTCCGCGGCGTTGCGGAAGTCGAAGACCGTGTGCAGCCCCAGGGAGCCGAGGAACTCGGCGTCCTCCGCGGTGGCGCGGGCGAGGTGGCCGCTGCGGAAGAGCACGCCGGGCCGGATCCGCCGCCCGTCGGCGGCCGGCAGCCCGCCCAGGTCACGGAAGTTGCGGACACCCGCCAGGACGGGTTCGGTGTGCGGGACGTACGGGGTCTGCGTCACGGGCGCTCCTCAGATGTCGGCTCCGGGCCCGCCGATCGTATTCCCGTGGTGCCGGTTTTTGTCGGGGTGGGATACATCACGGCACGTCAACCCCTGGTTACGGTGGCGTAGGTCACTCCGAAAGGTGAAAGATGCACTGACGTGGCAGACGATTCGAAATCCTTCAGCAAGAGCGCGATCGGGTCGTACGCAGCAGTCGGGGACAGCTTCACCGAGGGCGTCGGGGACCCGGGGCCCGACGGCACCTTCGTCGGATGGGCCGACCGACTCGCCGTACTTCTCTCAGACCAGCAGGAAGAACACACCTTCCGGTACGCCAACCTCGCCGTCCGCGGCCGTCTCCTGGACCAGATCGTGGAGGAGCAGGTCCCCCGGGCCAAGGAGCTCGGCCCCGACCTCGTCACCTTCTGCGCCGGGGGCAACGACATCCTGCGGCCCGGCGGCGACCCCGACGACGTGGCCGAGCGCTACGAGGCGGCCGTGGCCCAGCTCGCCTCCTCCGTCGGCACGGTGCTGCTGTGCACCGGCTTCGACACCCGGGGCATGCCGGTGTTCCGGCACCTGCGGGGCAAGATCGCGACGTACACCGCCCATGTGCGGGCCATCGCCGACCGGCACGGCTGCCCGGTGCTCGACCTGTGGTCGCTGCGCTCGGTGCAGGACCGGCGCGCCTGGAGCGAGGACCGCCTGCACCTCTCCGCCGACGGTCACACCCGGGTGGCCCTGCGCGCCGCCCAGGTGCTCGGCCTGGAGGTGCCGGCCGACCCGGACCAGCCGTGGCCCGCGGAGGAGGAGCGCTCGGCCGCCGATGTGCGCCGGGACAACATCCACTGGGCGCGCGAGCACCTGGTGCCCTGGATCGGGCGCCGGCTGCGGGGGGTGTCCTCGGGCGACCATGTGGAGCCGAAGCGGCCGGATCTGCTGCCGCTTTGAATCGTCGTGCCCCGTAAGTCGTGCCCCGTAAGGGGTGCGGGGAACTGCGCGACCAGCCACGACGCGCCCGCAGTCGAAGTCCCGGGGCTTCGCCCCGGATCCCGGGTGGTGGTCGACTGCAGGCCGACGGTGGCTGAGCGCGCAGTTCCCCGCGCCCCTACGGGGCGCACCGGTGCGGCAGGTCGGCCCAGACGACGCGGCCCCGGCCGCTGTCGTCCGGCCGGACCCCCCAGGCCTGTGACAGCGCGCCCACCAGCAGCAGCCCGCGCCCGCTCTCCTCGTCCGTCCCGCTGCACCGCATCCTCGGCTCGGTCGGGGCGTGCCCCTGGTCCGTGACCTCTATGCGCAGCGCCGCGCCGCTGACCCGCAGCTGACAGCCGACCTTGTCGCTGTCGGTGTGCCGCACGGCGTTGGTGAACAGCTCCGACACCACCAATTGGGCGTCGTCGCACGCCATTTCGTCGATGCCCCACTCCTGCAGCCGGGCGAGGACGCGTCGTCGCGCCTCCGCCACCGAGGTGTTGAGGGCCGGAAAGTGGAATGCGTCCTGCAGGCGGCCGGCAAGGGAGCTGCCGCGGCGCCCGAGCAAGGGTGCGTCAGGGGAGGGGGCCACTCCGTAACTATGTGCGATGCGTGTCATCTGTGGCAAGGTTCAATCTGTAAATTGCAGAATCGCAAAGACAGTCTGTCGACTCCGGGCGGCCGCGTGGCAGACTGCTGGCATATGACGGCAGTTGGAGGGGGTGGACAGTGGCGGAGTCGCGTGCTGCAGGCGCGCCGACCGTCCTGCGGGTCGTCCTCGGCAAGCGGCTGCAGGAGCTGCGCGAAAAGGCCGGACTCTCCTTCGAGGAGGCGGGCCGTGCCCTCGACGTCACCCACGCCACGGTCCGCAGAATGGAAAAGGCCGAGGTCGGGCTGAAGATCCCCTATGTCGAGAAGCTTCTCGGCCTGTACGGGATCACGGACCGGGAGGAGGTCGAGGGCTTCGTCGCCCTCGCCCGCGAGGCCAACCGCCCCGGCTGGTGGCACCGTTTCCGCGATGTCCTGCCCGAGTGGTTCAGCGCTTTCGTCTCCTTGGAGGGAGAGGCCAATCTCATCCGGGCGTACGAACCGCATTACGTGCCCGGCCTGTTGCAGACCGAGGACTACGCCCGCGCCGTGCTCCGCGCCGGCATGCCGCATGCCCCCGACGCCGACGTCGAGCGCGCCGTGGCCGTCCGCCGCGAGCGCCAGGGCCTGCTCCTCCGGGAGAAGGCGCCGCTGCTGTGGGTCGTCATGGACGAGACCGTGCTGCGCCGCCCCATCGGCGGCCCGGACGTCATGCGCGCCCAGGTCGACCGCCTGATCGAGGCCACCGAACTGCCCGCCGTACGGCTGCAGATCATGCCCTTCGCCGCCGGGCCGCATCCGGCGATGTACGGGCCCTTCCACATCTTCCGGTTCCCGATCCAGGAGCTCCCGGACATCGCCTGCGCCGAAAACCTCGTCGGTGCCTCGTACTTCGACCAGCGCGAGGATGTCTCGGCCTTCCTGGAGGCACTGGACCGGATGTGCGCGCAGGCCGCGCCGCCCCACACCACCAAGGCCATCCTGGGTGGCATTCGTAAGGAGATCTGAACCATGGATCCGGACCGCGTCTACAACGGCATGCCTGCCGCCGACCTCGGCACCGAGGGCTGGAGCAAGCCGTGGAGCGGCGGCAACGGGGGCAGCTGCGTCGAGGCGATGCGGCTGGTGGACGGCAGGGTGGCCCTGAGACAGTCGACGGACCCCGAAGGGCCCGCCCTGATCTACACCCGTCACGAGATGGAGACCTTCATCCGGGGGGCGAAGGCCGGCCAGGCCGACTTCCTGCTCGCCGGTACACCGCAAGGGAGCCCGGCATGACCGAGCACGGCGTGGAGGGCCTGGGCGACTACGGCCCGGGGGTGACCGAACTGGGCTTCCCCGTCACGGAGATCGACACCAGCAGACCGCACCCGGCCCGGATGTACGACTACTACCTCGACGGCTGGGACAACTACGAGGTCGACCGCATCGCCGCCGAGCGCGTCATCGAGGCCCACCCGCAGGTGAGGCTCTCCGCCCGCGCCAACCGGGCCTTCATGCAGCGGGCCGTGCGGGACGCGGTGCGCGGCGGCATCCGCCAGATCATCGACATCGGCACCGGGATCCCCACGTCCCCCAACACCCACGAGGTGGCACGGGAGGTGGCGGAGGGCGTCCGCGTCGCCTATGTCGACAACGACCCGATCGTGGCCACCCATGCCGGGGCCAAGCTGACCGACGCGGGCAATGCGGGCAATGCGGGGTTCGCTCTCGCGGACGTCCGCGAGCCCGAAACGATCCTGCAGCACCCGGTCGTCCGCGAACTGATCGACTTCTCCGAGCCGGTGGCGCTGCTGCTCGTCGCCGTCCTGCACTTCGTCAAGGACGAGGAGGACCCGGCCGGCATCGTCGCCACCCTCGGCGCCGCATTCCCCGCGGGCAGCCGGCTCGTCCTGTCGCACGCCACGGAGGAGCCCTATGAGGGGTACGAGCCGGGGCGGGTGGACACGGCGGCGCGGGACGGCGTCGTGAACGTCTACAAGAACGCCACCGCCGCGCTCACCCTGCGCGGGCGCGCCGAAGTCGAGCCGCTCTTCGGGGAGTTCGCGCTCCTCGAACCGGGCCTGGTCCGGGTGCCGTTGTGGCGCCCTGACGGTCCGGTGCCCGGTGCGGAGGAGCTCAACAGCACCATTTTCTACGGGGGCGTGGGGGTCAAGGCCTGAGCGGGCGCGCGGGGATGTCGCAGCTGTCCTTGAATCCCTGCGTGCTCAGCCCCAGCGCCGAGTTGAAGCGCGAGCGCTGGTTCTCCACCGCCACCATCATGGTCAGCTCCACGAGCGCCGCGTCCCCGAGCCGCCCGCGCAGCCGCTCCACCAGCCCGTCCCCGACGGCGGGCGGGGTGGCGGACATGGCCTCGGCGTACTCCAGGACGTCGCGCTCCAGCGGCGTGTAGACGTCGCTGTCGCGCCAGCGCGGCACGTCCTGCAGTTTCTCGTGGGGGACGCCGTGATTGCGGCTCGCCCAGTAGCCGAAGTCCGTGCACCAGGAGCAGCCGATGGCCACCGCCGACGCCAGCACGGCGAGATCCTTCAGCCCCGGGTCGAGCTTGTTCCAGCGGGCCAGCGACAGCTCGAAGCGGGAGGCGGCGAAGAGGACCCTGCGGTGGCGCGCGTACGCCATCAGCGGGTCGAGGACCTTGCCGTAGGTGCGCCGGCTGTACCAGCGCAGGACGCGGTTGAGGGGAGTGGAGGGAAGATCGAGGGGGATACGGGCCATGTCCGGTGCCTCCTTGGCGGTGTGTGGTGTGTGCGCTGTGGGTACGACGGACGGGCCGGCCCGGGGTGTGACATCCCCGAGTCCTACGCTGGCCGCATGGACGGTGAACTGTTCCCGCGGCCCCGGGCCGAGGTCGCGCCGGGGGCCGTGCACGTCCCCGGCTGGCTGGACATGTCCGCCCAGCGCCGCCTGCTGGACGCCTGCC
This sequence comes from Streptomyces morookaense, assembly GCF_013030945.1. GTDB lineage: Bacteria > Actinomycetota > Actinomycetes > Streptomycetales > Streptomycetaceae > Streptomyces > Streptomyces morookaensis. The sequence goes on along the minus strand of NZ_JABBXF010000083.1, from coordinate 46,855 downwards.
GCGCGTGGGCCGCGCCGCCCGCCGGCCTGCGCACGGTGCGCATGCCCGCCGGCGGCGAGATGTCGGTGCGCTCGGTGTGCCTGGGCTGGCACTGGTTCCCCTACGGCTACGCCCGCACCGTCGTCGACGGCGACGGTGCGCCCGTGAAGCCGTTCCCGGAATGGCTCGGCGAGCTGGCCCGGGACGCCGTGGCCGACGCGTACGGGGATGCGTACGGGCAGGAGCAGGGCACCGAGCCCTACGACATCGCACTCGTGAACTTCTACGACGGCAAGGCCAGGATGGGCATGCACCGCGACAGCGACGAGAAGTCCGGTGCCCCCGTGGTCTCCCTCAGCCTCGGCGACGCCTGCGTGTTCCGGTTCGGGAACGTGAGCGACCGCGGCCGCCCCTGGACGGACGTGGAGCTGCGCAGCGGCGACCTGTTCGTGTTCGGCGGCCCGTCCCGGCTCGCCCACCACGGCGTTCCCCGCACCTTCCCCGGCACGGCCCCGCCCGCCCTCGGCCTCGACGGGCGGCTGAACGTCACCCTGCGGGTGAGCGGCCTGATAATGGGGTGACCTGCCTTCCGCCCCTTCCTGGAGGTGCCGTGACCGGCTCCCGCCCGCCCCGTTCACCGCTCGACGCCCTGCGCCCGGCCGCCTTCGGGGCGGATCCGGCGGGGGAGCGGATGGCGCGCATCCGGCGGTCGCCGCACTTCGCGGACGGGGTGTTCACCAACCCGGCCGGGGCGGCCCGGCCGTCGTCGCGCTCGATGCTCGCCTTCCTGCCCACCTACTTCCGCAAGGAGGAGCGCGTCCGCCGGGCCCCGGCGCACGCCGTGCCCGTCCACCCCACGACCGTCGCCGACCTGGCGGTGCCCGCCGCCTCCGGCCTGCGGCTGACCTGGATGGGCCACTCCAGCGTGCTGGCCGAGATCGACGGGGGCCGCGTGCTGTTCGACCCGGTGTGGTCCGAGCGCTGCTCACCCTTCGCCTTCGCAGGCCCCCGCCGGCTGCACCCGGTGCCGGTACCGCTGGCCGAGACGGGCCCGCTGGACGCGGTGGTGATCTCCCACGACCACTACGACCACCTGGACATGCCGACGGTCCGCGCCCTGGCCCGCACCGGCGCCGCCTTCGTCGTCCCGCTCGGCGTCGGCGCACACCTGGAGCACTGGGGCGTCCCGTCCGACCGCATCACCGAACTCGACTGGCACGAGTCGACCCGCATCGGCACCCTCACCTTCACCGCCACCCCCGCCCGCCACTTCTGCGGCCGCGCCCTGCGCAACACCCAGCACACGCTGTGGGCTTCATGGGTCGTGGCCGGCCCGGAACACCGCATCTTCCACAGCGGCGACACCGGCTACTTCCCCGGCTTCGCGGACATCGGCACCGAGTTCGGGCCGTTCGACGCCACGATGGTGCAGATCGGTGCGTACAGCGAATTCTGGCCGGACATCCACATGACGCCCGAGGAGGGCGTCCGCGCCCACGCCGACCTGCAACGCGGCGCCCCGGAGGCGGGCGTGCTGCTGCCCATCCACTGGGGGACGTTCAACCTCGCCCCGCATCCCTGGGAGGAGCCGGCCGAGGGGACCGTGGCCGCCGCCCGGCGCAGGGGGGCGCGGGTGGCCGTGCCGCGGCCCGGGGAGCCGTTCGAGCCGGTCAACGGGCTGCCGCTGCAGGCGTGGTGGCGTGCGGCGGCGGTTCCGCCGGAGGGCGGGTGGGCCCCGCTCGCCGTGCCCACGACGGGCGAGGCCGAGGTCGTTCTCCAGGCGTAGGGCGGGACTTGGGAGGGGTGTCGGGAGTGGCGCGTTCTCATGGGTAACTCCTGACACCCCTTGTCACGCAAGCAGGCCTTCCGTTTCAATGCCCGGCAGTAGTTAGGAAACTTTCCTAACTTTCCTGACAAGCCACCGGGAAACGGAGATCCGCATGCTCGCGAGCACGTGGAAGAAGACCACCCCCATCGCCCTGTTCGGTGCTGCCGTCGTCCTCCCCGCCTCCCTCGCCCTCGGCGGCGTGGGCCAGGCGGTCGCGGCGGAGCACGGGCTCCAGGACGCCTCCGCCACCGCCCTGATACGCGCCCAGGGTGCCGGGCTCGACGACCCGCACAAGAAGGACATCGCCATGCAGCTGGTGTCCAGCGCGGAGAACTCCTCGCTCAAGTGGCGGGACCAGTTCAAGTACATCGACGACATCAAGGACGGCCGCGGCTTCACCGGCGGCATCATCGGCTTCACCTCGGGCACCGGTGACATGCTCGAACTCGTCGAGCGCTACACCAAGCAGAAGCCCGACAACCTGCTCGCCAAGTACCTTCCCGCCCTGCGCAAGGTCAACGGCAGCGACTCCACCTCCGGTCTGGGCAGCGCCTACAAGGCCGCCTGGAAGAAGGCCGCCCTGGAGGACGAGACCTTCCGGGACTGTCAGGAGGCCGAACGCGACCGGGTCTACTTCAACCCCGCCGTCGACCAGGCCAGGAAGGACGGCCTGCGCACGCTCGGCCAGTTCGTCTACTACGACGCGATCGTCATGCACGGCCCCGGCAACAGCAAGGACAGCTTCGGCGACATCCGCAAGCACGCCCTGGCCAAGGCCAAGACCCCGGCCCAGGGCGGCGACGAGAAGACCTACCTCAACGCCTTCCTCGACGCCCGCAAGACGGCCATGAAGCACGAGGAGGCGCACAGCGACACCAGCCGCGTCGACACCGAGCAGCGCGTCTTCCTCGACAACGGCAACTTCGAGCTGCAGCCGCCGCTGAAGTGGAAGGTGTACGGGGACTCGTACGAGATCAACGAGTGACGGATGTACGTCCCCGGCCGCCCGCCTGCGTATCCCGCAGGCGGGCGGTTTGCATGGATCCCTCAGTGCAGCTCCATGTCGCAGCACGAGTCCCGGCGCAGCTGGTGCCCCACCGCCTCCCAGCCGCCGTGCGGATGCGGCTGCTGCGCCGCCGGTGCCAGCGCGTGCTCGTACGCCCCGACCAACTCCCGCTGCTCGTACAGCACTCCGCCGCGCAGCACCGACGGCGTCCGCACGAGCACGTCGAAGTCGTCGAACGGGTCGCCGTCGACCACCGTGGCATCCGCGAGCTTCCCCGCCTCCAGCGTGCCCAGGTCCCGCTCCGCACCGTACGCCCGCGCCGCCAGCAGCGTCGCCGTGCTCAGTGCCTGGGCGGGCGACAGGCCGTAGCGGTGCAGGGCCCGCAGGCCCATGTGCAGCGAGAGGCCGACGGGCACCAGCGGGGCGTCCGTGCCGAGGGCGACGATCCCACCGCCGGCCAGGACCCGGCGGTAGACCTCGACCTCCCGGCCCAGCGCGCCCAGTTCGGCGTCCGTGGGCGCGCGGCCCGCCGTCTTCCGCACCAGGTCGACGTCCCACGGCGGCATCAGCTGCGTCACCCGCGGATCCTCCGCGAGCGCCGGGTCGCTGCCCACCAGCGGCACCGAGGTGAAGATGGTCGCGACCATGTGGAAGTTCATGTTCCGGGCGGTGTAGATGTCCACCAGGTCCTCGTACGAGCGGCCGGTCGCCGTCGTGGCGTGCCCGAATTCCAGCCGTTGTGTGGCCTGCAGATGGGTCGTCAGGTCCTGGCCCAGCTGCACGCCCGGCGTGCACAGATGGCTGCCGCTGCGCACCCCCAGCCGCTCGTGCGCGAATCGTGCCGCCTCCTCCATGATCCAACCAGGCGCACGGACATAGGACTTCACGAAGTCCCAGTCCAGCGCCGTCGCACGCGACAGCGAGCGGTGCAGCCCCTCGCGGGTGCGGTGCGCGCGGCCCATGCTGTACGCGACGCGCGGACCGTCCAGCAGCTCACCCGTGGCCAGCAGCCGCGGCCCCGCCAGCGCGCCGGCCGCCACCGCCTCGCGGATCCGGGCCTGCTCGTAGGCGAAGCCACCGAGCGAGACGGCGGTGGTGATGCCGTACGCCAGCTGCAGCGCGGTCTGACGGCCGCCGTAGGTGTACTGCCAGGGGTGCGTGTGCGCGTCCCAGAGCCCCGGGATCACCGTCTGCCCGGACGCGTCGACCGTGCGCACGGCGGGGCGGCGCGCCCGGTGCGGCTCGACGGCGGCGATGCGGCCGTTGCGGATCACCAGGTCGACGTCCTCGCGGACCGCCGACCCCGTACCGTCCCAGAGCCGCCCCGCGTGCACGACCGTGTCGGCGGGGGCGGGCCGCCGGTAGTCGAGCCCGACGGGGAGTGTACGGACGGACCCGTCGGCGGTGTCGAGCAGCCGCAGCCGCCCGGCCGAGAGGTAGAGGATCTTCCGGGAGTCCGCGGACCAGGAAGGATGGTCGGCGGCCTCCTCCGTCAGCTGCCGCGGCGCACCGTCCGGCGTGCCGTCCGGCCGCACGGGCAGCAGCCACAGCGCCGACTCGACGATCACCGCCATCGAGCGGCCGTCGGGCGACCAGACGGGCCCGGAGTCGTAGCGGTCGGAGACGGAGGCGTGCGGGGCGACCGCGTGCAGCCGGGCGGTGCCGGTCGTGGTGTCGACGACCCTGATCAGGTTGTAGCCCTCGCGGAAGCGCTGGTTGAGCCGGTTGCGGTCGCACAGCGCCACGAAGCGCCCGTCCGGCGACCAGCTCGGCCGCCCCGGCAGCCCGCCCGCACCCATCGGCGCCGCGAGCACCCGCTCCGTACCGGCCGCCAGCTCCCGGACGATCAGATTGCCGGAGAGGTCCAGGCACGCGAGCCGGGTGCCGTCCGGGGAGAGCGCCGGGTGGACGCGCCCGCCGCCCGCGAGCACGGTCTCCGTGCCGGAGGCCAGGTCGCGGCGGCGCACGGCGAGCAGCCCGTCACGGTCGTCGGCGTAGATCAGCGACTTGCCGTCGCGCGACCAGGAGGGTTCGAGGATGTAGCGGGTCGGGTCGGCCTGCACGATCTTGCGCGGCCGGATGGCCGCGGTCGCCTTGCCGCCCGAAATGTCCGCCACCCAGAGGGCGTTGAGCGCGGCGAAGGCCACCTGCCGGGCGTCCGGCGACAGCGCGGGCAGATGCACGGAACGGACCCGGCTCACGCCGCTCGTGGCGAAGTCGTACTGCTTCACCTTGTACCGCGGCCGGTCGACGGGCAGCTCGGCGGCGAAGGGAATCGTGGTGCGGTCCGTTCCCGGTGCGGACGGCCGCAGGACGGTGAACTGCCCGCCGACGGTGATCAGCAGCTCGTCGCGCGAGATCCAGCGCGGCGGGACGGGCTCCACGTCCCCGTCGAGCGGCACGGCCTCCCCGTCCACGACCAGCGTGCACGTGGCGGCGGGCGCGGGCGTGGTGCGCAGACAGGCCAGCCGCCCGGCGGGGGACAGGGCGGGCGTCATCAGCTGCGCCGTCGTCGTATCCGTGTGCTCGGTACGGACCGGGCCCGCGCCGTCGGCCGGCACGGACGCCACCGTGTGCGCCTCCAGCGGGCCGCCGGGGGCCGCGACCCGGCCGCGTACGAACCACAGCCGCTTGCCGTCGGGCGACCAGACGGGGTCGAAGTCCTCCCAGGCCCCGTCCTGCCCCGGTCCCTCCTGCCCGGACAGCCCGGTGACCTGGTGCAGCGCACCGCTCCGGACATCCACGGTCCAGATCCGGTACGGGCTGCCCGCGACCGGGTCGCCCGCGCGCTCCGAGGCGAAGGCGATGCGGGTGCCGTCCGGCGACCAGGACGGCCCGCGGTCGTCCCAGGGCCCGTCGGTGAGCCGGTGCAGCCCCGACCCGTCGGGACGCAGCGTCCAGATGTGGAAGCCGCCACCCCGGTATGCACAGACCGCGAGCAGCCGCCCGTCAGGGGAGTGCACCGGCCGGGTGGGCTCCAGGTCGGGCGGGGTGATGGCGACGGCGTCGCCGCCCTTGCGGGGAATGGACCACAGGACGTTCTGCACCTCGGCGACCAGCCGGTCGCCGGAGGGGGCGAGGGAGGCGGAGCCGTTGGTGGCGGCGGTGAAGGAGAGGGTGGGGGTGCCTGTGGTGCCCGGGGTGCCCGGGGTGGCGGTGACGGCCGCCACCGCGTCCGTGGGCAGCGCGGCAGCGGCACCGGCCACCGCGGCGGTACCGGCGGCCGCCTGCAGGAATCTGCGCCGGGACAGGGGAGACGATTCGGTGCCGGTGGAGCCGGTGGTGTCCAACAGTCCTCCTGCGGCAGGGGAGTTGCGATCGGCGAACCCCTGATGGTGGCATGGGGGACTGGTCCAAGGTCAACACCGCGGGGCGCGGTTGATCAGGGCGGGGCGGGAAGGGGCCGGCGTCGATTTATTCGAATACGCGCTCGAATGTGAGGGTTGTGCCGTGCCCCTGCGGTCCCGACCGCAAACGGTGCGCGACCACCACCTGAAGTGCGGTATTGTTCTCGTGCGCGGTCGGCAGGGGCGAAAGCCCGGGCCGGACAAGCACCGGGACGTGGCGCAGTTTGGTAGCGCACTTGACTGGGGGTCAAGGGGTCGTGGGTTCAAATCCCGCCGTCCCGACACGTGAGAACGCCCTCTGATCTGGGAGAAACCCCAGATCAGAGGGCGTTTGTCGTTCTCTGGGTTCGATGTTCACCTGATGCGATGTCAGGCGCCCGGGCCCGCTTGGGGGCCACGCCAACGGCGGACAGGGCTTCTGGAGACCTCGCACGCCCCCGTTGATCCACCCGCCCGCGTCGCCGCATGTGTTCGAAGCCATACCCAGCGTGGCACTGGTCTTCTGACGGGCAGTAGCCTAAGGCGCCCGGGGAGCGGGTCGGCTGACCCGAGGGAGGGCGAGGGGTGGCGGAGGACAGGCGGGTTCCGGTCCTGGTCGGGCGGCGGCGGGAGACGGAGTTGCTGACCGCGGCGCTGGTCCAGGCGGTGGACGGCGCGAGCGGCTCCACGGTGCTGTTGCGCGGTGACCCCGGAGTCGGCAAGAGCGCGCTGCTGGCCTGGGCGGAACGCGCGGCCCGCGAGCGTGGATTCACCGTCCTGCGCGCGGTCGGCACGGAGGCGGAGACGGATCTCGCGTTCGGAGCCCTTCACCAGGCATTCTGGGCGCTGCTCTCGCGGTCCGGCACCCTGTCCGCGCACCAGCGGGACGCCCTGGAGAGCGCGTTCGGCGTCCGCTCCGGGACTCCCAGCGGCTTCGCGGTCGGCACCGCCGCCCTGGCGCTGCTGGAGGAGGTGGTGCGGACCGCACCCGTGCTGCTGCTCCTGGACGACCTGCACTGGATCGACTCGTCGAGCGCGACCGTCTTCGCCTTCCTCCACCGGCGCTGTGCCGAGCTGCCGGTGGTGATCGTCGGAGCGACCCGCCCGGACGGGCCGGCCGCTCGGACGTGGTCGGCCGGAGCCGTCGATGTGCAGGCCCTGCACCAGGCGGACGCGGCCCTGCTGCTGGGCACTTGCTACCCCGAACTCGCGGCGCCCGCCAGGGACCGGGTCCTCGCCGAGGCGGCCGGGAACCCCCTGGCGCTGGTGGAACTGCCGCGCCAACTCGCGGCCGGCCAGCAGCGGGGAACCGCTCCGCTGCCGGAGCGGCTGCCCCTGGGCCGGAAGCTGGAGCGGATGTTCGCCGAGCGGCTGGGAGAGGTGACACCGGAGGTCGGCCGCGTCCTCCTGCTCGGAGCGCTGGCCACCGGCCCGGACTTCAGCGACGGCGGCTGGCTGCGCGCCGTCGCGGACGAGAACGCGCGGGAGGCCCTGGAACGCATCGAGGCCGACGGACTGGCCCGACTCGATCCGGCCGGGCACCTGGTGTTCCGGCACCCCCTGGTCCGCGCCGCCGTCGTCTCCGCGGCCTCCGACACCGCGCGCCGCGAGGCTCACCGGGCCCTGTCCGAAGCCCTCGCGCCGGACGACCCCCGGCGGCTGGCCCACGAGGCGGCCGCCGCGCTGCTGCCCGACGAGGAACTTGCACACCGTCTCCAGGAGGCCGGCCGCGACCTCACCCGTCGCGGCGGCGACGCGGAGGGCGCGCTCCTGCTCGAACGCGCCGCCGCCCTCAGCCCCAGCTCCTGCGACCGCGCCCGAAGACTCATCTGGGCAGCGGTGATGTCCGCCCACGGCGGGCAACTGCGCCACACCGCGGCCCTGGTGGAGGAACTGAAGGCCAGCACGGTCCCGGAGGGCGTCGCCGCGCTGTTCGCGTACGCGGTGGTCTACGCCGACCAGAGCCACCACGTCGACTTCGCGTCCTCCGCCGCACTGCTGCCCACGGCCCTCGACACGCTGACCGCACCGGGCGCCGACACCTTCGGCGGGCTGGTCGAACAGACCTACTTCAAACTGCTCCTGGCCGCGAGCTACACGGACGACCCCTGGGCCTGGCGGGCCCTGGAACGGCACCGCGAGAACGTCTCCGAGGCGGGCCGGCTGTGTCTGCGAGCCTGGACCGACCCGGGCCCGGACACGGCCACCGCGCTCCGGGAGGTGGCCGGGCGACTGACCGAGGAACAGGAGGCAGGCGCGGCCTGGCTCCTGCTGTGGACCGCCTCCGCGCTCGACTGCCCCGAGGGCGATCTGTGGCAGCGCTTCACCGGGCCGCACGGCTACGCCACCCAAGGCTCGGTCGCGAAGGCCAAGTGCCACCAGGACTTCCTGCTCGGACACTGGGAGCAGGCGGCCGTCTGCCTGCGCGAGGCCGAGATCGCGGACGAACTCGGCTACCACACCAACGCCCTGATGTTCCGCCAGTACTACGCCCACTTCCTGGCCGGCCGGGGCGACGAGGCCGGATTACGGGAGATCGAACAGGCGATCAGGCCGGCCGCCACCCGCGCCCGGATGCGGTACGTGCTCGACCGCCTGACCCACCTGCGCGGCCTGGCCGCGCTCGCCCACCAGCGCTACGAGGAGGCCTACGCGCACTTCTGCGAGATCACCCCGCCCGGGCGGCTGCCGGGCGGCCCGCCCTGGCACCACGCGCTGGTCTTCGACCTGGTGACGGCCGCCGTGCACACCGGTCGGCACGAGGAGGCACGGGCCCACCTCGCGGCCGGGCGCACGGCACGCTCCGCGGAGATCTCCGGCCGGCACGCCTTCCTGTACGCGGCCGCCACCGCCCTGGCCGCCACCGAAGACGAAGCCGACGACGCCTACCGTGCCGCGTACGCCGTCCCGGGCGCCGAACGGTGGGTGTTCGACCTCGCCCGGCTGCGGCTCGCCCACGGCTCGTGGCTGCGCCGCCGCCACCGGCCCGGAGCCCGGGAGCCGCTGCGCGCGGCCCACCACACCTTCCGCCGCCTCCAGGCCGCCCCCTGGGCCCGGCGCTGCGAGGAGGAGCTGCGGGCCACCGGCGAGTCCGTGACCCTGCCGCCGGACGGACCGGCCGAGGGACCGTCCGGCCTGACCGGCCAGGAACTGCGCATCGCCCGGCTGGCCGCGACCGGTCTGACCAACAAGGAAATAGGCCGACGGCTCCAGCTGTCGCCCCGCACCGTCGGGGCCCACCTCTACAAGGTCTTCCCCAAGCTCGGCATCACCTCGCGCGCCGCCCTCGCCCACGCCCTCGACGGCACCTGACCTGCCGCGACGCCCACCGCCCGAACGCGACGGTCAGATGACCTAACGACCCGCGGCGCCCGCGCCCCAGGCTGAGAGCGCAGGACTTCGGCGGAAGGGCGATCAGATGGGCATGCGGGTGACGACCTCCTCGGTCGCGGACGACGAGAAGGCGGACTTCTGGAGCGGGGTGGTGTCGCGGACACTGGTACCGGTGGAAGTGCGCCCGCTCACCGGCCGGCCGTTCGACGGGCTGGTGGAGTCGCACCGGCTCGGGTACGTGCGGATCTCCACGCTGGAGGCCGACGCCGCCCGGCTCTCCCGAACGGCGGCGCTGATCGCCCGGGCACCGCTGAGCGAACCGCAGATCGGCGTCGGCCTCCAGGTGTCGGGCCGGGCCGTCCTGGAACAGGACGGGCGCCGCGCCGAGGTGCCGCCGGGCGGGCTCGTCCTCTACGACACGGCGCGCCCGTACACCGTCGACTGTCCGGAGCGGTTCCGCACCCACCTGTTCCACCTGCCGCGCCGGCTGCTCGGCGTGCCGGAACGCGACCTGCGGCACGCGTCGGCGATGGCTATCGGCCCCGCGGAGGGCTACGGATCGGTGCTCCTGCCGTTCCTCGGTGTCCTGGCCGCCTCCGCGCACTCCTGCCCGGCCCCGGTCGGCGACCGGCTGGCCGGCAGCGTCGCCGACCTGTTCAGCGCACTGATCGCCCAGCTGTCCCGCGCCAGAGCGGCGCACGAGCCGGGCACCCCGAACGAGCACCTGGTCCACAGGGTGCGGGAGTACATCGACCACCACCTGGGAGATCCGGGACTGTCGCCCGAGAGGATCGCACGTGCCCACCACATCTCCGTGCGCTACCTGCACCGGCTGTTCGAGGGCGCGGGAGTGACGGTGAGCCGGCTGATCCAGCAGCTCCGGCTGGACGCGTGCGCCCGCGAGCTGGCCCGGCGCGGCCGTACCACGCCGACGGTGTCGGCCGTCGCCCAGCGCTGGGGCTTCATCGATCCGGCGCACTTCAGCCGGGCCTTCCGCGCCGCGTACGGCGTCCCGCCGCGTGAGTGGCGCTCGCGCCGGAACGACGGTGCCGGCCGACGAGCCGCCGGACCGACCGCCGAGGGGCACGACGACCTTCCCGTGCCCTGCCCGATATCGAGAGACCGGACCGGCCGGTCCGGTCGACAGCCGTTTGAGGAGCACTGATGTCCGTCGTCCTCGACACCGCCGAGGTGCCGTCCGCCGACCGCGCCGAGTACTGGCACGAGGCCGTCTCCCACACCTTCATCCCGCTGGACGTGGCCCTGCTGGAAGACGCGCCCGCCCCTGCGACGATCACCAGCCACCGGATGGGCGCCTTACAGGTCTCCGTGGTGCGGGCCGGCCCGCAACGGGTCGAGAGAGGCGCGGGCCTGATCGCCCGCGGCGGGGAGGACCATCTGACGCTGGCGCTCCAGCACCGCGGTACCGCCCGGCTGGTCCAGGACGGCCACGAGGTGGATCTGCGCCCGGGCACCTTCGCGATTTCCGACGCCGGGCGGCCGTTCGCCAAGGAACTGCCGGAGTCCTTCGTCTTCACGGCCTTCCACTGGCCGCGGCCGGCCGTGGGGGTCTCGGAGGAGGACCTGCGGGTGCTCACCGCGACGGCCTTCGACTCGGGCGACGACACCGCCCGGCTGGTGGCCGCCTACCTGGAGTGCCTCTCGCGGTCGGCCGACTCGATGGAGCCGCAGCAGGCTTCCCGGCTCGCCATCACGGCGCTCGACCTGCTCGCGGTGCTCGCCCACGAGCGCCGCGGTCGCTCCGGCCCGGAGGTACCCGAGGCCGCCCTGGCCACCCTGGCCCGGGTGAAGGACCACATCCTGTGCCACCTCGGGGACCCGGACCTCTCGCCGGAGCGGATCGCCGCGGCCCATCACGTGTCGGTGCGGTACCTGCACAAGCTCTTCCGCTTCGAGGGGATGACGGTGGCCCGCTGGATCCAGCGCCGACGGCTGGAGGTGTGCCGCCGTGAACTCGTCCGCCCGACGGCGGGCCGGGTGACCGTGGCGGCGGTCGCGGGCCGCTGGGGGTTCGTGAACGCCAGTCACTTCAGCCGGGCGTTCCGTGCCGCGTACGGGGTCTCCCCGCGCGAATGGCAGGCCCATGCGGGAACGGGCCCGACGCCGCACCCGGTGCGGCGGCCGGCAGCGGCAGCCGCACCGGGCTCGGCGTACGGCGTCGCGGTGTGAGCCCGGTGGCGGGCAGGGCGACCGGGTACCCGTCACAGCTCACCGGTCGGTGTGGATCTCCGCGATGTAGCCACCCGGGAAGCGCACCGTCGCGCTGTCCCGGCCACCCGCCGAAACAGGACCCCACAGCACCGACGCGCCGGCGTCCTTCGCCCGCTTCAGTGTGGCGCCGAGGTCCGGCACGCCGTAGCCGGTGAGCTCCCGGCCGAAGGGGTGCGGCAGGTGGCCATCCGTCACGGCGATCGTCGTGGTGCCGAATCCGGAGGTGAGCCGCAGCAGCCGGTACGTCGTGCCGGGCAGCCCGATCGTGGTGCCGTCGGCCCGGCGGTCGTCGGAGACGACGCGGCCCTGGGTGAAGGCGAGGTAGCTGCGCAGGAAGGCGCCCACTGCGTCGGGTGACAGGTAGAGCCGGCTCTCGGGGACGCTCGCCAGGCCGGGATAGGACGGCGGGGTGGTGTGCACATAGAGCTGGGCGTTGATCCCGCCGGGGAACTGTACGACGGCGTCCCGCCCGATCGGGTCGGCGAACGGCGCCACGGTCACGGCCGCGCCGTCGGCCCGGGCGGCGCGGACCGCCTGGTCGAGGTCGGTCACCAGCCAGCCGGTGCGCTCGGTGCCGAACGGGTGGGGGACGGGCGTGGTGTAGTCGAACACCGACAGCGTGCCCACCGGGGAGAGGATCAGCTCGGAGAGCGTCCGGCTGGGCGTGGGCGTCACCTGGGTGGCGTTCGGCCCGATCGTGGTCCCGCCGAAGGTGGCCACCCAACTGGCCGCGAACGCCTGCTCCGTGCCCGGTTCGACGTAGACGTGGGTGGAGTCGTACTGGGGCCCGACGGCGAACTGCCGGTGCGAGCCCGGTGGTCGTGGCTGGGTGCCCTGGGCCACCGAGGCGGTGGGGAGCGCCGTCAGGGCGGCGATCGCCGTCACCAACGGGACCAGCCGTCGGACGAAGCGTCGTTTCATCGGGGGACCTTCCGGTCGTCGTGTGCGCCTCGGCGGCGTCCGCCTGTACGGGGACGCCGGGCGCCTGGTTGTCGTCGGTGCCGCTCAGGTAGTCGGCGGGGCCCAGTGGGCGTCCGGGGCCGAGACCCGGCGGGCGGTCAGCGCGGTGGCCAGGAGCAGCAGCGCGGCCAGGGCCAGGGCGGTGGCCGGCCGGCCGTGCAGGATCAGCGCCGCTCCCGCGAGGCCGCCGAGCAGCATCGCCAGCGCGGAGAGGATCCGGCGCCCCGGGCGTGGTGCCGTGCCCCCGGCCGCCGTCGAGTCGGCGGCGAGGCCGGTCAGGGTGAGGGTGAGCACGGTGGTCGTCAGGTCGGGTACGCCGAGTCGCCGGGCCACGGCGTTCTGGAGGCCCATGCCCAGGCCCAGCAGGACGATCAGGGAGTAGCGGGCGCCTCCGTCCGCGGCCGCAGCGGTGACGGCCGCCACGGCCAGCAGGACTGTCTGGACGCCGGCGGCCAGGGCCAGCAGACGCCCGCGGTGGGCCGCCGTCCGGCTGCCGAACCGCCCGCCCACCAGCGCGCCGGCCAGGAAGGAGGCCAGCGAGACGAGCGAGGCCACGGCCGACAGCCCCGGGGCCCCGGCCAGGGCGAACCCCAGGAAGACCACGTTGCCGGTCATGTTCGCCACGAACACGTGCCCGAGGCCGAGGTAGCTCACCGCGTCCACCACGCCGGTGGCCACCGTCAGCAGCAGCATCAGCGGCGGCAGCGGGCCGTGCCGGTCCGTGCGCCGGGGGACCAGGGTTCGCAGGGCGTCAGTCAGCAGGGCGCGCACAGTCCGCCGCCTCCCCCCGCGCAGGTGGGCGGCGGAGGACCGCCCGGGTGAGCAGCCCGCTGGCCGGGCCGAGTACGGCGGCCGCGACCGACAGCCCGAGCGGCCAGGCGGTCAGGCCGACGGCGTGGTCGACGGACCACCGGCCCGGGCCGGTGAGGGCGAGCGCCCCCGCGACGACGACCAGCACCAGCGGGTACTCGTAGCCGTCGTCCTGTACCCGGAGCCCGTGCGGCAGCTTGACGGTGATCGCCACCGTCATCACGCCCATGGCGACCATGGCCGCCGCCGGTGTGAGCGCGCCCAGGGCCAGGAACAGCCCGGACCCGACCTGCCCGGTGCCCGCGGCGAGGGCGGTGAGCGGCCCGCCGCGGAAGCCGTCGCGCCGGAATTCCTCCGTCCCGCCGGCGAGGCCGTCGCCCCCCAGGCGGTGGCTCACCTTCTGCACCCCGTGGCCGGCGATGAGCAGGCCCACCACCACCCGGAGGATCAGCAGTCCGGTATCCATCGTGTCCTGTCTTGTCCCTGGTCCCTGTTCCGACAACGGCGTTCCGGTACGGCGCCGGTGGTGGGGCTCAGCCCGCGGCGTGTTCGCCGATGACGGCCTGGGCGTAGACGACCCCCAGGCCGTACGCGTCGGCGTGCTCCTTGACGATCTCCGTGACGGCGCCGTAGGTCTCCGTCCGCGCCCAGTCGCGCTGGAGCTCCAGCAGCACCTGGAGCCAGGTGACCGGGACCGCGCCGGCCTGCGCCATCCGCTGGACGGCGTGCTCGTGGGCCTTCGGGGAGACGCCGCCGGAGGCGTCGGCGACGACGTAGACCTCGTAGCCCTGGCTGATCATGGAGAGGACCGGCAGGACCAGGCAGACCTCGGTCCACAGGCCGGCTATGACGATCTTGCCGCGTCCGGTGGCCTTGACCGCCTCGACGACCGCCTCGTCCTCCCAGGCGTTCATCGAGGTGCGGTCGAGGATCTCGGCCTTCGGGAAGACCGCCGCCAGCTGCGGCAGCAGCGGGCCGGAGAAGGACTCGGAGGCCACGGTGGTCAGCACCGTGGGCACGTCGAAGGCCTTGGCGGCCTTGGCGAGGCCGACAGTGGCGTTGATGATCGCGGTGCGGTCGCCGCTGCCGGTGCCGAAGAACATCTGCGGCTGGTGGTCCACGAACAGCATCACGGCGTTGTCGGGCGTGAGCAGGTCCGGGCTCGGGGTGGCGCTGACCTGGGTGAAGTCGACCATGACGGGTTCCTTTCGGTTCTTTTGGGTTCTCATCGGTTCTCGTTGGAAGGGGGTCAGAGGAGGAAGCAGGGGTCGAACGGTTGCTGGTGCTCCGTCGCCAGACCGCGTCCGACTCGCCACCGGCGGTGCAGCTCCGACTCGGCGACGACCTGACCGAGCAGCTCCGCCTGCCGGGCGCCCGCACCCGGGGCCGCGCCGGAGGCCTGGTAGCCGCCGAAATGGGCGACCGGGCTCCAGGCGGGGCTGACCGCCGGGAGCTCCTCGTCCATGCCCTCGTACTCCGCCGCGGCGTGGACGATCCGGCCGCCGACAACCGTCAGCACGGATTCGATGTGCGGGATCTCCTGCTCGGGGACGGTGAAGTAGTCGTCGGACAGGACGGCCAGGTCGCCGTAGCAGCCCGGTCGCAGTACGCCCTTGACGTCCTGCTCGCCGGTGAGCGCCGCGCCCGCCGTGGTGTACATCGCGAGCGCGGTCGCCCGGTCCACCCGGTTCCCCGGCGGCCGGATTGTCAGGCCGCCGACGGTGCGGCCGGAGACCAGCCAGTGAAGGGCGACCCAGGGGTTGTAGGAGGACACCCGGGTGGCGTCCGTGCCGGCGGCCACGGTCAGCCCGCGCTCCAGCATCGCGCGGACCGGCGGGGCGTCGGCGGCGACGCCGGGGCCGTACCGGCGGGTGAACACCTCGCCCTGGAAGGAGAGGCGGTTCTGCACGGAGAGTGAGCCGCCGAGCGAGGCGATCCGGTCGAGGCTGTCCGGGGAGACGGTCTCGGCGTGGTCGAAGAGCCACCGGTTCCCGGCGGGGAACAGGCCCTCGGCGGCGAGCTTCTCGAACACCGCGAGGTCGCGCCGGATGGTCTCGTCGTAGGTCGCGTGCAGCCGGAAGCCCCAGCCGTTTTCCATGAGCAGGCGTACGGCCTTCTCGAAATCTCCTTCGTAGGCGTCGAGTTCGGGGCGCGGTTCTGCGAAGTTCTCGAAGTCGGCGGCGGCCCAGGTGAGGTTCTCGCCGGCGCCGTTCAGCCGGAGCCACTCGTCGCCGTCGCCGGGGCGGACGGTCTCGATCCAGCGGGTGAGGTCGTCAAGCTCCTGGCCGGGGGTCTGCGGGAACAGGTGGTAGGCGATGCGCAGCGAGAGCAGCCCGTCGTGGGCGAGTTCGGTGACCGTGGCGTAGTTCTCCGGGAAGTTCTGGAACCCGCCGGCGGCGTCGATCGCGGAGGTCATCCCGAAGCGGTTCAGCTCGCGCAGGAAGTGCCGGGTGGAGGTCTTGCGGTCCTCGCCCTCCAGTACCGGGGCCTTGGCGAGCGTGGAGTAGAGGATCAAGGCGCTGGGGGCGGCCAACAGCATGCCGTTGGGCTCGCCGCCGCGGCCCCGGACGATCTGCCCGCCCGCCGGGTCCGGGGTGTCCTTGGCGTAGCCGACGGCCTTCAGCGCCGCGCGGTTGAGTATCGCCGACTGGTAGAGGTGGAGGACGAACACCGGGGTGTCCGGCGCCGCCTCGTTCAGTTCGGCGGGCGTCGGGAGCCGTCGCTCGGCGAACTGCTCGGCCGACCAGCCACCGACCACCCGCACCCACTGCCCCTTGGGGGTACGGGCGGCCTGGTCCCGCAGCATCGCCAGGGCGTGGCGCAGCGAGGTCACGCCGTCCCAGCGCAGCTCCAGGACGTAGTTGAGGCCGCCCCGGATCACATGCAGGTGAGAGTCGTTGAGACCGGGCACCACACGGCGGCCGAGGGCGTCCACCACGGTGGTGGACGGTCCGACGAGCGGGGCGACGTCCGCGTCGTCCCCCACGGCCGTGATCAGGCCGCCGCGGATGGCGAGGGCGCCGGCCCGGGGGCGACGGGCGTCCCCGGTATGGATCTTCGCGTTGCGGACGACGACGTCGGCGGCGTTCTCGACGGCGTGGGGGACCAGCCCGCCGACCGGCATTGCAGGCACCTCGACGGCCTCCTGTCAGGGATCGGTCCGCCGCCTGGCGCGGGCGGCGGGATGGGTGTCCGAGCGGAGCGGGGCCACCGCCCCGCCCTGTTCGGCTTCCTGACGGGACGTTAGGCGGGTGAAGGGTGCCGGACTTGGCCCACAGCGCACCGGCTCCGGTCCGGGAGTGCACCGGCCGACCGGAGCGACGATCGGGCACGGGCGGTCAACGGCCGGGGACGCCACCCGGTACCGGGCGAGGCCCAGTGCCTCACCGGCGTGTCCGCGGCTCGGCGAGACCTGGGCCGGTCGGCGGCGGTCTGTTTCCGGACCGCTCCATCGTGATGAAGGAGATTTGACAGCGACGAGGCCCTCCCCCGTCCGGCAGGAGCGGGGGAGGGCCGGGGCTGCGTTCCGGGACGAGGACTGCCGTCGCTTCGGCTACTTCGCGAGGAAGGCGAGCAATGCCGCGTTCACCTCCTCGTGGTGCGTCCACAGCAGACCGTGCGGCGCGCCCTCGATCTCCCTGTACTCGGCGGAGGGCAGCGCCCGGTGGAACGGCCGTCCGGTGTTCTCGACCGGCAGGATGCGGTCGCCCGTCCCGTGCAGGATCAGGGCCGGCACGTCGATGCGGGCGATGTCGGCCCGGAAGTCGGTGTACCAGGTGGACGGCGCGGCCGAGGCGGCGTGGAAGCCGCCGCCCGCCGCGACATTCCAGCTGTTGCGGACGGCTTCCTCGCTGATCCTGGTCCCGAGGTTGTCGTCGAGGTTGTAGAAGTTCCGGAAGAATTCGCTGTAGTAGGCGTAGCGGTCGGCCTTCACCGCCGCGACGATGCCGTCGAAGAACTCCTTCGGGGCGGCGCCGTCCGGATTGTCGTCGGTCTTGAGCAGGCAGGGCTCCAGGGAGGCGAGGAAGGCGACCTTGGCGATCCGGGCGGAGCCATGAGTGGACACGTACCGGGCGACCTCGCCGGTGCCCATCGAGAAGCCGACCAGCACGGCGTCCCTGACGTCGAGGGCCTCCAGCACGGTCTTGAGGTCCGCGGCGAAGGTGTCGTAGTCGTAGCCGGCGGTCGGCTGGGAGGACTGACCGAAACCGCGGCGGTCGTAGGTGATCACCCGGTAGCCGGCGTCGAGCAGCGCGGCGCTCTGCCTCTCCCAGGAGTGCCCGTCCAGCGGGAACCCGTGGATGAGGACGACCGGCTGCCCGGCACCGTGGTCCTCGTAGTAGAGCTCGATGGGGGCGGAGTTCTCCTGGCCGACGGTGATGAACGGCATGGGCTCTGCTCTCTTCCTCTTGGGCAGCGCATGGACTTGTGGTGCACCCCACGCCAGGACCGGCGCGTACGGATGGTTGCCGCTCGGCGCACCACGTTTCGCCCGTGGGGTCAGAACCGCGGGTGGAGGTAGAAGGTCTCGTTGACGGCCGGGGTGCCGTTGGGGTTGGTCTGGTAGGGCCACTGGACGACCCAGGTGCCGTCGCCCGTGCCGTTGCCGCGGATGTTGGCGAAGCGGTGGGTGCCGTTGTCGCGCAGCACGGTGAGGTTCGGGAAGCGCGGCTCGGGGTGTTCGAGCGTGAAGTTCTGGGTGTCGCGCGCGTAGCCGCCCGGCAGCGGGGCGCCGTCCCCGTTGTGGCAGTCCCAGATGTTCAGCCAGTCGCCGTCCCTGCTGGCCTGCCCCCGGTTGACGTCGAGGCACTTGCCGCTCTGGACGCCGACCAGCTTGTACAGCGGCCGTCCGGAGTCACCGTTGCGGCCGACCGCGCGGAGCGTCCAGTGCTGGTTGGCGGCGCCGTTGGCATGGTAGGTGATCACGTGGGTGCCGTTGGCGGTGTTGCCGCGGTAGACGTCGAGCAGGCGGTCGCTGTTGTCGGCGTGGATGGTGAATTGCCGTGGGCCGGCACCGGCCCGCAGGGCGCTGAAGCCGACGGGCCAGTGGTCGCTGCCGTAGTTGGGGTTGACCGTCGCCTGCCAGTTCTCGGTGTCGACGTTGGAGACCATGTAGTCCAGCTCGCTGCCGTTCTGCTGGGTGGCCTGGCCGCCGTTGTAGATCAGTCCGTTGCCGGGCATGTAGCGGTCGCCCTGCAGGTCGCCCGGGGCGCGGTTGTAGTCGCCCAGCACCGCCCAGTTGCCGACGTTCTGCTGGAAAGCGGTGTCGGAGACGCGGCGTACCAGGTAGGCGGCGTCGTTGGGCCTGCCGCCGTTGGAGGCGGCGTGGACGGAGGCGAACATGATGTTGTCGCCCGTGTTCGTCACGGCCAGCGCGGAGCGGTAGGCGCCACCGATCTCCTGCACGCGGTTGGGCACCCACGAGGTGACGATGCCCAGGTTCCGCGACTGCTGGCGCAGGATGTACAGGTAGCGGTAGGCGCCGCCGCCGATGGGCCACAGGTACGAGGTGACGTTGCCCGTCTGCCCGTCCTGGACGGCTCCGGCCGGCGGCCTGTTGGGCACCTCCTGGAGGGCCACCACGTCGAAGCTACGGGCCAGGGTGCGTACCCCGTCCCAGCGGGTGGTGCCGACCTGCATGTTCCAGGTGGCCATGCGGTGGGTGTCCGGCGGGGCGGCGGCCGCGGGGCCGCCGCCTGCGACCAGCAGGCCGAGGGCGAGCAGCCCGGCGGCGAACAGCGGACCCAGTCGGCGTAACGACCTCCCTGTGGCCCCTGAGGCGGGAGTGGAAGTCCGGCTTCTTCGGGCGAATACGAAAGACATGCCTGGCAGTATTTCAATCAACGCTCCAAAAAATAGGGGGAGTTGGCAAGTGAGGCGCCCCCTTCCGTCTGCGCGGACCACTCCTGACGAGGCCGGGCTGCCTCATACCGGCCGATGGCGGTCGCCTCTTCCGGCTGACCGGACACGCACCTCACCGCGACGGCGGACCGCCCGGTGAACATCGCCCGCGGGGTGTTCGGTGCATGGCGCAGTATGCCGCGGTGGACGAGATCGCGGCGGTGCCGGGAGAGTGCTGCACGGCGGTGCTGTCGGAGCCACCGGTGCAGGGACATGGACTGTTGCCCGGAAGCGGAGTCGCGAGGCGGCTCGGTCGGCAATTCGTCGGCCCGGACGGGAACCTTGGAATTCCGTGGCTGGGCCCGGATCCTGCGGCGCGGCGCGAGTTCACCGAGTTCGGTCGCCGCGCAGCCGAATGCGACCCGAGCGGAGCTGCGCATTGTTCCGGAGTCCAGTCGCGCGAGCAGGACGAATTCCTCGGGCAGGGGGCAAGGGCAGGTGGCGCGGCGGAGGAATGGGAACGTGCCTCATCCCGAAGCCCCGCTCCTTTTCTGCTGATCGAGGATGACCCGGGCCCGACGTGCGAGGGTCGCCGTCTCCCTGGTACTTCGCCGCGCCCGTCGCCTCGAGCCGCTTGGCGAGGGTCAGCGCGTAGCAGTTGTCGCACCCAGCAGAGACGCGGTCGCACCCAGTGGTGGGATTCCATGTCGCCTCAGTCCACTCAATGGCGCTGCGATCGCTCATCGTCGGCCTCCCCGCTGGGCCCGAAGGGCCCCATGCGAGCGTCGCGCGGACGCGGTTGTGGCCAGTCGACAGCGCCCCCGAGCTGGAGGAAGGGGTGACGTGCCGGAGGTCCTGGGCGGCGAGGTGCCCCGGGTCGTGGACGGTGATGCGGGAGACGCCATGCACGCGCCTCCCGTAAACGTGCACAGGTGTGCACCCCAGCCCTACGATGTCGGGATGGGCGTGAGCGCGGAGATGGCAGATGCACACCGATTGCAGCGGCATGGCAGTGGCGAGCGGCTGGATGTCGCCGCGTCGGTGCTGGCTCTGCTTGCCGACCGCACGCGGCTTGCGCTGATGGAGCGGCTCGGCCGGGGTGAGGCCGACGTCACGACCTTGACCGAGGCCACGGGCGCGGCGCGGACTTCCGTGAGTCAGCACCTGGCGAAGCTGCGCCTGGCCGGTCTGGTCGTCGCCCGCAAGGACGGCCGTCGCGTGGTCTACTCCCTGCGTCACGGGCATCTGCGACGCCTGGTCGACGAGGCCCTGAACGTCGCCGATCACCAGATCGGATCGCTGCCGCCTCACGACTGACCCCCGGTCCCTCCCGATCGGTGTGAGCATCCGGACCGGTCCGGAATCAATATGTGAATAGGTACGCACATGATGTTTATGATGGGTGCGTCATTCCGTGCTGACCGGGACGGGACCCATGCTGTCCGTACTGCGCAACCGCACCTACCGCCACCTTTTCACCGCCCAGGTCGTCGCCTTGATCGGGACGGGTCTTGCGACGGTGGCACTGTCACTGCTGGCGTACGACGTCGCCGGGGACCATGCGTCGGCGGTGCTGGGCACGGCGCTGGCGGTCAAGATGGTCGCCTACGTCGCCATCGCCCCGGTCGCCGGTGCGCTCGCCGGGCGAATACCGCGGCGGGTGCTGATGGTCGCGATGGACCTGACCCGGGCCGGCGTCGCGCTCGCCCTGCCGTTCGTCACCCAGGTCTGGCAGATCTACGTGATGGTCTTCCTCCTGCAGGCGGCCTCCGCCGCTTTCACCCCGACCTTCCAGGCAACCGTCCCCGAGGTGCTGCCGGAGGAGCGCGACTACACGCAGGCGCTGTCGATGTCCCGCCTCGCCTACGACCTGGAGAGCCTGTTCAGCCCGGCGCTCGCGGCCGGCCTGCTGACCCTGGTCTCCTACAACTGGCTGTTCGCAGGCACCGTGGTCGGCTTCCTCGCCTCCGCTGCACTGGTCGTCTCCGCCGTCCTGCCCAAGCCCGCGCCCGTGGAGCGGACGGGCGGCGTCTACGCCAAGGCAGCTTTCGGCTCGCGCCTGTTCCGGGCCACACCCCGGTTGCGGGCCCTGCTTGCGCTCGACCTCGCTGTCGCCGCGGCCGGAGCAATCGTCTACGTCAACACCGTCGTCATCGTCCGCGACCATTTCCACCAGCCCGCCGGTGCGGTGTCACTGGCGCTCGGTGCCTTCGGGGCCGGATCCATGCTCACCGCCCTCGCCCTGCCCCGCGTGCTCACCGGAGTCGGCGACCGTGCGGTCATGCTGTTCGCCGCGTTCGCACTGCCTGCCGTGCTGGTCGCTGCCGCCGCGCTGACCGCCACCGCCCCGGGCGCCCGGTCCTGGGCAGCACTGCTCGTGGTCTGGGCTCTGATCGGTGCTGCTTCCTCCGCCGTCCTGACCCCGGGCGGGCGGGTCATCCGCCGCTCCGCCGGCGACGCGGACCTGCCTGCCGCCTTCGCCGCCCAGTTCTCCCTCTCCCACAGCTGCTGGCTGCTGACCTACCCCCTCGCCGGATGGCTCGCCGCAGGCGCCGGGCTGCCCGTCACCGCCATGGTGCTCGGTGCCATCTCACTGGCCGCCACACTCGCGGCAGTTGTGCTGTGGCCGGCCCACGACCCCGGGCGGCTCGACCATGTTCACACCGACCTCCCGGTCGGCCACCCTCACCTCGTCGACGCACGCCGCACCGCAGGCGGCTGGCGCCACGGTCACCACTACGTCATCGACCGGCACCACTACACCTGGCCCCGCCCCGACGGACAGTTCCACCACCGGGCGGCGGCCGTGGCATCGGGGTCGTTGACCAGGCCGAGCCGGACAGGGCGGCGCCGGCCTTTCGTCCCTCCGGTGAGGGCTGGACGACGATGACGTCGGCGTGTTCGCAGACGTCCAGGCAGTCGACGGCCCGTACCTGTGCCTGACCGGCGAGAGAGGCTCGCAGCTGCGCGAGTCGGGCGGTGTGGTCGAGCCCGGGGATCTTGATGGTGCCGCAGCAGCAGCCCCGGCAGACGGTGACCGTGCAGCGGGCCGCCCCCGCCGTGGCGGGGGCGGCCTTGCGATTGCGGCGGGTCACAGGCCGTTCCGCGTATCACCCCGCCGCCAGGCCGAATCGGCGAGCAGGCGCAGGCCGTTGAGGCCGACGATGACGGTGGAGCCTTCGTGGCCGGCGACACCGAGCGGGAGGGGCAGGGTGCCGGCGAGGTCCCAGACGACCAGGCCGGTGATGAACACCGAGGCGATGACCAGGTTCTGCACCACCAGGCGGCGGGCCCGCCGCGAGAGGGCGACGACGGTGGGGATGGTGGCGAGTTCGTCGCGGACGACGACGGCGTCGGCGGTCTCCAGGGCGAGGTCGGAGCCCGCGCGGCCCATGGCGATGCCGGTGTGGGCGGCGGCCAGTGCCGGCGCGTCGTTGACGCCGTCGCCGACCACCAGCACCTTTCGGCCCGCCGTCGCCATCTCCTGCACCGCGGCGACCTTGTCCTGGGGCAGGAGTCCGGCGCGCACGTCGGTGATGCCGACCTCGTCGGCGAGGCGCGCGGCGGCGCGGAGGTTGTCGCCGGTGACCAGCACGGGCGAGGTGCCCGTCAGCGAGGCGAGCGCGGTGACGGTGGTGGGGGCCTCGTCGCGCAGGCGGTCGGCGATGCCCAGTACGCCGGCCGGGGCGTCGTCCACTTCGATGAGCACCGCGGTACGGCCCGCGTGTTCCAGTTCCCTTGCGACTGCGGCGGCCGGGTGGTCGTCCCGGCCGTTCAGCAGCCGTGCGGGGCTGCCCACTGCGACGGCCCTGCCCTCGACGGTGGCGGTCACGCCGGTGCCGGGGGCGGAGGCGAAGTCGGCCACCAGCGGGATGACCAGGCCGCGGGTACGGGCGGCGTCCACGATGGCGCGGGCCAGAGGGTGTTCGCTGGGGTGCTCGGCGGCGGCTGTGAGGGTCAGCAGCGTGTCCTCGTCCAGGCCGGAAGCGGGCAGCGGGCGGATGTCGGTGACACGGGGGGTGCCCTCGGTGAGGGTGCCGGTCTTGTCCAGGGCCACGGCGTCGACCTGTCCGAGCCGTTCCATCACCACGGCCGACTTCACCAGGACGCCGTGGCGTCCGGCGTTGGCGATGGCGGACAGCAGCGGCGGCATGGTGGCCAGCACCACTGCGCAGGGCGAGGCGACGATCATGAAGGTCATCGCCCGCAGCAGCGTGGGCTGGAGTGCGGCGCCGAAGAGCAGCGGCAGGGCGAACAGGGCCAGGGTGGCGGCGACCATGCCGATCGAGTAGCGCTGTTCGACCTTCTCGATGAACAGCTGGGTGGGGGCCTTGGTCTCGGAGGCTTCCTCGACCATGGCCACGATCCGGGCGATCACCGAGTCCGACGAGTCCCGCTCGACCTTCACGCGCAGGGCACCGGTGCCGTTGAGGGTGCCGGCGAAGACCTCGTCCCCCGTCTCCTTGGCGACCGGCAGGGGCTCGCCGGTGATGGTGGCCTGATCGACCTCGCTCGCCCCGTCCAGCACCCGGCCGTCGGCACCGACGCGCTCGCCGGGCCGGATCAGGATCGTGTCGCCGACCTGCAGATCCGCGCTGGGCACGGTCTCCTCACGGCCGTCGTCGGCGACGCGGGTCGCGGTGGCGGGGGCGAGGTCGAGCAGGCCGCGTACGGAGTCGGCGGTGCGGGCGGTGGCGATCGCTTCCAGGGCGCCGGAGGTGGCGAAGATGACGATCAGCAGGGCGCCGTCCAGGACCTGGCCGATCGCCGCCGCACCGATCGCGGCCACGACCATGAGCAGGTCCACGTCCAGGGTCTTCTCGCGCAGCGCTCGAAGGCCGGCCCAGCCGGGTTCCCAGCCGCCGGTGATGTACGTCGCCGCGTACAGCGGGCCCCATGCCCAGGCCGGTGCGTTGAGCAGCTGCAGCGGCAGCGCGATCAGGAACAGCACCAGGGCGGCGGCCGCCCACCGCGCTTCGGGCAGGGCGAAGATCCGGGTGCGGCGGCGGGGCGCCACCGCGTCGCGGACGGTACCGGTTGCCGGGGAGGGACGGGTGAGGGTGGAGGTCATCGCAGCGGTGATCCTTCGTTCGCATGCGGGGAGAGGAGAGCGGGTCCAACCCTTCCAACATACAGGAACAAATGAACATCGATTCATGTATTCATTCGGGCCGGTAACATGAATCCATGGGTCATGGAGCCGCTCCCGCGAAGAACGCCGTCCCGCGCACGCGCCTGGACGCGGCCGACGCCGCCAAGGTGGCCACCACCCTCCAGGCGCTGGCCACCCCCTCCCGCCTGCTGATCCTCTCCCGCCTGCGCGAAGGACCCCTGCCTGCCACCGAGCTGGCCGCCGAGGTCGGCATGGAACAGTCCGCCTGCTCCCACCAGCTCCGCCTGCTGCGCAACCTCGGCCTGGTCACCGGCACCCGCAAGGGCCGCTCCGTGGTCTACGCCCTCTACGACAACCACGTCGCCGAACTCCTCGACCAGGCCCTCTACCACGTGGAACACCTGCAACTGGGCCTGACGGATGCACCGGCGGACGCAGGGGCGGGTGCGGACACTCGTTGACGCCCCGCTCGACAGGGCGACCGGTACACCGGGATTCCGTCTCGGCCGAGCCGGGGCTCCCGTCGTCGCCGGCCGCACCGGCGAGGTTTCACCAGTTCAGCGCGGGGTGCCGGCAGGAAGAGCGATCCATACGTCCGCGCCGCCGTCGGGATGGTTGGCGGCGCCGTAAGTGCCTCCTGCGGCGCGGGTGATGGCGGCGACGATGGCCAGGCCGAGGCCGGTGCCGCCGGTGGTGCGGGCGTGGTCGGCGCGGGTGAAGCGGTTGAAGGCGGTCGGGAGGAAGTCGGGCGGGAAGCCGGGGCCGTGGTCGCGGACGTGGATCTCGACGTGGTCCCGGGTCTCGCGTGTGGTGATGTCGATGGGGCCGCGCCCGTGCTGGAAGGCGTTGCTGATCAGGTTGGTCAGGGCGCGTTCCAGACGGGTCGGTTCGGCCTTCACCCGGAGATGAGCAGGGCAGTGGACGGTCAGGGCCGTGGTGCGGTGCGCGTTGCGGTGCCGGGCGGTGAGCCGTTGCAGCAGGGGTGCCAGGTCGAGGGTGCGCAGGCCGCGGGGCCGGTGGTCGGCCTGGTCGGTGCGGGCGAGCAGGAGGAGATCTTCGGCGAGGTCGACCAGGCGCTGGGTTTCCTCGGCGGCGGAGGCGAGGGCCGCGGTCAGCTCGGTGGGAGTGCGGGGGCGCCGTAGGGCGAGGTCGAGTTCGGTCTTCAACAGGCTGAGGGGAGTGCGTAGTTCGTGGCCGGCGTCGGCGGCGAATCGCTTCTCGCGCTCGAGCGCGGCCTGGAGGCGGTCGAGCATGGCGTTGAGCGTGGCGGCGAGTCGGGCGATCTCGTCGCGGCCGGGCGGGACCTGCAGGCGCCGGTGCGGGGTGGTGTCGGTGACGGCGGCGGCCTGGGCCCGCATGCGTTCCACGGGGCGCAGCGCGGCGGCCGCCAGCAGGTAGGCGCCGACGGTCGCGGCGAGGAAGACGACGGGCAGCGCGGTGAGCAGTTCGCGGCGCAGATCGGCGTAGGCCTCTTGGCTGGCGAGGAGCTGCTCGGGTGTGGCGCGACGGGCGTATTCGTTCTGGGATTCGGCGAAGCGGCTGAGGGCCAGGTAGCCGGCGGCGGCCAGGACGGCGGCCATGGCCAGGCCGAAGATGGCGGTCAGGCGGATCCGCAGCGGTACTTTGCTGATCATGACGGTGCCGGGGGAGTGGTAGGACGGCCGCCGTCGCGGCGCAGACGGTAGCCGGCGCCGCGGACGGTCTCGATCGCGGTGGTGCCGAAGGGCCGGTCGATCTTGTCGCGCAGTGAGCGGATGTGGACGTCGACGACGTTGGAGTAGGGGCTGGTGGCGAAGTCCCAGCACTGCTCGACCAGCATGTCGCGGGTCAGGACGGTGCCCGGGCGCCGTAGCAGGGCTTCGAGCAGGGCGTACTCCTTGGCCGTGAGGGTGATCCCGGTCCGGCCGCGCCGGACTTGACGGGTTGCCGGATCCAGGCGCAGGTCCCCGGCCTCGAGTACCGGTGGGCGTTCGGCGGGGCCGCGGCGGATCAGGGCGCGCAGACGGGCGAGGAGTTCGTCGAGGCTGAAAGGTTTGGTGAGATAGTCGTCCGCGCCGCCGTCCAGGCCGGCCACGCGGTCGGCGACCGCGTCGCGGGCCGTCAGCATCAGCACGGGCACCCGCTGCCCGTGGCGCCGCAGCTGCGCGCATACCTCGAAGCCGTCGAGGCCGGGCAGCATGATGTCGAGCACGATCGCGTCGAAGGCCGCCACTTGGGCGATGGACAGTGCCTGGGGGCCGTCGTCGGCGGTGTCGACGGCGTAGCCCTCTTCGGTGAGCGCCCGGCGCAGCAGCGTGCGCATCTTCGGCTCGTCCTCGACCACCAGGATTCGCACCGGCACCACTCCTTCCTGTCCGTGCTGGGGGCAAGCCTCGCCGCTGATCATGAAGGAGCTGTGAAGACACTGCCCGCCGGGGCCATCTTCATCCCACCTTCATCATCCGACGCTTGCCTGGAAGGTGCGGGCCGCACGGACGGCGTGCGGCCGCCGCACTTCCGTCCCGAGGAGGAGCGATGTTCCGCCATGTACAAACCCGGCGCACCCGGCTGGCAGCCGGTGCTGTGCTGGTGTCCGCGCTGGCCGTCGGCGGCGTCGGCGCTGCCGGAACGGCCGGGCACACCGGCCATCAGGGCGGCGGGTCGGAGCCGCCCACGAAGACGACCGCCGCCGACTGGAAGGGCCTGGCCGACACCCTCGGCCGCAGTGGCACTCTGATGGGCGACACCGTCTACCGTGTCTCCCTGCCCCGCACCGACCTGAAGGTCACCTCCGACCACGTCGACATCAAACCCGGTCTGTCCCTGGGCGGCTACGCGGCCTTCGCCCGGTACAAGGACGGGACCATGCTGATGGGCGACCTCGTGGTCACCGAACCCGAACTGCAGAAGGTCACCGACGCGCTCCAGGCCGCCGGGATCGACCAGACCGGCGTGCACAAGCACCTGCTCGCCCAGCACCCCGACGTCTGGTGGACCCACATCCACGCCATGGGTGACCCGGTCGCCCTGGCCAAGGGGCTCAAGAGCGCGCTGGCAGCCACTGCCATCCCGTCGGCCGCCAAGCCCCCGGCCTCCCAGCCGGCCGTCGCGCTGGACACCGCCGGCATCGACAAGGCACTGGGGCGCAAGGGCACTGGCGACGGTGGCATCTACAAGATCACCGCAGGTCGGCAGAACACTGTCACCGATGGCATGCACATCCTGCCGTCCGCCTTCGGCATCACCACCGGAATCAACTTCCAGCCGCTCGGCGGCAACAAGGCTGCCATCAACGGCGACTTCGTGATGACCAAGGCCGAGACCCAGAAGGTCGTCCAGGCCCTGCGCAAGGGGCACATCGACATCGTCGAACTGCACAACCACATGCAGGACGAGCAACCGCGGCTGTTCTTCCTGCACTTCTGGGCCACCGGCGACGGCGTCACTCTCGCCAAGGCCCTGCGCCCGGCCCTCGACGCGACCGCACTGGCGCCGCCGTCATGATCGGCTGGGCACAGATCGGCTACGGCGCCGCCCTCTCCGCCGCCTTCGCCGTTCTCCTCCTGATCGCGGCCCGGTGCCGCAATCGGGCCGCGCTGACCACCGCCGCCCTCGCGGCGGCAGCGGGCCCGTTCGCCTGGAACGCGATCCTCCGGGCCGCGCACGGGGAGCAGTTCTTCACCGACGCACCCGTGGCCGTCTTCCCCATCAGCTGGCAGGACACCGGATCGGCGGTCTTCACCCTCGCCCTCGCATCCCTCGCCCTGGCCCTCGGACCCCTCGCCACCCGGCCCGCACGCACCGGCATCCGCTATGCCCTGGTCGCCGCCGTCGCGGCCCTGCTCACCGACATCTACCTCTACTGAACCAGTAGCGCGACAGCGCCGGCCTCTACCAGGAGCCGGCGCTGTCGCGCCCTGATATGTGGCTGCCACGGGCCGCGGCCATCGGCCTTGGCACCGTCAGCCGCCGCCGCGGGCCGAGCCGGTGGGGGTGATGGTTCCGCCCGCAGGCGTGGCGATTCCGGACGGCGGTCCGGCCGAAGGATAGTGTCGGCCCGTTTTCGCACGGGCACTTCGCACACGGAACGGGCCGGCCTCATGACTCGCACAAGCACACGTACCTGGACTCGCAGACGCCGTATCACAGCAGTACTGGTGGCCGTCGCCACCGCCACCGGGACAGTCGCCCTGGGGGGATGCTCCGGGGGCGGTGGTGGTCACGGGCCTTCCGCAACGCCTTCGTCAGTGGCCCCTTCGACCTCGATGAGCTCGAAGGCCGCGCCCTCCGCCTCCACGGCGGCTCCCTCGGCGTCGAAGGCGTCGGCGGCGGCCACGAAGGCGGTGGCCATTGCCGACTTCGCTTATTCCCCCTCGTCGTTGACTGTCAGCAAGGGCACCAAGGTGACCTGGACCAACGACGATTCGGCTCCGCACACGGTGACCAGCGACGGTTCGGGCCCGCTGCATTCGCCGAGCCTCGACCGTGGCGGTTCCTTCAGTTACACGTTCGACTCAGCCGGGACGTTCAGCTACTACTGCACGGTCCACCCGAACATGCACGGAACCGTCGTGGTGAAGTGAGACGCCTGCGCTGCGCGAGTTGTTCTGGACGGCAATAGCTTTGCAGGGTGGGTTCAGATGGTGACGATCTGGCCCGAGGCTGCCTGGCTCACGGGGCCGGGTCGCTCGTGACAACAGACGGCTCCGGGCCCCGAAATGTCGTTGCCGCTCTCCTCAGGTGTCGAGGAGTTCCGGCACGAAGATGTCCTCGCACGTCAATCGGCGCTTCGACAGGCCCTGTTCGTGGTGGTAGCGCAGGAAGGTGTCGATGGCCTTGCGGTTCGCGCCGACCCCGTAGGGCCACCAGTCGTCGCCGAGCAGTCGGCGGTTCTCCTCGAACAGAGCGCTGAACCACGGCGTGATGACGCTCATGTGCTGCTTCGCGGCGTCGTCGAGATACTTCTGCTCGGCCAGATCCTTGGCCCGCATGAAGGCGTCGTAGACGGCGCGTGCGAGGCCCTGTCGACGTGCCAGTTCCCTGCGGATCACGACGATGTGCATCGGAGGGAAGATCCCGGTGCGGCGGTAGTAGGCGCGCTCCACGGCCTCGTAGTCGGGGAACAGGCGGGCGACCTTCTGTGAGCCGTTCAGCACCGCCTGCGGCACGTCGACGGAGATCAGTGCGTCGATCTCGCCGGATTCGAGCATGGCACCCAGGGTCCGGCCGTCCTCCGCGTGGCGCACGTCGACGCCGTCCGGGACGGGCTGCGGGACCCAGTCGAATGCGGGGAGGGGGTGGTTGGTGCCGCCGATGACCCAGCGGCACTGGTCGGGGGTCACGCCGTACTCGTCGGCCAGGATGCCCTTCGGCCAGATCCCGGCGTCGTGGCCGTAGAGCGCGAACTCGCCGATGGTCCTGCCCGCGAGGTCCTGCGGCTTCTCGATTCCGCAGGAGGCGTTCACGAAGATCGCCGAGTGGCGGAAGTTGCGGTTGGGCACGATCGGCAGCGCCAGGAACGGCGCATCGCCGAGGTCGAAGGTGCGCAGGAAGTAGGTGAGACCGAACTCGGCAAGGTCGTAACGCCCCTCGACGGCCCGGCGGAAGATGTCCGAGACGAGGGGTGCCGTCTCGAACACCGCGTCCACCCCGTCGACCGCGACCCGCCCGTCGAACAGTGCCTGGGTGTGTTCGTAGGCGTGGACGCCGACGCTCAACCGCGTGCCCATCAGTGCACTCCTGTCGGGTAGTTCGTGGGGGAGGGGGGAGCTCACTTCCGTGAATGGTCGTTCACTTTTACGGTCGTCCTGCCGTCGCCGAACCGTCAAGGTGAATGCTCATCCACGATGAAGGGAAGGTCCGGACACCGCCGCCTTCACAGACGACCTGCGCGCCGGACCGATCCTGTGATGGGTGATGACTGCGCCAGGTGGCGCGATCGGCTCGGGCGGGCGCAGATGTGCGCGTCATTGCCCGGGCGGCTCGCGGGCGGGCAGGCTGGGAACCTCTGCCGGTTGCCGTGTCGAGGGAGCTCGCTGTGATGGATCCGTATGTCCGGACGGCCGGCCTCGACGAGACCGATCTCGCAGTGGTCAACGACGCTCTGTCGCTCGTCCGGTCGGCGGACGCACGTGCCGTCGTGCCTGGCCGCCACCGCTGTCGCCCGCCGGGCGACCACCCGGAGCTGGCACATCCCGCCCGGCGGCGGCGTCGGCACCGGGCCCTCGGCAGCCGAGATGCGCACGCTGACTCTGAACAAGGTCACCGTCGCCGTCCTCGCGGACTCGGCCGTCACCCGCTGCCGCTCGGCATCCGGCGCACTCGGCTTCTTCCCGGAGCACGGCCTGATCGACTACCAGGCCCTGACCACAGCCTTCCTGTCCGCCGGTGGCGACAACCGGCTCATCATGCTCGACGCCGCCTGGGCCATGGCCAGTTGTCCCGACTGCGTGCCACCGGACGACAAGACCGCACCGGGCAGCTGGCCGCGCCTCTTCCGCACCCGGGAACGCCTCCTGCACACCGAACTCACCTCGGCCCTGCACACGGACGACCAGGGCGGGACCGTCCGCTTCGCGACCTGGAACGCACAGACCGAACTGGCCCAACGCCTCGCCGAAGCCCACGCCACCCGCACCACGGCCGAGGCCCTGCGCGATGCCTGGCGCGCACCGGAGGTCCCCGCAACGGCCCGCGCCCTCCTCCGCGACCTGTACCGTCTCCACTGCCTTGAGCGGACGGCACCACACGCCGGCTGGTACCTCGCACACGGGCTGCTCCTGCCGCAGCAGGTCCTCGCGCTGCCCGAGCGGATCAACGAGATCTGCCGCCGCCTCGTCCCCCGTGCCGAAGCTCTGACCGAGCTGTTGGAGATACCGGACGAGCTTCTCCGCAGCGAGCATCGTTGCCGTACTCGACACCGGCCTAACGGCATGGGATAGTCGTTTTAGATGTATCTTGTTGAACGGAACATGGGTTAACGAACGTGCACGCCCAGGAAGTCGGACACACCCCCTGGCGTTAGGGAGCACGGTTTGCCCGTTTTAAGAAGGCGCTTGATCTCGCCCGAGGGGCGCATCTGGGATACAGACGAAATCGTGGCCCGCGTATTCGGCGCCACCGAACGTCTTGCGCGCCGCGGTATCGGCCCCGGTTCGCGGGTGATGGTGAGCGGGGCCAATTCCCGGGAATGGGTCGTCGATCTGCTCGCGCTCATTCACCTCGACGCCTCGGTGGTCCTGGCCGACCACCGGGCCACCCCGGCACAGCGATCGCGGATCAGCGCTCGGGCGCGCGTGGTGCTCGAAATGGGCGACGGGACGGGCGGCATCGCGGCGCCGCGGCCCGTAGCGAACACGGCGGCCGTGCCCGATGTCGCGGCCTGGGCACGGCGCCGGGACGCCGCGATCTCGTGGTCGTCGGGTACGACGGGCAGCCCCAAGGGCATTGTCCGTTCCGGTCGTTCGATCCTCGACAACCTCGCGCTCAGCGCGGAACGCATGGGATACCGGCCTGACGACGTCTTCCTGCCCGTCCTGCCGTACTCCCACCAATACGGGCTGTCGCTGGTCCTCTGCTGGTGGCTGGGCGGAGGCACGCTGGTGGTCCACGGACCGACGACGCGCCTGGACCATGCGCTTGCGGTCGGCGTGGAGCACGGCCTCTCCATCGTGGACGGGGTCCCGTCGACCTATTACAGCCTGCTCAATCTGCTCGACCGTCGTCCCGCTCTCGCGAACGCGCTGGAGACGGTACGAGCCTGGTGCGTGGGCGGCGCGCCGCTGGGGCGCAGCCTGGCGGCCCGGTTCCATGCCCGCATGGGCCGGCACCTGCTCGACGGATATGGGGCCACCGAGGTGGGAAACATCGCGCTGGCGCCCCCTGCCGATCCGGTCGGGTGCGGTACGCCGCTGCCCGGCGTGGTCGTCGAAGTCCACGACGACCACGGCAGGCCGCTTCCGAGCGGCCGGCTCGGCGAGCTCGTCGTGCGCAGCGACGGCCTGATGACCGGTCACCTGGGCGAGGACGGCGAGATCGTCCCGGTTCCAAGTCCCGTTCACCGCACCGGCGACATCGGCATGCTCGACGACGCGGGCCGCGTGTTCCCGGTCGGGCGCAAGCGCGCCGTGCACCGTGGCGGCCACACGCTCTATCCCGATCACCTCGCCGAGCGGGCCGAGTCGGCCGGCGCGCGGACGGAGGTCGTCGCCGTTCCCGACGAACGTCTGGGCTGCCGCCTGGTGTTCGTGATCGCGGACCCGGACGGTCGCGGGCCTGCGCACTGGAAGCGAGTGCTGCGGCCCGTGCTCGCCCGCTACGAGCAGCCCGACCACATCGTCGTGCTTCCCGCGTTGCCTCTGACGAGCACGGGAAAGACCGACCTGGCCGTTCTGGAGAAGATCGCCATGACCTCGCTGCCCGTGTCGCACCACACGACCACCGACGTCACCGCGTCCGGCCCGACCGTCGGTGCGCCCGACTACCGCATCCCCTTCGCCGATCGCGTCGATGCGTTGCGCGCCGTGCGCCGGTATGTGGCCGACAACGAAGACGCGGTGATGAGGATCCTCACGGAGATCTCGCCCCACCACACCGCCGGTGCGGAGATCCGTTCCTTCCTCGGCACCCTCGACGGAGCGGAGGAGGAGATCCGCCGGGTCCGGCCCGGCCGCGTGCCGCTGGCCGCGGTCTTCATGCCTTCCAACATCCCGCTCTATTCCTACGCGCTCCACCTGCTTGTGGCGTCCCTCTACAGCGACCGCGTCGTCTTCCGGCCGTCCTCCGACATAAAAAGCCAGATCCAGCGATTACATGCCCTGCTGGCGCCGGTTCACGGATTGCCCGTCGAGATTTTCGAACTCAGCCGGCGCAGGTTCGTGACGGGGCCGGTGCGCGAGGCGGACCTCATTGTCTTCACCGGTAACTATTCCAATGCCGAGACTGTCCGTGAAATGCTGGAGGAGGACCAGCTCTTCCTCTTCTTCGGCCGTGGAATCAACCCCTTTGTGATTGCACCCGACGCCGATCTTGCGCACGCCGTACACGACGTCACGAGGATACGGCTCCACAATTCGGGCCAGGACTGTTTCGGTCCCGACGTCGTGTTCGCACCGCAGGGCCGCACCGAGGAATTCATCGGCCTGTTGTCCGCCGAACTCGCTTCGCTGCGTTTCGGGGACAACAGCGATCCCGCCGTCGACTACGGTCCGATCCACTACGACTCGGCGCTGGTGAACTGCTCGGACTACCTGGTGCGTCATGCGAGCCGCATCCGGCACGGCGGGTGCATCGATCTGCGGTCCCGCAGGATCGAACCGACCGTGCTGCTGTGGGGCTTCGACGACAAGATCCCCCTTGCCGAGATGTTCGCCCCGGTGTTCAACGTCGTGGCCTACCCCGGTGCGAGGCGGTTGCGTGAACGGTTGTCCAGCCCCTACTTCAGCGAACGCGCGCTGGGAGCGATGGTCTACGGAAACGATCCGGAGACGGTGAAAGTCCTGTCCGAGCGTCACCGGACCTGCGTCGACCACACGCTGCTCGACGCCGAGGACGGCAACCGCCCGTTCGGCGGCTTCGGGATGAGGGCGAACTACCTTTCCTACGGCGGCGAGCGGCACGCCGAACCCCTGCTCATGTCGCAGGCCGTGGCGCAGAAACTCCGAACGGCCGCCCTGGCCGCGGTGGGTGGGAAGTGACCCGGGTGAGCAAACGTTACGCCGACGCCTGGTCCGCGATCGTCGACCTGCTGGTGGCGCACGAGGTGGACACCTGCTTCGGGCTGCCCGGCGACGATCTGGAGTTGCTCCGCGCCCTCGACGCTGCCGGACTGGACCTCGTGCCGTGCCGCGACCAGCGCAACGCGATGTACATGGCGACGGGTTACGCGCTGCAGTCGGGCAGGCTCGCGGTATGCGCACTGGGCAAGGGGCCGGCTGTCACGCACGCGGCCACGGGGCTGCTCGAGGCGCGGGAGTCCGGTGCGCCGGTGCTCGTGCTCGCCGCCGGCGTGGCCGAACGGCGCCGGGGCAGCGGTGGATTCCAGGAACTCGACCAGGTCGCCGTGACAGCGCCCCTCGTGCGGTGGGCGCACCGGGTGGGGCATCCGGACCGGGTCGTCCCCGCGACGGTCACGGCGCTGACCCGAGCCGTGGGGCCGCCGTCCGGCCCCGTGTACCTGGAGATACCCGATGACGTCCGCACGGCGGAGATCCTCGTCACCGGACCGCGGCCAACCCTGCCCGAACCACTGGTCCTCGAGTCCGTACCCGTGACGCCGGGACCGGCACTGGAGGCGATCCGCGCGAGCCGGCGCCCGGTGGTGCTGGTGGGCGGCGGAATGCGGCACCGCAACGACGACGGGGTGGTCGAGCGCTTCGCCGAACGCCTCGGCGCGGCGCTCTTCACCACCGCCTCCGGCCGCGGTGCCGTCGACGAGCACCACCCGCTGTTCTGCGGCGCGGCGGGCCTCTACGCCGCTGCCCCCGCCCGTGAACTGTGGTCGTCCTGCGACCTGGTGGTGTCGCTCGCCGGGCGACTCGAGGAGACGGTCGTCGAAGGCGGAACACCATGGCCCCCGGTCCCGGTGGTGCAGGTCAACGTCGATCCGGGCGGGCTGTCGGCCGAACTCCCGGGCCCGCGCGTGCTCGGGGACGCCCGGCATGCCGTGCTCGGCTGGGCCCGGGCGCTGGACGAGGACGGCAAGTCCGGGCACGCAGACGCGACCGAGGCGTGGACGAACGATGTTGCCGCCGCCCGCAAGGCCATGTCGCTCGCAGTGGAAGCGGAATTGGCCCGCGCGGCGGCGCTGCCGGGGATCCGCATCGCCGAGTTGCTCGCCGCGCTCGATGCCACCGCCGGCGAGCCCCGCGTGCTGGTCCAGGAGAACGGGCTGCAGGACATGTGGTCCTACGGCTTCCCCTTCCGCGTCGGGGGCGGGTCCATCGTGCCGTCGGAGCAGACCCCGTTGGGCTTCGGGGCGGCCGCGGCCATCGGGGTCAAGCGGGCCGCCCCGGATCATGAGGTCACCGCGTTCATCGGGGACGGGGCATTCCTCGCGGCCCGCGCGGACATCGCCGTCACCGCTCCGGCTCACGGCGGCGTCCTGTACGTGGTGCTGTGCAACGGCGGCTACGGCTGGCTGGACGCCCAACGCGCCCGCCTCGGCCTCGACGCCGAACGCCACCCCTTCACCCGCCCGGGCGCGCCACCGCCCGTGGTGGACGGGCCGGACATCCACTGTCGAGTGCTGCGCGACAAAGCCGCGCTGACCGATGAGGTTCTCGCCGCGCGGCGGTTCTGCTCACGGGGAGGCACGGCTGTGCTCATGGTGCCGGTCGCCCCCGATGACGTCCTTCCGGCCCTCCGCGACGCCGGGGTGGTTCCCCAGTGACAGAGCGAGCCGGCGCCGGGCACAGCCGGGGCCGGCGCCGGGTGATGGTCACCGGGTACGGGGCGGTGACGCCGCTGGGGCACAGCGTCGACGAGACATGGACGGCGATGCTCGCCGGGCGCAGCGGCATCGGCACCGTGGACGCGATCGACGTGACCGGTCTCGGCGTCCGGATCGGCGGCCAGGTCCGCGGATTCACACCCGGCCGCTACATGCCGCCGACGGTCAGCCGTCGCGCCGACCCGTACGCGCAGTACGCCCTCGCCGCGGCGCTGGAGGCCTGCGAGCATGCCGGACTCGTCGTCGACGACCGCCTGGCACCACGGGTCGCCGTGATCATCGGCAGTGGGTACGGACCGGTCGGGTCGATCTACCGCGCCGCGAACACGCTCCGCGACAAAGGGCCGCGGGCCATCAGCCCGTTCACCCAGGTCACCACCGCCATGGACAGCGCTGTCGGCGAGATCAGCATGCGTCTCGGCACCCAGGGGCCCAGCCGTGCCCAGAGCACGGCGTGTGCCAGCGGCGCCGACGCGGTGGGGGCGGGGATGCGCATGATCGGCCATGGGGAGGCCGACATCGTCCTCGCCGGCGGCGCCGACGCCTGCGTCACCGCTGTCGACCTCGCGGGCAGCGGCAACGCCCGCGCGCTGTCCCGGCGCAACGACGACCCGACCGCGGCGTGCCGGCCGTTCGATGCGCATCGCGACGGGTTCGTGATGAGCGAGGGAGCCGCCGTGGTGGTGCTGGAGGCCGCCGAAACGGCCGACAGGCGAGGGGCGACGGTCCTGGCCGAACTCACGGGCTACGGAGCGAGTTCCGACGCCCATCACTGGACCGCCCCGCATCCGGAGGGACGGGGCGCGTGCCTTGCCGTCGAGGCCGCGCTGCGCGACGCGGGGATATCGGGGGCGGACGTGGACTATGTGAACGCGCACGGCACCGGAACGCTGCTGAACGACGCCGTCGAGACGGCCGTCCTGCGCAAGGTGCTGGGTGATCGTGTCACCCGCATCCCGGTCAGCTCCACCAAGTCGATGACCGGGCACATGATCGGTGCCGCCGGGGCGGTCGAGCTCGTGGCCGCGATCCAGGCCCTCCGCACAGGTGACGTCCCGCCGACCGTCAACTGCGACGAGCCCATCGACCCGGACATCAACTTCGTGCCGCACCGGGCTCAGCACCACGGGCGTCTGCGGACCGCCCTCAGCAACTCGTTCGGCTTCGGCGGCCACAACGCGGCTCTCGTGGTCCGGGCAATATGAGGTCCCGACGGTGAACCACCTTCCGGAACCGGCCCCGTGCCCCGCCACCGTCACCCGCAGCGGGCCGCTGACCTGGGTCCAGCAGTGGCACTGGTTCGAACGCACCATTCCCTCACCACGGCGGGTGAACCCGACGCCGCTCGCCGACCACTGCCACGTCCCGCCCCCGGCAACCGTCGCCGACATCCACGCGGCGCTCGCGTCCCTCACCGCCCGCCACGAGGCGCTGCGCACCACGGTCGACCCGCTCCGCCCGATACAGCACGTCCACCGCGCGGACTGGGCCCCGCTGCCGGTCGACCACGTCGACGTCCCTGCCGTCGATGCCGGCACCCTGGAGGCCGCCACAGCAGAGCTGGCCGCCCGTCCGATCGATCCCGAGCGGGAACCTCCCTGGCGCGCACGGGTGTTGATCGAGGCGGGGAAGCCGCGTGCGGTCCTGGTGGCCGCCCACCACGTCGTGATCGACGGATGGGGGCTGGCGGTACTGATCAACCAGCTGCACGACCAACTGCGCGGCGACTGCGTACCGTTGGTATCCGTGCACCCGCTCGACACGGTCGCCGCCCAGCCCCCGGAGCGCGCCCGCGCGGCGGAGCGTGAGTGGCTCATGCGTCTCGCGAGCAACCCCACAGGGGTGCTGGCCCCGTTCGGCGGGACCGACGGCGGCGGCGGACGCCACCGTCTCCAGCACCGCTCGGCGGACGCGTACGACGATCTCGACCGCGTCGCCCGGCGACATCGGGCCAGCCCGGAGGCCGTTGTGCTCGCGGCGCTGGCCCGCGATGTCGCCACCCGCACCGGCGAACACCGGTTCCTCGCCTCGGTGGTGGTCTCCAACCGGGCCCGGGCCGCTCTGCGGAACAGCATCGGCGTCCGGGCCCTGACGGTTCCGGTACAGATCGACCTCCGCCCGGGCGCGGCGTTCGGCGAGGTGGTCGCCTCGGTCGCCACCGCCTCCGCCGCGGCCTACCGGCACGGTCGGTGGCGCCCCGCGGAACTGGTCGCCGCCCAGGCCCGCATGGACCGGCGCCGCGGTGTCGTGACCGTGCCCGCCATCGAGTACAACTGCTACTCGTGGCCGCGCGACTACCTGGTCCCCGCGCAGAACACTCCGCCGGACGGGTCCGCCACCTGGATCAGCAGCGCGCCCGACGAGCCCTGCGAGACGCTCTACGTCGACTTCAGCCGCGACGCGGGATTCATCACCCTCGATGTCACCGTCGGGGACCATCTGCTCGACGCCGAGCAGGCCTTGGCGTTGCCCGCCCGGCTGTGCGGTCTCCTGCGCGAGCTCGCCGACGGCGCCGAGTGCCCGGTCCCGGCACGCCCGCTCACACCGGCCGCCTCCGGATGGTGGCGCGCCCCGCAGGGATGGGTGTCCTTGACCAGGGTCGAAGACGTGTTGCGCAGCCACCCCGGAGTGCTCGACGCGACAGTGGCGCCCGGCGTGGACACCGCGGGGGACGGCGGCGAACCGCACCTCGTCGCGCACGCACGCGTCGCCCCTGATGTCATCCCCGACGACGTGCACCGCCACGTCCTGGACCAACTCGGCGAAGTGCCCGGCATCATGGCCCCGGGCCGCTACGTCCTGTCCCCGGCCGGCCTCGAACCCGGCCGTCCGCCCGACCAGTTCCGCACCGCCACCGGCGGCGCGACAACGCCGCGGATCCCGTCGCGCCCGCCAGCGACGGGCACCGAACGGGCCCTGGCCGCCGCCGTGGCCGCTGTCGGCCCCGGCGGCCTGCCGGCCGGCACCTTCCACAGCCCCGATGCCGTGGACATGAACCGTTGCCTCGCCGACCACGGGGTCACCCTGGTCGCCATCCCCCGTCTGCTGGCGCTGCTCCACCAGTCCGGCTTCACCGGGATCGCGCCGGACGAACTGGCCGGAACGGCCTCGCTCGGCCACCTCGCCG
This sequence comes from Streptomyces morookaense, assembly GCF_013030945.1. GTDB lineage: Bacteria > Actinomycetota > Actinomycetes > Streptomycetales > Streptomycetaceae > Streptomyces > Streptomyces morookaensis. The sequence continues at coordinate 7,872 of NZ_JABBXF010000083.1, read as the reverse complement.
CAGCCCTGGAGCCCTTGCCGACCCGCGCCCATCATGGAGGAGAAGCCTCGCCATGACCGCGTCCCGCAGCACTGCACCGTCCGTGGACCGCCTGGCCCCGTGGGGCTTCGCCGCTTTCGTCGAGGCGAACACGCACGACACGGCATACCGCCCGCCGGTGGTGGACGGTCCCGTCGGGCCGACCATCGTCCGCAACGGCCGCGAGCTGGTGAACTTCGCCAGCATCAGCTTCCTCGATCTGGAGCGCCACGTCCCGGTACGGCGTCATTTCGCCGAGGGTGCGCTCGCCCACGGCCTGAGCACCAGCGGATCCAGGATGACCCAGGGGATCTGCCGCCCGCACCGGGCGCTGGAGGAGACGATCGCCCGCCACACCGGCAAGGAGCAGGCCATCAGCTTCGCCACGGGGCTCCTGGCCAACATCGGGTTCGTCCACGCCATGAGCAGCTCTGCGCACTTCGATGCCGGGATCGAAGTCCGCAACCGCGACACCGTCTTCGTCGTCGACCGCGACGTCCACTGGAGTATCTGGAAAGGCGTCGAGGGACTCGGCTACGGCCGCAACGTCCACGCGTTCCGGCACAACGACGTCTCCGACCTGGCACGCATCCTGAACCGGACCCGGGCCCGCAAGACCGTGGTGATCGCCGAGAGCATCTATTCGGCCGACGGCACCATGGGGCCGATCGTGGAGATTCTCGACGAGTGCGACCGGCACGGCGCCATCAGCATGATCGACGATGCGAACGGCTTCATGGTCTACGGGCCCGAGAACCGCCCGTACGCCCGGGAAGCGGCTGCGATCCGGGAGCGAGCCGACTTCGTCATGGTGTCGCTGTCGAAAGCCGTCGGTCTGGAAGGCGGCGCGATCGCCGGACCGGCGGTGGCCATCGACGCCTTCGAACTGCTCTCCGGCACCTCGATGTTCACGGCCGCCATCCAGCCACCCACCGCCTACGCCGCCGAGCGCACGATCGACGTCCTCGCAGGCAAACCGGAAATCGTCGACGACTACCTGGCGCACGCCGCCCGCCTCCGCCGGCAGATGAACGAAGCCGGCACGCCGACGACGCCGACCGAGTCGTACATGCTCTCGGTGCCGATCGGGAACGACGCCGCCGCCCTGCAGATGCGGGAGTGGTTCGTCGAGGACGGCTACCTCGTCCCCGTCTTCTCCTACCCGGCCGTCGCACGGAACCAGGCACTCCTGCGCCTGTTCCCGCACGCGGGCCACACCGAGGAGCAGATGGACGGCTTCCTGCGCACCCTCCTCGCCTACCGACGGCGCCTCGGTCTCTGACATCGACCCCGTTCCGACATTCCGAGAAGGAGGTACCCGTGGTGAACACCACCGACATCCTCGACGCCCTTGCCAAGATCGTCGAAGAGGTCACCGGCATCGACTCCGCCGACGTGACCACAGAGAAGTCCTTCACCGACGACCTCGACATCGACTCCCTCTCGATGGTGGAGATCACCGTGCAGCTCGAGGACACCTTCGAGGTGCAGATCCCCGACGATCAGGCCGCGAAGTTGAGGACCGTCGGCGACGCGGTGAGCTACGTCGTCAATCACCACAAGGCCGGGCGGCCTTGAGCGTCCTGGACCGCTTCCGGCTCGACGGTCGCGTCGCCGTCGTCACCGGCGCCTCCTCCGGGCTGGGGATCGCCTTTGCCACCGCGGTGGCCGAGGCCGGCGCCGATGTCGTGCTCGCGGCGCGGCGCATCGAGAGGCTGGAGGCCGTGCGCACGGCCGTCGAGAAGCTCGGCCGCCGGGCCGTCGCCGTGCGTACCGACGTTGCCGAGCCGGAGGACTGCCGCGCGCTGGTCGACGCGGCTGTGCACGCATTCGGTCGGGTGGACATTCTCGTCAACAACGCCGGTATCAGCAGCGAACACCCCGCGACGGAGGAGACACCGGAACAGTTCCGCGAGGTCATCGACATCAATCTCAACGGCTCCTACTGGATGGCCCAGGCCGCGGGTGCGGTGATGCCGCCCGGCAGCGCCATCGTCAATGTGTCGAGCATCCTCGCGCTGGTCACCGGCGGTCTGCCGCAGGCCGCCTACTCGGCGTCGAAGGCCGGGATCCTCGGGCTCACCCGCGATCTCGCCCAGCAGTGGACCCCCGGCAAGGGCATCCGCGTGAACGCCCTCGCGCCGGGCCTCTTCACCTCCGCGATGACCGACGGCTACGCCGAGGGCTACCTGGAGGCGATGATGCCGCGGGTGCTCTCGGGCCGCATCGGGCAGCCCGAGGAGCTCGCTGCGGCTCTGGTCTTCCTCGTCTCCGACGCGGCGTCCTACATCACCGGCACCACCTTGACCGTGGACGGGGGCACGCACATCGCATAGCGCAGCCCGATCACCAGTGAGGAAGCACCTCATGTCGTCGACCCTTCAGCGCGAACCGCTCGGCGATCCCCACCTGCGCCGCCTGGTCATGGGCCAGGGACTGGCGGCCGTGGTCGATGCGCTGTTCATCGTATGGCTCACGCTCTTCGTGCTCGAGCTGTCGGAACCCGGCGTCGCCACAGGGCTCGTCCTCGTGGCCGTGGCGCTGCCGCGGGCGGCGCTCCTGCTCCCCGCGGGAGTGCTGGTCGACCGCCTCGGTCCCGCCCGTGTCATGGCGGGCGCCTCCTGGCTCCGGGTCGCCGTCCTGCTCGCCCTCGGCGCCCTGGTCACCTTCACCTCACCATCGGTGACGACGGTCGCCGTGCTCGGCGGGCTGCTCGGCGCCGCCGACGCCGCATACTTCCCGGGGGCCCTGGCGTTGCTGCCCGCCATCGTGCCGACGGAGAAGCTCTCCCGGGTCAACGCGCTGGTGCAGGGCGCGGAGTCGGGGGGCGATCTGGTCGGCCCGGCAGTGGCCGCCGGAGCCATCGCCGCAGTCGGCTTCGATGCGACGCTCGGTGGGATAACGGCGTTGGCCGCGTCGGCCGCCGTCGCCCTCAGCACGCTCGTCCGCGTGGTACGACGTGGCGAAGGCGCCGGGGACGACGCCGGTCAGGACGCCGACGGCGGTGAGCAGCTCAGCAATGCGCGTGCCCTCGGCGCGGGCTTGGGATACGCCTGGCACGAACCGCTGGTGCGAGGAATGCTGGCAGCCATCGCCCTGATCAACCTTGCGGTCGTGGGCCCCGTGCTCGTGGGCGGCGCGGTGCTCGCCGATCAACGCCTCGGTGGCGCGGGGTCCTTGGGTGTCGTGCTCTCCGGCTTCGGTGTCGGTTCGCTGGCCGGCTCACTCATGGCCGGGTGGCGGCCGCCGGCCCGGCGCGGCTGGACCGTGGTCGGCGGGGTCGCGGCGATCGGCGCAGGCATGGCCGGACTCGCCGCCGTCACCCATGTCGTCGCCGCCACGGCGGTCGTCTCGCTCATCGGCATCGGGTCCGCGTTTCTCGGAGTGGTCGTCGTGGCCACTCTGCAGGAGCGAGTGCCCGAGCAACTGCTGGGCCGGGTCATGAGCCTCGTCGTGCTGGCAACGCTGGCGTTGGACCCGTTCTCCTACGTGGTCGCCGGTGTCCTGCTCCCGTTCGGCACGACGACGCTGTTCCTGATCTGCGGCAGCGCCGTCCTGGCATGCGCCGGCCTGGTCGCCGCGAGCCCGGCGATCCGCTCCTTGCGCTGACCGTGTCGCGGCTCGAAAAGGGGCAGCCCGACGACCCGTTCGTCCCGGGCCGGACACGTCGTCGGCCGTTGGGCCCGGGGCACCCGCTCACCGCCCCCGGCGGTCTTCGCAACCCACCCGACGGGGCTGAAGGCTGATGTGCAGTTCAGTCGGTTCCGAAGGCGTGACGCAGGAAGCCGATGGCCTGGGTGAGGGCGCCTTCGGCGGCCCGGGTGCCGCGCAGCGCGTCGAGCATCACGAAGTCGTGGATGATCGCGGGGTAGCGGGTGCTGGTGACGCGGACGCCGGCCTGGCGCAGCTTCGCGGCGTACGCCTCGCCCTCGTCGCGCAGGACGTCGGCCTCGGCGGTGATGACCAACGCCGGTGGCAGGCCCTGAAGTTGGTCGACGGTGGCGCGCAGCGGACTGGCGGTGATCCGGGCGCGCTGGGCCGGGTCGGTCGTGTACTGGTCCCAGAACCACTGCATGGCGTCGCGGCGCAGGAAGTAGCCGGTGGCGAACCGGTGGTAGGAGGGTGTGTCGAAGGAGGCGTCGGTGACCGGGTAGAAGAGCACCTGCCCGGCGAGCGGGATGCCGCCGCGCTCCTTCGCCATGAGCGTGAGGGCGGCGGCCATGTTGCCGCCGACCGAGTCGCCGGCGACCACGATGCGGGTGGCGTCCAGCTCCTCGGCGGCGCCGTCGGTGACGACCCAGCGGGCGACCGCGAAGTTCTGCTCGACGGCGACCGGGTAGCGGGCCTCGGGGGACAGGTCGTACTCCGGGAACACCACCGCGGCCCCCGCGCCGACGGCGAGTTCGCGCACCAGGCGGTCGTGCGTGTGGGCGTTGCCGAACACCCAGCCCGCGCCGTGCAGGTAGACGATCACCGGCAACGGGCCGGTGGCACCCTCGGGCCGGACGATCCGGGTGCGTACCGATCCGGTGGGACCGCCCGGGACGGTGAGCCACTTCTCGTCGACGGCGGGCTTGGTGATGTCCCCGGACTGGACCTGGTCGACGGCCTTGCGGCCCTCGACCGGGCCGAGGTCGAAGAGGAAGGGCGGCTCGGCGGTCGCGGCGGCGAACTCGGCCGCGGCCGGCTCCAGGGCCGGTGCGGCATCGGTGTGGTCGGTCACGGCTGAACCTCCATGAGGGCGGGGCTGGTTGACGGCTCCGGTGCGGAGACGTGTCGGGCGGGGGAGAGGGCGCGGAGAGTACCGATCGGCAGCGGGCGGGCCGTCAGGGCAGGTCGAAGCCGAGGGAGGACAGGGCGGCCTCCGCGGCCTGCCGGTCCTGCTCGTACGTGCCGCCGGAGATGCCCAGGCCACCGATGCACCGGCCGCCGGCAACGATCGGGTAGCCGCCGCCGACCGCCATCAGGCGGGGGTGGTGGGCCAGAGGCGCGATCTGCTGGTCGGTCAGGTACGCGTTCCACACGTGGGTGGCGGTCCGGAACGACGCGGCGGTCCAGGCCTTGTCGACGGCGACCTCGGCGGTGAGGAACGGGGTGTCGTCGGCGCGGTCGAACGCCTTCAGATGACCCCCGGCATCGGTGACGGCGACAGCCGCCTCGAAGCCGGTCCGGGCCGCGGCCGCGTGCACGGCCGCGATCAACGCGCCGGCCGCGGCCCGGGTGATCGAGGAGTCGGCGGACGACATGGGGGGGGCGGTGTCCGTGGTCATGGGAGCTCCTCTACTGCAAGGGTGAGGCGGGCGTGGGGGTGACGCGGGTGACGACGGACCTCTCCGGTATCAGCAGGCCGTGCACCACAGGCCCGATCTCCTTCTTCCACCGGTCGCTCTCGTAGACGGCCGCGTACAGCTTCTCGCGCCGGGCCTCGCTCTCGAAGCGTCGTATCCAGACGTAACCGTCCTCGTCCTCCTCGTCGGCGAAGGACGCGGTGACCGTCATCCCGTTGGCGGTCTGGAAGGGGATGACCACGTCCTCCATGTAGCCGATCCACTCCGCGCGGCGGCCGGGCAGGCTCTGGTAGCGCCGGATCTCGTAGAACATGCGGGCGTTCCTTTCGGGTGGGGGTCAGGCCGTGGCGCGGAGGACGAGCTTGCCGCGGGTGCGGCCGTTCTCACCCCGGGTGTGGGCCAGGGCGGCCTGCTCCAGCGGGAAGACGTCCTCGACTTCGACCACGACCTCCGCGGCATCGATGAGCTCGGCAATGCGGGTCAGGGCCGCACCGTCCGGCTCGACCAGGAACGGGGTGACCCGGACCCCGCGGGCCCGTGCGGCATCGGCCAGTTCGGGGGAGACGCCGGCCGGGATGGCGACCAGCAGACCGTCCGGGCGCAGCACCTCCAGCGAACGCATGCTCGTCCTGTCATGGATGTCGCCGACCAGGTCGATCACGACATCGACGTCACGCGCGACGTCCTCGAAGCGGACCGTGGTGTAGTCGATGACCTCGTCGGCGCCCAGCTCCTTGAGCCAGGCATGGCGGCCGCCGCTGGCGGTGGCGAGGACGTACGCGCCCAGGTGCTCGGCGAACTGGACCGCGAAGTGGCCGACGCCACCGGCGGCGGCGTGGATCAACACCCGCTGCCCTGCGCGGAGTTCTGCGGTGTCCACCAGCGCCTGCCAGGCGGTCAGCGCCGCGAGCGGCACGGCCGCGGCCTCCTCGTGTCCCACGGTGGCGGGCTTGCGTGCGAACTGGCGGGCGGGGGCCGTGACGTACTCGGCGTAGCCGCCGGCCGCGCTCCGGGCCGCCGAAACCGTCCTGGACAACTGCGCGCATCGTGTTTGCGGACGCCGCGCAGTGTCCCTGCCGAGCCCTGCTCGACCTGCTGGCCAACAAGTGGTCCGCGCTGGCCATCGGCGCACTCGAGGACGGACCGCAACGTTTCGGCGCACTGCAGCGCCGGCTCCAGGGCATCAGCCCCAAGGCGCCGCCTGGAGGACTTCGGCCTGGTCGACCGCACCGTCTATCCGGCGGTGCCGTTGCACGTCGAGTACGCGCTCACCGCCCTGGGCAAGAGCGCCGCCGTCCCGCTCAATCTGCTGCGCACCTGGGTCGAGGAGAACATCGACAACACCGGCGGATCGGAGTCGGCCGACCGGTGGGGGAGCTGAACTCGGGGGTCAGGCCGCCCGGTGGGTGGCGAACTGGTCCAGCAGTCCCTGTGGGGCATCGTCGCGGAAGCAGATGCGGAGGTTGGCGGCGGACATCGCGGCCGCGGCCCGGCTGCGCGGGAAGAGCGCCTGCTCGTAGGCAGTGAGGGCGGCTTCGGTGTCGCCGGGACGGGCGGCGATGGCCCGACCGAGTTCGGCGCCGTCGAGCATGGCGAGGTTGGCGCCTTCCCCGGCGAACGGGGACATCAGGTGAGCGGCGTCGCCGAGCAGGGTGACGCCGGGAACGCGGTCCCAGCGATGGTCGACGGGCAGGGCGCAGATGGCTCGCGGCACCAGGGGGCCGTCGGCGTCGGCGACGAGCGCTCGCAGGCTCGGGTCCCAGTCTGCGAAGTGTGCCAGGACGGCCGCCTTGGCGGCGGCGGTGTCGGTGAAGTCGACGCCGTCCACCCAGTTTTGACTGATCGTCAGCGCGGTGTAGACGTGCAGGCTGCCGTCGGTCTCGCGGTGGGCGAGGAAGCCCTTGCCGTCACCGAGGGCGAAGAGCATGCCGCCGCCGACGACGGCCGCACTGCCGGGGTGGCGGGCATCGGCGTCCGGCAGGTCCGACTCGACGAAGGACACACCCGTGTAGGCGGGCGTGGCGTCGGAGACGAGCGGACGGATCCTGGACCAGGCGCCGTCCGCACCGACCAGCAGGTCGGTGGTGAAGGCGGTGCCGTCGGAGAGGACCACCTCGTGGCGTCCGTCGCCGAGCGGGTGCGCGCCGGTCACCTTCGTGCCCCAGCGGACGGTGCCCGGCGGCAGCGAGCCGAGCAGCAGGTCGCGCAGGTGGCCGCGGTCGACCTCGGGACGGCCGCTGCTGCTGTCGTCCTCCTCGGTGAGGTGGACGGTGGCGTGCCGGTCGAGGATCCGCATCGCCTCGCCGCCGGGGTGGACCAGGGCGCGGAACTCCTTGTGCAGGCCGGCGGCGTGCAGGGCGGCCTGGCCGGAGTCCTCGTGGATGTCGAGCATGCCGCCCTGGGTGCGGGCGGCCGGTGAGGCGTCGAGTTCGAACACGGTGGCCTGGATGCCGTTCACGTGCAGGACACGGGCCAGGGTGAGGCCGCCGAGGCCGGCGCCCACGATCGCAATCGGGTGATGGGTCGTCATGCCGGTACTCCTTGTACTCCTTGCGGATCGATGCGG
>NZ_JABBXF010000082.1 GCF_013030945.1 Streptomyces morookaense | reverse complement strand
GAGCACTCCAAACTGCTCCACAGGACCAAGCTTGTGCGAGAACAAGTCTCGCACAGGATCTTGCGTGCCCCCAACGGGATTCGAACCCGTGCTACCGCCTTGAAAGGGCGGCGTCCTGGGCCACTAGACGATGAGGGCTGTTGGCCCACCTTGTCGCTTCGCAGCGCCTCGGGGACGTGAGAAGCATATGGGATGCAGGGACCTAACGCCAAAACGGTTTGCCTCCGGCCTCCGGGGACGGCCTCCGGGGGCCGCCGGGTCCGGGCGCCGGAGGCCTTCGTGCCGGACAATGGCGGGCGTGCTGGAGATGACGCGCGAGGACTTCGAGGAACTGGTCGCCGAGGCCCTGGACCGGATCCCGCAGGAGCTGACACGGCTCATGGACAACGTCGCGGTGTTCGTCGAGGACGAGCCCCCCGCCTCGGACCCGGAGCTCCTCGGGATCTACGAGGGGACGCCGCTGACCGAGCGCGGCGAGTGGTACGCGGGCGTGCTGCCGGACCGCATCACGATCTACCGGGGCCCGACCCTGCGGATGTGCGCCACGCGGGAAGAGGTCGTCCACGAGGCGGAGGTGACGGTCGTTCACGAGATCGCCCACCACTTCGGGATCGACGACGCACGGCTGCACGCGCTGGGTTACGGGTGAGGGGTGCGGGGCGTCGGCTTGTTCGGATCGCACCGCGGCGGGCCGCGCGTGTCCTGGGCGGGGCGGGGCCAGTTGGGCAGGTCGCCTGTCCCCCGCGACCCGAAGGCGGTCCTCCATGCGCGTCCCTTCAGCGCACTCGGCACTCACCCGCATCGCGGCCGTGGCCGTCACGGCCATGGCGCTCGGCGGCTGCATGAGTGTGAGCGACCCGGGCCGCCCCGCGCCCTCGGGCACGGACCGGCAGCGCGAGTCGGGCCCGCAGGCGGACGGCGCGGTGCGGCTGCCGGGCGACCGGCCGGGCCGTGCGGACGCCAAGGCGCTCAGGAGCGCGAGCGGGAGCCCCTCGGCGAAGGGCGGCGGCCGGTCCGCCTCGCCGTCGGCCGAGGCGTCCGCGACCCCCGGTGTGTCACCGCCCGCCGCGCGCCCCGGCAAGCCCGTGCCGTCGAAGCCGGCCGGAGGCCAGACGGGGCCGGCTCCCGGCCGCCCGACCCCGCCGGACCGGCCGCCCACGCCGCCCGCCGGCTCGCCGTCCTCGCCCGCGTCGTCGGCGCCGGAGTCTTCGGCCCCGCCGTCCCCGCAGCCGGGGCCGAAGGCCGGGCCGGCGTCGTAGCCGTGGCGTCCGGCGGGCCGGATTGTGGCGCAGGCCATGGACAGGCGGCTTGCGCCGGACGGCCCGAGGTGCGTATGGTGGTAGATCGTTTGATCCCATTTGCCCGGCGCCTGACAGAAGCGCGCCGTGTGGCGCGTTCCTTACCTTGCCGTGGCTGACCGCATAGAGGCGGTCGTTTGCGAAAGCCGACACGGAGCTTGGGCGCGTGCCGAAACTCCGGAAGGTTTCGCATTTCGCATGTCCATTTCCACTGACCAGACCGTCATGCCCGCCGCCGCGGACGAGATCGTTCTCGACGAGCTCGAGGCCGCTGCCGAGGCCACCGAGGCTGCTGAGGCCACCGAGCCCACCATCACCTTCGCCGACCTGGGCCTGGACGACGCGGTCGTCCGCAAGCTGGCGCAGAACGGTGTCACCACCCCCTTCCCGATCCAGGCCGCGACCATCCCGGACGCCCTGGCCGGCAAGGACATCCTCGGCCGC
>NZ_JABBXF010000081.1 GCF_013030945.1 Streptomyces morookaense | reverse complement strand
CGCGACCATCCCGGACGCCCTGGCCGGCAAGGACATCCTCGGCCGCGGCCGCACCGGCTCCGGCAAGACCCTCTCCTTCGGTCTGCCGCTGCTGTCCACCCTGGCCGGCGGCCACACCGAGAAGAAGCGCCCGCGCGGTCTGATCCTCACCCCGACCCGTGAGCTGGCGATGCAGGTCGCCGACGCCCTCCAGCCGTACGGCGACGTGCTCGGCCTGAAGATGAAGGTCGTCTGCGGAGGTACGTCCATGGGCAACCAGATCTACGCGCTGGAGCGCGGCGTCGACATCCTCGTCGCCACCCCGGGCCGCCTGCGCGACATCATCGACCGCGGCGCCGCCTCGCTCGACAAGGTCCAGGTCGCCGTCCTCGACGAGGCCGACCAGATGGCCGACATGGGCTTCCTGCCCGAGGTCACCGAGATCCTCGACCAGGTGCCGACCGGCGGCCAGCGCCTGCTGTTCTCCGCGACGCTGGAGAACGAGATCGACACGCTGGTCAAGCGCTACCTGGTCGACCCGGTCACGCACGAGGTCGACCCGTCGGCCGGTGCCGTCACCACCATGACCCACCACGTCCTCGTCGTGAAGCCGAAGGACAAGGCGCCGGTCACCGCCGCCATCGCCGCCCGCAAGGGCCGCACCATCATCTTCGTCCGCACCCAGATGGGCGCCGACCGCGTCGCCGAGCAGCTGCTCGACGCCGGTGTGCGCGCGGACGCGCTGCACGGCGGCATGACCCAGGGCGCGCGTACCCGCGTGCTGGAGGACTTCAAGGGCGGCCGTGTGAACGTCCTGGTCGCCACCGACGTCGCCGCCCGCGGCATCCACGTCGACGGCATCGACCTGGTCCTCAACGTCGACCCCGCCGGCGACCACAAGGACTACCTGCACCGCTCCGGCCGCACGGCCCGCGCCGGCCAGTCCGGCACGGTCGTCTCGCTGGCCCTGCCGCACCAGCGCCGCCAGATCTTCCGCCTGATGGAGGACGCGGGCGTCGACGCCTCGCGCCACATCGTCGGCGGTGCCGGCGCCTTCGACGAGGACGTCGCCAAGATCACGGGCGCCCGTTCCCTCACCGAGGTCCAGGCCGACTCCGCGGCCAACGCCGCCAAGCAGGCCGAGCGCGAGCTCGCCAACCTCAACCGCGAGCTGGAGCGCGCCCAGCGCCGCGCCACGGAGCTCCGCGAGGAGGCCGACCGTCTGCTGGCCCGCGCCGCCCGCGAGCGCGGCGAGGACCCGGAGGCCGCCGTCGCGGCCGCGGCCGAGGAGGCCGCTGCCGAGGCCGCCAAGGAGGAGGCCGCCGCCGCTGCCGTCCCGGAGCAGCGCCAGACGTCGTCCTTCGAGCGCCGCGACGAGCGGGGCAACTTCGAGCGCCGGTCGGGCGGTTTCCGCCGCGACGACCGTCGTGACGACCGCCGTGACGACCGTGGCGGCGACCGTGGTGGCTTCCGTCGCGACGACCGCCCCTCCGGCGGTTTCCGCCGCGATGACCGTCGTGACGACCGTCGCGACGACCGCGGT
>NZ_JABBXF010000080.1 GCF_013030945.1 Streptomyces morookaense | reverse complement strand
AGGCCGACCGTCTGCTGGCCCGCGCCGCCCGCGAGCGCGGCGAGGACCCGGAGGCCGCCGTCGCGGCCGCGGCCGAGGAGGCCGCTGCCGAGGCCGCCAAGGAGGAGGCCGCCGCCGCTGCCGTCCCGGAGCAGCGCCAGACGTCGTCCTTCGAGCGCCGCGACGAGCGGGGCAACTTCGAGCGCCGGTCGGGCGGTTTCCGCCGCGACGACCGTCGTGACGACCGCCGTGACGACCGTGGCGGCGACCGTGGTGGCTTCCGTCGCGACGACCGCCCCTCCGGCGGTTTCCGCCGCGATGACCGTCGTGACGACCGTCGCGACGACCGCGGTGGCTTCCGCCGTGACGACCGTCCCTCCGGTGGCTTCCGCCGCGAGGAGCGCCGTGACGACCGTCGTGACGACCGTGGCGGCGACCGTGGTGGCTTCCGTCGCGACGACCGCCCCTCCGGCGGTTTCCGCCGTGACGACCGTCCCTCCGGTGGCTTCCGTCGCGACGAGCGTCGTGACGACCGTGGCGGCTTCCGCCGTGACGACCGTCCCTCCGGTGGCTTCCGTCGCGACGACCGTCCGTCCGGTGGCTTCCGCTCCGGCGGCAGCGACCGTCCGTTCAACCGCGACCGCCGTGACGACCGCCCCTCCGGTGGCTTCCGCTCCGGTGGCGGCGACCGCCCCTACGGCCGTCGTGACGACCACCGCGGCGCCGGCTTCGACCGCCGCGCCGACAAGCCGCGCTGGAAGCGCAACGGCTGATCCCCGCAGCTGATCTGAGGGCCCGTACGGCACACCGATGCCGTACGGGCCCTCATGTTTTCGGCCGTCCGCGCAACTGCATGGGCCATAACGACTCGGGCTCCGGCGGTCGGCCGGGCTATGCTGCGGGTGCGGGCCGTTAGCTCAATTGGCAGAGCAGTGGACTTTTAATCCATTGGTTGTGGGTTCGAGTCCCACACGGCCTACTACCCGATGAGGTCACAGCACCACCTGTGACCTGCATCTTTTCGCCCCGGCTGGGCTTCTCCAGCCGGGGCGAAGCCGTATTCTCCGGCTTCTGCGTGAGCGATGCGTGAGCGGCGGTGTCTCCAGCCGTTGCCGGGCGTGCCCGGGGGACCAGCCGCTCGGCAGCCTCGGCCACCTCCCGATCGACCTCGGGGAGCAGGCTCGTGTACGTGTCCGAGGTGAGCTTGATCGAGGACTGCCGCAGGGTCTCCTTGATGGTGTGGATGTCTCCGCCACCTCCATGGATCAGAGTCGCGGCTACATGGCGCAGATCACGAAGGTTGATCGGTGGCAGTCCGGCCGCCTTGGAGATGCGCCGGAACGCCTCGGACACCTTCTCGGGGTGCAGCCAGGAACCGTCCTCCTCCGTGAAGACCTTGCCCGCGTCGACCCATGCCGCGCCCCACTTGAGACGTTCTTTCGCCTGCTGCACCCGATGGGCCCTCAGAACGGCCACAACGCCGCTGGAGAGGGCGATCGTGCCCGCGCTGCCGTCCGTCTTCGGATCGGACTCGTAGGGCGTCCAGCCGTCCTGTACGAGCTCCTTGGCCACCGTCAGACTGGCACCGTCGAGGTCCACGTTCTCCCAGTCCTGCCCGACGCCTTCGCCGCGTCGCAGACCGCGGTGGGCGACCAGGTGGAAGAAGGCGTACAGCCGGTCCTTCTCGGCTTCGTCCAGGAAGGCGCCGACCTGTGCCGGGGTCCACACCATGACGGGACTCGGCTTCTCGCCCGTCGCAAGCCACCGCTGTACCCGCTCCTCGGTCCACAGCAGCGCCTTGGGCCGCTTGCCGGACTCCAGTTCGACATGCTCGGCCGGGTTGAAGGTGATGAGTTGCTGCGCGATAGCAGCGTTCAGGGCGGCCCGCAGCGTTGACCGGATGCGCTGCCGGGTGGCCGCTCCTGTCAGCTTCCGGAACGGCTTCATCTCGGCCAGCTTGGCGCGCTCCTCGGTCAATCTCGCGCGGTCGGCTGCCTTCGGGGCGCCCGGCCGGCCGTGCTTGCAGCGCGCGACCTGCTCACGCCGGGCCCGGTTCTCTGCGGCGATCACCTCGTTGTCGTCTGTGATCCCGTCGAACATCTCCACCAGGTGGCCGACGTTCAGCCGGTCGAGCCTGAGATGCCCGATGCGCGGCTTGAGGTGCACACGGATGTGCGACGTGTACCCGTTGGCTGTCGTCTTCCGGATCTTCTTCGAGGCCAGCCACTCGTCAAGCCACTCGCCGACGGTGATGTGTGCGGTGAGGGACTGCCCGGTGCGGAACTTGCGCCGGGTCTCTTCGAGGTCGGGCAGCGGCGCCTTGTCGGCCGCCACCTTCTCCAGCAACTCGGCTATTCGGTGCTGCCCCTCGGCGTCGTCGGTGTCGGGGAGGGCGAGGAGGGCGCGCACCTTGTCGAGGTCGGCCTGGGCCTCGGTCTTGGTGTCGTAGCCGCCCCGGGCGAACGAGCGTCTCTTGCCGTCCGGCCGCGCCGGCAGTTCCTGCCGGAGGGAGTACGTACCGTGCCGCTTCTGCTTCAGCTTCGGGCAAGAGGCACCGAGCGACTTCCCCGTCTCCGGGTCGCGGCAGTGGCACCGCCGGTACGTCGAACCCTTCACCCTTCATCCCCCTCGTTCGATCCTCTGGAGCCCTTCCGGACCTGCCCCAGTAGCCCCTGCTTGCGCGCTGCGCCGACCCACTTGGCGGCCGTGGAGTGCGAGATGTCGAAGTGGTCGGCGACGGTCTTCGTGGGCGGCTGGCCCTGTTCATGTGCCGTGCGGTAGACCTCGGCCACCGTCGCCAGATGCTCCGGAGTCAGATTGCGCCGTCCTCCCGGACCCTGCGCCGGGGGCGGCCCGGGCATCTGGTCCAGCAACGGCGCCAGCAGCTCCCGTGCCCGTTCCTTGCGTTGTGCCGTCGTCAGGGCCTGCTGCTCCTCGGACCGCTTCCATCCCCCGGCGGCATCGACCGCAGCCTCATCGTCGACCAGTTGCATGGCCGCGACGTACTTCCACTTGAGGACCGACCCGGTCTTCACGGCGAGTTCCAGCGGGAACGTGAGCTCATCCGCGCCCATGACAGCGACCAGGTTCATGCCCCGTCCGGGGGCCGCATGAAAGCACAGAGCGATGGTCATGCCGCTGCGCTTCTCGGTCGCGATCCCCGTGAAGTGGCTGGGCACCTTGAAGTTGTCGCCGATGTCCACGATCGGTGGATTGCCCTGGAACCGGTCGTACGGCCAGCCCGGCACGGCTAGATAGTCCCACCCCTCGGGGGTGTCGTATGGATGCATGGCTACATCCTGCCTCATCGGCAAAGAAGCGGCAAGGTTACGGCGTGGAGTGGCGGGTCGTGAAATGCGTCGCGACTGCAAGCGAGTGTGGAGGTGTCGGTGATCGCGGTGGAGGTATCAAGCGTGAAAGGTATGGAATATCAAGCGTGAAAGGTCAGGACCAACCGTTTGCTAAGGGGTGAGTGAGCCCTCGGGGAGGTGGTCCTAAACATTGCCTATCAAGCGTGAAACATCGCCATCCGGCAAGCTTTCGACTACAGTCTGACCATGGTCCGAACCGATGTCCTTCAACTCGTGTGGGTCCGCGACGCCGCCATGTCCGGCTCGGCGCGCCAGGCCCGCACCGAAGCCCGCCTGACCCTTTCCGAGATCGCCGAACTCTGCGAGGTCGACCCCTCGACCGTGTGGCGCTGGGAGCAGGGCAAGCGAGCCCCACGCGGAGAAGCAGCCCTTCGGTACGCGCGGGTCCTTCGCGCCCTCGCGTCTCGGGACAGCAGGGAGCCGGCTGCATGACGAGCCCCGGACTGACCCGTGCTGAGCTGCTGGCACTGCCCGCGGCCATTGATCTTGAGACGGCCGGCCGTGCCCTCGGCCTGAGACGCAGCACCACGTACGCCCTGGCCAAGCGCGATGAACTGCCGGTGCGCACTCTGCGCCTGGGGCGGACTCTGCGCGTCGTGACCGCCGAGCTGCTGGAGGTGCTCGGTGTCGCCCCCGAAGACGAGGGCGGGCCCCGCGCGGATGTTGGCGCATCCGCTGGGGCCCTCGAAGCCTCCGTCCCCGCTGCTGCATGAACAACGCGGCGGCACGGGGTGCGAACGACCAAGCCCGCCCCGTGCCGCCGGTAAGGAGACCTCTGTGACCGAGCGTACCCACCGCTCCGGTACGCCCACCATCGCCTGCTTCCCCGGGCAGTCGCCCGCCGACGGGGAGGCAGCCGCTTGAGCACGACGACCGCCCCCGACCCGCGCCGCGTCGCCCTGTGGGCAGCGGCACAGGGCTGGCATGTGATCCCTCTCTCGCCGGGCACGAAGGTGCCGATGCGCGGCTGCGCCCGATGCTCCTCGGGAACCAAGGAGCGCCCCAACCCGCGCTACGTCCAGCACGACGGCCACGGATGCGAATGCATCGAGGTCGGCCGCCCCTGCCATGGCGTCCTGGCCGCCACAGCCGACCCCGAACGCATCACCGCCTGGTGGGCCCGCATGCCTGCCGCCGGAGTCGGTATCGCGGCCGGACCCTCCGGCCTGGTCATCCTCGACATCGACTGCCACGACGGACAGCCGCCCGAGAATCCCGCCGAACTGCTCCCCGGAGTCGACCTGCCCGACGACCTCGCCCCCGGCAGCATCCACGACGGCCGCGACGTCCTCGCCCTGCTCTGCGAAGCGCGCCGCGCCCGCTATCCCGAGGGAACACCCACCTTCACGGTGCGGACCCCCTCGGGAGGCGTGCACCTCTGGTTCCGCGCCCCCGCTGGCACGACGTGGCGCCCGCTCGTCGGCGCGCTCGGCTGGCAGCTCGACGTCCGTGCCGGCTCGTCGTACGCCGTGGCACCGGGCACCGCCACCCGAGCGGGCCGGTACACGCTGCAAGGCGACTGCCGGACGGTCGCCGAACTGCCCGTGTGGCTCGCCCGAGACCTCGACCGCACCGGACACCGTGTGCGCCCGGAGCGGCCGCGCGTCGTGCTGCCCTGGCGTACGCGCCGCAGCGTGGGCAGCGGCTATGTGGCTGCTGCCGTACGTGACGAGCTGCGCGCAGTCGCAGAGGCGGCCTCCGGCACGCGCAACGACACCCTGAACCGGGCCGCGTTCAGCCTGGGCACCCTGATCACCCCGGCCGGCCTCGACCGAGCCCAGGTCACCGATGCGCTGCTCGACGCTGCCCACCATGCGGGCCTGCCCGAGAAGGAAGCCCAGGCGGCCATCCGCTCCGGCCTCTCCGCCGGGGCCCGCCAGCCGCGCACACTGGGGGCCGCCGCATGACGATGTCCCAGCCGTACGACGCGGCAGCCATAGCGCGGGCTCTCGTTGCCATCCCCGGCGGACGAGACGCGTACGCCGAGGCGGAAAGCCGGGCGCCGCAGGGTCGGCACAGGCAGCCGCCGCAGGCCGAACTGCTCCGCCTCATCGGCGAGAACGGATTCCGCTACTTCCGCAACGAAAGCGACGGCGAACCCTACGCCGTCCCGGAGAACGGTCCCGCCATCGCCGTCCCGCTGCGTGCCAAGGCCCACAGCGCCTCCGGCAGCCTGCGCCAGCACCTGATCCGTGATTACCTCACCACCTACAACCACCCTCCGTCGCAGAGCGCCCTGGCTGACGCCATCGCCGCACTCGACGCGCTGGCCTGTGACGCACCCGAATCCCAGCTCTGGCTGCGCGTCGCGCCCGACCCCGACGATCCCAACGTGACCTGGCTCGACCTCGGCCGGGCCGACGGTCAGTCGGTCCGCATTGCCCCCGGCGAGTGGACCCTCACCTACCCCGACCCCTCGACCGGTCCTGTGTGGCGACGCACCAAGCTCGTGGGCCGACTGCCTCTCCCAGTAAGCCCTACGGGCGGATGGCGAGCGGGTATGGAGGCTTTCGCCGAACTGCTGCCGTTCACCGAGAAGACCCTGCCCCTGGCCGTCGCTTGGCTGCTCGCCGCCCTGCGGCCGAGCATTCCCCGGCCGATCGCCTACCTCACGGGCGAGCAAGGCACTGGCAAGACCACTTCCGGCCGCATGCTCGTCGGTCTGCTCGACGGCCCCCGCACCCCGCTGCGCCAGGCACCGACGAACGACAGGGACCTCAGCGTCACGGCAACGGCCGGCTGGACCCTGCCGTTCGACAACCTTTTGAGCATCCCGCTCAAGCTCTCCGAATTCCTGAGCCGGGTGGTCACCGGCAGCGCGGACGTCAGCCGCGCGCTCTACAGCGACAACGACGTCAGCGTGCTGGCCTTCGAGCGCCCCATCCTGCTCACCGGCATCGACGTGGGCGCACTGAAATCGGACCTCTCCGAGCGCATGATGCCGCTCGAACTCAGGCCCATCACCAAGCGGCGGACCATCACGGACCTGTGGGGCGGGTACGAGCGGGCGCACCCCGAGATCCTCGGGGCGATGCTGGACCTGGCCGCCCTCGTCTGGGCCGAGCTGCCCCAGGCCGCTGCCGATCTCACCCACCGCCCCCGCATGGCCGACTTCTACGAGATCTTGTACGCACTCGACAGGGTGACCGGCTGGTCGGGCACCAGCACGTACGACGGAGCCCAAAGGGACCTCGTGGACGCGGTCCTCGACGGCGATCCGGCCATCGTCGCGCTGTGTACCTGGGCCCTCGGACCGTCGTTTCCGCGCGAAGGCTGGTCTGGAACCATGACCGACTTGCACGGTTTCCTCTCCGAGCGTGTGCGCCCAGGAGAACCCTTCCCGCGCACAGCAGCATCGCTGAGCGCGTGCCTCAACACCGCGGCGCCGTCGCTGCGACAGCGCGGCATCTACATCACACGCTCCAAGAGCAACAAGAACGGCAGGAAGTACACGATCACCGCTGAGACGTAGGCGGCGTAGCGGTCGACCCCCGCCCCGGGAAGCGAACGGCTCCCGGGGCGCAGGTGTACCCGGGGGACGATCACGGTCAAGAGGGGGGACGCTCAGGGGACAGTCACCCGCTGGCACGAGACGCCCCAGAAGGCGGGGGAGCAGGGAATGTGGAGGCTCTGGCCCGCTCGGCTCCGTTGGAGGGGTACGCGGGGACGCTCTATCCCCCTGTCTTCTCTGTTCTGAAAAAGGTGGGGAAAGAAAGGGAGAGGAGACATGGAAGAGCAGCGTCCCCCCACGTCCCCCCAGCCAGTGCATCGCTTCGCGACCGGTCGCGACTGCGCGCGCACGCGCGCGAATAGCACGGACCACTGACATTGTTGGGTCCGAATCAGTGCCGCAGAACCGGTGGGCTGCCCTCCCAAACGGCAAAATAAAGGTCCGTCTGACAGTTTTCCTATATGCGACAGTTTTCGGCCCGCCACCCGTCGGCCTGGGCCAACTTCGTCACCCGTGTGGTGTGAGCGAACCCACATGCCGTCCGTGCTGCTGCCTCGCTGTATGCGCCTTCATCCGTGCATCGGCTTCAACACATCACCGGCGCTCGGACCATCGCTCACCTCTGGTCGGGGGCGGCGTCGAACCGGTACTCGTAGCCGATGACGTGGCGGTACGGCAGGCACCATTCGCCGTACTCGATGATCCCTTGGTCGTCCCACAGGCGGTGGGCTCCGGCGAGTATCGGCGTGCCGGTCTTCAGACCGAGGAAATCGGCCTCGCGGGGCTCGGCGTCCCGGGCGTGCATGTCGTCACGGCCTTCGACGGGGCGCCGGCCGGTGGCTTCGATGATGCGCGGCAGCAGGCCCGGGGCCTTGCCCGCGGCGGTGGACAGCAGGTCGGGCACCAGGACGGCGAACTCGGCCGGGTACCAGGTGACCGCGAGCATGAGCCGCTGCTGGCCCCGGCCGGTGTGCCACTGGCGGCGTACGACCTGGTCGCCTTCGTCGAGGTCGAAGATGTCGGCGACGTACAGGGGCGGGACGATGAGGTGGGCTTCGGTGACAATGACGGTCTCGCCGTCGCCCAGGACGCTGCCGGTCCGCAGGACGCGCGTGATCCGGTCGTAGCCGGAGGACCCGGCCTTGGGCGCGTTGGCGATGTAGGTGCCGCGCTGACTGGTGCGGATGTAGCCCTCGACCTGGAGCTGTCCGAGGGCTTTTTGCAGCGTGGCGACGGCAACGTCGTGTTCGGCAGCGAGGGCGCGGTGGTTGGGGAGCTTGGTGCCTTCGGGGAGTTCGCCGTCGAGGATACGGCGGCGGAACTCGGCCGCGAGGCGCATGTAGGGGTGCTGGGCCTCGGTCGGGTTTGCGGATTCCGGAACGTTGTTCACGGTGGCGGCTCCCAAGTGTGGTGTGGCCTAGGTCAGTTGAGTGTACTAGGCCACTCCTTGGTCTTGCGTTGAGTGGCCTAGGCCGAGCATCCTTACGGCCTAGGCCACACGTTCAGTGTCGGGCCGATCACGCATGCCTGGAAGGACTCGCGCCTGTGAGCCACCACGCACAGCACCACCCCCGTCGACGGCTCCGCAAGCCCGTCGATCTCGTCGGGACCATCGCGGCCTGGGTCTACGGCCTCGGCATCGCCGCCACCGTCGCGTGCCTGGGCCTGATGACCTGCCAGGAGCACGCCGGCAAGGCCCCGCATCTGCCTTCCGGGATCTCGCTCCCGGACCTCACGCAGGAGTGACCACCGCGGCCCGCCGACGGCCACGCTGTCGGCGCCCTTGCCGCTCAGCACACCACCGACCATCGGAGGTGCACTTCCCATGACCGAAACGACCGACCACCCCACCCCGTACCGAAAGCCCTCGGAGATCTTCTCCACCACGGCGTCCTGGTACGTCCGCTACCGGCGCCCGCACCCGCCGGTCCTGCTGGACCTGATCGCGTCCATGGCCCACGAGCACACGGCGGCCCCCCGGATGCTCGACCTGGGGTGCGGCCCCGGCCCCGTCTCCTTGGACCTGGCCGTACGCGGCGTCGACGTCATCGCCCTCGACCCGAGCCCGGAGATGCTGGACGCCGCCCGCGCGGAGGAGAAGGAACGCGGGCTGTCCGGCACCGACTGGCGCCAGGCCACCGCGGAGAACGTGGCCTGCCTCCCCGGAGTACGTGGGGTCTCCGGGGCGGTGGCCGCCGATGCCTTCCACTGGATGGACCGCGAACAGGTCCTGCGGCAACTGGACGAGGTGACGGCACCGGGCGGGTTCGTCGCCCTGCTGTGCTCGCACGCCGCCGGTGCCCCACGGCCGTGGTGGCACGAGCTCATCGGCCAGGTGCGAGCCCGGTTCGTCGGCACCGCCCCGGCAGCCGGCCCACGTGAGTCCTACCGGGTACCCGAGGGAGACCACGAGAGCGTGCTGAGGCGCTCGGCCTTCCACCAGATCACCGTCACACGGGCCGAGCACCTGGTGTCGTACAGCACCGAGGAACTGATCGGCGCCCAGCTGACCTACGCCTACTCCTCCCCGGTAGTGCTCGGCGACCAGCGGCGCGCCTTCGAGGACGCGTTACGCGAAGTGCTGATCGCGGCCGAGCCGTCTGGCCGGTTCGAGTACACGGCGACAGCCGCGCTGATCACCGGCCGCCGTGGCTGAAGCAGGGGTGTCCCGTGCCCACGAGGCGCGGGACACCCGGCACCGGTCAGCCCTTGCCCAGGCGGTGAACGGTCCAGCCGGCCATCGCCCACCGGTCGGTGTCGATGGTGCTGCGCGCGTCGATCAGGACGCGGTCGGCCACGGCCTGGCCGACGGCTTCGGGGTCGGCGTCGGCGAACTGTGGCCACTCGGTGGCCAGCAGCACCACGGCCGCGTCCCGGGCGGCCTCGATGGCGCTCCCCGCATACGCCAGGTCGGGGTGTCCGGCACGGGCGTTGGCGTTGGCCATCGGGTCGAAGACCGTCACGACCGCTCCGGCATCGTGCAAGCGGTCGGCGACATCGAGGGCCGGGGAGTCGCGGATGTCGTCGGTTCCCGGCTTGAACGCCGCTCCCCACACGGTGACCCTCTTGCCCGTCAGCTCCCCGCCGACCACCGCCCGTACCCGTTCGACGGTGCGCGACCGGCGGTCGCGGTTGATGGCGTCCACGCCCCGCAGGAACGCGAACGAGTCGCCCACGCCGAGTTCTTCGGCACGGGCGGTGAAGGCCCGCACGTCCTTCGGCAGGCAGCCGCCCCCGTATCCGAGACCAGGGCTCATGGCCCGGTGTCCGATGCGGGTGTCGTAGCCGATGGCCTGGGCGACCACGGCCGCATCCGCCCCGGTGGCCTCGCACAGGTTCGCCATCGCGTTGATGAACGAGATGCGGGTGGCGAGGTAGGCGTTGGCGGCCCCCTTGACGAGTTCGCACGTCTCCGGGTCCGTGACGATCAGCGGGGAACCGGCGTCCACGATCGGGGCGAACGCCTCCCGGATGGTTTTCTCCGCCCAGGGGGAGGAGACACCGGCCACGATCCGGTCCGGCCGGAGCGTGTCGGCGACCGCGTGACCCTCGCGCAAGAACTCCGGCGACCAAGCGACTTCGACGGCCTCACCGGCCGGAGCCAGACGGTGCACCAGCTTCCGGACGGCCGCCGTGGTGCCAACCGACACGGTGGATTTGCCGACGATCAGGCACCGGCCGGTCAGGTGTGGGGCGAGGGCTTCGACGGCGGCGAAGACCTGCGAGAGGTCGTAGCCGCTGCCGTCGGGAAGGTCCGGCGTCCCGACACCGATGAAGTGCACCTCACCGTGCTCGGCCGCAGCCCGGATGTCGGTGGTGAACCGCAGTCGCCCGCCGACGTGCCGGGCGAGCAGGTCATCGAGTTCGGGTTCACGGAACCAGGCCCGGCCCGAGTTGAGGGTCTCGATCTTGTCCGGGTCGATATCGACCCCGATGACGTCGTGTCCGATCTCGGCCATAGCGGCGGCGTGCGTGGCTCCCAGGTGCCCGCACCCAATGACGGTCATCCGCACTGCAAGCGCCTTTCTCTCGGCGATGTCGTGGCCCGCCACACAACCACCAACGAGCACAGCCACACAAAGACGGAGGTCAAGCCCGTGAAAGTCACTGTGATCGGCTGTGGGCGCCTCGGCGCCCCCTACGCCTGCTCCCTCGCGGCCATCGGGCACGAGGTGCTCGGCGTCGAAGTCTCACCCGCAGTTCTCGGACGCCTGAGCCAGGGCCTCGCGCCGTTCGACGAACGAGGGCTCGGGGAAGCGGTCGCCGAGCATCACGCCTCGGGCCTGCTCAGGTTCACCGGCTCGTACGAGGAGGCCGCCGCGTTCGCGGACGTGCACTTCGTGTGCGTGCCTACCCCGCAGCAGGACGGCGGGCTCGGCGCAGACCTCTCGGCGATCGAGTCCGCCATCACCTCGCTTGCCTCCCGCGCCTCGGGCCGCTGTCTGATCGTCGGCAAGTCCTCCGTCCCCGTCGGCACCGCAGCCCGCATGGGTCGGCTCGCCGCCGACCACGCCCCCGACGGCGCCCAGGTGACGGTGGCGTGGTCGCCGGACTTCCTGCGCGAGTCCACCTCGCTCGAAGACGCCGCCCGCCCGACCCGGATTATCGTCGGCCTCCCCACGTGCGCGGGGCAGGCAGAAGCGACGCTTCGGAGGGTCTGGGCACCGTGGACCGAGGCCGGGGTGCCCCTGGTCGTCGCGGACCTGGCTACTGCGGAACTGGCCAAGTCGGCTGCGAACGCCTTCCTCGCCACGAAGGTCTCCTTCATCAACGCGATGGCGGCCCTGTGCGAGGCATCCGGCGCTGACATCCACACCCTCGCCGAGTCCCTCGCCCACGACCCCCGCATCGGCAGCGCGATGCTCGACTCCGGCCTCGGGTTCGGCGGCTCCTGCATCCCCAAGGACATCCGGGCCCTCATCGCGCGTGGCAGGCAACTCGGGGTGCCCGAAGTCGGCTTCCTGCACCAGATCGACGCCATCAACATCCGGCGCCGGCGCCGTGTCGTCGCCCTCGCCCGTCAGGCGTGCGACGGCAGCCTCGCCGGTCGCCGGGTCGCCCTGTGGGGTGCCGCCTTCAAGCCCGGCACCGACGACGTCCGCGACTCGCCCGCCCTCGCCGTGGCCGCTGACCTTCACGCCGCTGGGGCCTCGGTCGCCATCCACGACCCCAGGGCCCTGCCCACAGTCCGCCGCCAAGCCCCCGAGCTGGAATGCGTCGACGACTTCGAGCGGGTTCTGGACGGCGCTGACGTTCTGCTGCACCTGACCCACTGGCCGCAGTACGCCGACGCCGACCCCGAACTCCTCATCGCCAAGCCAGCCCAGTACCGACTGGTGGACGCACGCGGCACCCTCGACGCCCGCCGCTGGACCGACGCCGGATGGGTCTACCAGGGACTCGGGTACGCACTGACGAGCTGAACGACATTCCCGCACGTGGGCGCGCAGCCACCTGTTGCGGTCCTTCACCGGGCTCGCGTCCCCGGTCACCAGGAGACGCGAGGCCGCTCGTTCTTCAGATGACCTCGATGGTCGTGGACGGCGAGGTCTGGCCGCCGACGGAGAACTCCCCGCTGGTGGGGCCCAGGGGGTGTCATCGCCGGTGCTCACGCAGACACACCTGGCCGGGTGCGCGCCACCAGTGGGGATGGCCAGGTCGACGTCGGAGAAGGTCAGGCACTGCCCGTCGGCGGAGAGGGTTCCCATGTACGCGGTGGAGGGGGCGTTGCCGTCCTGGACGGTCAGCCTGATCATGGACCGCCCGATCCGCCAGTCCCTCGGCGGCTGGGGCCCGCTCGTCCAGGCCCGCGCCGCCGGGCTGACCACGTTCGCCTCGTCACCGCTGCACGGCGGCGAACTGATCGATCTGATGCCCCCCGAGCTGGTGGAGCTCATCCAGCCCGGCCTCTCCCCGGCTGCCGCGTGCCTGCTGGTGGCCGCGTCAACCCCGAGCCTGGACATCATCCCTCCTAGCAGCCAGCAGTTCCGGGCATTGGGCTGAGGCAGCCGCCGCCCAGCGGTCGCGGACCGTCGTCCGCCCGCCGGGGACTCCGGCGAGTACATCGAGCGACCGCCGGGGATCGGCCCACCACTCGTCGGGCGTCCAACGGTAGGGGGCACGGCCGCCCCAGGACCCTTCTCCAGAACTGTGGCGGCCCGCTCCGGGCCGTGGCAGGCGCAGAAGCTGGAGAGCTACGAGCCGTCAGCTGGCGGCACGGTGTACCTGCGAGGGATGGGCCTCACCGCGCAACCCGTTCCGGCCCCACGTCACGCACAGGGCTGATCGGGCTGCTTTTGAGGTTTGTCGGGCAGTGGGGCTGTTCGGGCGGCCGGAGTCCCCGCGGAACAACCCGTCCAGCCGTCAACGCTGCTCCCGAACAGCGGGTACTGGTGAACCATGACCGGCACCTTCACCACCCGCATTGTCGACGTGACAACAGGCTCCGCCGAGACCATGCACGACCTGACGAACGCGTGCACCGCGTTCCTCCGGGAGGTCGCTCACGGGCGAGATGGGCTGCTGAACGTCTTCACCCCGCACGCGACGTCCGGTCTGGCGGTCATCGAGACCGGCGCGGGTAGCGACAACGACCTGTTGGCGGCCCTCCGCGAGGTTCTTCCCGCGGACGACCGTTGGCGGGACCGTCACGGCGGTTCGGGCCCCGGCCGTGATCACATGCTCCCGGCTCTGGTGCCGCCGCACGCCACGCTGCCCGTGATCGGTGGTGAGCTGGAGCTGGGGACCTCGCAGTCCGTCGTTGTGGTGACCACCGACCAGGGCGGCCCCGACCGCCAGGTCCGGCTGTCCTTCCTCGGCTGACCCGAGCCGTCGCCTCGACGTTCAGGTCCGCGGGGTGCTGCCGGTGTCGATGAGGATCTGTTCGGCCCGGGTGACGTTGTCGGCCCGCACGGCTCTGGCCATCGCGGCGCGTGCCGCGTCGGGCGTGGCGTCGGGCGGGACCACCAGCAGAGCGAAGTGGTCGTTCTCGCCCCGGGTGATGAGGACCGTGTCGTCACCGACCGGGAAGGAATCGATGCGCACGACCCGGTCCTCGATGATCAGCCGGGTCGGGAGCTCTTCCCAGGCGCTCGCGTCCAGGCCGACGCGCGTGATGGGGCCGACGTGCTCGGTCAGGGCGGTGATCAGGCTGGGAAGCTCGGCACCGATGTCACGGGAGCGCGGCCACCACGCGCCGTCCAGGATTCCCCCGCGCTCCCGTGTCGTCTCCAGCCGCAGGAGGGCCGTCCCGGGTTTCACGGCATGGTGGATCGCGTCCGGCAGAAGTCCGGGGAGGCGTGGAGTGTCGGAATCGGCCATGGCCTGCTCGCCTGCCTCCGAGGGTTCGGCGTCTTCGTTCGTCGTCCGGGGTGCGTCGCAGTCGCCGGGCGAGCCGCTCGCAGTAGTCCCACCGTACTCCGCAGGCTGGTGGCGGGCTCGCCCACTCGACCCGCGCGCGCCTGCGCTCCCGAAAATTGCCTGGTCGCGCAAGGTCTGCAGGTCGCCTACCGGAGTAGGGTGGAGAGACCGGGAACACTTCGTACACCGGCCTCCACGCGGGTGTCGTTCCCGGCGAGTCACAACGCCGGGCAGTCGACGACGAGCCCGGGGACAGGTCCGCATCATGATCGTGACCACCGGCTCTGCGACCGCTGCTGAGCGTGCCCCTTCGCCGCCCGCTCGCCTGTCCCTGACGCCGGGGACGGCGTCGGGCCTGCTGGATGGGGCCTGGTGGCCCCGCTCTCGCGACCTGGCCCGTGAGCTCCCCGCACTGGCGGAGAGGCTGGACCATTCCTGGGGGCGGGTCACCCGCGTCACGGTGAATCCGGCCTTCTGGCCCGTGATCCCGCGCAAGGTTTCCGTCAAGGGGCACACGGTGCACGTGGGCTGGTTCACCAATGAGCAGGACCCGCACAAGCTCCTGCTGTTCTCCTACTCCGCGGACCGCCTGGACCTGCTGATCATCCCGCCGGAGACCGGGCCGGCCGCGGCCGCCCGGCTGATGTCCGCCGCGACCACCCCCGGAAGCCTCCTCACCGCGAGCCGGCTGATGGAGGACGAACGAGCGGCCGACGACGCGACGCAGTCACGGGACCGCGAAGAGGAGTGGGAGACGGAGGGCGGGACCGCGCCGCCACCGGCCGGGCACCCGACCGGGCCTCCGCGCTCCGCCCAAGGGATATGGGGACCGTGGAGATCCGGCCGTGGCCCTCATCGTGATCGCGGTGGGAGCTCTCCTGATCCACCGGCTCAACGCCCAGCACGACGAAAGGATCGCGGACTTCCGCTGCGGCGGCGCCCTGCCGTGGCACGACAGCGGGAGCCGGAACCGCCCGCGGTCGGCCATCGGCCCCGCCGGGCCTCTTTGCGCCCGAAACCGCCACGAGCAACCGCACGGGGACCGCAGGCGACTCCGCCTTTTCTCCGGCCGGAGGAAGTGACCATGACGTCCGCACGCACCACCCCCATGCCAGCGGAGCCGGTGCCGCCGGCAGGGCGCGCCGACATTCGCATCACCGCCGCGTCCCCCGAGACCGCCCGCCGCGTCGTGGAAGTCCTCCGGCGCTGCTTCGATTCCACTGAGCAACGCAGCTATCCGGCCGGCCACGAAGGCGGTACCCGGCTCCACCTCACCGTCGACACCACGCGTCCAGCTGAGCCCGCGCGATCCTGGCTGGCGACCAGCCGGAGCGTGGCGGCCGACCACCCGCAGGACGACGAAGCCTGACAGTCCGTGCACGCCCCCGCACATGCCCCCAGGTCAGCGACCTGAGGGCACCAGTGAATCGCCGACTCGACCTGATCGGCGTGGGCTCCGCGTGGAGGAAGCTCCGCACCCGGCCGGGCTGCCCCGCACATGAGGAGAGTCCCACACGGTGGGTGCCGCGACCTTCTCATCCCGGAAGGCGAAGCTCGCGAAAGGACCGTACCGTTGGCCCATGAGCGTCTTCATCAAACTGGTGGAAAATCGCCCACCGAAGGAATACGCGAACGATCGGACGGCGGACATCTCCTACGACGACACCGCCGAGGGCAACGCCGAGATCAGTTACCAGTACGACGTACTTCCCGGCGGCATCCTGAGAATCCTGCGGGTCGCAAGAGGAGAGGAAGCCGTCATCCACGCGGTCTACGCCCCGGGCCTGTGGTTCCGCGTCGAGGGCCTCTGCCGCGGCACTACGGAATAGCGGCCTCCCATTCGCGCGCTGCCGATCATGGACCTGTGTCGTTGTCCATCTCCTTCACAGAAGGAGCAACGTGGCTCCCAGTCCCGTTGCGGGCGGGTCCGACTGGCGCAAAGGCGCAGGTCAGCCCTCACAAAGTGCGTGAGCGGTGCGTGCACGGACGCCCTTGGACAGGCTCGGACGAGCCTGTCTCAGCCGGACGCCACACCCGTGCTGACCTGCGCCGGAGTCGCTGAGCTGGATTACGGCTCGTCCTCCTGGACGATCTCCTCGGGACTTTTAATCCATTGGTTGTGGGTTCGAGTCCCACACGGCCTACCGCAGAGGCCCAGGTCGGAGTGCATCCGGCCTGGGCCTCGTGGCGTTCGCGGCACCCGGCGGCCACAGCCCGCGCCGGGGTGCGGCTGGCGCCGGGGCGTGACAGCGTGGTGAGTGGAACAGTGTGTCTGTGCTGCGTGAAGGAGGGCTCTCCCATGACCGGCACAAAGACCTGGAACGTCCAGATCAGCATCCATGAGCACGACAGCATGGTGAACGCCGAGGCCCGGCTCGAGGGCCGTGGCTCCGACCCGTTGGTCGGCGAGGGGACAGCCCGCTGCAACCCGGCCGACGAGAACGTTCCCGCCATCGGCGACGAACTGGCCACCGCCCGCGCGCTGTCCGCTGTCTGTCACCAGCTGCTGCACAGCGCCGCGATGGACATCGAGGCGCACACGCACAAGCCCGTCGAACGGCTGCACACCTGAAGCCCCTGTCACGACCATCCGTACCGGCGCCCGGCCGCTCAGGCGGCGGGGCGCCGTTCCATGAACTCCAGCCTGTTGCCCAGCTTGTCGAAGGTGTGGAAGCGGTCGTAGCCGGGGAAGTTCCCGTCCCACGTCACCTCGTGCCCGCCCTCCTCCAGCCGTTCGGCCAGCCGGTGCAGCGCGTGGACGAGGATGCCGGGGTGAGCCTTCTGTGCCGGGTGGAAGTCCTGTTCCACGCCCAGGTGCACCTCCACCCCGCCGCCCCGGAACCAGCAGCCGCCCCGGGCCGCCAGCACCTCGGGCTTCTGCAGCTCGGTCATCCCCAGCAGGTCGCCCCAGAACGCCCGGCACAGTGCCTCGGCGCCCGGCGGTATCGAGATCTGGACATGATGCAGGCCGCCGAAACCGAAGTCCTCGCCACCGCTGTTCGAAGTCGTGGTCATGTGCCCGGTTGTACCAGCGGCCGGGGGAGGGGGCCATGGAACAGCAGGCGGCCGACGGGCAGTTGGACCGGCCGGCGGGGCCCGTCCGGCCGCCGTCGCGGCGCCAGTTGCGGAAAACCCGGCCCCCGGGCCGTGTTCGCGCCGCTACGGTAAGTGCGCGGGGTGGGGTGAGGCGGGCCGGACGAAGGCCGGGAGGTCGAGAGGCATGGCGACGACACGAGCGGGCGGGGGCGAGGGGGAGCGCCGGGACGAGGCCGTACGCCTCGCCGGGGCGGAGGCGGGCGAGCGGACGCCCGCCCAACAGGTCGCGGAGCTGCTGCGGCGGGCCCAGAACGGCTTCGAGATCGGCGAGCCGGTGCTGGAGCGGCTGAACACCGCCCTGATGCACCAGGCCGAACTGCGCTCCTACCGCCAGCGCAACGACGAGCGCCGCCCGCTGCGTTGCAACACCTACCGGCACATCTTCCTGCTCGCGGACGGCAGCAGCCTGCTGCTGTACGAGCTGGAACACGACACCGGGCCGCAGGAGCATTTCCTCTACGAGCTGTACGCGCGCGAGGACGCGCTGGACCGGGCCGAGCAGCGGGTGCACGAGCGCATCGGCGGCGGCATCGGCCCGGGCAGCGAGGACGAGGAGCTGCCGGCCTGGCTGGCGGAGGAGCTCCTGCTGGCTATGGGCCCGACGCGGCCGCGCAAGGAGTACGTCTCCGAGGCCTCGCCCGACCACGCCCGGCGCCTGCTGCGCCGCGCGGAGAACACGGACGGCCCCGGCGAGGTGGTGCGCGAGCTGCTCCAGGGGGCGCTCGGCCATCACATCGCGCTGATCACCAAGCCGCGGCGGCGCGAGGCGGGCCGCGAGGCCCCCTGGTGCCGCTTCTACGAGCACGCGTTCCTGCTGGAGGGCGGGGGCGAGGTCAGCCTGTGGGAGCTGGAGCACAACATGACCGCGGACGGGCGGCTGGTGTGTGAGGTGTATCTCGACGAGGCCGACGCAGAGGTGGCTGCGGACCGGCACGCCCGCGCGCAGGGCGTGGAGTTATAGGGAAGCCGGGCCGGGAGCGCGGGGCAAGATCACCACCGCCCCGCGCTCCTGTGCTACGATCGTCTCAGTTGCAATTGTGGTACCCATGAACTCGTGTGCGCCTCGGTATCTGTAGCCGATGGCGCATTTTTGTTTTTAGCCGGTCTGTTCCGGTCTGGGGCCCACCCCTCAAAGGAGATAGACATGGCTACTGGTGTCGTGAAGTGGTTCAACTCGGAAAAGGGCTTCGGCTTCATCGAGCAGGACGGCGGCGGTCCCGACGTCTTCGCCCACTACTCGAACATCGCGTCCTCCGGCTTCCGTGAGCTGCTCGAGGGCCAGAAGGTTTCCTTCGACGTCGCGCAGGGCCAGAAGGGCCTGCAGGCGGAGAACATCGTCACCATCTGACGATCCGCTGCGTCACACCTTGACGCGAAAGGGCCCGCACCACTGGGTGCGGGCCCTTTTGGCGCCTCCACCTTCAGGATTTCAGGGAAGGCTCCCGAATGACCCGCTCTGCCCGTCCGTCCCGTTCGCCGCGCACCGCCCGCCCCGCCGCCCGTTCCGGTGGCTCCGGTGGTGACCGTCCGGCGCGCCGCCGGCCGGCCGCCCCGCTCCAGGGCGAGTTCGAGACCCCGGTGAGCACGACGCCCGCGCTGCCGCCGGTCGATTCCTTCGCCGCGCTGGACATGCCGGAGGCGCTGCTCACCACGCTCCGGCAGCAGGGCGTCACCGAGCCCTTCCCCATCCAGGCGGCGACCCTTCCCAATTCGTTGAGCGGCCGCGACGTCCTCGGCCGTGGCCGCACCGGCTCCGGCAAGACCCTCGCTTTCGGCCTGGCGCTGCTGGCCCGTACCGCGGTCTCCGGGCGGCGCGCCCGTCCCGGGCGGCCGCTGGCGCTCGTCCTCGTCCCCACCCGCGAGCTCGCGCAGCAGGTCACCGACTCGCTCGCGCCGTACGCGACCGCCGTCAACCTGCGGATGACCACGGTCGTCGGCGGTCTGTCCATCGGCCGCCAGGCCCAGGCCCTCGCGCGCGGCGCGGAGGTCATGGTCGCGACGCCGGGTCGGCTCGCGGACCTCATCCAGCGCGGCGACTGCGCGCTCGGCGATGTCACCGTCACGGTCCTGGACGAGGCCGACCAGATGGCCGACATGGGCTTCCTGCCGCAGGTCACTCGGCTGCTGGACCAGGTGGACCCGGAGGGGCAGCGGATGCTGTTCTCCGCGACCCTCGACCGCAATGTCGACCGCCTCGTGCGCCGCTTCCTGACGGACCCGGTGACGCATTCCGTGGACCCGTCGGCGGGCGCGGTCGTCACGATGGACCACCACCTGCTGCATGTCGCGGACCTGGACGGCAAGCGGGACACGGTCACCCGGATCGCGGCGCGCGAGGGCCGCGTGATCATGTTCGTGGACACCAAGCGCGGGGCGGACCGCCTGGTGAAGCGGCTGCTGTCGCAGGGGGTGCGGGCCGCCGCACTGCACGGCGGCAAGAGCCAGCCGCAGCGGAACCGGGTGCTGGAGCAGTTCCGTACGGAGCAGGTGACGGCCCTGATCGCGACGAACGTCGCGGCGCGCGGCATCCACATCGACGGCCTGGACCTCGTCGTCAACATCGATCCGCCGGTCGACCACAAGGACTACCTCCACCGCGGTGGCCGGACCGCTCGCGCGGGCGAGTCGGGGACCGTGGTGACGCTGGTGCTGCCGGAGCAGCGGCGCGAGATGAGCCGCATGATGGCGACGGCGAAGATCACGCCGAACGTGGCGCGCGTCCACGCGGAGGACGCGGAGCTGGCCCGCATCACGGGTGCTCGCGAGCCGAGCGGCGTCCCGGTGACGATCGCACCCCCGGCCCCGGCGCCGTCCCCGGCGTCCACCACGACATCGCGCCCGCGCCGCCGCCCCCGCCGCAACAACGGCGGCCAGAACCGCAGGCGGCCGACGGCTTGAGGTGATGGGGGCGACCTGAGGCGGCACGGGGTGACCTGAGGCGGTACGGGGGGTGAAGGGCGGGAGGCGAAGAGGCGCCCCGCCTCTTCACCCCCGCCGCAACGGCGAGCAACCCCCGCGGCGCAGCCCGGCGGTGCCGCCCCCACCCCAGCCCCGACGCAGTCGCCCCGGCACAGCCGCCCCGACGCAGTCGCCCCGCCCCGCGCAGCGGACCCCCACTCGGCGCACCCCCGCTCGCCAAGCCCAGCCGCCGGCACAAGGCTGGGGCAGGTGACCCGAGGCACGCCACCGGCACCCCCGGCAACCGCCGCACGTGGCGGAACCCGGCGCCTGGTGGCCGCTTCGCCCGCCGTCCTCATCATCGGCGGCCTCGTCTTCGACTACCTAACACCCCCCAACTACACCTCCGCCCCTTTCTTCGCCGCAGCCCCGCTCGTCGCTGCCGCCCTCCTCTCCCGTCGCCTCACTCTCGTCACGGCAGCCGTGGCGATCGTCGCCACCCTCGGCCTGGCCGCGGTCCGCACCGCCATCGACATCGGGGAGCGCATCACCGAGGTCGTCACCGTCGTGACGGTCTGCGTCCTCGCCCTCGGCATCAACCACGTCGTCCGCCGCGGCGACCGCCGCCTCGCCTCCGCGCGCGGCATCGCGGAGGCGGCCCAGCGCGCCGTCCTCCCGACGCCCCCGGCCCGTATCGGCGGCCTGCGCATCGCCGCGCGCTACGTGGCCGCGCACGCCGACGCCCGTATCGGCGGCGACCTCTACGCGGTCCAGGACACCCCGCACGGCGTCCGCGTGATCGTCGGTGACGTCCGCGGCAAGGGCCTCGGCGCGGTCGAGGCCGTCGCCGTCCTCATCGGCGCGTTCCGTGAGGCGGCCGAGCAGGAGCGCACGCTCGCGGGGCTCGCGGCGCGCCTGGAGCGCGCGTTGCAGAGGGAGGGCGCACGGCGCGCCAACCTCGACCAGAGCGAGGGCTTCACGACCGCCGTCCTGGCCGAAGTACCGCCCGGCGCCTCGTCCCTCCGCCTCGTCAACCGCGGCCACCCGCCCCCGCTCCTGCTCCACCCCTCGGGCCGCGTCACCGAGGTGCACCGCGGCCCGGCGGCGCTGCCCCTGGGGATGGGGGAGGTCGGCACGTGGCCGGATCACGTCCAGGAGTGGGAGTTCCCGCCGGGAACGACGCTCCTCCTCTTCACGGACGGCGTGACGGAGGCACGCGACGCGGACGGCAACTTCTACGACGCGGAGCGCCGCCTGAGCGGCCGCCAGTTCCGCAGCCCGGACGCCCTCCTGGATGCCCTGGCCGAGGACGTCGCGTGTTACACGGGCGGTGAGACGGCGGACGACATGGCCCTGCTGGCGATCCGCCGCGGGCACCCGCACCGTGCGTAATCGATCTTGATCTGGGCGGCACGCCCGCCCCATGGCAAAACCTGCCCAAGAGCCCCGTGAATTCATGCTTTCGGCTTGGAAATCGGCTGCCGTGTCTATTAACGTTCGATAACGCAGCGCGGTCGTCAAACCGCCGCAAGAGGCGGCACCGTGCGCCTTCGCCGAATCCCGCACGTCTGGCTACACCTGCGCGACCAGCAACTTCAGGGAACCGGGGAACCACAACCCCTGGGGTGAATCGGGCCGGCAGCAGCCGGACCGTAGAGGACCTTCCTCCTCGAACCCGTCAGCTAACCCGGTAGGCGAGCAGGAAGGAAAGGAGTGCGCCCCCGTGGCGTCCAACAGCCCGGTCCCGGACGGCAGTTCGCACGCTGGTTCCCATGCTCCGCACGTTCCGTACGACCCCCAGGGCCCGTACGCGGCGTACGGACAAGCGCCCGCCGCCGGCCCCGAGGAATGGAACCCCGGCGAGGACTCCGCGCCCGCCGCACGCGGCCGGCACCGGGTCGCCAAACAGCGGGGCGGCTCGATGGCCCGCAGCGGCGCCGTTCTCGGTGTGGGCGTCATTGCGGCGGTCGGCGCGGGCGGTATGGCGAGTGCCCAGGACCGTCCGGCGGCGCCGATATCCGTGCCGGACGTACCGGACCTGAAGGAATTGCCGGAGATGGCCGGAAAACTGCTCGGAGTGGTCGAAGAGGAATCCCCGGCTCCCGCCGCATCGCGCGAAGCATCCGAACCGGTGAACGACCCGGCCTCCGCTCCCGCATTGGCGCAGAACGCCGCGGACGCCGGCGAAGCGCTGCGGGCCCGTATTCTCCAGCAGGCCGAGCACCAGCAGGACTCCGCCGAGGAGGCCGCCCGCGAGAGCGAGGCGAAGGCCGCGGAGGACGCGCACCGCAAGACCGCGGCCGAGGAGACGGCGAAGGCGAAGGCGCAGGAACAGGCCGAGGAAAACCAGCAGGCTCCGCAGGCCGGGGACAAGGCCGAGGGCAAGGCCGCGGACGCCGCCGGTCCCGAAACGCAGAAGCCCGCGGCGCCGTCGCGCAGCGAACACGGTTCGTACGTTCTTCCGGTCGGCTCGTACACCCTCACCGCGGGATTCGGGCAGTCGGGAAACATGTGGTCCGCGAATCACACGGGCGAGGATTTCGCCGCTCCGACGGGCACGCCCGTCAAGGCGGTCGGCGGCGGCACGATCACTCAGGCGGGCTGGGCGGGTGCGTACGGCTACCGCATCGTCCTGACCCAGGACGACGGCACGGAGCTGTGGTTCTGCCACCTGTCGTCGATGGTGGTCACGTCCGGCAAGGTGGCGGCGGGCGATGTCATCGGACGGGTCGGCGCGACCGGCAATGTCACGGGTCCGCATCTGCACCTGGAGGTGCGGCCGGGCGGCGGCGGGCCGGTGGACCCGCTGCCGTGGCTGCGGGACAAGGGCCTCCAGCCGTAGACAAGGGCCTTCAGCCGTCATCGGACCCTCGACCGCTTCGCACATTCGTACGTCCGCTCGCCCGCACATTTGCCCGAGAATGTTCTGCTTCAAATAGGGCACTCAGATGGTGTGACGACCGCGAGGACCATCTCCACGTCCGTGCCCGCGCGACTCGACCGACTGCCCTGGTCGCGCTGGCACTGGACGGTTGTCATCGGACTGGGAACGGTCTGGATCCTGGACGGCTTGGAGGTGACGGTCGTCGGGAACATCGCCGGCCGGCTCGCCGAAAAAGGCAGCGGCCTGCCGATCAGCTCCGGCGGTGTCACCGGCATGGCGGCCGCGCTCTATGTGGCGGGGGCGTGTTCGGGGGCACTCTTCTTCGGACGCCTGACCGATAAATTCGGGCGGAAGAAACTCTTCATGGTGACGCTCGCGGTCTACCTGGCCGCGACGGCGCTGACCGCGGCCTCGTTCAGCTCCTGGTGGTTCTTCACCTTCCGCTTCCTCACGGGCTTCGGCATCGGAGGCGAGTACGCGGCCATCAACTCCGCCATCGACGAACTGATCCCGGCCGTCTACCGCGGCCGCGTCGACCTCATCATCAACGGGAGTTTCTGGCTCGGTGCAATAGGCGGCTCGCTGCTGTCGATACTGATGCTCGACACGGCGATCTTCGCCCGTGCCGTGGGGTGGCGGCTGACCTTCGGGCTGGGCGTCGTCCTGGGCCTGGTCATCCTGCTCGTACGGCGCCAGGTGCCGGAAAGTCCACGGTGGCTGTTCATCCATGGCCGCGGCGAGGAGGCCGAGGAACTGGTCGACGCGATCGAGGCACGCATCGCGGCCGAGAAGGGTGCCCCACTGCCCCCCGCCACCGGCAGGATCACCATCCGCCAGCGCGGGAGCATCGGATTCCGCGTCATCGCCCGCACCCTGTTCAAGGACTACACGCGGCGGGCGATTCTCGGGCTCGCGCTCTTCGTCGGCCAGGCCTTCCTCTACAACGCCATCACCTTCGGCTTCGGCGCGATCCTGACCAAGTTCTTCGGCGTCTCCACGTCGCACACGGGCTACTACTTCGCCGTCATAGCCGCGGGCAACTTCCTCGGCCCCCTCTTCCTCGGAAAGCTCTTCGACACGCTCGGCCGGCGCATCATGATCTCCTCGACGTATCTGCTGGCGGGCGTCCTGCTCTTCGTCACGGCGTATTTCTTCAGCACCGGCAGCCTGAACGCGACCACGCTCACGGCCTGCTGGGCGGTGGTGCTCTTCTTCGCCTCCGCGGGCGCGAGCAGTGCCTATCTGACCGTTTCGGAGATCTTCCCGATGGAGACCCGGGCGATGGCGATCGCCTTCTTCTACGCGGTGGGCACGGCAGCGGGCGGCATCAGCGGCCCGCTGCTCTTCTCCCAGCTGACCAGCAGCGGCGTCATCGGCGACACCGTCCTGGCCTTCGACATCGGCGCCACGCTGATGTGCCTGGCCGGGCTGACCGCCGCACTGCTGGCAGTACGGGCGGAAGGCCGCTCCCTGGAGGACATCGCCACACCGCTCTCGGTGGCCGCGGACCCTTTGCCGGCGCCGGCCCCGGCGGAATAGCGGGAACGGCGGATCCACGGAATAGCAGCCGGGCCACGGAAGTTGATCACGTTATGGCTGACAACTTCCGGAAGATCGGCAACCTGTCCGTCCACCCGCTGGCGCTCGGCGGCAATGTCTTCGGCTGGACGGCGGACGAAGCCCAGTCGTTCGCCGTCCTGGACGCCTACGTCGGCGCCGGCGGCAATTTCATCGACACCGCGGATGTGTACTCGGCCTGGGCGCCGGGCAACCAGGGCGGCGAATCCGAGACCATCATCGGCAACTGGCTGGCCGCACGCGGCAATCGGGACGACGTCGTCATCGCGACCAAGGTCGGCGCCGGCGTTCCCGAACCGCGCGGCCTGGCCGCCGACGCCATCAAGTCGGGCGTGGAGGACTCCCTGCGCCGTCTGCGCACCGACCACATCGACCTGTACTACACGCACTACGACGACCTGTCGGTGCCGGTGGAGGAGTTCCTCACGGCCCTGGACGCCCTGGTGAAGGAGGGCAAGGTCCGCGAGATCGCGGCCTCCAACATCACCGCCGACCGCCTGACCGAGGCGCTCAACTTCTCGGAGGCGAACGGCATTGCCAAATACGTCGCCATCCAGCCGCACTACAACCTGGTGTCGCGTGACACGTACGAGGGCGACCTGGCGGACGTGGCCGCCGAACACGGCCTGGCCGCCGTCCCGTACTACGCACTCGCCTCGGGCTTCCTGACCGGCAAGTACCGGCCGGGGGCGGACGTGGACAGCGCGCGTGCGGGCACGGCGGCCGAGCACCTGAAGTCCGAGCGCGGCCCGCGCGTCCTCGCCGCGCTGGACGAGATTGCGGCTGCACACGACGCCGAGATCGCGACCGTGGCGCTGGCGTGGCTGGCGGCGCAGCCGACGGTGGCCTCGCCGCTGGCGAGCGCGCGCACGGTGGAGCAGCTGCCGGCGCTCCTGGCGGTCGCGGACCTGCAGCTCACGGAGGCGGAGGTGGCGCGCCTGACGGAGGCGTCGGCGTAGCCGCTCAGCGCTTGCGCTCTGTCACAGCCCAGGAGGTGAGGGCCATGGCACCCGCCACGCCGAGGACGGACGGCCACGCGCCGACCTTCTTGGCGAGCGGGTGCGACCCGCCGAAGGCGGCGACGTAGAGCCCGGTGAGGGCGGCGGCCGTCGCGGCCCCGCCCCGGGCGTTCCACTCCCGCGCGGCGGTGGCCCCGGCGGTGGCGAGCACGACACCGCCGAGGGGCCGCTTCCCGGTCCACCGGGCGACGGCGTACCCGCCGACGAGCCCGGTGGCGGAGACGAGGGACGCGGGAATCCTCATGGGCAAACCTCCCTGAAGAGTGGGGTGACCCTGAGGCTAACCCTGAGCATTGTCCCGGGGAGACATCGGGGGAGGGTGGGGGCTAGCCCCGGATGGCAGGGCGGGCCCTGCGCCGGAACCATGATCTCCATGACTCCGACCTTCTTGTCCCGCAGGTCCCTCGTGGGCGCCACGCTGACTGCCGCCCTCCTCACGGGCGTTGCGGCCCCGACCGCGCTCGCGGCGCCGAGGACGTCTGCGACGACGCTTCCCCGTCTCGACACCGCCGCGTTGCGCGCAGCCGTCTCCGACCTCGACCACCCGCAGGCGACGGCCGCCCAGCTCCGCGTCGGCGGCACCGCGGGAAGCTGGTACGGCACGGCAGGCGTGGCGAACCGCGGGACGGGCGCCCCGATACGCCAGGACGACACCTTCCGGGCGGGCAGCATCACGAAGATGTTCGTGGCGGCGGCGGTCCTGCAACTGTCGGCGGAGGGCCGGGTGGACCTGGACAAGCCGATCCAGAACTACCTGCCGGGCGTGCTGCCGAAGAGCTACGCCCCGATCAAGGCCTCCCAACTCCTCGACCACACAAGCGGTTTGCCGAGCGAGGTCATCCCACCGTCTCAGCAGAAGAACACCCCGGAACAGATCCTCGCCCACCGCGACGATCACTGGACTCCGAAGCAGATAGTGGCCACCCTCCCCGGGAACGCGCCGATGAAGTTCACGCCGGGCACGAAGCAGGAGTACCGGGGCATGAACTACGTCCTGGCGTCCATGCTGCTGGAAAAGGTGACGGGCAAGCCGTACGGCAAGGCCATCGGCGACCGCATCCTGCGCCCCCTGGGCCTGCACCACACGTCCTTCCCGGGCAACGACCCGAAGCTCCACGGCCCGCACGTCCACGGCTACCTGGCGATGTCGGACGGCACGCTGAAGGACGCGACGGAGTACAACCAGTCGGAGGCGTGGGGCGAGGGCGAAGTCATCTCGACGACGGGCGACTTGGAGCGCTTCATCAAGGCCCTGTTCACGCCGGGCAAGGTTTTGCCGAAGGCGACCCTGAACAAGATGTTCGAGATGCCGGCACCCGAGGTGCGCATGGTGGACGGCACCCCGGCCCGCTACAGCAAGGGCCTTCAGACGGTCACGATCAACGGCGTGACGTTGTGGGGCAAGACGGGGGAGCGGTACGGCTACAACTCGGCGGTGATGGCGACGCGGGACCTGCAGCGCACGGCGGTGTACTCGTGGACGCCGACGCACAGGGACGAGAGCCAGATACAGATGGCGCTGCGGATGGGGGATGCGATCACGAAGCGGGCGGGGGCATCGGGTTCGGCTCCGCGGTAGAGGCCGCGCGTCCCGGCGCGCCGATGGGCCCGGCACGGGGGTCCGGGTCTGTTGGCGCTGCACGGCGCAATGAGGGGCGCCGCCTCCGAGCGTTTGAATCATGCACTTGCCGACGACGTCCGGACCAGGAGGACGGTTTGGGTCAACCCAGTCCGCCTCCTCGTATTCCGCCTATGAAGCTGCTCCAGGCAGCTTGTGAGAAGGCAAGAATGACACCGTGCGGGCACTTGGAGTCACGTACGCCAGTGCACTCATCCGCGTGCGCAGCTTCAACGCATTCCGTCGTGCCGGCGCCGCTGTACGAGGACTTGAACCAAGCTTCCCTCGGTATCGCTGAGGGTACTCCCTGCATCACATCTCCCTGAGAACGCGCTTGATGAGGGCGGAGGTGGCCGCCATGTCCAACGCTTGGACGCGCAGGTAGTCGAACGCAAGTCTGTATCGCTCCAACTCTTCTTCCTTCTCCATGAAGAGCGACCCGACGTGGATGTCGACGTACACAACATCGAGTGACGGCTCAACCCCGCCGAGGATCATAAAGCTGCCCATGGCTGCTGCATGAGCACCTCTGGCGAAGGGCAGCACTTGCAGGGTGACGTCGGGCGACTCGTTGGTCAGCAGCAGGTGTTCAAGTTGCTCGCTCATCACCTCACGCGAACCGACGACGCGCCGGATCACTGACTCACTGACCCAGCACGGCAATTCGGCATGGGGTGCTGGTGCCCAGCAGGCGGCCACCGTATTGATCGCTGACCTTCTCCATTGGTTCCATGCCCACGGGGTCGGTTCGGACATGGCACTTGAGCAGGCGCGGAAGCGCTTCGAGGCTGAGTTGCGCGTTGGTGGATGACAGCCGCCCGCTGACGACGTGGTAGTCAAGGAAGCCGCAAGGGGTATGTGGCAGAAGGGGGTGAAAGCGCAGAAGTCGGCCCCCTTGCCTCGATCAAAGAGGCCCGTTCAGCCGCTCTCTACTGCGAAGAAGGCCGTGGCCTGTGAGGGGCCTGGCCCGACTGTGCTGGTTCTCCCGGCGCAGTCGGGCCAGGTCCTCTCGGTTCAGGGCTGGTCAGTTCGGGCCGCCTGGCTGGCCCGGAACCGCACTGTCGTGGGCGGGTCCTGAGCCGGGGCACCTCCCAGGTTTCCCGTGCTGGCGTTACCGCGTGGCTGATCGAAGTATGGCGCCGGCGTCACCTGGCAGGCCGTACTCATGTAGCGCTAGGGCCATACGTATGACGTTGGCGTGGGACTGGTCCCTGCCATAGATATGGATCAAGGTGTCCGCGAGCTGTTCTTGTTCCTGCTGGCGGAGCAGGACGAGAGCTGCCGCGCTTTCTGCCGGTGTCAGGACCTCCGTTGTGTCCCGCAGCAGCGCGAGCGCGGCGGCCCGATCACCCTGCTGGTGCAGGTCGCCCATGCGATTGGCGATGTGGATCGCGGCGGCCACGTCGCGGGTGAAGTCCTGCCGGTCCCCACCCGACGGGTGGACCGGCAGGATCTTTGGCTGAGACTCCGCACTGGCCAGAGCTGCCTCCAGGCCGGCCTTTTGATCACGGAGCTCTCTGATCTTGCCTCGAAGGTCTCGGTTCTTCCGGCGCAGCTGCGGGCATGTTCTGCACAGCGTCGGCTCGGCGTCGGAGTGGACCTTGAGCAGTTCTTCTTCGGTCAGTCCCACCGCCGCGACCCCAGCCTGGTCAACGGCGACTTCGTAGAGGCGCAGGACAAAATTCGCTGGTGGAAGCCGCCAACCGTTCAGGTAGCGCGATATCTCGCTCGGATCTTTCGAGTAACCCTTCTCGGCGAGCTGCTGCGCAGCGGAGGCCAGCGTTGGGGCGTCCATGTGTCCGTACAACGTCACCAAGGTCTCCCGGAGCCTGCGCCTCCCTGGCGGCAAGTCCCCGCGGACCTTCGTTCCCACTTGCCCTGCTCGCATCAGTGTTCCCCCCTCGGTCATGCCGGTCCCCATGGCTGATTGTGCCGCACGGCATGTTGACTCGTTGCAGCGCAACACTTGATTTCGCTGGACCTCTGTTCGGTGACGGTGCGTCAATGGATCTACCGCCGGAGATCCGGGGGGACACGGTGTCGCGGAGCGTCTTCTGATGCCCGCGGCGTGACGCCAGTGCGTCGCAACAAGGTGATCGGAGGATCTAGATGGTGATGCCGTCGTGGCAGGACAAGGCTTTTGGGGGCAGGATCCGGGCGGCCCTCTGGCTGGAAACGGAGGTGGGGGAAGGTGAGATCTTCACCAAGGCCGCGCTGCGGAAGGCGTTTCCCGACGTCGCACAGATCGACCGGCGGGTTCGTGAACTGCGGGACTATGGATGGCAGATCGACACGAACCGGGATGATCCGGCTCTGAAGCTGGAAGAGCAGCGGTACGTCAGCCGGGGCGCAGAGATCTGGAAGCCGGGCCAGGCCAAGCTGCCGAAACACAAGACCAGCCTCTCCAAGGCGGAACGGGACAAGGTCTTCATGGCCGACAACTTCCTGTGCCGGACCTGCGGGATTGGTGTGGGCGAGGTGTATGACGGCGGCGTTGCGACCTCCAAGCTCGGCGTGACGCGCCGCAAGGTGCGCTTGGCGGATGGAACGACTTCCGTGCAGCTCGTTACTGAGTGCGACCAGTGTCGTGCAGGCGCTGGGCGCGAGATTGATCTGGGCAAGCTGCTTGGTGACGTGAAGGCGCTCGCGCCGCTGGAGCGTACGGTCCTCGTGGAGTGGATCACGGCGGATCGCCGGGAGCGGGGACAGCTCGAGAAGCTGTGGGGCATGTACAGGACGCTTCCGGAGGAATCTCGCGAGGCGTTCATAAAGGCCGTGACCGGCGGCGAGGGCGAGTAACTAAGGAATGGGACAGAGTATGCTGGAGTTCACTCCTCCGCCGCGCGCTGCCGAGTTTAGCGAGCTGATTGCCAAGCGGCTGGAAGAGGTCAAGAGTTCGGGGGACACCCGCGAGTCAGTCACCATTGACTGGAACGGGCAGCCGTACCACGTTGAAGTGATTGACCTCCCGCTCAACGGCCTCTACTACAACCCCGGAACGCACCGCATCCGTGCGCAGCGCAGCCATAATCCGGTGCGTGACAAGGCCCTTGAGAAGGACCCGTGGTCTGCGGAAAGCCAGGAGTACCTTGAATTCTTGCTGCAGGCTGAGCCGGCTGACCCGGACCGCAGGGATTCTGCCTTCGACAAGCTGAAGGATGACCTGCAGAAGTTCGGCCAGAACGATCCGGGTCTTGTGACGCGCCACGGCATTCTGGTCAACGGGAACACCAGGGCTGCTGCTCTTAGGGAGATCGGCGCCCAGTCCATGCGGGTGGGTGTTCTCCCTGAGTCCTTCACCTGGGTGGACATCAATGCCGTTGAGCTGTCCTTGCAGCTTCGGGAGGACCACCGGCGGGACTACACGTACATTAACCGCCTCCTTGCCATGGAGGAACAGGCGTCCCTGGGCCGGACGCCGGAGGCAATCGCCAAGGAGTTCCGAATCCAGAAGCGCACCTATTTTCAGGAGCGTTGGATTCTGGGCACGATCCGGGATCTGATCGATCGCAGCAAGAGTGGGGGCAGTGTGGCCCTTCGGCTGGTTGACTTCGAGAACGACCAGGAGAAGCTCAAGGAACTTCACCGCCTTTACGAGAAGCTGGAGTCGGTTGACCGGGACCAGGCCGAGGTACTGAAGGAATGGCGGCTGGCAGCTATCCTCCTGGATTTCGCTAAGACGGACATCCGGCATATCGACGAGACGTTCTTCGAGAAGGGCTATCTGGATGACAGCCTGCCGGAGAGTTTGAACGTGAGCAGTGCGGCAGTTCAGCAGGAGGCTGTCGCGGTGCCGGGGCTCGGCATGTCAGTGCCGGCATCGTCGTCCGCCGTGTCGGCGGCTCGTGCCCTCAATGACCAGATCTTGCGGGCCAAGGCCACCGCCCGGAGCGCGGAGTCTGAACTGCCCGATGGCGAGAAGAGCCAGGCACAGGACATCGTTGATAGTGCAAGGGCCGCGTTTGACAAGGCAATTGACGCCGCTGGCCGGGATGCTCGTGTCCGGAAGCGGCAGCAGCTTGCTCCCGCCCGCCTTGCTGAAGCGTGTGCTGACATCGATCAGTGCGTAGTCGACCTGGTGCAGGCTCGCGCCACGCGTAGCCTTGATGAGGAGGCATTCGACGAAGCAGTGCTGAGGCTTCGCGGGAGTCTCCGCAAGCTTGCTCAGCAGGCGGGCCGGGGACTTCCCCACCCGGGCGACGGGGTTGCGTGGCTTCTCGCGGCTGCAACTGCGGAGGGCTCCTGATGCCGGAGGCCGCCGCGGAGACCTCTCTGTATCTTGCCTTTGATGAAACGCGGACCAGGGTCGTTCTGAGGACGACCGAGAAGTACCGCGAGGACCTTGTCCAGCTGGCTTCCCGTTTCCGCACGGGCGGCCAGCTTGGCCAGCTGTCTGTGTCAGTTGACCTCGATGACCTCTTGGCAGGACTGAACCACATCAGTGCTTGGCCCCATCACGTCGGCGTGGACTGGGCTCCTGAGCTCCGCGACCTGGTAGTTGGGGTCATCCAGGATGCTGAAACGGTCAAGAAGCGACTCGATGGCCAGGAGCAGCACGAAGGGGTCGACCCGGACGACGTGCCCAGTCTGCTCGGGGATGCGTGGGTGGCTGAGCTGAGTGAGTTCCAGTGCAGGGATATCGCGAAGTTGCTGTCGCTCCAGCACGGAGCAAACTTCAGTGTTCCCGGAGCCGGCAAGACCCGCGTAGGGCTTGCCGTATACGCCGCCCAGAAGGCCAAGGGGGCGGTGAGGAAGCTTCTGGTCGTCTGTCCAAAGTCGGCATACGAGTCGTGGCATGACGAGACGGGTCGGTGCTTCAGGTCCCCGTTGCGTCCGTATGTACTGGACCGAGGGCTTGACCGCTGGGCAGAGGTACTCATCGTCAACTACGAGCGGCTTGACCGTTCACTGGGGAACCTCGCCAGATGGCTCAAGGAGGCGCCCTCGATGATCATCCTTGATGAGGCGCACCGGATGAAGCTCGGTGCGCGGGGGACGTACGGTGCGGCCTGCATGGCCCTCGGCCCGCTTGCGCGGCGTCGCCTGATCCTTACTGGTACGCCGGCTCCTAACGGGACAAAGGACTTGGAGAACCTGCTGGGCTTCGTCTGGCCGGGGCACGGGCAGCGAACCGTTGCGCAGGCTGTGGCCGGGGGTGACCTCAGTCATGCAAGCACTGTTCTGCGGCCGTTGTTTACCAGGACAACGAAGCAGGAACTGGGTCTGCCTCCGATGGATTTGCGGATGAGGTACCTGGACATGCCGGACCTGCACGCCGAGATCTACAACGCTGTGGTGAACGGGGCTAAGGCCGGCAATGCCCGTGAGGACCTCAGCTCTCTGGGCAAGACGGCACTGCGTCTGCTCATGGCCGCTACGAGCCCGGCACTGCTGCTTGAGGGGGCAAGTCGGTACGAGCCGTTGGCTTACCAGTTGCCGCCGCTGGAGATCCCGCAGGGCCACTCGCTTTTCTCATTGATGCAGAAGCTTCCCGACTACGAGCTGTCGCCGAAGTACAAGGAAGCTGCCGCGATCGTCGCTGAGAATGCGGCCCGGGGGCGCAAGACGCTGGTTTGGACTACGTTCGTGCGCAGCCTGACCACTCTGGAGCGTCTGCTTGAGGCGTACAGCCCGGCTGTCGTGCACGGGGGGACCCTTGATCGTGATGAGCAGCTCCGGCGGTTCCGTGAGGACCCGTCGTGCAAGGTGCTGATCTCTAACCCTGCAACATTGGGTGAGGGGATCAGCCTGCATCACGTCTGTCATGACGCTGTGTATGTGGATCGTGACTTCATGGCTGGACGGTTCCTGCAAAGCCTCGACCGGATCCACCGCCTCGGTCTTGCGCCTGGCACCAAGACGCGTGTGACGGTGCTGGCCGTGCGCAACACGGTCGATCAGGTGGTGGAAGTACGACTCGATCAGAAGCTCGACTTCATGGGCAAGATCCTCGATGACCCTTCGGTGCAGCAGCTGTCTGACCTGCAGGAAGAGCCGTCGGTGGCTGCGGGGCTTGCTCCCAGTGACATGGCGGCACTGCTTCAGCACATGCGGATAAAAAGGTAGAAAGCGGAATCTTGAACTGCGAAGGCCGCCCCTGCTCGGGGCGGCCTTCGCCACGCCTGGGAGACTCCTGGACGGGATGGCAGTGGCGCGCTGCTCTCTCTGCGAAACTTGAGCATCCGTCTTCGTCTGTACCAGGAGGAGTCCGCCGTGCGAGTCAACGGCCGAGTAGCCCCAGAGACTGAGCCGTTGACCTCGATCGAGATCTGTGCGGGTGCCGGCGGCCAGG
Source organism: Streptomyces morookaense (assembly GCF_013030945.1). GTDB lineage: Bacteria > Actinomycetota > Actinomycetes > Streptomycetales > Streptomycetaceae > Streptomyces > Streptomyces morookaensis. The sequence continues at coordinate 20,891 of NZ_JABBXF010000080.1, read as the reverse complement.
CGGTCGGTCTGCACAACGCGGGGTTTCGTCACCTGGCCCTGCTGGAGATCGACAAGCATGCGTGCAAGACGTTGCGTAAGAATGTGGAGAATCACCCTGATTGGGCTGGCTGCCAAGTTGTAGAGGCAGATGTCAACGACGTTGACCCTTTCAAGCACGAGCAGCTCGTCGGATTCGGCCTTAGGCCCGGCGACCTTGATCTCCTCGCAGGCGGCGTGCCTTGCCCTCCGTTCTCTGTTGCGGGTCACCAGCTTGGCGAGGAGGACGAGAGAGACCTCTTTCCTCGGATGCTTGAGCTTGTAGATCAACTTCGGCCAAAGGCTGTGATGATCGAGAATGTTCGTGGGATTCTCGATGCGAAGTTCAGTTCTATGCGCGACAAGATCGTGCAGGAACTTGAGGGATACGAGTATGAGTTCTGTGGCTGGGAGCTGATTGAAGCTCGTGACTACGGGGTGCCTCAGCTGCGCCCTCGAGCCATTCTTGTCATGATTGACAAGAGGTACCTGAAGGACGTCAAGTTCGAGTGGCCGGTTGGTGGCGAGAAGATCGTCACCGTTGCCGAGGCTCTCGAAGAGACAATGCGGGAGCGGTACGCGCCTCACGGTGCCAAGGGGCAGGAAGCCCTCAAAAAGTGGCGGAAGATGGCCAAGCTGCGTGGCACGGAGGCCCCCACACTCGTCGGTGGTTCTAAGAAGCACGGGGGGGCTGACCTTGGCCCTAGCAGGGCTAAGGCTGCATGGGCTCTCCTGGGCGTAGACGCCATGGGGGTTGCCAACGATAAAGATGATTGCCGACCCGAACGGGACCTTTTCCGGGAAAAGGGGCCGATGCTCACTGTTGAGCAGGCGGCGATCATCCAGGGATTTCCCCGGCACTGGAAGTTCGAGGGCAGTGGTAAGACGGCCCGCTACCGTCAGGTAGGCAACGCCTTTCCGCCGCCAGTCGCCGAGGCTGTGGGAAGGGCTATCGCTGCCGTTCTCCGACCGGGAGGCCAGCAAGGTTCGTGTCCAGCCGTAGCCGAGGCTGATCTAGTCCCTGCTGCTCGGCGGGAGGCCGAGCTCAGCGCGTCGGTTTCGGACAGTGTTGATGATCTTGAGGCAGCAAGCGTCTGAAGCTTCGTGCTCCCAGAACCGGAGCACCATCCAGCCCGCAGCAATGAGTCGTTCATCCGTGTCCCGGTCGCGCGCGACGTTGCGGGCTACCTTCTCCGACCAGTAGCCCGAGTTGGTCCGGGGCGCCACGTAGTGCTCCGGACAGCCGTGCCAGTAGCAGCCGTCAATGAAGACGGCGACCTTGGCCGGGCGGAAGACGAGGTCTGCAGTGCGGCGCAGATCCGGGAGCGGTCTCGCCGCGACGCGGTAGCGGAGGCCCTGGGCGTGTACAAGGCGCCGGATCAGCTGCTCCGGCTTCGTATCCCTGTTACGGATCGCCTGCATGTTGCGGCGGCGGGCAGCTGATGAGGCCCAAGATCCTTCAGGGGGCGTCCACTCGGTCTCGTCAGGCACGGTTCCGAGGGTAGTGCCGTCCAGAGAGGCGCGTTCACCTTCACCCCGGCGGCCACCCCGCCCCGTGAGCCCCCGGCCAAGCCCAAGGCGCCGCCCCCGGCGCGCCGTACGCCCCCGGCGGCACCGCCCCTGCCGCCGGAACCCCCACACCAGCCCCCACCCCCGCCGCCACCGCCAACGCCGGCTGCGCCACATCCCTCCGCACCCACAAGTGGTGCAGCAGCTCCTGCTCCCGCACCCCGAAGTCCTCCAGCCCCAGCCCTCGGTACGCCCGCTGGCGCAGGAAGGCCAAAGACGTCGCGAAGGATATGTACTCCGCCACCACACGCGCCGCCGGGGCGCCGCCCTGGCGGCGGGCCGTGTCGCGGGCTATGCCTCGGGCGCGCATCGAGGAGAGGGCCAGCGGCTCCGGCCATGTCAGCCAGCCCGCGGCCTGGTAGGCCGGGAGGTGGGTGCGGAGTGTGCGGAGTTCGTTCTGGCGGGACCAGATCGTCAGCCACGTCAGGACGCCGAAGACCGGCACCATGAACAGGCCGTAGACCGCCAGGAAGCCCAGGCCGGGCAGGCTTGCCGAGCCGTTCCAGATGCCGTGCAGGGTCATGGCGGTCAGGAGGCCCAGGACGGGGACCACCGCCCTCAACACCCGTCGGCGCGGCGCGAGTGACGCCGCTATGCCGAAGCCCACTCCCGTCATCGACGTGAAGAGCGGGTGCGCGAACGGGGACATCAGGACGCGGACGAAGAACGTTGCCGCCGTCGTCGACGGCAGACCCTCGTGGCCGAAGCTCTGGTCCGAGGCGAACGCGTTGCCGAGGTAGAGGATGTTCTCGGTGAAGGCGAAGCCCGTGGCCGTGATGCCGGCGAAGACGACGCCGTCGAGGAGGCCGTTGAAGTCCCGGCGGCGGAAGGTGAAGAGGAGGAGGACGGCTGCCGCCTTTGCGCTTTCCTCCACCACCGGGGCCACGAAGGTGGCGCCCCAGCCTGCCGCCCGTGCGCGGTCGGTGACATCGATGGTGTTCATGAGCCACTTCGTCGCGAACCCGTTCGCGAGGATCGCGACGAGGGTGGCCGCGCAGGAGCCCCACGCGAAGGCGAAGGCCAGGTTGCGCCAGGGCTTTGGCTCGACGCGGTCCATCCAGCGGAAGGCCGCTATCAGCAGCGGCACGGGCAGGACGGCCAGGCCGAGGCCGACGAGGAAGCCCTCCGTGCCGGTCTGCTCGCGCACCAGGGCCAGGATGATCAGGCCGCAGAGCGCGAGCAGCAGGATCAGCCCGCCCGCGCGGACCGCCTTGTTGTCCCAGAGGGTGTCCCACAGGGCCCGGCGGGGCCGGTAGTGCCGGACACCGCCCGGCAGGGGCTGGGGCGGCTGCTGCGGGTACGGGGGCAGGGACTCATGCACCCATTGACCCTAACGAAGTGCCCGGCCCCTACGACGCCTTGCGACGGAACAGCAGGTCACGGACGACGTGGCCCTTGTCGAGGCCCTGGCCCTCGAAGCGGGTCAGCGGGCGGAACTCCGGGCGCGGGGCGAAGCCGCCGTCGGCCTGGGTGTTCTCGAACTCGGGCGCCGCCGTCAGGACCTCCAGCATCTGCTCGGCGTACGGCTCCCAGTCCGTCGCGCAGTGCAGCAGCGCGCCCGGCGCGAGACGGGACGCGGCCAGGGTCAGGAACTCCGGCTGGATCAGACGGCGCTTGTGGTGGCGCTTCTTGGGCCAGGGGTCCGGGAAGTAGACGCGGAGGCCGGCGAGCGAATCGGGGGCGAGCATCTCGCGGAGGAGGATGATCGCGTCGCCGTTCGCCACGCGGACGTTGGTGAGGCCGCCCCGCTCGGCGAGGTTCAGCAGATTGCCCTGGCCGGGGGTGTGGACGTCGCAGGCCAGGATGCCGGTGCCGGGGTCGGCCGCCGCCATCTGCGCCGTGGCCTCGCCCATGCCGAAGCCGATCTCCAGGACGACGGGCAGCGCCGGGTCGCCGAAGAGCTCGCCGAGGTCCAGCCGGCTGAGCCCGTCGATGTCGAGGCCCCACGTGGGCCACAGGCGGCGCAGCGCCTCGCCCTGTCCGGGCGTGACCCGGCTGCGGCGCGGCTGGAACGAGCGGATGCGGCGCTCGTGGTGCGAACCCGCCGGGTCCGCCACCGGGCCGTCGGGGAACATCGGCTCCGACCGGTCCCTGCGGGGCTGCTCCGCACGGGCGGGAGCCTGGGCCGGGACGGGCGCGGACTGGGTGGGGGTGAGGTTCTCGGACACAGTCCTGCCAGTCTACGGGCGCGGCGATCGCGGCGTCCCGGGCCGTTGGGCCCGGATCCGGAGGACGGGACCCGGCTGCGGGCAGCCGCACGGGGCACTCCGGGCCGGGCTCGCCGTGTCGACACCCAAAGTCTGATATGTCAGCTTTTACGATCCTTCTCGCTCGGCCCGCCAGGGCGCCCGCACCCGCACGAGACGGACATTCGCAATGAGATCGCCTACGAGAACACGTACGGGATCACCCACGGGATCACGTACGAGAGGGCGCACGCATACGAGAGGGCGGACGAAACGGCGTACGGGGCCGCGCTTTCTTCCCGCCGCCGCCCGGCTCTCGGCGCTGACGCTCCTGGTCACCGCCGGACTGCTCTCCGGCTGCCACGTCGGGCAGCCCGCCGACGGCTCCCGCGACGACGCCGCCGCCCCACGCGAGCGCGGCAACTGGCGGCTCGTCTGGGCGGACGAGTTCCGGGGGCCCTCCTACCGCGGGCCCGACCCCGCGAAGTGGAGCTTCGACCGCGGCGCCGAGCCGCAGTGGGGCAACCACGAATGGGAGTACTACACCGACCGGCACGAGAACGTGGCCCTGGACGGCGACGGCCACCTCGTGATCAGCGCGCGGCGGGAACGGCTGCCGTGGATGCACTGCACGGTCGGGCCCTGCGACATCACCTCCGGGCGGATCACGACCAAGGGCAAGTTCTCCCAGGCCTACGGGCGCTTCGAGGCGCGGATCAAGGTCCCGAAGGGCAAGGGGATGTGGCCCGCCTTCTGGATGCTCGGGGCCAACGTCGACCGGGTCGCCTGGCCGGGCAACGGCGAGATCGACGTGATGGAGGTCCTCGGGCACCAGCCCTGCACCGTGCACGGCGCCGTGCACGGCCCCGGATACGTGGCGAAGGGGCTCGAGCAGCACATGAGCCTGCACGGCGGGAGCCTGTCCGACGACTTCCACACGTACCGGGTGGACTGGAGCCCCGGAAAGGTGACGTGGCTGCTGGACGGCAAGGTGTACGGAACGGCCCGGTCGGGGCAGCTGCGGCGCGGGCAGCGGTGGGTGTTCGACCACCCGCACTATCTGCTGCTCAACCTGGCGGTCGGGGGCGACTGGCCCGGCGCACCGGACGGGGGAACTCCGTTCCCCAACCAGATGGTGGTCGACTATGTGCGGGTCTATGCGCCTGCGCGGTGAGCGTCGCGCGTCAGCTGCGGGTCGGTTGTGGTTGCTCGCGCCCACGCGGCGGAACCGCATATGTCAACGCCTCGCGCCCCTTCGGGGCGCTCACAGACCCGCCAGCACCCTCCGTGCCACCTCGCGCCCGATCGGCAGCGACGCCGTCGCCGCCGGCGACGGCGCGTTCAGCACGTGCACCATTCGCGGCGACTCCGCGAACAGGAAGTCGTCCACCAGCGAGCCGTCCCGCAGCACCGCCTGCGCCCGGACCCCGGACGGGGCCGGTATCAGGTCGTCCTCCGTCACCTCCGGAAGGAGTCGCCGCACCGTCTCCGTGAACGCGCGCTTCGACAGGGAGCGCTGCACCTCGCCCGCCCCGTACCGCCAGTGGCGCCTCGCTATCCGCCACGTGCCGGGATAGGCGAGCGTCCCCGCCAGCTCCGACGGGCGCACCACATGCCAGGCGTAGCCCTCGCGCGCGAGAGCGGGCACCGCATTCGGCCCCACGTGCACATGGCCCTCGATGCCACGGGTGAGGTGGACGCCCAGGAACGGGAAGGCCGGGTCCGGCACCGGATAGACCAGGCCGCGGACCAGGTCCGTGCGCTCCGGGCGCAGCTCGAAGTACTCGCCGCGGAACGGGACGATCCGCGCCCCCGGATCGTCACCCGCCATCCGGGCCACCGCATCGCTGTGCAGCCCCGCGCAGTTGACCAGGGCCCGCGCCCGCAGCACCTCGCCCCGCGCCGTGCGCACCGCGACCGCCGAGCCGCGCCGGCCGATCACGCGCACCTCCGCGCCGTACCGCACGGACGCCCCCGCGTCCTCCGCGAGTCCGGCCAGGCGCTCCGCCACCGCGCCGAAGTCGCACACGCCCGTCGTGCCGACACGGATGGCCCCGAGGCCCCGCACCCGCGGCTCGTACTCCGCTATCTGGGCGCGGCCCAGCTCGCGGACCGGGATGCCGTTCGCCCGGCCGCGCTGGACCAGGGCGTGCAGGCGGGGCAACTCCGCGCGCTCGGTGGCGACGATCAGCTTGCCCGTGACCTCGTGCGGCAGGCCGTGCTCGGCGCAGAACTTCACCATCTCCGCCGCGCCCTGCACCGCGAACCGTGCCTTGAGCGAGCCGGGGCGGTAGTAGATCCCGCTGTGGATCACTCCGCTGTTGCGGCCCGTCTGGTGGCGGGCCGGACCGCTCTCCTTCTCCAGCACGACGACCCGCGTGCCCGGCACGGCGCGCGTGAGCGCATACGCCGTCGAGAGGCCCACGATCCCGCCCCCGACGACCAGCACATCGCAGTCGTACGCCGCCGCCATCACGCCACCTCCCCGCGACCGTCCCGCGTCTGAACCGTGCCCGTCCCCGCGCCCACGGTTCCCATGATGACGTGTGCCACTGACAATGGGCCGAAACCCGGTCATCGATCTTGCTGACGCACGGCCATGACCTGGGGTTCCCGCTCCGGCCGCCGTTCAACCACCCGCCGGGCGCCGGCGGGCCGCCCCGTCACGCCGGGGCGACCAGCAGCGGCCGTGCCCGCTCGCGCAGTTCGACCACCCGCGGCTCGTGGCCGTACGGCTCCAGGCGGTGCAGCAGGTCGCGCACGTACTCGGTCGTGCGCGCCGACGAGATCCGTCCGGCGACCTCCACCGCCCTGGCTCCCGCGGCGCAGGCCGCGTCCAGGTTGCCCGACTCCAGCTCGGCCACGGCCGACACCACCAGCCGCAGGCCGTGCGAGCGCACGTACTCCTCGGTGGGACGGGCCAGCGCCTGCTCGGTGAAGCGCTGCACCTGGCGGGGCATGCGCAGGTCGCGGTAGCACTCGGCGGCGTCGGCGGCGAACCGCTCCTGGGTGTAGAAGTCGAGCCAGGACGGGTCCGCGTCCCCCGGGCGCGACCGCTCCAGCCAGCCCTCGGCGGCCTTGAGCGCCGCCCCGCAGGCGGCCGCGTCCCCCGCCTTCGCGTGGGCGCGCGCCTCGACCAGCCGGAAGAAGCTCATCGCCCGGGCCGTGGCCAGGCCGCGGTTGCGCTCCAGCGCGGCCTGCGCGAGGTCCACGCCCTCGTCCGCGTAACCGCGGTAGGTGGCCTGCAGGCTCATCGACGCGAGCACGTAGCCGCCGAGCGGGACGTCGGCCGCCGCCCGGGCCAGGCGCAGCGCCTGGATGTAATACCGCTGCGCAGCCTCCTGTTGACCGGTGTCGAAGGCCATCCACCCGGCCAGCCGGGTGAGTTCGGCGGTGGCGCCGAACAGGGCACGCCCCACATCGTCGCTGTACGAACCGAGCAGCAGCGGTGCCGCGTCCACCCGCAGGCACTCCGGCACCATCGACGAACGCCAGTCCCCGCCACCGTACTTGGAGTCCCAGCGGCGGGCCTCGTCCGCCGCCTCGCGCAGTTTCGTCACATCGCTGTGGCCGACACGCTGCACTAAACCGCAGTCCGGGCCGGAGCATCCGGCGCCGGACGCACTGCCGTTGCTGCTGTCGCCGCTGCCCGTCCCGCCCTCCCTGACCACCTGGAGGGGTTCGCGGGCGACGGAGCTGTCGGCAGGCGTTATCAGCCAGCGCGAGGCGGGCGTGGAGTACGCGCTGACGGAGAAGGAACCGGCCAGGCTCTGCCAAATGCCCCCGCCCGCACGGCGACCGGCGAGATCCAGCCGGTAGAGCTCGGTGGCACTGCGCACCGCCTGGCCGACATCGCGCGGAAAGGAGAGCCCCACCTCCGGCGCGGGATCGGCGTCGGCGAGGCCGATTTCGTGCAGCGGAACGGGGCGGCCGAGCTTGCCCGCTATCGCGGCGGCGATCAGATGGGGGGCGGCGCCCTGCGGGACCATGCCCTTGGAGACCCATCGGGCGACGGATGTCTTGTCGTAGCGAAGGGTCAAACCCCGCTGCGCACCAAGGTCGTTGACCCGTCGGGCCAGGCCGGCGTTGCTGATCCCTGCGAGGGCGAGAACGGTGCCCAGCTTCTCGTTCGGTCCGCGCGGCTCCCTGGACATGCGCACCCCTCGACGACACGGCGCCCGCCCCGGCATAGGCACGGGGCATTCGTAAACCCAGCGTAGTTCCCCGCATCCCGACCGTTAAGAGGTGTTGTCCCGGATGGCGAGATTCAGGCCCGTATGTGCGTGCATCGAGGGGCACGTGCTCCGGTTGTGTGTGGCCGTGCGCCTGCCGTGCGCTCTGTCCGCGCCACTGCGGGAGCGGTTCCATGGAGGAGCGTGGGTTGGCCCGCTGCAACTGGATCCAGTGGGCTGGGGGAAGCCGTCGCCTCATTCCCCGCGGGCGGCGGTACGGTCCGGGAGGTGGTCAGCGCCTCCCGGACTGTCATATTGCGGGCCTGTCGGGCATCTGTCGGACTTCCGTCCGGGCGTGGGCCTGCGGCGTCCCGGGCGTCCTCGCGCGGCTGTGCACGGCGGCCATCGCCTTGCGTCGCACGGCAGTCGGCGCCGCACCGGTGCCGCCTGTGGAAGCACTTGCCCGAGTGCGCCCCCCTGAATCCCCGATAAGCGGACGGCCCGATTTTGGCCGGATCCAGCCGTGGCGGGCGTTCGAGGACACGCGCGTACGAGTGCGGGGCGCGGCCCGTTCCCGTGGCAGCATGGCCCGTGCACAGCCGTGACGGCGCGGCACTTCACCCTGGTTTCGGGCGAGTTGGCCGCCGCACTGCATTCCCGGTGCGTCCAGGTGTCGTCTTCCGGATGTCGAAACCGCCGCTTCGCTGTGCATGATGACTGCTACCTGTTGATTGTCCACAGCCTGTGGAGGCGGCAATGCGCTGGTTGGTGGGGTGGAGCTGCACCGCCTCCGGAGCCGGGAACGGGGCCGCGCCGCACGGGACCGAAGCGGGACCGGTGCAGCCCGTGGGCGCCCAACTCCTGTGGGACGGACCGGCTCCGCTGTGGGCCGTCGGCGACTGGCGGCCCGACGAGATCCGCGTCGTCCACGCCGGGGCCTCCCTCACCCGCCTCGCCGTGCTCGGCCGGTGCGGCGCGAGCGACGACGCCCTGCGCGGCGGACTGCTCGCCGCCCGCGGCGGCGCATTGCGGCATCTGACCGCCTGGCCCGGCAGTTACACCGCCGTCGCCCAGGTCGGCCGCCGCCTGACCGTCGTCGGCGACCTGGCCGGCGCCCGGCCGGTCTTCCACACCTCCTGGTCCGGCGGCACCGCCTACGCCACCGCCGCGCTTCCGCTCGCCGACCTCGTCGAGGCCCAGCTCGACATCGGGTACCTCGCAGCACTGCTCGCCTGCCCCGACTCCCCGGAGGCGCTCGGCGACGGCACCCCCTACGCGGGCGTGCGGCGCGTGCCCCCGGGGCACGCGCTCGTGCTGCGCGACGGCGCACGGGACGTCACCGGCTACGAACCCCAGGCCTCGCTCGCCGTCGCCGCCCCCCAACTCGCCGCCGAACAAGCCGTGTCGGGCGTGCGGGACGCCCTCGTCGAGGCGGTACGGGCCCGGTTCGCCGCCCCGCGGCACGCCCCCGCCCACCCCTTGGGGGACCGCGACCCCGGCCCCGTCCCCGGCATGGGCCCGGCCTTCCGGCGCACCGCACGCGGCAGCGGGCCGGCCCCCGGAATCGGCGCCGACCTCTCCGGCGGCAGCGCCTCCGCAACGCTCGCCCTGCTCGCCGCCGGCCTGCCCGGCATCCCCGGCACACCGCTCGGACACGGCAGCGGCACGGGCGAACGCCTCCTGGCCGTCACCTTCAACGACCTGGCCGGCGGCCCCGTCCGCACCCGCGAGGCCGAACTCGAACGGGCCCGCGCCCTCGCCGCGAACCCGCGGCTGCACCACGTGGTCGTCGCCGCCGGGGCCGAGGCCCTTCCGTACGCAGACCTCGACCGCGGCCCGCTGACCGATGAACCGGGCCCCTCGCTCGTCACCGCCGAACGCCACCGCCGACGGCTGGCCGCCGGCAGCGCGGACCACTTCGTCGGACATGGCGCCCGACAAGTACTTGACGCTCATCCGGCACGTCTGGCCGACCTGTTGATGGACCGCCGCAGGCGTCACCTGCTCCGGCCGGTCTCCGCACTGGCCCGCGCCGACGGCCCCTCCGCGCACTCCCTCTTCGTTCCCTTCACCGTCTACCGGGCGGCACGCCGGCTCGCACGGATGACGTACCGGGAAGGACTGGAAGAAGCAGCAGCACGGCTGCTCCGTCCGACGGGAGCGGCGGGCCCGGGCGGCGGGACGACAGGAGCCGTCGACGCCTCGCTCGCCGCGCTCACGTGGGTACGGCCGGGACCGGCCGCACGCTGGCTGACCGGAGAGGCCCTCGCCGAAGTATCGGTTCGCCTCCACGGCGCGGCCCTCCGGCCCGCAGCACTGCAGCAACGGCCCGGCGAACGACGCGCCGCGGCAGCCCTCGCCCGCTACGCGGCGGACCACCGCATCTTCGAACAGGCCACGGAGATCCGCGGCCAGCGGCTGCACACCCCCTTTCTCGACAACCAGGTCGTACGCGCCTGCCGCGCGCTCCCCGAGGCGCTCCGGGTACAGCCCGGGGCGCGCGCCTCGGTGCTGCGCGCGGTCCTGGCCGGTGCCGGCATCCGGGACCTGCCGGCCGGCTGGGGCGCCACCTCCCACGCCTCCCACGCGGCGGCCGTGCGCGCCGGGCTCCACACCTCCCTCAGCTCACTGCTCGCCCTCTTCGACACCCCGCTCCTCGCGGACGCGGGACTGGTCGAGGCCCGCGTCGTCCGGGGTGCGCTGCGCGCGGCGGCGGGCGGGGAGGCGCTGCCCCTGGACGGCCTCGCGGACCTGGTCTCCACGGAGCTGTGGCTCCGCCGCCTGCTCGCACGCCGCGGCACCTGCTGGACGGGCCCGTCCGCGCCCCGGCAGCGCGCCGTGGCGGGCGGGGTGACGGTGACGCCGAGGCCCGGGATTTGACGCCGGTCCCAGAATGGAAGCTGCGGCCGCCGGGCGGCCGGGGATCCACGGGGAAACAGGGACGGGACGGGAACAGTGTCCGAGAAGCGTGCGGAGAGACGTCCTGAACGTCCGGAGCGGCGGCGCTCCGAGCGCCCGGAGCGTCCGGCCAAGCGGGGCGGGAAGCGCCCGGGGCGTCCGGAGCGTTCTGAGAGGTCTGAACGTCCGGAGCATTCGGAGAAACGTTTCCGGGAGCGTGCGGACCAGCGCACGGGCCACGGGGCGGCGGCGCCCGAAGCCGACCGGACCGCCCTCGCCGTCCTGCAGGGTGACTGCAGCAACTGCTTCGGGCTGTGCTGCGTCGCACTGCCCTTCGCCGCCTCCGCCGACTTCGCGGTCACCAAGGACGCGGGCAAGCCGTGCTCCAACCTGCAGACGGACTTCAGCTGCGGCATCCACGCCCGCCTCCGGGACAAGGGCTTCCCCGGCTGCACCGTCTACGACTGCTTCGGCGCGGGCCAGAAGGTCTCCCAGGACACCTTCGGCGGGCGCGACTGGAGGCAGGACCGGGGGACCGCGGAGCAGATGTTCGCCGTCTTCCCCGTCGTACGGCAGCTGCACGAGCTGCTGTGGTACCTGACGGAAGCGCTGACGCTCCCGGCGGCCCGGCCGGTGCACGCCGACCTCCGCAAGCTGCTCGCCACCACCGAGCGTCTCGCCGGCCAGAGCCCCGAGGCGCTGCGCGAGCTGGACGTCGCCGCCCACCGGCAGGACGTCAACGTGCTGCTGCTGCGCACCAGCGAGCTGGTGCGGGGAGCCGTGGGCCGGAAGGCGAAGAACCACCGCGGAGCGGACCTCATGGGCGCTCGCCTGAAGGGCGCCGACCTCCGTGGCGCCAATCTGCGCGGCGCATACCTCATCGCCGCCGACCTGTCGGGCGCGGACCTGCGCAGCGCGGACCTCATCGGGGCCGACCTGCGCGATGCAGACCTCTCCGGCGCCGACCTGACCGGCAGCTTCTTCCTCACCCAGCCGCAGCTGAACGCGGCCAAGGGGGATGCGGCGACGAAGCTGCCGGACGGGCTGGTGCGGCCGGGGCACTGGGGGGCCTAGGCGCGCGGACCGGCAGCCGGCCGGTCAGTCACACGTCAGCCTCCCCAGCGCCCAGTCCGCAACGGCGGCCCGGTCGGCCGCCGAAACCGGCTCCACCGTCAGCCGGATCGTCTGCCGACCCGTCAGCGGGACGCGCACCGGGACGCCCGGATCCCCGCCCCGTACCACCCCGGAGTTCCACAGGCGCTCGCCGTCCGCGTACACGGAGAACCGGACCGCACCGAACCCCATCGACATGTCGTCGAGGCCTGCCACCGCGTCGAACGTCCGGCAGGAGCGGTTCAGTTCGACGGCCACCGACGAATCCGCGTGCACACTCGCCCCGTCGCGGTACTCCCTGCCGCCGACCCGCAGGCCCTGGCGCTGCCACAGCCAGTCGCTGTCGGCCAGCCGGATCTCCGGCCTGGTGCCGTCACCGATGTCCTCGTAGGTCAGCTCGTCGAGCCGGTAGACCACCGGAAGCCCGGCGGGCGGAGAGGACGGCCCGACCGAGGGGGAGGGCGTCGGGGACGGCTTGGGACGCGGCAGGGAGGCCGATGGTGTGGCGCGCGGCGTCGCGCGGTGCGTGGCCGGGGGATGCGCCCGCTCGGCGCGTGACGACGGCGTCGACGACGGGCGCACCGCAGGCGCCATCGCCACCGATCCCCACGTCGGGCTCGGCGACGGCCGCTCCGGCGGCTCCGACTCGGGAGCCGGCGTCACCGGCGCGGCCGTCGCCGCCCGGACGGCCCGCGGGCTCTCCACCGGCGCGGACGAACCGCCCACCAGCGCGTACGCCATCACACCGCCCGCGGTGAGCACGGCCCCGACCGCAATGCCGAGCTTCAGCGACGACGCCGCCGCGCCGCCCCCCGAACCCGCGCCCGAACCCGCACTGCTCCCCCCGGCCGCCGAGGCCGACGCCGCGGCGCCCGCCGCACCTGCTGCACTCGCCGCCCCTGCCGCAAGCCCCGCAGCGGCCTTGAGCGAATACCCCGCGGCGAACCAGCCGACGACCGCCACCGGCAGCAGCGACCGCAGCCGCGCATTGACGTCCGCGACCTCCAGCGCGGCCATGCGGCACCGCGCGCAGCTCTCCAGGTGCCTGCGCATTCCGCGCTCGGCCCGCGTCCGCAGCCGGCCCCGCGCGTAGGCGCCGAGCCGGTCGGCGTACTGCGCGCAGTCGCCGCCGGAGGTGAGCGAGGCGCTCACATGGGCCTGCAGATAGGCCTGTTTGAGCCCCTCGCGGGCACGCAGCGCGAGCACGGCCGTCGCATTGGCCGACAGCCCCAGCAGCGGAGCCACCTCGCTCGGCGGCTCCTCCTCCACGGTGGTGTGCCACAGCACCGTCTGCCACCGCTCCGGCAGGCTGCGAAACGCCTGCACGGCCAGCGACTCCTCGGCCTCCTGCATGGCCCGTACGTCCGCGCCCAGGTCGAGCGTGTCCTCGTCGGCGGCACTGGGCCTGCGCTCGGCGGACGAGGCGAAGACCGCGAAATCCTCGACCAGTTGCTCCCGCTTGACCGTCCGCGCCCAAGCTGCCGCGACCCGGCGCACCGTGGTCAGCAGATACGCGCGGACCGCCGTCTCCGGGCCCGCCCCGCCCTGCACGGCTTGCAGGGTGCGGGCGAACACCTCATGGGTGAGGTCCTCCGCGGTGTGCTCGTCACGGCAACACGTCCTGGCATAGCGGCGGACCGCATCGGCATGGCGCCGGTACAGCTCCTCGTACGCCGTGCCCTCGCCGCTGCGCATCTGCGCGACCAGCTCCAGGTCCGACGGCGGCATCTCTGCACCGTCCCGCTGCTGCGGAACTCCCGCAGCAGCAGCGGACGGACCGTCCGACGACGGCCCGGGAGGCAGCGCCGGGGGAGAGGAGACAGAGCCCGGGGCGCCGGACGAGCCGGGCGGCAACGCCCGGCCCTGGCCGGGCACATGGCCCCGCTGCTCCCGACGCCCGGGCGCATGAGCATCAGGCGGCTCGTCCGCCTCGTCTCTCCCGTGCCGCTCTTTCCGCCCGTCAACTCCCATAACGGAGGCTCCTGTACACGCCTGCACACCCGTACTCCGGGTAAGACTGGCACACAGGGGTGCATTTGCGGCAGAGCCGGAACAGCAACCACTCGTCCGAGCATCACTCGTACAGGAGAGCCCAGATGCTCACCCGTTCGGGGAAGACCGGCGAACGGCCTTCCCCACTTCCGGGTGCAATGGCGACGCAGGTACGCGCGCGATCACGCCACGGGACGCGAACGCAGCCCCTCCAGCAGGATGTCCAGCAGTCGCGAGGACGCCGCCGCCTGCTGCGCCGCATCCGGCAGCGAGGGCGCCGCCGTGGCTATCACCAGCAGCACGTCCGCCACCGTCACATCGGGCCGCAGCTCACCCGCGGAGCGGGCCCGCTCCACCAGCCGGCCGACGACATCCAGCAGGGCCGCAGCACCTGCATCGCTCCGCTCCTCGACCACGGACGGCCGCTGCTCGACCAGCCGCAGCTCGTGCAACTGGCCACCCGTGACTCCCGGCTGCCGCTGCTGCGGCACCCGCGCCCGGTCCGCGGCCGGCTGCGCCGCGACCTGCGGAGCGTGCACCGGCCGCTCCGGTGCACCGGGCTGCACGTGCGGCTGGAGCCGCTCCTGGCCCGCCCGGGCCTCCTCGGACTCGACGTCCACACCGACCCGCAGGACCTGCGGCGGGAGCAGCCGGCCCGCGCCCGACGCCACCGACGTGCGCAGGAACCGGGACAGCGCCGACCACGGCTCGTCCTCCTGCCCCAGCGCCGTCCGCGCCTGCTCGGTCAGCCGCGCCGTCTCCTCCTCGGCTATCCGCCGGACCAGGACGTCCTTGCTCGGGAAGCGGCGGTACACCGTCCCCACACCGACCCGGGCCCGGCGCGCCACGTCCTCCATCGGCGCCCCGTACCCCAGCTCGCCGAAGACCTCGCGAGCCGCGCGCAGGACATGCTCGAGATTGCGCTGGGCGTCCACACGCAGCGGCGTGTTGCGCCCGGAAGCACCGTCAGGCGTCGCGACAGCAGCGGACGCAGACCAATGAGAGCTCTGAATGTGCATACGTTCCCCCGGTTATGACGTCTCCCCCCGGAGACTCCCCGCCCTGACTGCCGGGGCACGTCTCGACACCCCGACGGAGTACGAACATAGTTGAGCCCCGGTCAAGAAAGAAGGGGGTAGTTCCGCACAGCCCGTCCCCGATTGGAGTACGGGCCCGGTCTCCTCCGCTTCCACACACCCCCGCCACCCCGTCCGAACCCCTCTGACCTGCGCATACGTATGCGCTCAGCAGGGCGTTCGCACGGAGGGATCAGCTCCGGCGCCAGTCGTACATTTCGCAGGGCCTGTGGACAAACCCCGGCCACGGGTGCGTCATGGGAAGGAGTGCGGGGCAGGCGCAGGGCGCGGGGACCACGAAGAGGACCATGAAGGGGCAGCCTTGACGAAGGAACCGGCGCGCATTCTGGTGGTCGGCGGCGGCTACGTGGGCCTGTACACCGCACTGCACCTCCAACGGGAGGCCAGGCGCGGCGAGGCCGAGATCGTGGTGGTCAACCCCGAGGCGTACATGACCTATCAGCCCTTCCTCCCCGAGGCCGCCGCGGGATCCATCTCGCCGCGGCACGTCGTCGTCCCCCTGCGTCGCACGCTGGGCGACTGCGAGATCGTCGTCGGCGAGGCCACGGCCGTCGACCACGCCGCGCGCACCGCGACCGTCAAGACCCTCGCCGCGGAGGAGGAGGGCACCGGCACGATCGACATCCCCTACGACGAACTCGTCCTCGCGCCCGGCTCCGTCTCCCGCGCCCTCCCCGTCCCCGGTCTCGCCGACCACGGCATCGGCTTCAAGACCGTCGAGGAGGCCATCGGCCTGCGCAACCACGTCCTCGAACAGATGGACATCGCCTCCTCCACCCGCGACCCCCAGGTCCGCGACGCCGCCCTCACCTTCGTCTTCGTCGGCGGCGGGTACGCGGGCGTGGAGGCCCTCGCCGAACTGGAGGACATGGCCCGCTACGCCGCGCGCTACTACCACAACCTCCGCCCGGACGACCTGAAGTTCGTCCTCGTCGAGGCAACGGACCGGATCCTCCCCGAAGTCGGCGAGGAGATGGGCCGCTACGCCGTCCGCGAGCTGCGCGGCCGCAACATCGACGTACGCCTCGGCACCCGCCTCGACTCCTGCGAGAACCGCATCGCCGTCCTCAGCGACGGCTCACGCCTGCCCACCCGCACCCTCGTATGGACCGCCGGCGTCAAACCCCACCCGGTCCTCGCCGCCACCGGCCTGCCGCTCACCGAGCGCGGGCGACTCAAGTGCACGGCCGAACTGCGCATCGAAGGCGTCGAGCACGCCTGGTCGGCCGGAGACGCGGCAGCCGTCCCCGACCTCACCGCCGAACAGCCCGGCACCGAGTGCGCCCCCAACGCCCAGCACGCCGTCCGCCAGGCCAGGGTCCTCGCCGGCAACGTGCTCGCCTCACTGCGCGGCAAGCCCCTTCAGGAATACCGCCACCGGTACGTCGGCTCCGTCGCATCGCTCGGACTGCACAAGGGCGTCGCACAGGTCTACGGGAAGAAGCTCAAGGGCTACCCCGCCTGGTTCATGCACCGCGCCTACCACCTCAGCCGCGTCCCCACCGTCAACCGCAAGGCGCGCATCCTCGCCGAGTGGTGCCTCGCCGGGCTGTTCAAACGTGAGATCGTCTCGCTCGGCTCACTGGAACACCCCCGCGCCGAGTTCGAACTCGCGGCGGGCACCGGGCGTCACCCGGAAGCGAGTTGAAGCAGGTGACGGACGGCGGCAGGAGCACGGAACTCCTCCGCCTGGCCCGGCGTCTGACGGATGTCGGTCCCGTCGGCCACACTGGACGTGTGACCATGAGTGGGTTCGTGCTTGCGAAGAGTAATAATCATGAGGTTTCGGACGTTTGCTGCACTCCCCCGGGGCCCGGGCCCCGCACCGCCGACCGCGCCCCCGAGCCGGGCAGACGGCTCAGCCACCCCACGTCGCCGAGCTGATCCGGAACGACTCCGCGAGGTAATCCTCAGTGAACTTCACCCGCTGGAGCGCCCGGCTCCCCGGAACACAGCGCCGAGCAGCGGCGCGCGCCGAACGCACCTCCGCCACGCCCCCACAGCCCGTGCCCGCCGCGGCCGGCGCGAGCGGCTCCGTCCCCGCCGCCCGCGCCGAGAGCCCGCCCGGGCCCGGCACCGAACCCGGCGCCGCCCCCGCCCCCGCGCTCGACGGGCTGCCCGTCCACGACATCCTCGGCAAGGTTCCCGCACTCGTCGCCGTCGTCCACGGCCCCGACCACCGCATCGCCTACGTCAACGACGCCTACGCCGCACTCTTCGGCCCCCGCACCCCCGGCGCCCCCGCCCGCGACGCCCTCCCCGAGTTCCAGGAACTCGGCCTGCTCCCGCTGATGGACCAGGTCCTGCGCAGCGGCAAGCCCCGCACGGTCAAGTCCCGCCGCGTCACCACGGCCGACGCCCGGCACGGCTACTACACCTTCACCTGCTCCCCGATCCAGGTCGCCGGCGGCAGCGAGCCCGGCCGCTCCGGCGTCCTCGTCTTCGCCGCCGACGTCACCGACCAGGTCGAGGCCGCCGAACGGCTGCGCGCCAGCGAGCGCCGCCAGCGCGAGGCCGCCGTCACCCTCCAGCGCAGCCTGCTCCCCCAGGAACTCGAACAGCCCGACGACCTCCGCGTCGCCGCCACCTACCAGCCCGGTGGCAAGGACACCGCCGTCGGCGGCGACTGGTACGACGTCATCACCCTCGGCGCCGGCCGCACCGCCCTCGTCATCGGCGACGTCATGGGCCGCGGTGTCCGCGCCGCCGCCGTCATGGGCCAGCTCCGCACGGCCGTACGGGCCTACGCCCGCCTCGACCTCCCGCCCCACGAGGTCCTCCAGCTCCTCGACGGCCTCGCCACCGAGATCGACGCCACCCAGATCGCCACCTGCGTCTACGCCGTCCACGACCCCAACGAGGGCCGCCTCGTCTACGCCTCCGCCGGCCACCTGCCCATCCTCGTCCGCGACCCCGACGGCACCGTCCGCCGCGCCGCCGAACCCACCGGCCCGCCGCTCGGCACCGGCGGCTGGCTGCACACCTCCGGCACGGTCCCGCTCGTCCCCGGCTCCAGCGCCGTCCTCTATACGGACGGCCTCGTCGAACGGCGCGGCGAGGACATCTACGACGGCGTCGCCGCACTGGAACGCGCCTTCGCCGGCGCCACCGGATCGCCCCAGGTCATGTGCGACCGCCTGATCCGCACCCTTGGCGTCACCGCCGACCACGACGACGACGTCGCCGTCCTCGTCCTCCAGCACCCCGCCCGCACCGGCCACGACGCCGAGCTCTTCCACAACGCCGCACTCGAACTCCTCGGCGGCGTCGAAGCAGCACCCCGCGCCCGCGCCTTCGCCTCCGGCGTCCTCGCCAGCTGGCGCTTCCCCCACGACCTGCGCGACCTGGGCGTCCTGGCGGCCAGCGAACTCGTCGCCAACTCTCTCCAGCACGGCACGCCCCCCATGCGGCTCCGGCTGCGCCGCACCGACCGCCGCCTGATCATCGAGGTCACCGACGGCGACGACCACCTGCCGCGCCGCCGCCGCGCGGAACCCGTCGACGAGGCAGGCCGCGGCATCTCGATCATCGCGACCATCGCCTCGTCCTGGGGCTCACGGCGCACCCCGGGCGGCGGAAAGGCGGTCTGGTGCGAATTCGCACTGCCCTCGGGACACGGCAAGACATAGGAGATGCCTGTGGCCCGGAAACTTCGCGTTTCCGGGCCACAGGCATCTCAGAGCAACAGGTGCAGACGGGTCAGACCACTCAGACGGATACGGGCATCCGGTCGTCCACACTCCCGGCACACTCGGCACTCTCGGCAGGCACCGAGCGCCGCACCACCGCGGCCCGCACCGGGTTGTCCTGCGCGGCTGTGAGCCGGCGGCCCAGCCGCAGCGCCAGGACCGAGATCCCGAGCGAGCACACGACCAGCATCACGATGTACACCCCGAACATCCCCGCCCCGGCGATCAGACCGCCCGCCGCCGGACCGATCGCCAGCGCCAGCTGCTTCACCAGGGCGAAGGCGGAGTTGTACTGCCCCACCATCCGCGCCGGGGCCAGGTCGGCCACCAGCGGCGCCAGCGTCGGGGAGAGCATGGACTCGCCGACGCCGAAGAGCGCGTACGTGGAGATCAGCAGCGCCGTCGCCACCCCGTGCACCCCCGGGACGAGCCCGGACACCCCGGCCGCGAGCCACGCCACCGTCCAGATCAGCCCGACCAGCGCGATCACCCGGCTGCGCCGGCGCCGCTCGACCAGCTTCAGGACGACGAACTGTGCCAGCACGATCGCCGCCGTGTTCGCCGCGAGGGCCATGCCGAGCGTCGCGGGCGAGATCCGCGTGACCTCGACGGCGAACGCCGCGAGACCCGACTCGAACTGCCCGTAGCAGGCGAAGAACATCACGAAGCCCAGCACCGACAGCTGCACCATGGCCCGGTCGGCCAGCAGAGCCCGCCAGCCGCCCGCAGCGTCCTGCTCGTCCCGCCCGGTCGGCACGGCGTCGTCGACCCTGGGCACCTTCGGCAGCCGCACGGTCGCCACCGTCGCACCGAGCACCAGGAACATCACGGACTCGATCGCGAACAGCCGGACGAAGCTCGACGGGTCCGAGGTGTCCACGAGCTGCCCGCCCAGCAGGCCACCGATGCCCAGACCGAGGTTGTTCATGAAGAACTGCATCGCGAACGCACGGGAACGGGTGGCCGTCGTCGAGCACCACACGATCATCGTGGCCAGAGACGGCTGGATCACGGCCATACCGGAGCCCAGCGCCGCCGCAGCGGCGACCACCAGGACCTTGCTGTCCGCGAGCCCCAGCCCCATGGAGCCCATGGCGGCGACGACACCACCCACGACGGCCACAGGCAGCGGACCCCGGCGGTCGATCACCCGGCCGGTGAAGGGCAGCACGACAAGAGCGGCCACGGCGAACGTCGCGAGCACGACGCCCGCCGTGCTCGCACCGAGATTCCGCACCTGAGACACATAGATGAACAGGAACGGAATCGTGAAGCCGTTGCCGAACGCGCTCAGCGCGTTGCCCAGCTGGATCCGACGCAGTGCTGCGCCCATCGCGGTGGTCACACTCACCCCCTAGGAAGAAGGCCCGACACGGACAGTCCAGGCCTGAAGAGTTCAACAGTAAAGTTCGAAGCTAAAGAGTACACGTCCAAGGGCTTTAACGCGAACCTGTCGTGGGATACTGCGGGGATGCCCGACACACCGGGCTCGGCCGAGCCGAGCATCGAAGAACAGATCGCCGCGTACCAGCGCGAGTTCCAGGACCTCGATCCGCAGGTGGAGAAGGTCGTCTCGGCGCTCAGCCGACTCAACCGGCGTATGAACGTCGCCTACGGGCGCCAGACAGCCGAGCTCGGCATCAGCAACGCCGAGTGGGAGGTCCTCAAGGCCCTCGTCCTCGCCGGCGTCCCGTACCGCCTGGGCCCCGGCGACCTGGCCAAGCGACTGGGGCTCACCCCCGCGGCGATGACCCACCGCATCGACCGGATGGTCGCGGAAGGCCTCGTCACCCGCGAACGCGACGAGAACAACCGGGTCCGCGTCATCGTCGGCCTCACGGAAGAGGGCCGCTCCAAGTGGCTGGAGGCCATGCGCATGGCGACGGTCTTCGAGGAGGAGCTGCTCCAGGACCTCTCCGGCGAGGAGCGCGGCCGGCTCGGCGAGATGCTCATCCGGCTTCTTCGCCGGGTCGAGACCACCCAGCCGGACGCGGGCGGACGGCTGCGGGACCTGGACTGAGCGGGCGGAACGAGGCCAACGAGGCGGGTGCCGACTCGGGTTGACACGGGTGTACCCGATGCGTAGTGTTCTCCGAGTTGCCACGGAGCCGACACGGTTCCGGGACAGCATCTCAAGCCTCTTGGCTGCACTCACTGC